>NZ_JBVHPN010000009.1:0-374595 GCF_055567935.1 Streptomyces sp. NPDC026301 | reverse complement strand
GCTTTGTTGTCTTACTTTACCTCCTTTTCGGTCCCTTTCTTGTTGCCCTCCCCCCCCCCCCCCCACCCACCCCCCCCCCCCCCCCCCCCCACCGCCGCGTACGGGCCCGTCGCGCCGGCCGGCAGGCCGTCCGTGCCGGAGGCGCGAACCTACCCGCCCGTACATGCACGCAAGGCGTGTTCGGGTGTTTTTCGACCTTTCGCCCGGGCAGTCTCCCTACTGCCGCACGGGCCGGACGATCCACGCGCCGAGCCTGCGGGCGTGGGGACACCTGCCGCAGATCCGCTGCCGTACGGACGATCCTCGCCCGACACGTCCCGCACCGCCCCACAGTAAAGGCCGTATTCCGGGACACTTGCCGTAGCTGTCGTGTGCCCGGGGAAAGGACGCGACGTCATGTCGGAAACCGCCTCGACCCGTGCTCTGCAAGGCCGGCACCACCGGCCCTCCGTCACCACCGCACCCGGACTGCTGCCCTCGCTCGACCCTTTGCTGCGCGAATGGGTGCCACGGCAGCGGTGGTTCGCCGGCAAGGGCCGGCCTGTCACCGGCTTCGATCTCGTCGCGGCCGCCGAGCTGCTGCCCGTCGACGGGACCGTCGACGGCGCCGCCGCGCCCGGGCTGCTGCACCTGCTCGTCCGCGCCCGGCAGCCCGGCCCGCCGACCCGCACGCCCGAGGACGACGACTGCTATCAGCTGCTGCTCGGCGTGCACGGCACGCTGCCGCCGCGGCTCGCCCACGCGCTGATCGGCCGCCCGGACGGCGGACCGCTGGCCGGGCGCACGGTCTACGACGCGCTGCTGGACCCGCGGCTGTGCACGCTGCTGCTGGAACGGCTGCGGGTGCCCGGGCAGCTGGGCGCGCTCCGCTTCACCGTCGAGCCGCAGACGACCCTGGCCTCCGGCCTCTCCGCCCGGCCGCTGACCACCGAACAGTCCAACACCTCGGTGGTCTTCGGCGACGCGTACATCCTCAAGGTCTTCCGGCGGGCCTCCCCGGGCCTCAACCCCGACCTGGAACTGCCGCTGGCGCTGGCCCGCGCGAAGTGCTCGCGGGTCCCCCCGCCCGTCGCGTGGTTCGAGTCGGAAGCGGCGGGGCCGGTGACGGCCGCCGAGGGCCCGCGCCACCACGCCGCAGAACCGATCACTCTCGGCGTGCTCACCCCGTTCCTGGACGGCGCGGCCGACGGCTGGCAGCTCGCGCTCAACGCCCTCTCCGTACGCGCCGACTTCACCGGCTCGGCGCGGGCCCTCGGCCACGCCACCGCCGAGGTGCACACCGCGCTCGCCGAGACGCTGCCCACCACCGAGCTGCGCCGCACCCACCTGGAGCTGATCGCCGCCGGCATGGCCGAGCGGCTGGACGTCGCAGCCCGCGCGGTCCCGGCGCTGCGCCCGTACCGCACCCGGCTGCGCACCGCCTTCCACGCGCTGACCACCCTCGGCCGGGACGGCCGCGGCTTCGCTGCCCAGCGCATCCACGGCGACCTGCATCTCGGCCAAACCCTGCGCTCCGCGGGCGAGGGCCGCTGGTCGGTCATCGACTTCGAGGGGGAGCCGGCCCGGCCGTTGGCGGAAAGGCGCGATGTCCAGCCCGCGGTGCGCGACGTGGCCGCTATGCTCCGGTCCTTCGACTACGCGGCGCGCAGCGGCCCCGGCGGCGGCGACGCCTGGTCGCTGGAGTGGGCGCGGCGCGCACGGACCGCGTTCTGCCGCGGCTACGCCGAGGCCGGCGGCCTGGATCCGGACTCCGTTCCGGAGCTGATGCGCGCGTACGAGACCGACAAGGCCGTGTACGAGGTGCTGTACGAGGCACGGCACCGGCCGGACTGGCTGCCCATCCCCATGGCCGCCGTCCGCCGTCTCGCCGGCCCGGACCCGCGCCTGGGCACCGACCCGCAGCTGACGACCGACCCGCACGTGGGCGCGGGGCCCGACCCCTACGCCGAAGCGGACCCCGAGGAGGGCGACCCGTCGTTCACGACCTACGCCCCGCCCGAGGACCGCACCTGATCACAGCGAACCGCCCTTCGATCCCCCGACCCGTCGAACGCCCCGCCAGGAGGCTCCTCCCGTGACCCCCCGTCCGCCGTCCCGCCCCTCGTCCGACCCCGCAGCACCGGCGTCCGACGCCGACGTCCCGCCCACCTTCCTGCCGGCCCCCGCCCGGTCGGAGGACGAGCAGGACGCCCCGCCGGCCCAGCGCACCGGGCCCGATCCCGAGGCGGAGGCGGCCGCCGAACGCGCCGCGGAGCCGGCGCGGAAGCCTTCGCGCGCCGAGCCGGCCGGGGCGCCGGTGACCGATGCCCCGGAAGCGGGGGAACCGGCCGCCGCGGCCGCCAAGAAGCCCGCACCGAAGAAGGCCGGCGCGAAGAAGGCCGCCACGAAGAAGGCGACGGCCAAGACCACGACGGCCAGGACGACGGCCAAGAAGACGGCCGCCAAGAAGACCCCCGCCGCTCGCCCCGCCGCCAAGAAGACCACCACGCCCAAGACCGCCGAGCCCAAGACCGCCGAGCCCGCAGCCGCCGCTGCGCCCGCTGCCGCCGCCGTGCCTTCCGGCGCCCCCGCCCCGCGCGGCAGCAAGGGCGGCGTGCGCGCCGCGTCGCCGCTGAGTGACACCGACCGCGGCCGGCTGCTGTCCGGTACGCACCACGACCCGCACGCGCTGCTCGGCGCGCATCCCGTACGCGGCGGGGTGCTCTTCCGCGCGCTGCGCCCGTACGCCACCGCGGTGACCGTGCTCGCCAAGGGCCTGCGGGCCGAGCTGCACGACGAGGGCGACGGCCTGTTCGCCGGGGTGCTGCCGCTGTCGGAGATCCCCGACTATCAGTTGGTGATCACCTACGGCACGGGCGCCGACGCGCACGAGGTGACCGTCCACGACCCGTACCGCTTCCTGCCCGCGATCGGCGAGCTGGACCTGCACCTGATCGGCGAGGGCCGGCACGAGGAGCTGTGGCAGGCGCTCGGCGCCCGCGTCATGGAGCACGAGGGCGTCACCGGCACCCGCTTCACGGTGTGGGCGCCGAACGCGCAGGGCGTCCGCGTCGCCGGGAACATGAACTACTGGGACGGCACGGTCTACCCGATGCGCTCGCTGGGCGCCTGCGGCGTGTGGGAGCTGTTCATCCCCGGCCTGGGCGAGGGCGAGCTGTACAAGTTCGACATCGCGCGCCCGGACGGCAGCCACACGCTGCGCATCGACCCGATGGCCCGGCGGACCGAGTGCCCGCCCGCCAACGCCTCGGTCATCGACGTCGCGCACCACGAGTGGGGCGACGCCGAGTGGCTGGCGCGCCGCGCCGAACGCCCGGTGCACACCTCGCCGTTCTCCGTCTACGAGGTCCACCTCCCCTCCTGGCGCCCCGGCCTCTCCTACCGCGAGCTGGCCGAGCAGCTGCCCGCGTACGTCAAGGACCTGGGCTTCACGCACGTGGAACTGATGCCGGTCGCCGAGCACCCCTTCGGCGGCTCGTGGGGCTACCAGGTCACCGGCTTCTACGCGCCGACGGCCCGGCTCGGCACGCCGGACGACTTCAAGTACCTGGTCGACGCGCTGCACCGCGCGGACATCGGCGTGATCATGGACTGGGTGCCCGCGCACTTCCCGCGCGACGACTGGGCGCTCGCCGAGTTCGACGGGCGGCCGCTGTACGAGCACGAGGACCCGGCGCGGGCCGCGCACCCCGACTGGGGCACGCTCGAATTCGACTACGGCCGGACCGAGGTCCGTAACTTCCTGGTCGCCAACGCCGTCTACTGGTGCTCCGAATTCCACATCGACGGCCTGCGCGTCGACGCCGTGGCGTCCATGCTCTATCTGGACTACTCCCGCGAGCACGGCGAGTGGTCGCCCAACGAGCACGGCGGCCGGGAGAACCTCGACGCGGTCGACTTCCTCCAGGAGATGAACGCCACCGTCTACCGGCGCTGCCCGGGCGTGGTGACCATCGCCGAGGAGTCCACGGCCTGGGACGGCGTCACCCGCGCCACTCATCACGTCGGCCCCGGCGGCTTCGGCGGCCTCGGCTTCGGCCTGAAGTGGAACATGGGCTGGATGCACGACTCACTGGAGTACATGTCCAAGGAGCCGGTGCACCGCAAGTACCACCACAACGAGATGACCTTCTCGATGGTGTACGCGTACTCCGAGAACTACGTCCTGCCCATCTCGCACGACGAGGTCGTGCACGGCAAGCGGGCGCTGGTCTCGAAGATGCCCGGCGACTGGTGGCAGCAGCGCGCCAACCACCGCGCGTATCTGGGCTTCATGTGGTCCCACCCGGGCAAGCAACTGCTGTTCATGGGCCAGGAGTTCGCGCAGGGCGCGGAGTGGTCCGAGGGCCACGGCCCGGACTGGTGGCTGCTGGACCCGGCGTACTCCGCCGAGCCGGACCACCGCGGCGTCCGGGACCTGGTCCGGGAGCTGAACCGGCTGTACGGCGCGGTGCCCGCGCTGTGGCAGCGGGACACCGACCCGGCCGGCTTCTCCTGGATCGACGGCGGCGCGTGGGAGGACAACGTCTTCTCGTTCGTGCGGTACGACGACGCGGGCGACCCGCTGATCGCGGTGTGCAACTTCTCGCCCGTGGTGCGGCACGAGTACCGCCTCGGCGTGCCGGAGAACGTACCGGCCTGGCGTGAGGTGCTCAATACCGACGAGGAGCGGTTCGGCGGCAGCGGCGTGGCCAACGCGGCGCCGCTGAAGTCCGAGCCGGTGCCGTACCACGGCCGGGCCGTCTCCATCGCGCCGGTCCTGCCGCCGCTCGCCACCGTCTGGCTGCGCCCCGCGGGCTGAGCGCCGTCCCGGAGCGCGCTCCGACGGCCGTACGGACGTGCTTGCGGGCCGGTGTCGCACCCCCTGCCCGTACGCACAGAAAAGGGGCCCGCCGGCGGCTGCCGCCGGCGGGCCCCGTTCCCCCGTGATCCCCCGTTCCCCCGTTCACCGGCGATTTCGCGCCGGCCCTGGAGACTTTGCCGCCTCACAGCGTCCGGGGACAGTCCCGCCACGGCTTCGTTTCACGCCCGGGACATCCTGAGACGCAACCGGGAAATTCCGCACAAGATCGCGAACTGGGCGAGCGCCTCGGGCGCGCGCGTCAGGCCACGTTGACCGCGGTCCAGGCGGCGGCGACCGTCTTGTACTCGGCGCTCGTCGCGCCGTACAGGTCGGTGGCGGCCTTCAGGGTCGCTGCGCGGGCGCCCTTGTAGTCCGTGGTCGAGGTCATGTAGACGGTCAGCGCGCGGTACCAGATCGCGGCGGCCTTCTGATTGCCGATGCCGGTGACGGCGGAGCCGTTGTAGGTGGGGCTGTTGTAGCTGACGCCGTTGATCGTCTTGGCGCCGCTGCCCTCACTGGCCAGGTAGAACCAGTGGTTGCCCACGCCCGAGGAGTTGTGCACGTCGAGCTGGCCGACCTTGCGGGACCAGTAGTCCGCCGAGCGGCCGTCCAGGGAGGGCTTGTCCATGCGGCGCAGCCACGGCGGCGTGGACTGGTCGCTGAAGAGGTAGTCGGGGGTGTCGATCGCGTTGTCGGCGTACCACTCGACCATGGTGCCGAAGATGTCGGAGGTCGACTCGTTCAGGCCGCCGGACTCACCGCTGTAACGGAGGTTGGCGGTCGCGCTGGTCACACCATGGGTCATCTCGTGGCCCATGGTGTCCAGGTCGACCTGCTCGGGGTCGGTGGTGCCGTCGCCGTCGCCGGTCATCATGCAGAAGCAGTTGTCGGACCACTGTGCGTTGTCCCAGTGGGTGCCGACGTGCACGAAGACCGTGGCGCCCTTGCCGTCGTTCTTGATGCCGTTCCGGCCGAAGGTGTCCCGGTAGTAGTCCCAGGTCTTCGCGGTGTTGGCGTGCGCGTCGACGGCGGCGGTGGCGCGGTCGGCGGAGAACTTCTTCCCGTCGCCCCAGATGTTGTCGGCGTCGGTGAAGAGCGTGCCCGAGCCGGAGTTCAGGCCGGAGGACGAGACGTTGTTGGCGTCCTTGGTGATCGTGCCGCGGGTGGGGTCGATCAGCGCGTACGTGCCGTCGGCCCGCTTGGTGGTGTCGAGGGTGATGTCGCCGGTGTACTCGGAGTGGCCGGTGCCGGCTTCCTGGTGCTCGGCGTCGTACGTCTCGATCCGCTGCCCGCTGTCCGCGTCGGTGACGACGACCTTGCCGGCCGGCTCGCCGTGCGCACCGGTGCCGGCCACGGTGGTCCGCCAGGCGAGCCGCGGCGTGCCGTCGGCGGCCCAGACGATCAGCTCGGCGTCGGGCTCGGCGCCGCGGACGCCGGTGACGCCCTTGAGCGCCTTCGACTCGGTCGCCTTCGCGGAGACGCCCGGCCGCACCGAGTCCACCGCGACCTTGCGGGCCTTGGCGTGCGAGGCGGACGCCAGCTTGCCGGCGCGGGTCTGGTGGACGACGAAGTCGCCGCCGACGACGGGCAGTTGGCGGTACGTACGGTCGAACCGGACGTGCTCGGTACCGTCCCGGTCGATGACGACGTCCTTGGCGATGAGCCCCTGGTCCTTGCCGTACCCGAAGGTGGCGGCGTGCCGGGTGACATTGGCCTTGGCCCGGGATATCGCGGCGTCGCGTATCTGCGCGCTGGGAGCGCTGCTCTTTGCGGTACTCGCGGGGCTCGCGGGGCTCGCGGGGGCGGAGTACGCGGGGAGGGCGAGCGCGCCGGTGGCGACGACGGCGGCGACGGCCATGGCCGCAAGCGCTGCGGAGGATCTGGGCACGGAGGTTCTGGGCACGGCGGGGCACGTCCTTGAGGGTGAGGGAGTCGGCCGCCCGGCCCCGAAGGGGCCGGACACAGGCCGCATTCTCACCCTCTTGGCATGCCCCTGACGTGATCGCATCCGGGGATAGGGCGGTGCTATAGGGGGCGGTGACGTGCGACGGAGCCCCGCCGACGAGGGTGTCGGCGGGGCTCCGAGGTGATGCGGGGGGGGACGGGTCAGACGGTGGCCTTGTCGCCCTTGGCGAGCGGGTCCGGGGCCTCGCCGTCGGCCTCGGGGGCCGGGCCGTGGGCGTCGTCCACCAGCGTTGTCTCGTCGAACGGGAGGCCGCCGGCCAGTACTTGCTGGACTCGGGGCTTGTCGATCTCCTTGGTCCAGGTGCCGATCAGAACCGTGGCGACCGCGTTGCCCGCGAAGTTGGTGAGGGCGCGGGCCTCGCTCATGAAGCGGTCGATGCCGACGATCAGGCCGACGCCGTCGACCAGGTCGGGGCGGTGCGACTGCAGGCCGCCGGCCAGGGTGGCCAGGCCCGCGCCGGTGACGCCGGCCGCGCCCTTGGACGCGATGATCATGAAGACGAGGAGGGAGATCTGCTGGCTGATCGGCAGCGGGGACCCCATCGCCTCGGCGACGAAGAGCGAGGACATCGTGAGGTAGATGGCCGTGCCGTCGAGGTTGAAGGAGTAGCCGGTCGGGACGGTGATGCCGACGACCGGCTTGCTGACGCCCAGGTGCTCCATCTTCGCGATCAGCCGCGGCAGCGCCGACTCCGAGGAGGAGGTGGAGAGGATGAGCAGGAACTCGCGGCCGAGGTACTTCAGGAGCGCGAAGATGTTCACGCCGGCGATGAGCCGCAGGAGCGTGCCGAGTACGACGATCACGAAGAGCAGACACGTGATGTAGAAGCCGACCATGATGACCGCGAGGGACTTCAGCGCGTCCAGGCCGGTCTCGCCGACCACCGCGGCGATGGCGCCGAAGGCACCGACCGGCGCGGCCCACATGATCATGGACAGCACGCGGAAGACCAGCTTCTGGAGGTGGCCGATGCCGCGCAGTACCGGCTCGCCGGCCTTGCCCATCGCCTGCAGCGCGAAGCCCACCAGCAGCGCGACCAGCAGGGTCTGCAGCACCTCGCCGGTGGTGAAGGCGGAGACCAGGGTGGTCGGGATGATGCCGAGCATGAACTCCGAGCTGGACTCGCCGCCGCCCGCGGTCTGCGCCTGGCCCGCGTGCCGGACCGTCTCGGTCAGGTGCAGCCCGGAGCCGGGCTCCAGGATGTTGCCGACGACCAGGCCGATGGCGAGCGCCACGGTCGACATGACCATGAAGTAGCCGAGCGCCAGGCCGCCGACCGCGCCGACCTTGGCCGCCTTCCGTACGGAGCCGACGCCGAGGACGATCGTGCAGAAGATGACCGGCGAGATCATCATCTTGATGAGGTTCACGAAGCCCGTGCCGAGCGGCTTGAGCTCCACGGCGACACCGGGGGCGATGAAGCCGACGGCGATGCCGGCCAGTACCGCGCCGATGACGGCGATGTAGAGGTAATGGGTCCGGTCACGCTTCTTCGGTGCGGGCGTGGCGGGCTCGCCGGGTGTCCCGCCGCCCGGCAGGATCGTTGCAGCCACGACTGCCTCCTGTCCTCGATTGTCCGGTTCTGCGTGCGACCTGCGGCTCTTGAACGCAAAACAAAGTCCCGGCGACTATGCACCCCCCTCTTGATCACGTCACCCTTACGTGCATTTCGTTCATGTAAACGTCAGCGGGCAAACTTATGCACATGCGCCTCCCCCGCCCCCGCAGCCTGGCCGGCCAGCTCTTCGCCGTGCAGGCCGTGCTGATCGCGGTCGTCGTGGCGGGCTGCGCCGTCTTCGCCTACCTGTCCGCGAGCGAGCAGGCGGAGGAGACCGCGCGCCGCCAGGCGACCGCCACCGCCACCTCCGTGGCCGACGCGCCCTACGTCGCGCGGGCGGTCCGCGCCCCGGACCCCACGAAGCTGCTGCAGCCCTACACCGAGCGGGTGCGCAAGGACGCGGGCGTCGCCTTCGTCGTGGTGATGGACACCGACAAGACCCGGTATACCCATACGAAGCCGTCCGCCATCGGCAAGAAGTACCTCGGACACATCGGCCCGGCGCTGCACGGCGAGGTCTTCCACGAGACCCACCGGGGCACCCTGGGGCCGTCCGTGCGGGTCGTGGCGCCGGTGCGCGCCGGCGGCCGGGTGATCGCCCTGGTCAGCTCGGGCATCACCGTCGAGACCATCAGCGGCGGGCTGCGCCGCCAGATGCTGTCGCTGATCGTGGTCGCGGCCGCCGCGCTGGCCCTGGGCGGCCTCGGCACGTACGTGATCAACGCCCGGCTGCGGCGCCACACGCACGGCATGAACGCCGCCGAGCTGAGCCGGCTGCACGACTACCACGAGGCCGCGCTGCACGCCGTACGCGAGGGGCTGCTGCTGCTCGACGGGCGGCGCGCGGTCGCGCTGATCAACGACGGGGCGCGCGAGCTGCTGGGCGTGGCCGGGGACGCGGTGGGCCGGCCGGTCGCGGACCTCGGGCTGCCCGCGCCGCTCACCGAGGCGCTGCTCGACCCCGCGCCCCGCGTCGACGAGCTGCACCTGACCGCCGACCGGGTGGTCGTCGTGAACACCTCGCCGGTCGACGGCGGCGAACAGCGCGGCACGATGGTCACCCTGCGCGACCACACCGAGCTGCAGGCGCTCTCCGGCGAGCTGGACTCCGTACGCGGCTTCGCGGAGGCGCTGCGCTCCCAGGCGCACGAGGCCGCCAACCGGCTGCACACCGTCGTCTCGCTGATCGAGCTGGGCCGGGCCGAGGAGGCGGTGGAGTTCGCCACCGCCGAGCTGGAGCTGGCCCAGGCGCTCACCGACCGGGTGGTGGGCGCGGTCGGCGAGCCGGTACTGGCCGCGCTGCTGCTGGGCAAGGCCGCGCAGGCGAACGAGTACGGCGTGGAGCTCACCCTGACCGAGGACAGCGGGATCGACGACGGGCTGCTGCCCGGCTGGCTGCCGGCCCGCGACCTGGTGACCGTACTGGGCAACCTCATCGACAACGCGATCGACGCGGCGGCCGGTGGGCGCCCGGCGGGCGAGCCCGGCCGGGTCGTGGTCACCGCGCGCGCCACGGACGGCGCGCTGCTGCTGCGGGTCGCCGACTCCGGGCCCGGCGTGGACCCCGACCACGCCGAGGAGGTCTTCCGGCGCGGCTGGACGACCAAGGCGGCGGGGCCTACGGTGCACGGCCGGGGCCTGGGTCTGGCCATCGTGCGGCAGACCGTGCGGCGGCACGGCGGTACGGTCACGCTGGAGCGGGCCCCCGAGGGCGGCGCGGCCTTCGCCGTCCGCCTGCCACTGCGGACGGAGCTGCGGGAATGACCTCACAGGACGACAGCGGGCGCACGCCCACGCGCCCGGAAAGACCCCTCCGGGTACTGGTCGTCGAGGACGACCCCGTGGCCGCCGACGCGCACGCGCTGTACGTCGGCCGGGTCGAGGGCTTCACCGTCTCCGGCACGGTGCACACCGCGGCGGCGGCCCGTCGCCACCTCGACCAGCACCCCGTCGACCTGGTACTGCTGGACCTCTTCCTGCCGGACGGGCACGGGCTGCAGCTCGTACGGACGCTGCGCGCGGCCGGGCACACGGCGGACATCTTCGCCGTCACCTCGGCCCGGGACCTGACGGTCGTCCGCGAAGGCGTCTCCCTCGGCATCGTCCAGTACGTCCTGAAGCCGTTCACCTTCTCCACGCTGCGCGACCGGCTGACCCGATACGCCGTCTTCCGCTCGGCGGCGGGCGAGGCCAGCGGCCAGGACGAGGTGGACCGGGCCATCGCCGCGCTGCGCGCGCCCCGCCCCGCCACCCTGCCCAAAGGGCTGACCCCGGCGACGCTGCGGGCCGTGACCGACGCGCTGCGGGCGGCGCCCGAGGGGCTGTCGGCGGGCGCGGCGGCCGAGACGGTGGGCATCTCCCGCATCACGGCGCGGCGTTACCTGGAGCATCTGGTGGACGCGGGGCGGGCGGTCCGGGCCCCGCAGTACGGCCACGTCGGCCGCCCCGAATTGCGGTATCGCTGGTCGGACCATTGACCTGACCAACCGGTCACCTTACGGTCACCGTGCAGCCCACCGTGGCCAGTTGGAGGTCGTACCGTGCGTCCTGCCGTCCCGCTGATGCTCCTCTCCGCCGTCCTCGCCGCAGGCACGCTGACCGCCTGTGGCGGCGGCTCCGGAAGTGACGCGAACACCCTCAAGGTCGCCTTCATCAAGGACACCAACAACAAGGTCACGGTCCGGGACGACTATGTCGGGATGGTGGCCAGGCAGTTCGAGAAGGCCCACCCCGGCAAGAAGGTGAAGCTGCTGCCGATCCAGGCGTCGGAGAACGACTACTACGCCAAGGTCCAGCAGATGATGCGCTCCCCGAAGACCGCGCCCGACCTGGTCTACGAGGACACCTTCCTGATCAACTCCGACATCGAGGCCGGGCTGCTGCGCCCGCTGGACCCGTACCTCGCCAAGTGGGAGGACTGGAAGCAGTACCAGCCCAGCGCCAAGGAGGCCGCCAAGGCGCAGGACGGCAAGACGTACGGCGTCCCGGACGGCACGGACACCCGCGGCCTGTGGTTCAACAAGAAGATCTTCGCGAAGGCCGGGCTGCCCGCCGACTGGCAGCCGAAGACCTGGGAAGACGTCCTCGACGCGGCCCGCACGGTCAAGAAGAAGGTCCCCGGCGTCATCCCGCTGAACGTTTTCACCGGCAAGGGCGCGGGCGAGGCCGCCGTCATGCAGGGCTTCGAGATGCTGCTGTACGGCACGGGCGACGACCCGCTCTACGAGCCCACGTCACAGAAGTGGGTGAAGGGTTCGCAGGGCTTCCGGGACAGCCTGCGCTTCCTCGACACGGTCTACTCCGAGAAGCTCGGCCCCGACGTCTCCGACGCGCTCAGCCCGAACATCCAGACCAACGTCGCCACCGAGCTGCTGCCCGAGGAGAAGCTGGCCATCGACCTGGACGGCTCGTGGCTGGGGCAGCAGTGGCAGCCCAAGGGCGGCGGCAAGCCGTGGCCGCAGTGGGCGAAGACGCTGGGCCAGGCGCCGTTCCCGACGCAGCACGGCGCGGCACCGGGGAAGGTCTCGCTGGCCGGCGGCTGGACCTGGTCCGTCCCACAGCGCTCTCAGAACCCCGACCTGGCCTGGCAGTTGATCGAGACGCTCCAGACGAGGGCGAACGCCCGGGAGTGGTGCCTGCGCGGCGCGCAGATCGCGGTGCGCAAGGACGTCGCGAAAGACCCGGAGTACCTCACCTCCATGCCCGGCATCGACTTCTTCACCGGACTGGTGTCGGTCAGCAAGTACCGTCCCGCGCTGCCGGCCTACCCGAAGGTCTCGGCGGCGATCGGCGAGGCGATGGAGTCGGTGACCACGGGCGACGCCTCGCCCGAGCAGGCCGCGAAGGCGTACGACGGTCAGCTGGCCGCGACCGTCGACGGCCGGGTCGTGACCAGGCGCTGAGGGACCGCTCCGATGCGACGCGCCCACCCGCTGCGCTGGCTGCCGCTGGCCCCCGCCACCCTCCTCCTGCTGCTCTTCCTCGCCGGCCCGATCGGCTACTGCGTCTACATCTCCTTCACGGACATGCAGCTGACCGGCCAGAAGTCCACGTCGTTCGTCGGCCTGGCCAACTTCCGCCACGCCTTCGCCGACCCGAACTTCCTCAACGCGGTCGTCCTGACCCTCGTCTTCACGGTGATCTCCTCGATCCTGGGCCACAACGTCCTCGGGCTGTCCCTGGCCGGGCTGATGCGGCGCGCCTCCAAGGCCGTCCGCACGGTCACCGGCGCGGTCGTGATCTGCGCCTGGGTGGTCCCCGAGATCGTCGCCGGCTTCCTCCTGTACACCTTCTTCGAACGCCGCGGCACCCTCAACGCGCTCCTCGACTGGCTCCAACTCCCCGCCCAGAACTGGTTGTTCACCCTCCCCATCCTCGCCGTCTCGTTCGCCAACGTCTGGCGCGGCACGGCCTTCTCGATGCTGCTCTACTCCGCGGCGCTCTCCGAGATCCCGCAAGAGGTCACCGAGTCGGCGGAGGTCGACGGCGCGACCAGCCGCCAGCGCCTCTGGCACATCACGCTCCCCATGATCCGCCGCTCCATCGCCACCAACCTGATGCTCAACACCCTCTCCACGCTCTCCGTCTTCGGGCTGATCTGGGCGATGACCCGCGGCGGCCCGGGCAACCGCAGCCAGACCCTCCCGGTCTTCATGTACGACCAGGCGTTCCTCAAGGCCCTGATCGGCTACGGCACCGCGGTCGCCCTGCTCCTCCTGCTGGTCGGCGCCCTCTTCTCCGCTTTCTACCTGCGCCTGCTGCGCGAGGAGGTCTGATGCGCCCCCTGCTGGGCCGGCCGGCGCGCCGGCGGCTGGCGGCCGACGCGGCACTGCTCGCCGTGGCCGCCGCGTTCGCCGTCCCCCTGCTGTGGATGGTGTCGGCATCCCTGGACGCGCACGCGACGCTGCGGGTACGACTCCCGGACGCGCCGACGGCGGACAACTTCGGGGCGGTACTGACCCCCGACGTCACCTTCACCCCGATGCTCAACAGCCTGCTGCTGTGCGGCGGCGGCACGGCCGTGACGGTGGTCTGCGCGGCGCTCGCCGCCTATCCACTCTCCCGCCACCGCTCCCGCTTGACCCGCCCCTACCTGCTCACCATCCTGTTCTCCAGCTGCCTCCCGATAACCGCGATCATGGTGCCGGTCTACGGCCTCTTCGTGCAGATCAACCTCATCGACACCCTGTACGGCACCGCCCTCTTCCTCGCCGCGGCCCAACTCCCCTTCGCGGTATGGCTGATGAAGAACTTCATGGACGGCGTGCCGAAGGCGCTGGAGGAGGCCGCCTGGACCGACGGCGCCTCCTGGCTCCAGACCCTGACCCGCATCGTCCTGCCCCTGATGGGCCCGGGCCTGACCGTCGTCGCCATCTACACCTTCATCATGATGTGGGGGAACTTCTTCGTCCCCTTCATGCTGCTGCTCTCCCCCGAGCAGCTCCCCGCCTCGGTCAGCATCTTCACGTTCTTCGGCAACTACGGCGCGATCGCCTTCGGCGAGCTGGCCGCCTTCTCCATCCTGTACTCCACCCCGGTCCTCCTGCTCTACATCCTGATCGCCCGCCGCCTGGGCGGCGGCTTCGCACTGGGGGGCGCGGTGAAGGGATGACCAAGCGCTCAGTAACGCAGGAGTTTGGCCGAGAATCCTCTCGCCAAACGGTCACGGTCCGTGAGAAAATCACCCACCGTCACGGGATCACTCTGAGCAACCCGTAGATTGCTACGAGTTTTCGAAGGAACCTGCAGAACTACCCGCGTAGACACATGTCGGTCGCTTACGGTGTGGCCGTGCACACGCCAGACAGGGGCGAGCGCCGCCCACCCTTCGACGCCCAGTCCGCCAAGCGCATGCGCGAGGCTCTCGGAATGACGCCCGCGCACGTCGCGTACGGCATCAACGCCGCATACGGAAAACCGATTCAGCCACGGATGATCGTCGCCTGGGAACGGGGCGAGGGGTCACCGACGGAGAGCGAGCTGAACGCGCTCGCGGGAGCGCTGTGGTGCGCGCCCGGCGACCTGCTCGGGACGCCCGACACCTTGCGTGAGTACCGGATCTCCCGCGGCATCGCCGCCGACGACCTCGCGCTGCGGATCGGCATGGAGATCCCGGCGTACGAGCGGATGGAGGCCACCGGCCAGTGGCAGGGCAACGACCGGCAGGCCGCCGCGCTCAAGGCCGAGCTGGAACTGCCGCTGCCCGCGCTGGTGCGGCTGACCGGCCGGGCCCAGCAGCTGGCGGAGATGCTGCGCGGCGCCGCGACCACCCGCTGGCAGGCGTACGTGCGCCCGGTGTGCAAGCTGCTCGGGCTGCCGAAGCCCGAGGTGCAGAAGGCGCTGGAGCACCTCTTCGAGGAGTACCACCGGCGGATGGCCGGGACCCTGGGCTGGGGCGGCGGCACCGAGAGCGCGGCGGAGTCCAGCGACGCGGGCCGGGAGTTCCTGCGCGACGTGCTCGACCATTTCTGGGAGCAGGTCGGGGAGGGCTGAACGGCCGGGCCCGCACGCCGGGCCCACGGAGGGCCCGGCGGGGGCCGGCGCTCAGCGGCTCGGCCGGATCAGAAGACCGACTCGGCCTCGCCCATGCGGTCCGCCGGCACGGTCTTCAGGTGGGTGACCGCCTCGGCGAGCGGGACCATCGTGATGTCCGTGCCGCGCAGCGCCGTCATCTTCCCGAAGTCGCCGCGGTGTGCGGCCTCGACGGCGTGCCAGCCGAAGCGGGTGGCGAGCACGCGGTCGTACGCGGTGGGAGTGCCGCCGCGCTGCACGTGGCCGAGGATGACCGGGCGGGCCTCCTTGCCGAGCCGCCGCTCCAGCTCGACGGCGAGCTTGGTGCCGATGCCCTGGAAGCGCTCGTGACCGAACTGGTCGATCTCGCCCTTCGCGTAGTCCATCGTGCCCTCGGCGGGGTGCGCGCCCTCGGCGACGCAGACGACGGCGAACTTCTTGCCCCGCGAGAAGCGCTCCTCGACCATCGTGACCAGGTCGTTCACATCGAAGGGACGTTCCGGCAGGCAGATGCCGTGGGCGCCGCCGGCCATGCCGGACTCCAGCGCGATCCAGCCCGCGTGCCGGCCCATGACCTCGACGACCATGACCCGCTGGTGCGACTCGGCGGTGGTCTTCAGGCGGTCGATGGCCTCGGTCGCGACGCCGACGGCCGTGTCGAAGCCGAAGGTGCGGTCCGTGGAGGAGATGTCGTTGTCGATGGTCTTCGGCACACCGACGACGGGCAGCCCGGCGTCGGCGAGCATCCGGGCCGCGGTGAGCGTGCCCTCGCCGCCGATCGGGATGAGCACGTCGATGCCGTACTCCTTCGACATGTCCTTGGCGTCCTCGCACGCCTGGCGCAGCCGGGCGCGCTCCAGCCGGGAGGAGCCGAGGATCGTGCCGCCGCGGGCGAGAATGCCGCCGACGGCGTCCAGGTCGAGCTTTCGGTAACGGCCGTCGAGCAGACCAGCGAAGCCGTCCTCGAAGCCGATGACCTCGTCGTCGTGCTCGGTGACGGCGCGGTGCACCACAGAGCGGATCACGGCGTTGAGGCCGGGGCAGTCGCCGCCCGCGGTCAGGACTCCGATACGCATCGTGCTGAGTCTCCTGTGCTCGATGTGGGTTCTGGTGAGCCGGTGCGATTGTTTCACGGGCCGGTGACCGGTGCCCTCACGCGTCTCGGGTACCCCGCCTCCGGGTACCCCGCACAGGGGCGGTCACCCGCCTCGAGCACCTCTCTTCGCCCACGGGTGCCCACCATGGACACTGGGAGAGCGGCTTATCCACTGGCGCAGGTATTGTCAAGGGGGGCAAGCCCGCCATAACGGGTAATTTTCCCCTGTGAGCAACGGAAAAGGACGGAGATCGCGCGTGACGCGGAGCGTGTACGTGACCGGCATCGGCCGCGGCGACGGCCGCCAGGTCATCGAGCTGGGGGTCATGGAGCTGCTGACCCGCCATGTCGACCGGGTCGGCGTCTTCCGGCCGCTCGTGCACGACGACGGCCCTGACCGCCTCTTCGACCTGCTGCGGTCGCGGTACCGCCTCACCCAGCCCGCCGACTCGGTGTACGGCATGGGCTACGAGGAGGCGAGCACCCTGCAGGCCGAGCGGGGCACCGACGAGCTGGTCTCGCACCTGGTGGACCGCTTCCACGCCGTCGCCAGGGAGTACGACTACGTCCTCGTACTGGGCACGGACTACGCCGACACCAGCCTGCCGGACGAGCTGAGCCTGAACGCGCGACTGGCGAACGAGTTCGGCGCCTCGGTGCTGCCGGTCGTCGCGGGCCGCGACCAGGAGTCGGAGTCCGTACGGGCCGAGGCCCGCAACGCCTACCGCGCCTTCGACTCCATGGGCTGCGACGTGGTCGCCATGGTCGTGAACCGGGTGGCCCCGGCCGACCGCGAGGCCGTCGTGGAGCGGCTGGCGGCGCACCTCCCGGTGCCCTGCTACGCGCTCCCCGAGGACGCCTCGCTCTCCGCGCCGACGGTCGGCCAGATCGTGCACACCCTGGGCGGCGAGATACTGCTCGGCGACGACTCGGGCCTGGCCAGGGACGCCCGCGACTTCGTCTTCGGCGGCGCCATGCTGCCGACGTTCCTCAAGGCGCTGACCGACGGCTGCCTGGTGGTGGCCCCCGGCGACCGCGCGGACCTGATCATCGGCTCGCTCGCCGCGCACAGCGCGGGCGCCCCGCCGATCGCGGGCGTGCTGCTGACCCTCGGCGAGCGCCCGGGCCCGGACATCCTGGCGCTGGCCGCCCGGCTCGCGCCCGGTACGCCGGTGATATCCGTGCCCGGCGGGTCCTTCCCGACGGCCGGCGAGCTCTTCGCCATCGAGGGCAAGATGAGCGCCGCCTCGCCGCGCAAGGCCGAGACCGCGCTCGGCCTGTTCGAGCGGCACGTGGACACCGTCGAGCTGACCAAGCGGATCTCCGTACTGAAGTCCGACCGCGTCACCCCGATGATGTTCGAACACGAGCTGATCGAGCGGTCCCGCTCCGGGCGCCGCCGCGTCGTGCTGCCCGAGGGCACCGAGGAGCGGGTGCTGCGCGCCGCCGACGTGCTGCTCCGCCGCGACGTGTGCGACCTGACGCTGCTGGGCGAGGAGGAGGCGATCCGCAAGCGCGCCGCCGACCTCTCCATCGACCTGGGCGAAGCGCAGATCATCGACCCGCAGACCGCGCCG
The DNA here is from genome assembly GCF_055567935.1 of Streptomyces sp. NPDC026301. Classification (NCBI taxonomy): domain Bacteria; kingdom Bacillati; phylum Actinomycetota; class Actinomycetes; order Kitasatosporales; family Streptomycetaceae; genus Streptomyces; species Streptomyces sp. NPDC026301. The sequence goes on along the minus strand of NZ_JBVHPN010000009.1, from coordinate 357,045 downwards.
GTGCGCGAGCGCTTCGCCGAGCGGTACGCCGAGCTGCGCGCCCACAAGGGCGTCACCCATGAGCTGGCGTACGACGTGGTCGCCGACGTGTCGTACTTCGGCACGCTGATGGTCCAGGAGGGGCTGGCCGACGGCATGGTGTCGGGCGCCGTGCACTCCACCGCCGCCACCATCCGGCCCGCCTTCGAGGTCATCAAGACCAAGCCGGACGCCCAGATCGTCTCCTCCGTCTTCTTCATGTGCCTGGCCGACCGGGTGCTGGTCTACGGCGACTGCGCGGTCAACCCGGACCCGAACGCCGAGCAGCTCGCCGACATCGCCATCCAGTCCGCCGCCACCGCCGCCCAGTTCGGCGTCGAGCCGCGGATCGCGATGCTGTCGTACTCCACCGGCACCTCCGGCTCCGGCGCGGACGTCGACAAGGTGCGCAAGGCCACCGAGCTGGTCCGCGAGCGCCGCCCCGACCTGCTGGTGGAGGGCCCGATCCAGTACGACGCCGCGGTGGACGCGAGCGTCGCCCGCACCAAGCTGCCAGAGTCCGAGGTCGCGGGCCGGGCCACCGTGCTGGTGTTCCCGGACCTGAACACCGGCAACAACACCTACAAGGCCGTGCAGCGGTCGGCCGGCGCGGTCGCCGTCGGCCCCGTGCTGCAGGGCCTGCGCAAGCCGGTCAACGACCTCTCGCGCGGCGCCCTGGTCCAGGACATCGTCAACACCGTCGCCATCACGGCCATCCAGGCCCAGGGCGGCACCGCCCCGACCGGCCGCTGAAGCCCTGTCCCCGTCTCCCGTACCTCCCGTGACCGAACGCTCCCGCAACCGAACCGAAAGCTTTTCCATGACTGCCGACGCCACCCGAGTCCTCGTCCTGAACTCCGGATCCTCCTCGCTGAAGTACCAGCTGCTGGACATGAACGGGGGCACCCGGCTGGCGGTGGGGCTGGTCGAGCGGATCGGCGAGCCGGCCTCGCGGCTGGTGCACACCCCGCTGGCCGCCGGCGGCGACAAGCGCGAGCGCTCCGAGCCGATGCCCGACCACGACGCCGCGCTGAAGGCCGTCGCGGACGAGCTGTCGGCGGACGGGCTGGGCCTGGACTCCCCCGAGCTGGCCGCGATCGGCCACCGGGTGGTGCACGGCGGGCTGCGGTTCACCGAGCCGACCGTCATCGACGACGCGGTGCTCAAGGAGATCGAGCGGCTGGTGCCGGTGGCGCCGCTGCACAACCCGGCCAACCTCACCGGCATCCGGACGGCCCAGCGGCTCCGCCCGGACCTGCCGCAGGTCGCGGTCTTCGACACCGCCTTCCACTCGACGATGCCGGAGTACGCGGCCCGGTACGCCATCGACGTGGAGACCGCGGACGCGCACCGCGTGCGCCGGTACGGCTTCCACGGCACCTCGCACGCCTACGTCTCGCGCGAGACCGCCAAGCTGCTCGGCAAGCAGCCGGAGGACGTCAACGTCATCGTGCTGCACCTGGGCAACGGCGCCTCGGCCTCGGCGGTGGCCGGCGGCCGCTGTGTCGACACCTCGATGGGCCTGACCCCGCTGGAAGGCCTGGTCATGGGCACCCGCTCGGGCGACATCGACCCGGCGGTGATCTTCCACCTGGAGCGCAACGCCGGGTTGTCCAGCGCCGAGATCGACGAGCTGCTCAACAAGAAGAGCGGGCTGGTCGGGCTGTGCGGCGACAACGACATGCGGGAGATCCGGCGGCGGATCGACGAGGGCGACAAGCGGGCGGCGCTCGCCTTCGACATCTACATACACCGGCTGCGCAAGTACATCGGCGCCTACACCGCGGTGCTCGGCCGGGTCGACGCCGTGGCGTTCACCGCGGGCGTCGGCGAGAACGCGGCGCCGGTGCGCGCGGCCGCGGTGCTGGGCCTGGAGGAGATGGGGCTGGCCGTGGACGCGCGGCTGAACGCCGAGCGGTCCGACGAGGCCCGGATCATTTCCCCCGAATACGCCCGGGTCGCGGTCGCCGTGGTGCCGACCGACGAGGAGCTGGAGATCGCCAACCAGACATACGCACTGGTCAGCGCCTAGTTTTCGGCGCTTCCGCCAGGTGGAATATTCCGCTCTGAAACAAACCGATAGGATTCAGCCCATGCGCCGTTCGAAAATCGTCTGCACCCTGGGCCCCGCCGTTGACTCCTTCGACCAGCTGAAGACGCTGATCGAGGCCGGTATGAACGTGGCCCGTTTCAACATGAGCCATGGCACCCACGAGGAGCACGAGGAGCGGTACCACCGGCTCCGCAAGGCCGCCGAGGAGACCGGCCGCGCCGTCGGCGTGCTCGCCGACCTCCAGGGCCCCAAGATCCGCCTGGAGACCTTCGCCGACGGTCCGGTGGAGCTGGTGCGCGGCGACGAGTTCGTCATCACCACCGAGGACGTGGCCGGTGACAAGACCATCTGCGGCACCACCTACAAGGGCCTGCCCGGCGACGTCTCCAAGGGCGACCCGGTACTGATCAACGACGGCAACGTCGCCCTCCAGGTGATCGAGGTCGACGGCCCCCGCGTGCGCTGCATCGTCATCGAGGGCGGCGTCATCTCCGACCACAAGGGCATCAACCTGCCCGGCGCCGCGGTGAACGTCCCGGCGCTGTCCGAGAAGGACATCGAGGACCTGAAGTTCGCCCTGAACATGGGCTGCGACCTGGTCGCGCTGTCCTTCGTGCGGGACGCCAAGGACGTCCAGGACGTGCACCGCGTCATGGACGAGGTCGGCCGCCGGGTGCCGGTGATCGCCAAGGTCGAGAAGCCGCAGGCCGTCGCCAACATGGAAGAGGTCGTCGCCTCCTTCGACGGCGTCATGGTGGCCCGCGGTGACCTGGCGGTGGAGTACCCGCTGGAGAAGGTCCCGATGGTGCAGAAGCGCCTGGTGGAGATGTGCCGGCGGAACGCCAAGCCGGTGATCGTGGCGACCCAGATGATGGAGTCGATGATCACCAACTCCCGCCCGACCCGCGCCGAGGCGTCCGACGTCGCCAACGCGATCCTGGACGGCGCGGACGCGGTCATGCTCTCCGCGGAGTCCTCGGTCGGCCAGTACCCGATCCAGACCGTCAAGACGATGTCGAAGATCGTCGAGGCGGCCGAGGAGGAGCTGCTGTCCAAGGGCCTGCAGCCGCTGGTCCCGGGCAAGAAGCCGCGTACGCAGGGCGGCGCCGTCGCCCGTGCCGCCGCCGAGATGGCCGACTTCCTCAACGGCAAGGCGCTGGTGGCCTTCACCAAGTCCGGTGACACCGCGCGCCGGCTGTCCCGCTACCGCGCGGCCCAGCCGATCCTGGCCTTCACCACCGACGTCTCGACCCGCAACCAGCTCTCGCTGAGCTGGGGCGTGGAGACCTACGTCGTGGAGCACGTCAACACCACCGACGCCATGGTCGACCTGGTCGACTCCGAGCTGCTGAAGCTCAAGCGGTACAACGCCGGTGACACCATGATCATCACGGCCGGTTCGCCCCCCGGCGTCCCCGGCACCACCAACATGGTCCGGGTGCACCACCTGGGTGCCTGACGGTCCCGCAGGTACGCGAAGGCCCCGCTCCTCTTCGGAGGAGCGGGGCCTTCGTGGTGCGGCTCCCGGAACGGGTCCGGTGGACCGGGCCGTGACGGCGTGGTGCTCAGCCGGTCATGTACTGCTGCAGGCCCGGGACGTGCAGGTTGCCGCCGAACTGGCCCGCCTGGTCGATGCTCACCTTGGTGAAGACCGCGAAGGGCGTGTTGATGGGCGGCGGGTGCTCCGGGTCGAACGTCACGGGGATCAGCCCGAAGAGGTTGCCCTGCAGCTTCTCGGTGTACATCGTCACCTTGCCGCCGCGGATCGTGGACGTGGAGCCCTTGCGCGCCTGGACGTGGTACTTCTTCCCGGACGCCGGGTCGTCGACGGTCTGGTGCAGGTCGCCGATGTCCACGCTGTCGGCGGTGAACTTCAGGGCCTGCTTGGTGTGGCCGCTCTGGGTGGTGACGTTGACTACCCCCTCGTAGTCCAGGCCGCGCAGGGTGAGCGCGGAGGACTCCAGGTGCCAGGGGCGGTCGGGCAGGGTGACGGGGGTCTGCTCGTCCTTGCCCTTCTGCTTGTTCTCGACGACGCAGGGGTAGCCCTTCTTGCCGTCGGCGTCCTTGCCGTCCAGACCGCCGCCGGGCAGGGCGTTGTCCGCCATGCCCACGGCGCCGTGGACGGTGTCGCCGACGGCCTTCGAACCGCCCTTGAGGGAGTCGCCGGCCTTGCCGACGCCGTCCTTGACGCCGTCGACGGTGTCCTCGACCGGCTTGGTGACCTTGCCGACGGCGGAACCGGAGTCCCCGGACGCGCTGTCCTTGGACGCGGTGTCCTCGGACGCCGACGGGGACGGGCTCGGCGAGGCGGACTCGTCGCCGGACTTGTCGCCGCCGCCCAGCAGACCGCCGAGCGCGTCACCGACGCCGCCCAGCAGGCCGCCGTCCTTCTTCTCCGCCTCGGGGGAGGCGGACGGCGAGGGCGTCGCGGAATCCGACGGCTCCTCGGTCTTCGGGGTGGCGGACGGCTCGGACGTCTTGTCCTCGTCCGCACCGGACGAGGGCGAGGCGGAGGGCTTCGCGGACGGCTCGGCGGACTCCTTGCCGTCCTTCGCGTCGTCCTTCTTGTCCTTGGCCTTGTCCTTGGACTTGGCGTCCTGCTCGTCCACCTTGTCCGGAGCGGTCACGCACGGACCGCCCCGGAAGGGGCTCTCCGGGGGCTTGGGCTTGGCCACGGCCAGCTGGGGCGTGAGCCCCATGCCCATGAGCACGGCGGAGGGCATGGCGGCGATCGCGATCGCCTTGCCGGCGGGTACGTGCAGCCGCGTCAGCAGCGGCTTCCGCGGCGCCGCGTGCCGCCCGGATCTCGCCCCGGCGGCTGCGCCCTCGTCGTGCAGCTCATCACCCGGCACGGTGCCTCCCGTTCGTCCCGTTGGTCGGGCTCTTACCTGACAGGTCGTCCAGTACGCCGCGCGAACCGCCCGCGCCGGCCGCCATGGGCCGGTCGCCGAACGGGCTGAACTCCTCACCGAGGCCGTCGTCCAGGCGCTTGGGCTCACCGTCGGTGTCCTCGGTGGAGGACGCGGCGGGCGCCGGCTTGCCGGGGGCCCAGGAGACCGCCAGCGCACCGCCGATCAGCCCCAGCAGGAAGCCGACCAGGAAGGCACCGAAGTTGGAGACGACCAGGGACACCAGCGACAGCAGGATCCCCGCAACACCGGCGAAGACCCGCGAAGCGGGCTGGAACCACATGGTCAGACCGAGCACGACCAGCAGCACGCCGATGATCAGCGAGCCCGCGCCCGCCGTCGTCGCCATGCGGACGGTCAGGGAACCGATCGTGAGGTTCGCGTAAGGGATGTACATGATCGGGATGCCGGCAAGCACGGTCAGCAACCCGCCCCAGTACGGGCGTTGTCCACGCCAAACCCGGAACGAACGGCGCTGCCGGCCGATTGTCTCGCTCAGCCGTGGTCGCGTGTCGGCGCTCATCTCGTACAGCTCCTCGGGACTGGCAATTCGGTGGTACGTGAGCTGATGATGCTCAGTGCTGCGGGGACCGGCGAACGGGCACAGGGACGCGGCCCGAAGACCTGACGATCGACTCCCCCGTGCCCGCGCGCTCAGTGCGTCAGTAGCACTCGTTCTTGCCCGCGGAGACCTTCATCTTCAGGCCGCTGAGCTTGAACGTTCCGGCCGTGGTCGCCCAGGCCGTCTGCTTGACGTGGGTCAGCGTGGCCGTGTCGGCTTCCTGGGCGAAGGAGCCGGGGTCGGCCTTGTCGCCCTTCTTGATGCCGGGGCCCTTGGACGACGAACCCGCAGCAACACCGATGTTGATGTTGTTGAAGGTCGCGTCCGCTTCCAGCTGGTCCAGGTCGATGTAGAGGTTCTTCGCCTCCACCGGCGTGGACCCGCCACCCGCCTGCAGCTTCATCGACACGTCACCGAAGACGGGGACGGGCACGACGACGGACTGGCAGAGGTTCTTGATCTTGGCGCTCGAGAACGCCGAGACCGCGACCGGGATCTGCTTGCCGCCCTTCTGGGCGTCAACGGCTCCGTACTGCAGGAAGCCGGTGCCGTCCAGGCGGTCGGTCGACACCTTGAACTGCTGGCCGGACACGCTGAACGACGCGGCGAGGGCACCCTGCGAAAGGGCGACTCCGATCGCGGCCGTCGCAGCGACGCTCGGCACCATGACGACGGCGAACCGCTTCCATCTGGTCCCGCCACGAGCCAGGGACTCCATGACTTTCCTCCTTCTCGGACGTACATCTCCGGCACCGGCCGCTCGGGTCATGGATACGGCCGCACCTGGGATGGGAGAAGTGCTACGTCCTCGGGAAGGAGAGCGCCCGCTTCGGAGGTCTTGCGTTCCGAACCGCCGGCGATCACCCCCGAGCGACAACCACTGGCCACGCTCTCGCGCAACCTCTCTGGACAGGCTCCGCCGGATTGGCGAAGACCCCCCTGTCCCGACCGGCGCCACTGCCGCCGGCCACTCGGTGGGGACCCACCCTCCGCGCCTCCCGGCCGGCTGCCGGACTGCGGGGTGATGGACCGAGCTTGGCTGATCGTGGTCCATTCGGGGCCGACGCACAAGGGGCTCGTTACCTACGAGTAACAGACAAATAACCGCCTCTGCACCGAGGGGAATCGGCCCGGCGCGGAGGGTCACCTTTAACGCGGAAGAAACATCCGGAAATTACGGCCAAAACACGCCAAGCCATCCCAGCGCTCTTACTCCAAGTAACAGCGGCCACGATTACCAAGATTTGGTAAAACGTGGCCGCCGTTCCGTTTGAGGAGGGAGGAGTTGGCGAGTCGTCAGAACAAGACGCGGGCCAGGGCGGTGCGGGCGCGCACGACGCGCGGGTCGTCGCCGCCGATGACCTCGAAGAGCTCCAGCAGCCGCACCCGGGCCGCCTCGCGGTCGTCGCCCGCCGTGCGCTTCACGACGTCGACCAGCCGCCCGAAGGCGTCCTCCACATGCCCGCCGACCAGGTCCAGATCGGCCGCGCGGATCTGCGCCTGCACGTCGGCCGGGCCCTCGGCCGCCTCCTTGCGCACCGCCTGCGGGTCGAGGTCCTGCACGCGGTGCAGCAGCTCGGCCTGCGCGAGGCCCAGCTTCGCCTCGGCGTTGGCCGGGTCGTCGGAGAGCACGTTCTTGTACGCCTGGATGGCGCCGCCGAGGTCGCCGGAGTCCAGCGCCTGGGTCGCGGCCTCCAGCAGCGCGTCGTACGGACCGGCCGGGACGGGCGCCTCGACGGGCTCCTCGTCGCCGAGCTCCGCGGGGTCGACGGGCGCGCCGACGATGCCGAACTGCTGCTCGGCGGCCTGCACCAGCTGGTCCAGCACCTGCCGGATCTGCGCCTCCGGGGCCGCGCCCTGGAACAGCGGGATCGGCTGGCCCGCGACGACGGCGAACACCGCCGGGATGCCCTGCACACCGAACTGCTGGAAAAGGGCCTGATTGCTGTCTACGTCGATCTTGGCGAGCACGAACTTGCCGGCGTACTCCGCCGCCAGGCGCTCCAGCAGCGGGCCCAGCTGCTTGCACGGCTCGCACCACTCGGCCCAGAAGTCGATGACGACCGGGACTTCGGTGGAGCGCTGCAGGATCTCCTGCTGGAAGCCCGCCTCGTCGACGTCGACCACGAGCCGGCCGCCCGTCGGGGCCTGACCCGTACGCGCCGCCTCGGCGCGTGACTGCTCCGCTTTCTGCTTCGCTTCCCCGGCCGCCTTCACCGCGGCGAGGTCGACCACTCCACTCATGGACATATTGCGTGGCTGCATGGTCCCATCCTCCCCCCTGAGCGGGCCGTTCCGGAAAGCGGTGCGGAAAATCCAGGGCCCCCATGGCCCTGGATTCCGCGAGGTGAGCTCCGCGTCCTGCCGCGCGTCCCGCCGGATTGCCTGAAGCGGGCCGGAGGCGGAGCTCTGTGGTGGTCCCGAGGAGGACCGTTCTGCGGTCCCGAGAGGACCTGTCTGTGGTGGCCGGGGTCCCCACCCGCGGCCGATGTGGCGTCGCTCTTTCGCTACGAGTCGTAGCGTAACTCTCCGGTCCCCCGCCGCCGCAACCATGCGGGGCCGCCGCGCTCGTGATCTCTCTCACCCGCCGCGCGCGCCCCGCGCCTACCGGCCGGTATGGTCGGCCGCATGCAGTGCTCTCCCACCGGCCCCCGCAAGGGGCGCGCCCGCCCCGGAGGCCGCACGGGACGCCCGCGCAGCGCCGAGGCCGACGCCGCGATCCTCGACGCCACCCGCGCGGCCCTCGTCGAGCTGGGCTGGGGGAAGCTCACGATGGGCGACGTGGCCGCACGCGCCAAGGTCGCCAAGACCACGCTGTACCGCCGCTGGGCCGGCAAGAACGAACTGGTGCTGGACGCCGTCGCGGTCCTCTTCGACGAGCTGGAACTCCCCGACCGGGGCTCCCTGCAGGACGACATCGAGGGCGTCGTGCTGCAGTTCGCCGCGCTGCTGGCCCGCCCGGAGACCAAGACCGCGCTGATGGCGGTGGTCGCCGAGTCCACCACGGACGACGCGCTGCGCGCCCGGATCCGCGAGGCCGTCGTGGAGCGCCAGAAGCGGCTGGTGGTGCAGGGCCGGCAGCGCGCCCAGCGGCGCGGCGAACTGCCGCCGGACGGCGGCGGGTCCGAGGGCGCCGCGGCGGCGGCACGCCACGTGGACCTGATCTTCGACGTGATCGCGGGCGCGGTGGTGCACCGCGCGCTGGTCAGCGGCGAGCCGGTGGACGCGGCCTGGGCGGCCCGCTTCACCACCCTCCTGCTCGCCGGGCTGGGCGGCCTGGAGAGCAGGGACTGAGCGCGGGCCGCACCGCGGTTCTCAGACCTGGTAGCGCTCCCCCGCGAACAGGTGCAGATGCCCGCCGACCCAGTCCGAGGTCCGCCGCAGCCCCACCTCCAGGGAGACCTGCGGCTGCCAGCCGGAGAGCTCCCGGGCCCGCGCGTTGTCCGACAGCAGCCGCTCCACCTCGCTGCCCGAGGGGCGCAGCCGCGCCGGGTCCACGACCACCTTCGCCTCCCGGCCGGAGGCCGCGATCAGCTCCTCCGCGAGCTGCCCGATGGAGATCTCCCGCCCCGTACCGAGGTTGACGACCTCCCCCACCGCCCGGTCGCACTCCGCGAGCGCCAGGAACCCCTCGGCGGTGTCCGTGACGTAGGTGAAGTCGCGGGTCGGCGTCAGGGAGCCGAGCCGGATCTCCCGGGCGCCGGAGTGCAGTTGGGCGAGGATCGTGGGGATCACGGCGCGGGCCGACTGCCGGGGTCCGTAGGTGTTGAACGGGCGGACCACGGTGACCGGCAGCTCGAAGGCGTGCCAGTGCGAGAGCGCCAGCATGTCGGCGCCGATCTTCGAGGCGGAGTACGGGGACTGCGGCTGGAGCGGGTGGTTCTCGGCGATGGGCACGGTGCGCGCGGTCCCGTACACCTCGCTGGTGGAGGTGTGGACGAGCCGCCGCACGCCGTGCAGCCGGGCCGCCTCGCACACGTTCTCCGTACCGACCACGTTCGTCTGCACGTACGCGCCGGGCGAGTCGTAGCTGTACGGGATGCCGATCAGCGCGGCGAGGTGGAAGACCGTGTCGCAGCCGGCGACCGCGTCCCGAACCCGGCCCGCGTCGCGGACGTCGCCCGCCATCATCTCGACCGGGCTGTCCGGGCGCAGATAGCGCGCGAGGTGGCCCTTCTCCGCGTACGGCTTGTAGTGGACCAGGGCCCGGACCCGCGCGCCGCGCGCGACGAGCAGGTCGACGAGCGTGGAGCCGATGAACCCCTCGGCGCCGGTGACGAGGACGCGGCGGCCCTTCCAGGGGTTGTGCTGCGTGGTCATGCGTACTCCTTCGAAGAGAGCGGGTTCGTGGTGGGGGTGGCACGCCCTGCCAGCCGGAGGACCTTGTCCGCCAGCAGATCGGCGGCGCGGGCGTGGGTGCCCGGGTCGGCCGCGGCGCCCATCGCCGCCAGCCGGGCCGGGTCGTCCAGCAGGGGGCCGACGACGGCGTCGAGGCGCTCGGCGGTGGTCTCGGCGTCCGGCAGCAACAGCGCGGCGCCGGCGTCGGACAGCACCCGCGCGTTGTGCGTCTGGTGGTCGCCGGGGGCGTGCGGATACGGGACGAGGACCGCGGGCATCCCGATCGTGGCCAGCTCCGCGACGGTCGCCGAGCCGGCCCGGCACACCACCAGGTCGGCGGCGGCGTAGGCGAGGTCCATCCGGTCCAGGTAGGGGACCGCCTCCGCGACCGCCGCGCCGCCCTCGGCGACCAGCCGCTCGCGCGCCGCGTCCAGCGCGTCGGGGCCGGTCTTGATCAGCATCCGCAGGTCCGCACGGTGGCGGTGCCGGGCGGCCAGCCCGAGCGCTGCCTCGGTGAGCCGCGCCGCACCCAGGCTGCCGCCATTGACCAGCAGCAGCCGGGCGCCGTCCGGGACGCCCAGCGCCCGGCGGGCCGGTCCCCGCAGCGCCTCCCGGTCCAGCCCGGCGAGCGGCCCGGCCAGCGGCATGCCGACCGTCTCGGCCCGCTCGCCGCCCGGCAGGTGCGCGCGGCTGCGGTCGAAGGCGAGCGCGATGTGCGGGGTGAGCCGGGCGGCGAACGTGTTGGCCCGGCCCGGTACCGCGTTGGACTCGTGGATCAGACTCGGCAGCCCCGCCAGCCGGGCGCCCAGGATCACCGGCGCGCTGGGATAGCCGCCCATGCCGACCGCGACCTGCGCGCCCTGCGCCCGCAGGATCGCCCGGCACTGGGCGCCGGACTTCAGCAGCGCGGCGGGCAGCAGATAGCGCCGGGCGCCCAGCGCCGGGTCGAAGGGGATCATGTCGACGGTGTGCAGGCGGTAGCCGGCCCGCGGGATCAGCCGCGTCTCCAGGCCGCGTTCCGTACCGACGAAGGAGATCACCGCGTCGGGCACGGCGCGGCGCAGCGCGTCGGCGAGGGCGAGCCCCGGATAGATGTGGCCACCGGTGCCGCCGGCCCCGATGACAACAGAGAGAGATGTGCGCATGGCCGCCACGCTCGTCGCGCGCCCTAAGAAGGTTCTAAGAGCGCGGTTTGGCAGCCTTGGGGCCATGCCACCGACCGCATCGCCCCCGCCGCCCCCGGGCGCCGCCCCGCCCGCGCCCCGCATCCTGGTCGTCGACGACGACGCGGAGGTGCGCGCCGCCGTCGAGGACGGGCTGACCGTGGAGGGGTACCGGGTACGCGGCGCGGCCGACGGGCTGGCCGCGCTGAGCGCGGTCGCCGACTGGCAGCCGGACGCGCTGGTGCTGGACGTGATGATGCCCGTACTGGACGGCCTCGCGGTCTGCCGGCGGCTGCGCGCGCTGGGCGACCGTACGCCCGTCCTGGTCCTGACCGCCCTGGACGCGGTCAGCGAGCGGGTGGACGGGCTGGACGCCGGCGCCGACGACTACCTGGTCAAGCCCTTCGCGCTGGACGAACTGACCGCCCGGCTGCGGGCCCTGCTGCGCCGCGTCGCCGGGCCGGACCCCGAGGGCGCCGCGCTGACCGTCGCCGACCTGGTGCTCGACCCGGCCACGCGTACCGGGCGCCGGGCCGGCCGCCGGCTGGAGTTCAGCCGCACGGAGTGGACCCTGCTGGAGCTGCTCGCGCGCAATCCCGGCCAGATCATGCCGCGCGAGGTGATCCTGGAGCGGGTCTGGGGCCGCGACTTCGGCCCGGCCTCCAACTCCCTCGCGGTGTACGTCGGGTACCTGCGCCGCAAGCTGGAGGCGGGCGGCGAGCCGCGCCTGCTGCACACCGTGCACGGCATCGGCTACCGGCTGGGGGAGGAATGAGCGGCCGCCGTGGGCTGGGCGCGGCCTGGCGCCGTCGCCGGCCGCTGCGGACCCGGCTGGCGCTGGCCGCCTCGGTGGCTGTCGCGCTGGTCGCGGTCGGCGTGTGCACCGCTGCCTTCGTCATCATCCGGTACGCGCTCAACCACCAGCTGGAGCTGAACCTCACCCAGTCCGCGACCCTGGTCATGCAGCAGAACCGGGACGAGCGGCCCGGGACCGTGGCCGCCGAGTGCCGTTTCCTGTCGGCCCCGGCCTGCTCCCAGATCGTGCCCGCCGACGCCGCCGACGACCCCTCGCAGCCCTACGCGCTGCCGGTCACCGGTGCCACCCGCGAGGTCGCGGCCGGGCGGCACGCCGCGTACTACCGCGAATTCACCCTGCACGGCCGCCCGGCCCGGATGCTCACCCAGCACTTCAGGGACGGCACGGCGGTCCAGGTGGCGCTGCGCGCGGACACCGTGGAGAAGGGGGTGCGGCAGGCCGCCGGGATGCTGGCCGCGGTGGGCGGCGCGGGCGTCCTGCTGGCCGCCGCGCTCGGCTACTGGGTCTCCCGTACGGGCCTCGCGCCCGTCGCCCGGCTGACCGCCGCCGCCGAACGGATCGCCGCGACCCGCGACGCCGGGCATCGCATCGAGCTGCCCGCCGGGCCGCCGGGCCGCGAGGACGAGCTGACCCGGCTGGCGGCCAGCTTCAACACCATGCTCGGCGAGCTGGAGCAGTCGGTCACCGCCCAGCGCCGGCTGATCGCCGACGCCTCCCACGAGCTGCGCACACCGCTGACGGCACTGCGTACCAACGCCGAACTCCTCGCCCGCGCCGACCGGCTGACCGACGCCCAGCGCGACCGGGCGTCCGGAGCCCTGGGCCGCCAGCTGCGCGAGGTGACCACGCTGGTCAACGACCTGATCGAGCTGGCCCGCGACGAGGAGCCGCAGCCGCTGGTCGAGGAGGTACGCCCCGCCGCGCTGCTGGAGCACGCGGTCGCCGCGGCCCGGGAACACTGGCCCGCGATCGCCTTCACCGTACGGACCGACGCACGCGCCGCCGCGGACTCCGTGCCCGGTGTACCGGCCCGGCTGGCCCGGCTGCTGTCGAATCTGCTCGACAACGCGGCCAAGTTCTCGCCGCCCGGCGGCCCGGTCGAGGCGGAGCTGACCGCCCCGCCGGGCGCGCTGGAGCTCACGGTCCGGGACCACGGCCCGGGCATCGCCGCCGAGGACCTGCCGCACGTCTTCGACCGCTTCTACCGCGCCCGCGCCGCCCGCACGCTCCCCGGCTCGGGGCTGGGCCTGGCGATGGCCCGGCAGATCGCCCGCGCGCACCGCGCCGAGCTGACCGCGGAGCAGGCGCCGGGCGGCGGGGCGCTGTTCCGGCTGCGGTTCCCGCGTTAGCGGCACCCGGCCACGGCGAGTGTCACTCGCCCGCCTTCTGCCACGCGCAGCTGCCCAGCGTGGCCCGCCCGCCGGCCACCAGCTTCCGCGCCGTGGCGGCCTTCGCCATCTCGCTGTGGCCCTTGACGCAGACCACCGTGCGGTCCGTGAACCCGGCCAGGTCGACCAGGATCTGGTCCCAGTGCCGGTACTGCACGTCGTGTCCGGAGTCGGCGTACGAACGCACCACCGGCTTGCCCGGCAGGTGCTGCTGCCATGTCGCGATCGTGCTCGGCGGCACGGTGGTGTCCTTCTCGCCGCTGTAGAGGAAGACCGGCGCGGTCAGCTTCGACAGGTCGGGGCCTGGCCGCTCGCAGTACAGCTTCTGCTCGTGCACCTGGGGCGCCGGGTCCGTCTTCTCCTGGCCGCGCTGGTGGTACGTGCGCGCGCCCTCTTCGTAGGCGGTGTCGGCGAAGCCCGGGATCTGCTTCGTCGGGCTGTCGTCGGGGAACGCCCACCACTTGCGCGGGTCGGCGATCGTCGGGGCCAGCTGCTTGCCCAGCTCTTCGTCCGACAGGCCGCAGTAGTCCGGCTTCTTGCCGTACGGGGGCAGCGCGGCGGCCAGGTGCAGCGCCTCGACGCGCTGCGGCGCCCGCGCGGCGAGCTCGGCGGCGTACGGCCCACCGCCGGAGATCGCGATCACGCTCGTCTTCTCGACGCCGATGCGGTCCAGGACCTCCAGCGCGTCCTTCGCGAAGTCGGCCTTGCCCAGGCCCTTGTCGTACGCGGTGTCCCCGAAGCCGTTCCGCTCGACGGAGATCAGCCGCAGGTGCAGCGATTCACGGGTGGAGCGGAAGAAGTCGGTCATGTGCGCGGCCCGGGCGCTGGTGCCCGTACCGCCGATGAACAGCACGGGCTTCCCGTCCCGCGGCCCCTCGTCGATGTAGTGCGCGGTGCGGCCCGAGGACAGCTTCGTGGCCCGCACCTCGGGGCCCAGCGAGTCGAAGTCGTCCTGGACGCGGGCCTCGTGGGCGCTCGCGGCGTGCGGCTCCGGCGCGGGCCCGGCGGTGGCGGGCGTGCTGAGGACCGCGGAGCCGGCCAGCAGGGCGGTGGCGAGGGCGGCCGTGCCGACGGCGGCGAGTGCGGGTCTTTTCACGTACGTCTCCCGGGGAGGTAGATGGATGCAGACCGCACCCACCTACCCGGCCCGTACGGAAGAACGCCACGGATTCCGTCGTGTCCACGTGGGCTCGGAACCCGGCGGCTCAGAACCCGGCGGGCTCCGTGTACACGCCCCACTCCTCGCGCAGCACGCCGCAGATCTCGCCGAGGGTGGCCTCGGCGCGTACCGCGTCGAGCATGGGCTCGATCATGTTGCGGCCGTCGCGGGCCGCGGCCAGCATGCCGTCCAGCGCCGTCCGCACCGCCGCGTCGTCGCGGGCCGCCTTGCGGCCGCCGAGGATGCGCACCTGCTCGCGCTCGACCTCGTGGCTGACCCGCAGGATCTCCAGGTCGCCGGTGACCGAGCCGTGGGCGCAGTTGACGCCGACGACCTTCTTGTCGCCCTTCTCCAGCGCCTGCTGGTACTGGAAGGCGGACTCGGCGATCTCGCCGGTGAACCAGCCGTCCTCGATGCCGCGCAGGATGCCGGAGGTCATCGGGCCGATGGGGTGCTGTCCGTCCGGGACGGCGCGGGCGCCGCGCTCCTTGATCCGGTCGAAGATCTTCTCCGCGTCCGCCTCGATGCGGTCGGTGAGCTGCTCGATGTACCACGAACCGCCCAGCGGGTCCGCGACGTTGGCGACGCCGGTCTCCTCCATCAGCACCTGCTGCGTGCGCAGCGCGATCTCCGCTGCCTGCTCGCTGGGCAGCGCCAGGGTCTCGTCCAGCGCGTTGGTGTGCAGGGAGTTGGTGCCGCCGAGGACGGCGGCGAGCGCCTCGACCGCGGTCCGTACGACGTTGTTGTACGGCTGCTGGGCGGTCAGCGAGACGCCGGCGGTCTGCGTGTGGAACCGCAGCCACTGCGCCTTCTCGCTGGTCGCGCCGTACACGTCGCGCATCCAGCGGGCCCAGATGCGGCGCGCGGCGCGGAACTTGGCGATCTCCTCGAAGAAGTCCACGTGCGCGTCGAAGAAGAAGGAGAGGCCCGGCGCGAAGGTGTTGACGTCCAGGCCGCGCGAGAGGCCCAGCTCGACGTAGCCGAAGCCGTCGGCGAGGGTGTACGCCAGCTCCTGCGCGGCCGTCGAGCCCGCCTCCCGGATGTGGTACCCGGAGACCGAGAGCGGCTTGTAGTCGGGGATGGCGCGGGCGCAGTGCTCCATCAGGTCGCCGATCAGGCGCAGATGGGGCTCCGGCTGGAAGAGCCACTCCTTCTGCGCGATGTACTCCTTGAAGATGTCCGTCTGGAGCGTGCCGTTGAGGACGCCGGGGTCGATGCCCTGGCGCTCGGCGGCGACCAGGTACATGCAGAAGACCGGTACGGCCGGGCCGGAGATCGTCATCGAGGTCGTCACGTCGCCGAGCGGGATGTCCTTGAAGAGGACCTCCATGTCGGCGGCGGAGTCGATGGCGACGCCGCAGTGGCCGACCTCGCCGAGCGAGCGCGGGTCGTCGGAGTCGCGGCCCATCAGGGTCGGCATGTCGAAGGCGACGGACAGCCCGCCGCCGCCGTTGGCCAGGATCATCTTGTACCGCTCGTTCGTCTGCTCGGCGTTGCCGAAGCCCGCGAACTGGCGGATGGTCCACGTCCGGCCGCGGTAGCCGGTCGGGTACAGGCCGCGCGTGAAGGGGTACTCGCCGGGCCAGCCGATCCGCTCGAAGCCCTCGTAGGCGTCGCCGGGGCGGGGGCCGTAGACCGGGTCGACGGGGTCGCCCGAGAGCGTGCTGAAGTCCGCGTCGCGCGTGCGTGCGGAGTCGTACCGGGCCTGCCAGCGGCGGCGGCCCTCTTCGATCGCGTCAGCGTTCATGCCACCGAATTTACTAGGACGTCCTAGTAATTGTCGATGGCAGTCCGCCGCAGTACCTCCGACAGCGGGGTCCGCCGGCCCGCGCCTCAGCCGCGCAGGGCGGCCAGATGCGCGTCCCTGACGTCGCCGGTCTGGCCCTGGACCAGCAGGAACATGCCCTCGCGCGCCAGCCGCTGGGCCGGGCTGTCCAGGCCCACGGCCCGGCCGCCGCCTGCCACGACGGCGGCCGTGGTCGCCGCCCGCAGCACGTCGTACGCGCGCATCTTGGCCGCCAGCCGGTCGGCGATGCGTTCCTGAGCCGGTACCTCGTCCAGCAGCGCGTACGCATCCTTGCGTACGGCCGCCAGCCGCTCGCGCAGCACGCCGGCGGTCCGCGCCGCGGCCTCGTCGCCCGAGGCGTCCAGGAGGTCCAGCGCGGCCCGGGTGACGCCCAGCACCGCCGGGTTGACGTTGGTGTTCTTCGGCCGGTCCGCCGCGGCCCACTCCTCGTACGGCTGCCGGAGCGCCACCGCGCCGTCCGGCAGCACCAGCCCGTCCAGCTCCAGGCCGACGGTGCGGGTGCCGGAGAGCGCGGCCAGCTCCAGCGGCTCGGTGGCGCGCAGCCCCGGCTGCGCGCGGGCCTCGGTGACGGCGAAGACCACTTCGCCGCCCTCGGTCGCCCCGCCGAGCAGCAGGACGTCGTTCAGCCCCCAGCCGGTGTACCAGGGCACCCGGCCGTCGAAGCGCCAGCCCGCGTGCTCCCGCGTGACGCGCACCGGCAGCTTCGGGAAGGCCCGCAGATGGGAGAAGGCGACGCCGGCCAGCAGCGTCCCGTCGCACAGCGGGCGCAGCAGCTGCTCGCGTACGGGCGTGCCCTCGGGGGCGGCGGCGAGCGTCGCGACGGGCGTGTGGTGCTGCGCCTGGACGAAGAAGGTGGCGCAGCAGGCCCCGGCGAGGAGCTCGACGATCTCGCGGACGACGGCGGCGGGTGCGGCGGAACCGCCGTACGCCACCGGCCCTGCGGCGCCGAGCACGCCGGACGCCTTGACCGCGGCCAGCGTGGCGGGGTCCACGCCCTCGCGGTCGGCACGCTCGGCGGCCGGGGCGAGGGTCTCGTCGGCGAGCCGCCGCGCGGCCGCGACCAGCGGGTGGTCGCGGCGGTCGGCGTACGGCTCGCTCATGCGGGGGTCAGACCTTGGCGGTCTGCGCGGCCGCGTCGCCCGTGATCAGCGGCTCCAGCTCGCGCGAGACCTTGCGCTCGACGAAAAAGGCGGCGGTGGGGATCGTGCCGGCCAGCAGCACCCACACCAGCTTCCCGAACGGCATCTTGGCCTTGGAGCCCATGTCGAAGGCGAAGACCAGGTACACCACGTACAGCCAGCCGTGGGCGATGCCGACGACGCTGGTGAAGCCGCTCGCACCGTCGATGTGCAGCAGGTACTTGGCGATCACGCCGAGGGTCAGCAGGACCAGCAGCACGCCCGTCACGTACGCCATCGTCCGGTAGCGGGTCAGCACGCTTCGTTTCATGCCTTCGAGCGTAACCGCACGAGCGGGGGCGATCTTCGCCGCCCCCACGCCCGGAGCAGGGCTTAACAGCCCCTTATTCACGCCCGACTTACACGCCTGCTCACGCGCCTGCTCACTCGTCCGCGAAGTCCGCCGCCGCCACCCGCAGCGGGCGCAGCAGCGCGAAGATCTCCTGGCACTCCTCCGCGTCGTACGCGCCGAGCCCGAAGTCCATCGCCATCAGGTCCCGCGTCGCCTCGTCGCACACCTCGCGCCCCTTGTCCGTGATGGACGCGAGCGTGCCGCGCCCGTCGTTCGGGTTCGGGCGCTTGGCGACCAGGCCGGACTTCACCAGCCGGTCGACGGTGTTGGTGACCGAGGTGGGATGCACCATCAGGCGTTCGCCGATCTTGGACATCGGCAACTCGCCGGCCTGCGAGAAGGTCAGCAGCACCAGGGCTTCGTAGCGCGCGAAGGTGAGGCCGTACGGCTTGACCACGGCGTCCACCTCGCCGAGCAGGATCTGCTGGGCCCGCATGATCGAGGTGATCGCCGCCATCGACGGGACGGCCCCCCACCGGCGCTGCCACAGCTCATCGGCGCGGGCGATGGGATCGAAGGGAAGACTGAGCGGCTTCGGCACATCTCCGACCCTACCGGTCGCCCATATGGTGGTCAGCCCCGTCTCAGAGAACGGGCGCGGGTGGGGCCGGCGCCCCGCCCGTTCCGGTCAGTCGCGGCCCTCCGCGAGATACCGCTCGACCGTGTCCACCTTCGAGGTCAGCCCGTCGGTGACGCCCTGCCGGATGTCGGCCTTGAGGACGAGCGAGACCCGGCCCGCGCGTGCCTCGACCGCGGCGACGGCGCGCTTGACGACGTCCATGACCTCGTCCCACTCGCCCTCGATGGAGGTGAACATGGCGTCCGTACGGTTCGGCAGCCCGGACTCGCGGACGACCCGCACCGCGTCGGCCACGTACTCCCCCACGTCCTCGCCGACGCCGAGCGGGCTCACCGAGAATGCGACGATCATGCGCTGACCACGCCTTCCTTCTCCTTGCGCGCGCGGGCGGCGATCACGACCGCCTCGGCCTCGTGCTTCAGCTTCCGCTCGGCGAAGAAGCCGCCGGTGGGCAGGACGGAGAGGACGAAGTAGAGCGCGGCCCTGCCGAACGACCACTTCGTACGGTTCCAGGCGTCCAGCCAGAAGATCACGTACAGGATGAACAGGACGCCGTGGACGGCGCCCATCACCGGCACCGCGTTGAAGTCCGTCGTCCGCTTCAGGACCGAGCAGATCAGCAGCAGCAGGAAGGAGACGGCCTCGGGGGCCGAGACCAGGCGGAGCCGGCGCAGGGCGGATGCGGTCTTGATGTCCACGGGAACCTCGTTCGGGTGGGGTCGGTACAGCCTTTAGCTTGTGCTTACATTCACAAGCACCGCTCCATTGTGACAGCCGCGCCGCGGCCCCCTGTCGCCGGGCCCGCCCCCGACCCCCGCCGCCCGGCCGGTCCGCACCCGGTCCTCTGCCCTCCGGCGCCGCCGCGGACTACGGTCTGGTGCCGTGGCTCAGTTTCGGCTCCAGGGGAGCAAGGTGCTCGCCGTCGACATGACCGGCGATGCCGTGAAGGCGAAGAACGGTGCGATGGTCGCGTACGACGGCCGGATGGCGTTCAAGAAGATGAGCGGCGGGGGCGAGGGCCTGCGCGGCATGGTGACCCGGCGGCTGACCGGGGAACAGATGGAAGTGATGGAGGTGAAGGGCGAGGGGACCTGCTACTTCGCGGACCGCGCGAGCGAGATCAGCCTGGTGAACCTGCACGGCGAGAAGCTGTACGTCGAGGCCAGCAACCTGCTGTGCACGGACGCCGCACTGCGTACGGGCACGACCTTCACGGGGCTGCGCGGCGCCTCGCAGGGCAACGGGCTGTTCACCACGACCGTGGAGGGCACGGGCCAGGCCGCGCTCACCTCCGACGGGCCCGCCGTCGTGCTGCGGGTGACCCGCGAGGCCCCGCTCCAGGTCGACCCGGGCGCGTACGTCGCGCACACCGGAGACCTGCGGCAGCACTTCCAGTCCGGTGTGAACTTCCGCACGTTCATCGGGGAGGGCTCGGGCGAGGCCTTCCAGATCCGCTTCGAGGGCGAGGGCCTGGTGTACGTACAGCCCAGCGAGCGCAACACCGTCGGCGGTGAGGTCTGATGCCGTTCACGGTCCTCAACTCGCGCATGGTGCGGGCCGAGGTCGCGCCCGGGCAGCGGCTGTTCAGCCAGCGCGGCGCGATGCTCGCGTACCAGGGCGAGGTGTCCTTCACGCCCAACATCCAGGGTGGCCAGGGCGGCATCGGCTCCATGATCGGCCGGCGGATCGCGAACGAGGCGACACCGCTGATGACCGTCGAGGGCAGTGGCTCGGTGATGTTCGGCCACGGCGGCCACCACGTCCACGTCGTCGACCTCACCGGCGACACCCTCTACGTCGAGGCCGACCGGCTGCTGGCATTCGACGGGACGCTCCGCCAGGGCACGATGTTCATGGGCTCGCAGGGCGGCGTGATGGGCATGGTGCGCGGCCAGGTGACCGGCCAGGGCCTGTTCACCACGACCCTCGAAGGCCGCGGCTCGGCCGCCGTGATGGCACACGGCGGCGTCATCGAACTGCCGATCCGCCCGGACCGCCCGGTCCATGTCGACCCGCAGGCGTACGTCGCCCACCGCGGCGATGTCCGCAACAAGCTCTCCACGGCCCTGGGCTGGCGGGAGATGGTCGGCCGCGGCTCGGGCGAGGCGTTCCAGCTGGAACTGTCGGGCCAGGGCACCGTCTACGTACAGGCCTCGGAGGAAAAGCTGTGACCGGTCCCGTCATTCACGATGTGCATTCGCTGCCCGCGGCCGACAACGTCAATCCGTACGCCTTCAGCGTGGAGCTGGACGGGCAGTGGTTCCTGCAGAAGGGAAAGATGATCGCCTATTTCGGGCAGATCGATTTCCAGGGAATCGGGCACGGCGCGCTGGACCGGTTGATCGCGAGCAGTTTCCATTCGCCGCTGCACGCCGCGGACTGGGTGGTCGCGCAGGGCCGGGGAAAAATGCTGCTGGCGGACCGGGCGTTCGATGTGAATTCCTATGACCTGGAAGAGGGCAACCTCACGATCCGGTCGGGAAACCTGCTCGCTTTTCAGCCATCCCTGTCGCTGAAGCAGTCGATCGTGCCGGGCTTTTCGACGCTCATCGGCACCGGGAAATTCGTCGCGGCCTCCAACGGCCCGGTGGTCTTCGCCGAGCCGCCGATCCGGGTCGATCCGCAGGCGCTGGTGGGCTGGGCGGACTGCCCCTCGCCGTGCCATCACTACGATCATCAGTATCTGCGCGGCTTCCTCGGGGGCCTGCGGGCGCACACCGGGATCGGCGGGGTCTCCGGCGAGGAGCACCAATTCGAGTTCGTCGGCGCGGGCACGGTGCTGCTGCAGTCGACCGAGCAGCTGATGCCGGAGGCGCCGACGGGGACGGTGCCGGCGGAACCGGGGGTGCCGGGCGGGTCCGCCGGCCACGCCGGTGGCTCACAAATGCCACAGCTGCCGGGATCACTCGGGGGGCTCCAGCGCCGCTTCGGCCTGTGAGCGGTAGTCTGCGGAGGGTGACCTCGAACGTCTGAGCCCTGCCGCCGGAATGACCCCCGGCGGGAACGGCCCGGTGAGGCCACGATCACGGGGCATGACTAATTTACCATTCAACTTTCACGGGTAGAATTCATTCATGACGACCGACAGTGACACCCCCTGGCTGACCGACCAGGAGCAGCGTGCCTGGCGCACCCATCTCGACGTCAGCAGGCTGCTGACGCACCAGCTGGAGCGGGATCTCCAGCCGTTCGGGCTGACCTACAACGACTACGAGATCCTGGTGAACCTCTCCGAGGCGGAGGACCGCAGGATGCGCATGAGCGACCTCGCGGCCTCCACCCTGCAGTCCAAGAGCCGGCTCTCGCACCAGATCACCCGCATGGAGAACGCCGGGCTGGTGCGCCGCGAGAGCTGCGAGTCCGACCGGCGCGGGCTGTACGCGGTGCTCACCGACGACGGCTGGGACACCATGCGCCGGGTCGCGCCGCACCACGTGGCCTCCGTGCGCAAGCACTTCATCGACCTGTTCTCGGCGGACGACCTGGCCGCGCTGCGCGCCTCGCTGACGCCGGTGGCGGATCACCTGCGGGGGCACCGCGGCAAGTACTGATCCCCGTACGGGCTTACGTACTGAACCGGCCGGGCGCCGTGCGGGACGCGGGTGGGGGAACACCGTCGCACCCGCGCGGCGCCGCTCGGCCGATCTCTGCCCCGATGAGGGGGTGCTCAGTGCTGCCCGTCCGGCGCGACCGGCAGCCGCAGTTCGAAGGCCGCGCCGTCGCGCACCGCGAGCGTGCCGCCGTGCCGTTCGGCGATGTCCCGGGCGATGGCGAGGCCGAGGCCCGCGCCGCCGTCGTCCCGGCTGCGCGCGTCGTCCAGCCGGACGAACCGCTCGAAGATCCGCTCCCGGTCGGCCGCCGCCACGCCGGGCCCGTCGTCGTCCACCCGCAGCACCGCCCACCGGCCGTCCCGGCGCACGTCCACCGCGACCTGCGAACGGGCGTGCCGCTGGGCGTTGTCGACGAGATTGCCCAGGATCCGGCTCAGCTGGCCGCGCGAGCCGGTGACCTCCACGCTCGGCAGCTCCCCCGCGCGCACCGGCAGCCGGTCGGCGACCCGCTGCGACAGCTCCTCGCGGGCCAGCGCGCCCAGGTCGATCCGGGTGTCCTTGGGCCGCTCCCCCGCGTCCAGGCGGGCCAGCAGCAGCAGGTCGGCGGCCAGGTGCTGGAGCCGTACGGTGTCCTCCACCGCGCCCGGCAGGTCCAGCAGCTCGGGGTGCGCCTGAGCGACCTCCAGCTGGGTGCGCAGGCTGGCGATGGGGCTGCGCAGCTCGTGCGAGGCGTCCGCGATGAAGGCGCGCTGGCGCTCGACGGACGCCTCCAGGGCGGTCAGCGTCTCGTTGGTGGTGCGGGCCAGCCGGGCGATCTCGTCGCGGGACGCGGGCTCCGGCACCCGCCGGGACAGGTCCGTACTGGCGGTGATCGCGGCCATCTCGGTGCGGATGCCCTCGACGGGGCGCAGCGCGCGGCGGGTGACCAGCCAGGTGACGCCCGCGACGACCAGGAGCAGCAGCGGCAGGCCGATGAGCATGGCGTTCCGCACCGAGCCGATGGTCTCCTCCTCGGCGGCGCGCGAGGTGCCGGCCATGACGGTCACCGTACGGTCGTGGGTGTCGGTGGCGTCCACTTCGGCCCAGCGGTAGTCGGCGCGCTCGCCGTCCACGACGGCCGTGCCGTCGGAGTGCTCGACATCGTCGTCCACCTCCCCGGGGCGGGGGGCGTCGCCGTCGTCGTCACCGTGGCGGCCGTTGCCCTGCGTCCCCAAGGAGACCTTCGCGCCGTCGACGGCCTGCAGGTCCTCACCGGCCGCCAGCACGCGGCCGTCCTCGTCGTCGACGAGCACGGGATGGTCGTCGGCGTCCGGCAGGTCGAGGTCCCGGTAGCGGGTGCCGGTGGCGATCTGGGAGGCCACCTCGCGAGCGGTGACCTCGGCGTGCAGATCGGCCTGCGCGGCCAGGTTGTCCCGCAGCACCAGCAGGACGGCTATCCCGACCCCGATGAGGGCGAGGGCGACCACGACCGTGGCGCCCGCGGCCGCTCTGGCCCGTACCGATCCCATGGCCCTAAACACCGGGCACCATCCGGTAGCCCGCGCCGCGCACGGTCTGGATCGTGGCCGCGCCGAGCTTGCGGCGCAGGGCGCTGACGTAGACCTCGACGATGTTCGGGTCGCCGTCGTAGGCGAAGTCCCAGACGTGTTCGAGGATTTCGGACTTGGCGACCACCTCGCCGGCGCGCAGCGCGAGCTGTTCCAGTACGGCGAACTCCTTGGTGGTCAGCGGCACGTCGGCGTCCGCGCGGCGCACGGTGCGGGCGCCCTGGTCGACGGTGAGGGCGCCGACGGTCAGTACGGGCAGCGCGGTGCGGCCGCGGCGGCGCAGCAGCGCCTTCACGCGGGCGACCAGCACGACGTAGCTGAAGGGCTTGGTGAGGTAGTCGTCGGCGCCGGTGTCCAGGCCCTCGGCCTCGTCGTACTCGCCGTCCTTGGCGGTGAGCATGAGGATGGGCACGTCGTTGCCGGCGGCGCGCAGGGCGCCGCAGACGCGGTAGCCGTTCATGCCGGGCAGCATGATGTCCAGGACGAGGAGGTCGTACGCGCCCTCGCCCGCCATGTGCAGGCCCTCCAGGCCGTCGTGCACGACGTCCACGGCGTATCCCTCGGCGGTCAGGCCGGCGGCGAGGGAACGGGCCAGCCGCTTCTCGTCCTCCACGATCAACAGGCGCATGCGACAAGGGTGCCACCGGCTTGCTGAAGGCCGCTTCAGGGTCGCTTCCTGAAGACGGCTTCAGGCTCCTTCAGGGTGGCTTCAGGAACGGGTCGGCAGTGTGAGGGCATCACCTGGGGGCCATCCCCGGCCCCCTCCGGGAGACCCCCGGCCCCCGGGTGATCCTGCCTGAATGCCACCTATCGCTGGGAGTCATCACCATGAAGCGCAATGTCGTCATCGCCACCGTCGCCGCGGCCGCTCTGATCGCCGGCGGTACCGCGACCGCCGTCGCCATCGGCAGCGAGGACGGGACGACCGGCTCGGCGCCGAGCGCGGCGCAGGGTCAGCAGGCCGGCGGCGTGGCGCGGTACGACGACGGACAGGGGCAGGACGGGGACGGCGACGACGCGCGGGAGGCGCGGGCGGCGACGGTCACCGCGCAGCAGGCGGCGGCCGCGGCGCTGAAGGCCGTGCCGGGTGCGGTCACCGAGGTCGACCTGGACGACGACGCGTCCGGCACCGCCTGGGAGGTCAGCGTGCTGGGCAAGGACGGCAAGTGGCACGACCTCACCATCGGCGCCGACAAGGCCGAGGTGCGGCACCAGCACGTCGACCGGGACGGCGACGGCGACTTCGGCAAGCAGAAGGTGGACGCGGCACTGAACAGCGCGTCCGTGGACATCGCCGAGGCGGCGCAGCGGGCGGCCGCGCACGGCACGGTCGTCTCGGTCGAGCTGGACGGCCCCGACAACGCCAAGAAGCTGGTCTGGGAGGCCGAGACGGTCACCAAGGACGGCGCCGAGCACCACGTGAACGTCGACCCGGGCAGCGGCGCGGTGAGCAACGCGCCGTCGGACGACGACGGCGACGACGACTGAACCACCCCATGACGGCGGCGCCCCCCGCCGCCTGCCGGGCCGGCCGGCTCCTCGCCCCCCGAGGAGCCGGCCGGCCTTCTGCCGTCGGTCCTGTGCCGCCGGTCCTGTGCCGTCAGGACTGTGCCGTCAGCCCTGTTCCGTCAGGCCCGCCACCAGCTCGTCGGCGGCGGTGTACGGGTCGAGCGTGCCGGCCACGATGCGGTCGGCCAGGGCGCCCAGGCGGCGGTCGCCGTGCAGATCGCCGATGCGTTCGCGGAGGGTCGTGACGGCGATCGTCTCGACCTCGCGGGCCGCGCGGGACGCCCGGCGCTCGGCGAGTACGCCGTGCTCGTCCATCCAGGCGCGGTGCTTCTCCAGCGCCTCGACGACCTCGTCGACGCCCTCGCCGCGGGCCGCGACGGTCTTCACGATGGGCGGGCGCCAGTCGCCGGGCGCGCGGGACTCCCCCAGGCCCAGCATGTGGTTCAGCTCGCGCGCCGTGGCGTCCGCGCCGTCCCGGTCGGCCTTGTTGACGACGTAGACGTCGCCGATCTCCAGGATGCCCGCCTTGGCGGCCTGGATGCCGTCGCCCATGCCGGGGGCCAGCAGGACCACACTGGTGTCGGCCTGGGAGGCGATCTCCACCTCGGACTGGCCCACGCCGACTGTCTCGACCAGGATCACGTCGCAGCCGGCCGCGTCCAGTACGCGGATGGCCTGCGGCGCCGCCCAGGCGAGGCCGCCGAGGTGGCCGCGGGTGGCCATGGAGCGGATGTAGACGCCGGGGTCGGAGGCGTGCTCGCTCATCCGTACCCGGTCGCCGAGCAGGGCGCCGCCGGAGAAGGGGGAAGACGGGTCGACGGCCAGCACGCCGACCCGCTTGCCTGCCTTGCGGTAAGCCGTGACCAAGGCGGACGTGGACGTCGACTTGCCTACGCCGGGGGAACCGGTGAGGCCTACGACGTACGCTCCGCCGGTCAGGGGTGCGAGCGCAGCCATCACCTCGCGCAGTTGCGGGGAGGCGCCCTCGACGAGAGAGATCAGCCGGGCCACGGCGCGCGGGCGGCCCTCTCGGGCCTGTTCGACCAGGGTGGGGACGTCTGCCATGGGTCGGTGCTCCGTTCTCG
The DNA here is from genome assembly GCF_055567935.1 of Streptomyces sp. NPDC026301. Taxonomy (NCBI): domain Bacteria; kingdom Bacillati; phylum Actinomycetota; class Actinomycetes; order Kitasatosporales; family Streptomycetaceae; genus Streptomyces; species Streptomyces sp. NPDC026301. The sequence continues at coordinate 331,029 of NZ_JBVHPN010000009.1, read as the reverse complement.
GTCCCTGTGAAGGTGCGTCGGTACGGGTGCCCGCCGTTGATGTGCGGGCACCCTTCCGGGTTACTTGCCGGGTACGCGGACGATCAGGGCGTCACCCTGACCGCCACCGCCGCACAGCGCCGCCGCGCCCACGCCGCCCCCGCGGCGCTTCAGCTCCAGCGCGAGGTGCAGCACGATCCGCGCACCGGACATGCCGATCGGGTGGCCCAGCGCAATCGCGCCGCCGTTGACGTTCACCTTTTCCGGGGACACGCCGAGGTCCTTCATGGACTGGACCGCGACCGCCGCGAAGGCCTCGTTGATCTCGATCAGATCAAGGTCCTCGACGCCCAGCCCTTCCTTGCCCAGCGCATGCGTAATCGCGTTGCTGGGCTGGGACTGGAGGGAGTTGTCCGGGCCCGCGACGTTGCCGTGCGCGCCGATCTCCGCGATCCACTCCAGGCCCAGCTCCTCGGCCTTGGCCTTGCTCATCACGACCACGGCGGCGGCGCCGTCGGAGATCTGCGAGGAGGTGCCGGCGGTGATCGTGCCGTCCTTGGCGAACGCGGGGCGCAGCTTGCCCAGCGACTCGGCGGTGGTCTCGCCGCGGATGCCCTCGTCCTGGCTGAAAACGACCGCCTCGCCCTTGCGCTGCGGGATCTCCACGGGGGTGATCTCCGCCTCGAAGAGGCCGTTCTTCTGCGCGGCGGCGGCGCGCTGGTGGGAGCGGGCCGCGATCTCGTCCTGCTCGGGGCGCCGGATGCCGAGGCGGGTGTTGTGCTTCTCGGTGGACTCGCCCATCGCGACGTTCTCGAAGGCGTCGGTGAGCCCGTCGTGCGCCATGGCGTCCAGCATCTCCACGGCGCCGTACTTGTAGCCGCCGCGGGACTTCGGGAGCAGGTGCGGGGCGTTGGTCATGGACTCCTGGCCGCCGGCCACGATCACGTCGAACTCGCCCGCGCGGATGAGCTGGTCGGCCAGCGCGATGGCGTCCAGGCCGGAGAGACAGACCTTGTTGACGGTCAGGGCCGGGACGTTCATCGGGATGCCGGCCTTCACGGCCGCCTGGCGGGCGGGGATCTGGCCCGCGCCGGCCTGCAGGACCTGGCCCATGATCACGTACTGCACCTGGTCGCCGCCGATGCCGGCCCGGTCCAGTGCCGCCTTGATGGCGAAGCCTCCCAGGTCGGCGCCGGAGAAGGACTTCAGGGAGCCCAGGAGGCGCCCCATGGGGGTGCGTGCCCCCGCGACGATCACGGAGGTGGTGCTGCCGTTCGATGAGGACATCAGCGCGGCCTTCCTGTGCAGGGAAGTTAACGAGGGTTTTCCTCAATGTACTGAGCGGTACCGGCCGGGTCACCGGGCCGCGGGTGTGATCGCGCGCACGTTGCGTAATCATGCGTGCGAGCGGTGCACTGGAAGCATGCTGACGCGAATCGATCACATCGGGATCGCCTGCTTCGACCTCGACAAGACTGTTGAGTTCTACCGGGCGACGTACGGCTTCGAGGTGTTCCACTCCGAGGTCAACGAAGAGCAGGGCGTGCGGGAGGCCATGCTGAAGATCAACGATACGTCGGACGGCGGCGCTTCGTACCTTCAGCTGCTGGAGCCGACCCGGCAGGATTCGGCCGTGGGCAAGTGGCTGGAGAAGAACGGTGAGGGGGTGCACCACATCGCCTTCGGCACCGCCGATGTGGACGGTGATGCTGCTGACATCCGCGGGAAGGGCGTGCGGGTGCTGTACGACGAGCCGCGGACCGGTTCGATGGGGTCCCGGATCACCTTCCTGCACCCCAAGGACTGCCACGGTGTGCTGACCGAACTGGTCACGGCCTCCCAAGAGCACTGACCTTCACGTTCCCCGGCCGGTAGAGTGCTGCTTCGGCCGGGGTCCGGATCGGGGCTCGGTCCAATCTCCGCCGATGATCTGACACCATTTCTTCGGAAGGGTCAGCTCCACGCACGACGGAGCCGGCCGCCACCATGACCAGGGGACGGATGGGACCGCGCAGTGCGGGGCAACGACCGCTACGAGGCTGACGATCACCTCTCGCAGTTCGAAGCCGAGATGGAGCGGCTGAAGACGGAGCGGGACAAGGCCGTCCAGCATGCCGACGACCTCGGCTACCAGGTCGAAGTTCTGCGTGCCAAGCTCCACGAGGCACGCCGTACCCTCATGACGCGCCCGGCGTACGACAACGTCAGCGCCCAGGCCGAACAGCTGCTGCGCAACGCCCAGATCCAGGCCGACCAGCTGCGCACGGACGCCGAGCGCGAGCTGCGCGAGGCCCGGGCCCAGACCCAGCGGCTGCTGCAGGAGCAGGCCGAGCGCCAGTCCCGCCTCGAAGCGGAGCTGCACACCGAGGCGGTGGAGCGCCGCCGGCGGCTGGACGAGGAGCTGAACGAGCGCCGCCAGACCGTCGAGAGCCACGTCAACGAGAACGTCGCCTGGGCCGAGCAACTGCGCTCCCGTACCGAGTCCCAGGCCCGCCGGCTCATGGACGAGTCCAGAGCCGAGGCCGAGCAGGCGCTGTCGCAGGCGCGCGCCGAGGCCCAGCGGCTGGCCGAGCAGGCCCGCGAGCGGCTGGGCGCCGAGGCCGAGCAGGCCCGCGCCGAGGCCGACGCGATCCTGCGCCGCGCCCGTACGGACGCCGAGCGGCTGCTGAACGCCGCGTCCACGCAGGCCCAGGAGGCCACCGACCAGGCCGAGCAGCTGCGGACGTCCACGGCCGGCGAGTCCGAGGAGGCCCGCCGGCGCAGCGCCGAGCTGACCCGCACCGCCGAAGAGCGGCTGCAGGAGGCCGACACGGCGCTGCGCGAGGCGCGCGCCCGGGCCGACAAGCTGGTCGAGGAGGCCGAGGCGAGCGCCGCCAAGCGGCTGTCGGCGACCGAGTCGGAGAACGAGCAGCGCACCCGTACGGCCAAGCAGGAGATCGCCCGGCTGGTCGGCGAGGCCACCAAGGAGGCCGAGGCGCTGAAGGCCGAGGCCGAGCAGCTGCGCGCGGACGCCAAGGCCGAGGCCGAGCGGCTGGTCGCGGAGGCCCAGGAGGCGGCCCGCGCGAAGGCCGCCGAGGACTCCGCCGCGCAGCTGGCGAAGGCCGCGCGGTCCGCCGAGGAGATGGTGAGCAAGGCGTCGGAGGACGCCAAGGCCACCACCCGGGCCGCCGCCGAGGAGGCCGAGCGGATCCGCAAGGAGGCCGAGGCCGAGGCGGACCGGCTGCGCGAGGAGGCGCACGAGACCGCCCAGCAGCTCAAGGGCGCCGCCAAGGACGACACCAAGGAGTACCGCGCCAAGACCGTCGAACTGCAGGAGGAGGCGCGCCGGCTGCGCGGCGAGGCCGAGCAGCTGCGGACCGAGGCGGTCGACGAGGGCGAGCGGATCCGCGGCGAGGCCCGCCGCGAGGCCGTGCAGCAGATCGAGGAGGCCGCGGCCACCGCCGAGGAGCTGCTGGCCAAGGCGAAGTCCGACGCGGAGGAGACCCGTTCGGGCGCGACGGCGGACAGCGAGCGGCTGCGCGCCGAGGCCGCCGAGCGCGCCACGCAGCTGCGCACGCAGGCCCAGGAGGCACTGGAGCAGGCCCGCGGCGAGGCCGAGGACCTGCATGCCGCGGCCGAGGAGGCCGCGGCGGCGACCCGTGCCGAGGCCGAGGCGGCCGCCACCGAGCTGCGGGCCGAGGCCGAGCGCAGCGCGGACGAGCGGCGCGAGCTGGCCCAGGCGGAGCTGGACCGGCTGCACGGCGAGGCGGAGGAGCGGGTCACCGCGGCCGAGACGGCGCTGCGCGAGGCCCGCGAGGAGGCCGAGCGGCTGCGCAAGGAGGCCCAGGAGGAGACTGCCCGGCTGAAGGCGGAGTCCGCCGAGCGGCGCCGGGAGAAGGAGCAGCAGGCCGAGGAGGAGGCCGAGCGGCTGCGTGCCGAGGCCGCCTCGGACGCCTCCGAGGCGCGGGCCGAGGCCGAGGCCGCCGCCACGCGGCTGCGCACGGAGGCCACCACCGAGGCCGAGCGGCTGAAGGCGGAGGCGCAGGAGACCGCCGACCGGGTGCGCGCGGAGGCCGCAGCGGCGGCCGAGCGTACGGGCACGGAGGCCGCCGAGGCGCTGGCCGCGGCGCAGGAGGAGGCCGCGCGCCGCCGCCGGGAGGCCGAGCAGCAGCTGGGCGAGGCCCGCGAGGAGGCCCACCAGGAGCGCACGGCGGCCCGCGAGCAGAGCGAGGAGCTGCTCGCCGCGGCCCGCAACCGGGTGGCGGAGGCGCAGACCGAGGCCGAGCGGCTGGTGGAGGAGGCGGACCGGCGCGCCGAGGAGCTGGTCGCCACCGCCGAGCAGACCGCGCAGCAGGTACGCGACGCGGTCGCCGGGCTGCACGAGCAGGCCGAGGAGGAGATCGCCGGGCTGCGGTCCGCCGCGGAGCACGCGGCGGAGCGTACGAAGGAGGACGCGCGGCAGGAGGCGGACCGGCTCCGCTCCGACGCGTACGACGAGCGCGAGCGGGCCTCGCAGGACGCCGGCCGCATCCGGCAGGACGCGCAGACCGAGGCCGAGGCCGCCAAGTCGCTGGCGGAGCGCACGGTTGCGGAGGCGATCGCCGAGGCGGAGCGGCTGCGCACGGAGGCGCAGGGCGCGCTGGACGAGGCGCGGCAGGCCGCCGACAAGCGCCGCGCGGACGCCGCCGAGCAGGCCGACGAGCTGCTGGCCGAGGCCACGCAGGAGGCCGACCGTACGGTGGCCGAGGCGGGCGCCGAGGCCGAGCGGCTGCGCGCGGAGGCCGACAGCACGCTGGACGAGGCGCGCAAGGACGCCAACAAGCGCCGCAGCGAGGCCGCCGAGCAGGCGGACGAGCTGCTGACGGAGGCCACCGCGCAGGCCGAGAAGCTGGTCGCGGACGCCACGGAGAAGGCGCAGCAGCTGCGGACGAACGCCTCGGACGCGCTGGCCGCCGCCGAGCAGGACGCCGCCCGGGCCCGCGCCGAGGCGCGCGAGGACGCCAACCGGATGCGGACCGACGCCGCCGAGCAGGCGGACCGGCTGATCGCCGAGGCCCGCACGGAGGCCGAACGGATCGTCAACGAGGCCACCGAGCTGACCTCGTCGGCCCAGGCGGACGCCGACCGCAGCATCCGCGAGGGCCAGGAGGCCGCCGACCGGCTGCGGGCCGAGGCGCGCGAGCACGCCGAGCGGCTCGTCGCGGACGCCACGGCACAGGCCGAACGGCTGCGCGCGGAGGCCGCCGAGGCGCTGGAGAACGCCCGTGCGGAGGCCGACCGGACGGCGGACGAGGCGCGCAAGGACGCGGCCAAGCGCCGCGCGGACGCCGCCGAGCAGGCCGACAGCCTGATCTCCGAGGCCGGTACGGAGGCCGAACGGCTGCGTACGGAGGCGGCGGAGACCACCGCGACGGCGGAGCGGGAGGCGGACCGCACCCGGGCCGACGCCCGCGAGCAGGCCGACCGGATGCTCGCCGAGGCGACGGCGGACGCGGACCGGATGCGCGGCGAGGCGGCCGAAACGGTCACCTCGGCGCAGCAGCACGCGCAGCGCACGCGGTCGGAGGCCGACCAGGTCAAGGCGGACGCCGAGGCCGAGGCCGAGCGGTTCCGCAACGAGGCGCTGGAGGAGGCCGACCGTACGCTCGACGAGGCGCGCAAGGACGCGGCCAAGCGCCGCGCGGACGCCGCCGAGCAGGCCGACCAGCTGATCGCCAGAGCGCAGGAGGAGGCGCTGAAGACGGCCACCGCGGCCGAGGAGCAGGCCGACACGATGGTCGGCGCGGCCCGCAAGGAGGCCGAGCGGATCGTCTCGGAGGCCACCGCCGACGGCAACGCGCGGGTGGAGAAGTCCCGTACGGACGCCGACACGCTGCTCAGCGAGGCGCGGGGGGACGCGACCGCGATCCGGGAGCGCGCCGAGGAGCTGCGGGCCCGCATCGAGGCCGAGGTCGAGGAGCTGCACGACCGGGCCCGCCGGGAGTCGGCCGAGGCGATGAAGACGGCGGGCGAGCGGGTCGACAAGCTCATCGCGCAGGCCACCGCGCAGCAGGTGGAGGCCGAGGAGAAGGCCAAGGAGATGCTCTCGGACGCGAGCAGCGAGGCGAGCAGGGTCCGCATCGCGGCGGTGAAGAAGGCCGAGGGGCTGATCAAGGAGGCCGAGCAGAAGAAGGCGAAGGCGGTACGGGAGGCGGAGGCGCTGCGTACCGAGGCCGAGCAGGAGGCCCAGCGGATCGTGGACGACGGGAAGCGCGAGCTGGAGGTGCTGGTCCGCCGCCGGGAGGACATCAACACCGAGATCTCGCGGGTCCAGGACGTCCTGGAGGCGCTGGAGTCGTTCGAGACGCCGGGCGGTGCGGGCGGCGGAAAGGGCGGCTCGGGGCAGGGTTCCGGTTCGGGGGGCGTCAAGGCCGCGGCGGGCGCGGGAGCAACTCGTTCGGGTGGCAAGCAGTCTGATGCTTAGCCACTCAAATGAGGGTTCATTCTCCACTTCAAACGGTCAATGACTCGATGACACGCCGCTCGGGCCCCTAGGATTCCCCTTATCACCTCACCGGTCTCTTTCGACAGGAACCCCATGAGCGACACTTCCTCCCCCTTCGGTTTCGAGCTCGTGCGGCGTGGGTACGACCGCGGTCAGGTCGACGACCGCATTACGAAGCTCGTCGCCGACCGCGACAGCGCGCTGGCCCGTATCACCTCGCTGGAAAAGCGCATCGAGGAGCTGCACCTCGAAACGCAGAACGCCCAGGCCCAGGTAAACGACGCCGAGCCGTCCTACGCGGGCCTCGGTGCCCGGGTCGAGAAGATCCTCCGTCTCGCCGAGGAGGAGGCCAAGGACCTGCGCGAGGAAGCGCGCCGGGCCGCCGAGCAGCACCGTGAGCTGGCCGAGTCGGCCGCCCAGCAGGTCCGTAACGACGCGGAGGCGTTCGCCACCGAGCGCAAGGCCAAGGCGGAGGACGAGGGCGCCCGGATCGTCGAGAAGGCCAAGGGCGAGGCGCAGACGCTGCGGGCCGACGCGCAGAAGGACGCGCAGTCCAAGCGCGAGGAGGCGGACTCCCTCTTCGAGGAGACCCGCGCGAAGGCCGCCCAGGCCGCGGCCGACTTCGAGACCAACCTCGCCAAGCGCCGCGAGCAGTCCGAGCGGGACCTGGCCTCGCGTCAGGCCAAGGCCGAGAAGCGGCTCGCGGAGATCGAGCACCGCGCCGAGCAGCTCCGCCTGGAGGCCGAGAAGCTGCGTACGGACGCGGAGCGCCGGGCCCGCCAGACGGTGGAGACCGCGCAGCGCCAGGCCGAGGACATCGTGGCCGACGCGAACGCGAAGGCGGACCGTATCCGCTCGGAATCGGAGCGGGAGCTCGCTGCGCTGACGAACCGGCGCGACTCCATCAACGCCCAGCTCACCAATGTGCGGGAGATGCTTGCCACGCTTACCGGTGCGGCGGTGGCTGCCGCCGGTACGCCGGGCGAGGAGGACTCGGCGTCCCGCGGGGTGCCTGCCCAGCAGGGTCGCTGACCCTGCCGCTGACCGACTGCCCCGTGCCGCGTTGTGCGGTGCGGGGCAGTGGTGCGTGCGGGTCCGTATCGCGGCTTGGCGGCCGCTCGTCCTCAAACGCCGGACGGGCTTGATTTTGGCGGTGCAGGTCCTCGAACACCGGACAGGCTGGAATGGGTGTGTTCAAGGGGCGGAGGAGCGCTGCCGCCCCTAGCGTGGCTGCATGATCGAGATCGAGGGGCTGACCAAGCGGTACGGCGAGAAGCTTGCCGTGGACGGGCTGACCTTCACCGTCCGGCCCGGGATCATCACCGGCTTCCTCGGTCCCAATGGCGCGGGGAAGTCCACGACCATGCGGATGATGCTCGACCTGGACAACCCCACCGCCGGCACGGTCCGCATCGACGGCAGGCACTACCGTCAGCTGCGCGACCCGCTGAAGTACATCGGCGCCCTGCTGGACGCCAAGGCCATGCACGGCGGCCGCAGCGCGTACCACCATCTCCTCTGCCTGGCGCAGAGCAACGGCATCCCGCGCGCCCGCGTCCACCAGGCGCTGGACACCGTGGGCCTGACCGCCGTCGCCAAGAAGCGCGCCAAGGGGTTCTCGCTCGGCATGGGACAGCGGCTCGGCATCGCCGCCGCGCTGCTCGGCGACCCGCAGATCCTGATGTTCGACGAGCCGGTCAACGGGCTCGACCCCGAGGGCATCCACTGGATCCGCAACCTCATGAAGCGGCTGGCCGCCCAGGGCCGTACGGTCTTCGTCTCCTCGCACCTGATGAGCGAGATGGCGCTGACCGCCGACCACCTCGTCGTCATCGGGCAGGGCCGGCTGCTCGCCGACACCTCCATGGCCGAGTTCATCCGGCGCAACTCGCGCAGCTACGTACGGATGCGCTCCCCGGAGCACGAGCGGCTGCGGGACGTGCTGGCGGCGGCCGGGCACACCGCCGTACCGGCGGCGGACGGCGCGCTGGAGATCGACGGGGTCGGCGCCGACCGGCTGGGCGAGCTGGCCGCCGGGCACGGCCTCGTCCTGCACGAACTCAGCCCGCAGCAGGCATCGTTGGAGGAGGCGTTCATGCAGCTCACGGCGGAGTCGGTGGAGTACCACGCGCACTCGGACCCGGCACATCCGGATCCGGCGGAGCCCGGGGGCCCCGCGCCCGGTCCGGACGCGGGGCCGCCTCCGGGCCCGTCCGCTGGGCAGCCGGGCGGCGGCTGGGGCGCCGACTGGCAGCGGAAGAAGGGGCGCTGACCATGGCGGTGGTCTCCCAGGTCCTCACCTCGGAATGGACCAAGATCCGGTCGGTGCGCTCCACGGTGTGGACACTCGGCATCGCCGTGGTCGTCACGGTCGTACTGGGCGCGGTGATCTGCCTGCTCGTCAAGAACGACTTCGGCTCCATGCCGATCCGCGAGCGGCTCACCTTCGACGCCACCAACACGGCCTTCGCCGGGATGGGCCTCGGCCAGCTCGCGATGATCGTCTTCGGGGTGCTGGTGGTCGCCAACGAGTACAGCACCGGCATGATCCGCACCTCCCTGGCCGCCGTGCCGCAGCGCGGCACCTTCCTCTTCTGCAAGATCGCGGTGGCCACCCTGCTCGCGTTCGTCGTGGGCCTGGTGACCAGCTTCGTCACCTTCTCCGTGGGCCAGGCCATGCTGGGCGCCGACCTCCGGGTGGGGCTGGGCGCCCCGGGCGTGCTGCGCGCGGTGTTCGGCGGCGCGCTCTACATGACGCTGATCGCGCTGTTCTCCATGGGCGTGGCCGCCGTGCTGCGCAGTCCGATGCTCTCGCTGGGCATCTTGATGCCGTTCTTCTTCCTGATCTCCAACATCCTCGGCGCCGTCTCGGCCACCCGGAAGCTGGGCCGGTACCTCCCCGACCAGGCGGGCCAGAAGGTCATGAAGGTGGTGCCCACCGGCGACGACGTCCCCTACGGCCCGTGGGGCGGCCTCGGCATCATGGCCCTGTGGGTCATCGCCGCGCTGATCGCCGGATACCTCTTCCTGAAGAAGCGGGACGCGTAGTGCTGCCCGTGGGAGCGCCGGGGCTCGGCGCCGTCCCGGCCCTGCAGCCGCTGGCGTATCCGGGGCGGCCGGTGACGGCGCCCGCGCTGCTGGACGGCGGGACGCTGCTGCCGCTCACCGCGGTCCCCGGCCCGCACCGGGTCGGCGGCTGGCGGCTCGGCCCGGATCCGGACCGCACGCTCGACGACGTGCTGCGGGCCCGCGGCCTGCTGCCCGCAGGGCAGCGCCACCCCGTCCTCGCCGTCGGCTCCAACGCCTGCCCCGCGCAGGTCTCGTACAAGCTCACCCGGCGCGGCGTCCCCGCGGCCGTCCCGATGGCCCCGGTACGGCTGCGCGGCATCGGGGTGGGCAGCTCTGCGCACATCGGTACGCCGGGTTACGTGGCCGCCGCGCCGTTCACCGACCCGCACTCCGAAGTGACGCTCGTGGCGGGGTGGCTGGACGCCGCGCAACTGGAGGTCGTGGACGCGACGGAGGCGCAGTACCACCGTGTCCTGCTGCCCGGCGACCGGTTCCCCATGACGCTGCCGTCCGGGGAGCGGCTGAGCGGCGCGTACCTGTACGTCAGCCGGCACGGCGTACTGGCGGGGCCGGACGGCGGGCCGCGCCCTGCCGGGCCGCAGCCGGCGCTGCTCGCCGCGCTGCTGGCCGGTTCGGCGGCCCTGCGGCGGATTCTCGGGCCCGATCCGAAGGGGTGGGTGGCGCGGGCCGCGGCGGACGGCGCGGTGCGGTCGCAGGCGCGGCAGATCTTCCGCGCGGAGGGCCAGGTGCTGCCGCAGCAGGAGTTCGCCCCTTATGTGGACGACGACGCGGAGGTCCGGACGTACGACGATCTGCCGCCCATCGGGGGCGAAGCGGGACTTCGCCGGTCACCGACACGCGGGGATTGAGCGGAACCGTCAATGGCTCGATAGCCTCCTAACCCTCACGGGGGCATGAGGTCACTTCGGCATGCCGTGCCCCACACCATCTCGCGAGGGGCGGAGAATGATCGAGGCAGTCGGCCTGACGAAGCGCTACGGCGCCAAGACGGCCGTGCACAACCTGTCGTTCCAGGTACGGCCGGGGACAGTGACCGGCTTCCTGGGGCCCAACGGGTCCGGGAAGTCCACGACGATGCGCATGATCCTGGGCCTGGACAACCCGACCTCGGGGCACGTGACGATCGGCGGCCACCCCTTCCGCAAACTGCCGAACGCGACGCGCCAGGTGGGCGCGCTGCTGGACGCGAAGGCCGTGCACGGCGGCCGCAGCGCCCGCCAGCACCTGCTGTCGCTCGCGCAGCTCTCCGGGATCCCGGCCCGCCGGGTGGACGAGGTACTGGGCCTGGTCGGCCTGCAGGACGTGGCGCGGAAGCGGTCCAAGGGCTTCTCGCTGGGCATGGGACAGCGGCTCGGCATCGCCGCCGCGATGCTCGGCGACCCGCAGGTGCTGCTCTTCGACGAGCCCGTCAACGGCCTGGACCCCGAGGGCATCCTGTGGGTCCGCAACCTCATGAAGCAGCTCGCGTCCGAGGGCCGTACGGTCTTCGTCTCCTCGCACCTGATGAGCGAGATGGCGCTGACGGCCGAGCACCTGATCGTGATCGGGCGCGGCCAGCTGCTGGCCGACATGAACGTCACGGACTTCATCGCCGCCAACTCGGCCGGCTTCGCGCGCGTCCGCACGCCCGACACCGAGCCCGCGCAGGGCGAGAAGCTGACCTCCGCGCTGAGCGAGGCGGGCGGCCAGGTCGTACCGGAGCCGGACGGGGCGCTGCGCGTCACGGGGCTGGCGCTGCCGCGGATCAGCGACCTGGCGCACGAGGCCGGGGTCCGGCTCTGGGAGCTGTCGCCGCACCAGGCGTCCCTGGAAGAGGCGTACATGCAGCTGACGCAGGGCGCGGTGGACTACCGCTCGGCGGTCCCCCCGCAGGCCGTACCGGGCGTCATGCCCGGTGGGGTGCCCGGGGGCATACCGGGCGGGGTACCCGGTGGGGTGCCTGGCGGGATGCCTGGTGGGCTGCCGCCGCAGGGGTACGCGGGTGACCCGTACGCCGGTGCGTACGGCGCGCAGGCCGGGGCGCCCGGTCCGTACGCCGGACAGCCCGGACAGCCCGGACAGCCCGGCCCGTACGGCGCGCAGCCGCAGGGCGCGCCGGTGCCCGGCCCGTACGGAGCGCCCCCGGCGCCGCCCCAGCAACCGCAGGCCCAGCCGCAGCAGCACGCCGCCCCCGCCGACCCGACCCAGCAGCACAGCGAGGACGCCCGATGACCAGCCCGGACCAGTCGCAGCAGCCGCAGCAGCCGCAGCCGCAGCAGCCGCCCCGCCAGGACGAGGGCACGATGATGCTGAACGCCGTCGGACCGCGGGCCGCCGGGCCGCAGCCGGGCGCACAGCCGCAGCCCCAGCCGCAACCGCAGGCACAGCCCCAGCCGCAGCCGCAGGCCCAGCAGCCGCAGCAGGCCCCCGCGCAGCCGCCGCAGCAGCCCGTCGCTCAGCCCCGGCAGCAGCCCGCGTACGCCGCCGCTCCCCCGCAGCCGCAGTTCTCCGGGGGCGGTTACGTCTCGCCCATACCCGTGCGGCAGGCGCACCTCGGGCACGCGCTGGCCTCGGAGTGGACGAAGATCAAGTCGGTCCGCTCCACCGTGTGGACGCTCAGCGTGATGATCGTCCTCGTGCTCGGCATCGGAGCCGGCGCCGCCCTCATCGTCTCCGCCGCCGGCACCAGCCTGGGCGGCGAGTCACCGCTCGGCCTGGGCATGCCCGGCATGCTGCTCGGCCTGATGTGCGTGATCACGCTGGGCGTGCTGTGCGTCTCCTCCGAGTACGGCACCGGCATGATCCGTACGACGCTGACCGCCTGCCCCAGCCGGGCGCGGGTGCTCGCCGCGAAGGCGATCGTCTTCTTCCTGCTGTCCTTCGTGGTCACCGCCGTCACCACGACACTGGTCGCGCTGCTCGAGACCGGCGTGCTCAGCGGCCAGGGCGGCGCCACGCCGAGCGGCTCGGAGTGGTTCAAGGCGACGGTCGGCGTGAGCCTCTACGTCGCGATGCTCGGCCTGCTCGCGCTGTCCGTCGGCGCGCTGCTCCGGCACTCGGCGGGCGCCATCACCATCATGATCGGCCTGGTGCTGCTGCCGCTGGTGCTGGCGCTGTTCATGATGGCGGAGAGCCTGCGGGACCTGCGGCAGTTCCTGTTCGAGTACTCCATCCCCAGCCAGCTCGGCGTGATGTACAGCAACGCCGTCGCCGCGACCGGCCCCTCGGGCTGGGAACCGCTGTGGATCATGACAGGGCTGACGGCCGTAGTCCTCGGCGGCGCCTTCGTCGCGCTGCACCAGCGGGACGTCTAGGCAGCGGGACGCCTGAGCAGCGGAACGTCCGAGCAGCCGGACGTCCGGAGACCGCAGGACGTCCGGAAAGCGCCGTGTCCGGGGTCAGTATCTGGGCGCGTTACGGGACCGCTGGAGCCGGGCGCTCCGGCGGTCCCGCGCGTTCCAGCACGCCTTGTGCCAGTGCCGCCGGTCGTCGCCGTCGCTGTACTGCGGCCAGGCGACCACGTGCGGCACGCCGGGCGGGATCTCCTGGTCACAGCCCGGGCAGCGGTAGTGCTTGGCCGCCGCGCCGCCGCCGATCTGCCGTACGTACCACTCCTCGCCGCGCCACTCCTCCGTACGCTCCAGGCCGTAGCGCGCGACACCCACGCGATCCGAGGGGTTCTCACCGCCGCGCGGACGGTTTCGACGGGGGGACACTGGGCACCTCGGGACTTCTCGGGGGAGTAACGGGCTGTCACCAGCCTACGACGACCGGCCGGGGTCCCGGACCCTCCGTCGCAATGCTGCGATCATCAGGAAACTCCGTCGGGAGCCGTGCCTTTGGCACGTGTCAGCCGTTGTTGCCTGTAAGGGGGATGTCGCGTCGGCTGCGAGGAGGCAGAAGAGCGATGCGCGTTGGGGCTTTCATTCTGGCCGCCCAGTTTCCGGGACAGGGCGAGGGGGAGACACTGCACCGGGCCATGCGGTCCGCCGAGGTGGCCGAGGAGGCCGGGCTCGACGAGGTCTGGGTGGCCGAGCACCATTTCGTGCCGTACGGCATCTGTCCGTCGGCGGTGACCCTGGCAGCACAGCTGCTGGGGCGTACGCACCGCATCGGAGTCGGCACGGCCGTGAGCGTCCTGCCGACCGCGCACCCGGTCGCGGTCGGTGAGCAGGCGGCGCTGCTGCATCTGACGTCCGGCGGGCGGTTCACGCTCGGTGTCGGGCGGGGCGGGCCGTGGGTCGACCTGGAGGTCTTCGGGTGCGGCCTTGCGGCGTACGAGGAAGGGTTCCCGGAGTCGCTGGACCTGCTGCTGCGCTGGCTGCGCGAGCCGCGCGTCGGGGCGGCCGGTGCGCGGTTCGCCTTCCGGGACGTGGCGGTGGTGCCGCGACCCGCCGAGGAGCCGGCCGGGCGGGACGGCCCCCCGGTGGTCGTGGCCTGCACTTCTCCCCGCTCGGTGCGGCTGGCGGCCGAGCGCGGCCTGCCGATGCTGCTGGGCATGCACTCGGGGGACGAGGAAAGGGCCGAGATGGTCGCCTGCTGGCGGCGTACGGCGCTGGCCGCGGGGCGGGATCCGGACGAGGTCGCGGCGGCCGGGCACATCTCGGCGGGCGTGGTGCAGATCGCCGACTCCCGGCAGGACGCCAGGGAGACGCTGCTGAAGTCGATGCCCGGCTGGCTGCGCCAGGGACTCTCGGCCCATGTCACGGTCGACGGCCGGCGCCGCGCCATGCGGGACCCGCTGGCCTACACCGAGCTGCTCTGCGGCCTGCACCCGGTCGGGACGCCGGAGGACTGTGCGGACCGGCTCGCCGCGAGGGCGGAGCGGACCGGCATCAGGCGCCACGCGCTGCTGGTCGAGGGTTCCGGCGACCTCGCCGTGACGGAGGAGAACATCCGCCGGCTGGGCAAAGAGGTCCTGCCGATGCTGTCCTGAGTACCGATGCTGTCCTGAGTACCGCTGCCGTCCTGAGTACCACTGGGCCGATGCTCCGGGCGAGAGGACCCCGGGGGCTGGGGGGTCCGAAGAGAGCCTTCATGTGCCCGATGGGCGGTCCGCCTGCCGGCGAGGCCGGAGAGCCTCGCCGGCGGACCGTTGCGGATGCCGCCGCTCACGTGCTGACGCCTCTCCGGCGTCACATCCCATGCACGCGGCAGCGGCAACTCCCATCAGCAGTCGCGCAGTTCGGGTGACTGGTTCAGCAGCTGGCCACGCACGGAGGTGAAACGGGCCAGGCGGTCGTCCGCCGACGGGTCGAGCGGGAAGACCGCGACCCGGTGACAGTTCTGGAACGCCAGTCGCACGCCGAAGTGGCGTTCGAGCGACCCGCGTATCGCGTCACTCGCCAGTGCTCGCAGCAGTTGGCCGCGCGCCTGCTCGTCGGGCGGCGGGGTCAGGTTGTCGGCGAACTCTCCGCCGTCCACCTTCAGCCGGGCCACCAGCGAGCTGATCATCTCCCATGCATAGGGCAGAGAGGTCCGGACGCAGTCGACAAATGCGGCTTCGTCGACCTCGCCTCGCTCGGCCTGTTCGAGGAGGGCCGGTGAGACGTCGAGCGACATGAGGTTCTCCTCTCGCGGCTCCATAAGGGGCGGAGCCTCAGGGACAGTACGAGGGACCGCCACGCAGCGTGTCCGCGTCACGACCCCCCGCGTCAACGGTATTCCGCCTTTCTTGCCCGCACCAGGAGATTGCGCACACAACCGGCCACGCGAGCCCGTCGGGGCTGCGGTGGTTTCCCCCGCAACGTCGCCCCGCGCGCGCTCGCGCCGTCGTACGGGTACACCGCGTACGCCCCTGGGCGAATCGCGTGGACCACCCGGCGTCGAGTAGCGTGGCGCACCATGCGTCTCGTCATCGCCCGTTGCTCCGTGGACTACGCCGGCCGGCTCACCGCCCACCTGCCCTCCGCTCCCCGTCTGATCCTGGTCAAGGCAGACGGCAGCGTCTCCATCCACGCTGACGACAGGGCCTACAAACCGCTCAACTGGATGTCCCCGCCGTGCACCCTCAAGGGCGGCGACGGCGACGTGTGGACCGTGGAGAACAAGGGCGGCGAGAAGCTCATCATCACGATGGAGGAGATCATGCACGACTCCTCCCACGAGCTCGGCGTGGACCCGGGTCTCATCAAGGACGGCGTGGAGGCGCACCTCCAGGAGCTGCTCGCCGACCGGATCGACACGCTCGGCGAGGGGTACTCCCTGATTCGGCGTGAATACCCCACCGCGATCGGCCCGGTGGACATCCTGTGCCGGGACGCGGACGGTGCGACGGTCGCCGTGGAGATCAAGCGGCGCGGCGAGATCGACGGCGTCGAGCAGCTCACCCGCTACCTCGAACTCCTCAACCGTGACCCGCACCTGGCGCCGGTGAAGGGCGTGTTCGCGGCCCAGGAGATCAAGCCGCAGGCCCGGGTGCTGGCCACCGACCGCGGCATCGGCTGCGTCGTCCTGGACTACGACGCGCTGCGCGGCATCGAGGACGACAAGCTGCGGCTGTTCTAAGGCCCCCGGCCGCCTCGTACGTACGCGCCGGCCCGCCCGCGAGAGGTTCCGCGGGCGGGCCGCTGCTACATGTACGGCGGTACGGGCCGGTCAGGCGGTCGGCTCAGCCGAGTCGGACGCGGTCCCGGAGGCGGAGCCGCTGCCCGGTCCGCCGCTCATCGGGCTGCTCGCGGACGGGCCGCTCTCGGACTGCGAGGGGGACTCCGAGGTGCCGGACGTCGGCTCCGGCGTGGTCGGCTCCTCCGTCGGCGTGGTCGGGTCCTCCGTCGGCTCGGTGGGCTTGGCCGTCGGCGTCGTGGGCTTGCTCGTCGGCGGCTTCCCGGTCGGGCCGGTCGGCTTGCCGGAGGGCGTCGTCGGCTTGCCCGTGGAGTCCGTCGGCCGGTCGCTCGGCTGCGTCGAGCCGGGGCTGCCGGGCTTCGCGCTGGTGGCCGGGTCGCCGGGGCGGGCGCTGCCGGACGTGGCGGGCGCACCGGTCCGCGCGCCCGTACTGCTGTCCCAGGCGCCCGGGCCGCCGGTCGCGCCGTGGCTCGGCTCGTCGGCGGTCAGGCCGCCGCTGTCCTTGCTCTCCTCGGCGGACTGGCCGGACTTCACCTTGTTCGCCGGGGCGTCGCCGCCGGAGGTGGCGCCGAGCGTGACGATCGTGCCCAGTACGGCGGCCAGCAGCGCGCCCGCGCCGGCCGCGACCATGTTGCGGCGCGCGCCGGTGAACACCGCTGCCCGCTTCTTCTTCGCGCCCGCCGGGCCCGCCGCGGCCTTCACCGCGGGGCTCACCACGGTCGCCGCGGTCTCGTCCACGCGCGGCACCGGCGTGGTGACGGCGGTCGGCGAGCCGGGCGGCGAGGCGGACTCGTCGGTCCCCGTGTGCGGGAGTTCCTCGCCGGCCGCCGCCACGGCGGCCGCGGTGATCTCCGGGGACACCGGGACGCCGGTGCGGTCGGCGACCAGCGCGAGGGCGCGCCGCCCCGCGACGGCGCCGCGCCGGTCGGCGAGCGCGCCGCGCAGCCCGATGGACGCCTCCAGCTCGGCGCGTGCCTTGTCCAGGTTGCCCAGGCAGAGCGCGAGGACACCCAACTCGTGGTGGAAGTACGCCTCTTCGCCGACCTCGCCGGCGATCCTGGCGGCCTCCTGGCCGTGCCGGAGGCTGCGCTCCCAGGCGTTCCACTGCAGCGCTGCGGCGAACGCGGGGGCGGCCGTACGGGCGAGCAGTACGGCGGCGCTGGCGTGCCCGGACTCCCGGCTCGCGGTGAGCCGGGCCATCACGGCGAGCAGCGCGTCGGCTTCGGCGGCCGCCCGCTCGGGGGCGACCGAGTGGTGCCCGGCCCACCAGGAGTAGTGCTGGGCCGCCGCGTGGGCGCGGCCGGCCGCGCCCTCCGCGTACCCGGCGGCGGTGAGCTGGTCCAGTACGGTCGCCGCGAGGCGGTAGTGGGTGCCGGCCGGGCTGATCAGCCCGCAGGCCAGCAGGTCGCCCAGGGCGGCGTCCGCGCGGGGATCCTTGAAGAGCGCGGGCAGGTGGGTGGGGTGCGGGAGGTCGCCGCCGAGGGCGACGGCCAGCCGCAGCGCGTCCTGCGCGGCCGGCGCGAGCCGCTCCGCGATCATCGCGGCGAAGGAAGCGGCCTGGGGGATGCCGGGCAGCGGCGGCTGCGCCCCGGCCGCGTCACCGGTCCCGTCCGTACCCTCGGACTCAACGCCGTCCGGGACGCCGTCGCCCTCCGCGCTGTCCCCCGCCGCGCCATCGCTCTCCGCGCTGTCCCCCGCAGCGCCATCGCCCGCCGTTGCGTTCCCCGCCGCGTCCGCGCTCCGCCGGTCGCGCTGCCGCAGCACCGCGCCGGCCTGCAGGAAGCGCAGCGGCAGCCCCTCGGACTCGAACCACAGGTCGCCCGCCCAGGCGGCCTCCTCGTCGGTCAGCGGCCGGCCCGCGGCGCGCTCCAGCAGCTCCTGGCAGGCGGCGCGGCCGAGGCCGGCGACGAAGACCTCTTCGATGTGCGAGGCGGCCGAGGGCGCGGGCACGTCGGGTGTGGCCGAGAGCAGGAACGCGCACTCGGGCGTGGCGCCCAGCAGCTCCTCCAGCGCCGCGCCGCCGAACTCCAGGTCGTCCACGACCACCACGGCGCCGACGCCGGCCAGTGCGGCGAGCAGCTCGGGGCGGCCCGGGCGGTAGCTCGGCGCCCGGTACACGGCGGCGAACAGGTCGTACATCAGGTCGGTGGCCGTGCGGCGGTACCCGGAGAGCCGGACGACGCCGTCGGGCGCCAGGCCGGCGCAACCGGTGGCGACCGCGTCCAGCAGCCGGGTGCGGCCCGCGCCGGAGGGGCCGGTGAGGCGTACGGAGCGGCCGCGGGTGAGCAGCCGGGTCAGCCGCTCGGTCTCCTCCTGGCGCTCCAGCAGCGGGAGCCGGTCCACGGGGTGGCCGAGGCCGCCGGGCGGCACCGGCGGGGCGCTCGTCGCGCGGGCCCGCTCGGCGCGCTCCTTGGGCGAGTGCTTCTGCGGCGTGCCCGGCTCCTCGCCCGGCGGCGTCGGCTCGATCTCGCTGCCGTCGACGGGATTGACGGTGAGCAGATAGTCGCCGGTGACCAGCCGGGCGGTACGGGCCGGGCCGTCCGGCGGCACGAACTGCGGACTGCCGGCGCCGGACGGCAGCGGGTCGGCAGGGTGGTCCTGCGCGCTGTGCTCCTCCGGCCGCCGGCCGTTGTGCGGATCCATGGACTCAAGCCCCCCAGATGCGTGGCGTGCCGACTGCTCTTCCGGCCGTCCGCACTCCCCGACCGGGCCGGGGCGGGTGGCCCCGGCCGCCGCTTCTGGCCCGGTGTCCGCCGCGGCCGCTCGGGGCGCGACGAGAACCGAACATTAAGCCTGCGGACAGTATCTACGATGCGCCGGGGTCCTGCTCTGCCCGCTACGTCACGGATTCGTGAGGATCAAGCCGTATGTACCGCTTACGCCTCTCAGTTACCGGCGGCCGCGCGGCCACTCGCAGGTCACGCGAGCCTCAGACGCGCGGCAGCGACTCCGCTTCGAGGCCGCCCTCAATGGCCAGAATGCGGTGCAACCGTGTGGCCACCAGCAGGCGCTGCATCTGGGGCGGCACCCCGCGCAGCACGAGCCGGCGGTTCACCCGGCCCGCGCGGCGGTGCGCTCCCATGATCACGCCGAGTCCGGTGGCGTCCCAGGAATCCAGCTCGGTCAGGTCCAGCACGAGATCGCCGCAACCGGAGTCGACGGCGGTGTGCAGGGCCGTACGGGCGTCCGCCGCGCTGCGGACGTCGAGGCGGCCCCCGACGACCAGCTCGGCGTGGTCGCCCTTGATGTGCATATGCGCTCCCCGTGGTGATGCGAAATGTTTTTGCGTCTACAGAACTGACTGCCTCTCACACGACGAAGTTGCCGCCTGTAAGCGAACCGATACCGAAATCACTCCCAGGAGTGACGCCTGAACGGGTGTGCCGCGGCCCGGTTCCTCAGTGCTCGTAGAATCCCTGCCCGCTCTTGCGGCCGATATCTCCGGCGTCCACCATGCGGCGCATGAGCTCCGGCGGCGCGAACTTCTCGTCCTGCGATTCGGTGTAGATGTTCTCGGTGGCGTGCAGGAGGATGTCGACGCCCGTGAGGTCGGCGGTGGCCAGGGGGCCCATCGCGTGACCGAAGCCCAGCTTGCAGGCGGTGTCGATGTCCTCGGCGGTGGCCACGCCCGACTCGTACAGCTTGGCGGCCTCGACGACCAGCGCGGAGATCAGGCGGGTGGTGACGAAACCGGCCACATCGCGATTGACGACGATGCAGGTCTTGCCGACCGACTCGGCGAACTCCCGCGCGGTGGCGAGGGTTTCGTCGCTGGTCTTGTAACCGCGCACCAGCTCGCACAGCTGCATCATCGGCACCGGCGAGAAGAAGTGCGTGCCCACGACCCGCTCGGGGCGTTCGGTGGCCGCCGCGATCTTGGTGATCGGGATGGCGGAGGTGTTGGAGGCCAGCACCGCCTCGTCCCGGACCAGCTTGTCCAGCGTCTGGAAGATCTCCCGCTTGACCTCGATCTTCTCGAAGACGGCCTCGACGACGATGTCGGCGTCGGCCGCCGCTTCGAGGTCGGTGCTGGTGGTGATGCGGGCCAGCGCCTGCTCGGCGGCGGCCGCGTCCAGCTTGCCCTTGGCGACGAACTTCTCGTACGACGCCTCGATGCCGGCCTTGCCGCGGGCCAGCGCGCCGTCGGTGACGTCCCGGAGGGTCACGTCCCAGCCCGCCTGGGCGGAGACCTGCGCGATGCCGGAACCCATGAGTCCGGCCCCGATGACGGCGAGCTTCTTTGCCACTGAATGACCCCTCACACCCTGTGCACTTCACGATGTCTTCCGAGCGACGTTAGCGCTCGTTCGCCGTCGTTTGGAGGGATAGAGATGCGCGTCACGTCTCACATGACGGACATCACACCGGACTACCCCCCGGCCGTCAGCTCATGGGACGCACGGCGTAATTGAGGACCCGTTCGCTCAGCAGCTCCTCGATCTCGTCCAGCAGCACGAGCGCCTCGCGGGAGACCTCGGCAGGCTTGCGCCCGGCGGCCATCTCGCGGCCGATGGTGCCCATGAGCGTGGCGTGCACCCAGTTGAGCTGGCCCGCGATCAGTGCCGGCATCGGGTCGTCGTCCGCGGTGCCGCTCTCCTCCCCCAGGGTCCGCTCCAGGTGCTCCAGCTGTTCCTGCTGGAGGTACCACAGCCGGGCCTTGAGCGACGCCGCCCCATGGATGACCCGCATGAACTGCTCGTACCCCTCGAACAGTCCGACCCGCGGCGAGACCGCCTCCACCTCGGCGCGCAGCTCGCGCAGGACGGCGCCGGCGGCCGACTCCCCCACGTCCCGGGCGCGCACCCACCGCGAGAGCCGGTCCACGAGCTCCTCGCCGCGGTCGAGGAAGAGATCCTCCTTGGCCGGGAAGTAGTTGTAGACCGTATTGACGGAGACCTCGGCGGCCTCGGCGATCTCGGCGATCGTCACCGCGTCGAAACCGCGCTCCACGAACAGCCCGGTGGCCACATCCGACAGCTGCTGCCTGGTCTGCCGCTTCTTGCGCGCCCTCAGTCCCTCGGCCATGAAGGGATCCTAAGGCCCACCTTGCACCGCCTTAAAAATTAGGGTCAATGCAAAGTCTCACTGACGCGCGCTGCCCGCCGTGACGGTCGGCACACGTGTCTTCCGCAGGGCGGGCGCGTCACTACGCTGACGCCATGGTCAATCTGACGCGCATCTACACCCGTACCGGCGACCAGGGCACCACCGCCCTCGGCGACATGAGCCGGACCGCCAAGACCGATCTGCGGATCGCGGCCTACGCCGACGCCAACGAGGCGAACGCCGTCATCGGCAGCGCCATCGCCCTCGGCGACCTCCCCGAGGAGGTCGTCAAGGTCCTCGTCCGCGTCCAGAACGACCTCTTCGACGTGGGTGCCGACCTGTCGACGCCGGTCGTTGCGAACCCGGAGTTCCCGCCGCTGCGCGTGGAGCAGAGCTACATCGACAAGCTGGAGGCGGACTGCGACCGCTTCCTGGAGCGGCTGGAGAAGCTGCGCAGCTTCATCCTGCCCGGCGGCACGCCCGGCGCGGCGCTGCTGCACCAGGCGTGCACGGTGGTGCGCCGCGCCGAGCGGTCCACCTGGGCGGCCCTGGAGGTGCACGGCGAGACCATGAACACGCTCACCGCCACCTACCTGAACCGCCTCTCCGACCTGCTGTTCATCCTCGCGCGCACCGCCAACAAGGAGCTCGGCGACGTGCTGTGGGTGCCCGGCGGGGAGCGCTGATCAGGGCTTGGTCAGGGTTCGGGGCCGCTCCCCCGCGGCGGCCTCGGAACCGTCCCGCTTCGGCTTCTTGGGCCAGATCGTGTACGTGAGGGCGATCAGCCCGTGGATGCCCACGATGCGGGCCACGGTGGCCTGCCAGGACCGCAGGGACGCGGTGTCGCCGTCGCCCACGTACCAGATCGCGGCCTGCAGCAGCCCGGCCGCGACCACGCCCATCACCACCGTCCGCAGCCACAGCTTCCACTCGTGGACCGCCCGTGCCCGGCCGTAGCCCGCGCCCGGCGGCTTCGGCCCGCCTCCGAAGCGGTGCGCGACATGCGCGTCCGCCCACCGGATCGTGTAGTGGCCGTAGCCGACCGTGAAGCCGATGTAGACCGCGGCCAGCCCGTGTTTCCAGTCCGCCTGCGCACCGTTGCGCAGGTCCAGCACCGTCACGACGAGCAGGACCAGCTCCAGCAGCGGCTCCATCAGCAGGACGGCGGCCCCGGTGCGCGGCATCCGCGCCAGGTAGCGCAGCGCCAGCCCCACGGCCAGCAGCACCCAGAATCCGACCTCACACAGCACGACCAGCGTCACGATCACGGCGCGCTCCCTTCGCTCCCCTCCAGCCTCGCCGCCGCGCACGCGCCTTTCGTCGTCGCGCATGACGATCCCGTACTGCATCCTTCGATGTACCCGGCGCCGGCGGCGGATCGTCGCCGATGGGGAGGTCCGGGGCGCGGCGGCGTTGTTGGATGGCCGGGTGAGCCCCTTCAGCGCCCCCGCCCGCCCGCACCGCGACGACGTCCTCATCGCGGCGTCCGGCCTGCTCGGCGGCGTCCTGCTGTGGTTCCTCGGACTGCACGGCGGCCCGCCGCTGTTCGGCCTGCCCGCGCGGCTCGCGCTGCTCGCCCTCGCCGCGATGGCCGGCGCCGAGCTGCTGCGCCGCACCGCCCCCGGTGCCGCGCTGGCCGTCGCCGTCCCGGCCCTCGCCCTGGACGTACTCACCGGCACGGTGATCGCCACCGTCCTGATGTTCACCGACGTGGTCTACGCGGCCGTCATGTACGGCTCCCCGGCCACGGCCCGCCGCGTCCCGCGCGCCTGCGTGCTGGCCACCGTCCTCGCCACGCTGCTGCCCGTCGCCCTGCTCCGCGACCCGCAGGCGCTGCTCATCGGCGTCGCCGTGGGCGTCGGCACGATCGGCCCGGCCTGGACCGCGGTCATCATCCGCAACCACCGCGAGGCCGCCCGGGCCGCCCGGCTGCGCGCCGAGCAGACCGCCCTGCTGGCCGAGCTGGACCGCCGCGAGGCGGTACTCGCCGAACGCGCCCGGATGGCCCGCGAGCTGCACGACATGGTCGCGAACCACCTCTCCGCCATCGCCCTGCACGCCACCGCCGCGCAGGCCGTCGACGAGCCCGCCGCCACCCGGGAAGCGCTCGGCGTCATCCGCGAGAACAGCGTGCAGGGCCTGGCCGAGATGCGCCGCCTCATCGGCCTCCTGCGTGGCGCCGGCGGCCAGGAGACCTCCGCCGCCACGCCCCGCCTCGACGCCCTGGACGCCCTCCTGGAGCGGGCCCGCGGCCACGGCGCCGGCAGCGGGCTCACCTTCACGCTCACGGACGACCGCCCGCCCGGCGGCCCGGCGCTCGCCGCGCCGGTGGAGCTCGCCGCGTACCGCATCGTCCAGGAGTCCGTGACCAACGCGCTCAAGCACGCGGTACCGGGTGAGGTGACGATCCGCCTCGCCCGCGACGGCGCCGCCCTGGCCGTCACCGTCACCAGCCCCTACGGCCGCCGCCCCGGCCCGCGCGCGCCCGGCTCCGGCTCCGGCCTGGTCGGCATGGGCGAGCGGGCCGCCCTGCTGCACGGCACGTTCGACGCGGCGCCCGACGGCGACGTGTGGCGGGTACGGGCAACACTGCCCGCGGACGAGAAGGAGCACCCCCGATGACCGACCGCACCGATCCCACCCGCAGCACCCACACCCCCGGCCAGCCGATCCGGGTGCTGGTGGCCGAGGACCAGTCGGCCGTCCGTGCGGGCCTGGTCCTCATCCTGCGCTCGGCGCCCGACATCGAGGTGGCGGGCGAGGCGGCCGACGGCGAGGAGGCGGTACGGCTGGCCGCCGCGCTCCGCCCCGACCTGGTGCTCATGGACGTACAGATGCCCCGGCTCGACGGCGTCTCGGCCACCCGGGAGATCACCGGGCGGGGACTGGCCGACGTACTGGTGCTGACCACCTTCGACCTGGACGAGTACGTCTTCGGGGCGCTGCGCGCGGGCGCTGCCGGGTTCCTGCTCAAGACCAGCGACGCGGCGACGCTGCTGGCGGCGGTCCGTACGGTGGCGGCCGGGGAGGGGATCATCGCGCCCGCCGTCACCCGGCGGCTGATCGCCGAATTCGCCGCGCCGCGCCCGGCCGCCCCGGCGCCGGACACCGCGGCGCTCGACGTGCTCACGCCCCGGGAGCGCGAGGTACTGGGCTGTCTCGGGGAAGGGCTGTCCAACGCGGACATCGCGGGGCGCCTGGACATGGCGGAGGCCACGGTCAAGACGCACGTCAGCCGGCTGCTGAACAAGCTGGAGCTGCGCAGCCGGGTACAGGCCGCCGTGCTCGCCCGGGAACTGGGCCTCGGCGCGGCCCGCCGCGAGGGCCCTTAGACCGTTAGACCGTCCCGGACGGCACCCCCGACACCCCCGGCCCCCGGCAGCCCCCCGGAAAACACAAAACCCGGACAGTCGTCAGGCCACGTTGACCCTCTGTCCGGGTGGTGCCGCTTCCAGCCACGCCAGGAAGCCCGTGAGCGCGTCCTCGCTCATCGCCAGCTCCAGGCGCGTTCCGCGATGCCGGCAGGCGAGGACGATGGAGTCGGAGAGCAGGGCGAGCTCTTCCTCGCCCTCCGGGCTGCGCCGCTCCAGTACCTCGATGGAGGCCCGCTCCAGGACGCGCCGTGGACGTGGCGCATAGGAGAAGACCCGGAACCACTCGATGCGGTCGCCGTTGTACCGGGCCACACCGTAGATCCAGCCTTTGCCGCTGGGCTCGCCGTCCGCCGCCGTGACGGCCGCCGCGGCGGGCACGTCCCAGCGCAGACTGCAGTCGAACGTGCCGCCGGACCGCTGGATCAGCCGCCGCCGCAGTCCGAAGACGAAGAGCCCCAGTAGTACCAGGACGACGACCGCGGCGCTCACACACAGAGCGAGGACCATCTCCACCGACCTCCTCGCCTCGTATTCGGGAAACGCACCTGCATCGGCTCAGCCGCGGACCGCTCTGGAGGATTCCAGCGCAGCCCGCGGCTGAGGGTAAAGCTCGTCTGTGACAGGGTTCAGTGAACGCCTGCCACCGCACGCAGCCGGACATCGGCGCGGCGCTCGGCGGCCGCGTCGGCCTCCGACTTCGCCCGCTCCAAGGCCCGCTCCGCGCGCTGGACATCGATCTCGTCCGACAGCTCGGCGATCTCCGCGAGCAGAGAAAGCTTGTTGTCGGCGAACGAGATGAAGCCGCCGTGCACCGCGGCGACGACCGTGCCGTCCCCGCCTTCGCCGGTCGTACGAATCGTCACCGGACCGGACTCCAGCACGCCGAGCAGCGGCTGGTGACCGGGCATGACGCCGATGTCGCCCGACGAGGTGCGCGCGACGACCAGGCTGGCCTCGCCGGACCAGACCTGACGGTCCGCGGCGACCAACTCGACGTGCAGCTCAGCCACGATGGCTCCTCGGGTCTCCACCTGCCGGGTACAGCAGATGTCGGGTCAAATACTAGTGGGCGTCGGGCCCGGGGGCGGCCACGGCCGCCCCCGGATCCGGAAGCCGGGGTCAGGAGACGCCCAGCTCCTTGGCGTTGGCCTTGAGGTCCTCAATGCCACCGCACATGAAGAACGCCTGCTCGGGGAAGTGGTCGTAGTCACCGTCGGCGATGGCGTTGAACGCGGTGATGGACTCGTCCAGCGTCACGTCCGAGCCGTCGACACCGGTGAACTGCTTCGCCACGTGGGTGTTCTGCGACAGGAAGCGCTCGATACGACGGGCACGGTGGACGGTGAGCTTGTCCTCCTCGCCCAGTTCGTCGATACCGAGGATCGCGATGATGTCCTGCAGGTCCTTGTACTTCTGCAGGATCGTCTTCACGCGCATCGCGCAGTCGTAGTGCTCCTGCGTGATGTACCGCGGGTCCAGGATGCGGGACGTCGAGTCCAGCGGGTCCACCGCCGGGTAGATGCCCTTCTCCGAGATCGGACGCGACAGAACGGTCGTCGCGTCCAGGTGCGCGAAGGTGGTCGCCGGCGCCGGGTCGGTCAGGTCGTCCGCGGGGACGTAGATCGCCTGCATCGAGGTGATCGAGTGACCACGGGTCGAGGTGATGCGCTCCTGCAGGAGGCCCATCTCGTCCGCCAGGTTCGGCTGGTAACCCACCGCGGAGGGCATGCGGCCCAGCAGGGTGGACACCTCGGAACCCGCCTGGGTGTACCGGAAGATGTTGTCGATGAAGAAGAGGACGTCCTGCTTCTGGACGTCACGGAAGTACTCCGCCATCGTCAGACCGGCCAGCGCGACCCGCAGACGGGTGCCCGGGGGCTCGTCCATCTGGCCGAAGACCAGCGCGGTCTTGTCGATGACGCCGGACTCGGTCATCTCCTCGATGAGGTCGTTGCCCTCACGGGTACGCTCACCGACGCCCGCGAACACCGACACACCGTCGTGGTTGTTGGCGACGCGGTAGATCATTTCCTGGATCAGCACGGTCTTGCCGACACCGGCACCACCGAACAGACCGATCTTGCCGCCCTTGACGTACGGGGTCAGCAGGTCGATGACCTTGACGCCGGTCTCGAACATCTCGGTCTTGGACTCGAGCTGGTCGAAGCTCGGGGCCTTGCGGTGGATCGCCCAGCGCTCGGTGACCTCGGAAGCCGCCTCCGGCTTGTTGAGGATCTCGCCGAGGGTGTTGAACACCTTGCCCTTGGTGACGTCGCCGACGGGGACGGTGATGCCCTCGCCCTTGTCGGTCACCGCGGCCTGGCGGACCAGACCGTCGGTGGGCTGCATCGAGATCGCGCGGACCAGGCCGTCGCCCAGGTGCTGGGCGACCTCGAGGGTCAGCGTCTTGCGGACACCGGCCTCGGCCGGGTCGTCGACCTCGACGGTCAGCGCATTGTAGATCTCCGGCATCGCGTCGACGGGGAACTCCACGTCGACGACCGGGCCGATGACCCGGGCGACGCGGCCCGTGGCGGCGGCCGTCTCAACAGTGGTCGTCATTACTTGTCACTCCCCGCGGTCGCGTCGGCCAGGGCGCTGGCGCCACCGACGATCTCGCTGATTTCCTGGGTGATTTCGGCCTGTCGGGCCGCATTGGCAAGCCGCGAGAGCGACTTGATGAGCTCTTCCGCGTTGTCGGTCGCCGACTTCATCGCACGCCGGGTGGCGGCGTGCTTGGAGGCGGCGGCCTGCAGCAGCGCGTTGTAGATGCGCGACTCGACGTACCGCGGCAGCAGGGCGTCCAGGACGTCCTCCGCCGACGGCTCGAAGTCGAACAGCGGCAGCAGCTCGGTCTTGGCCTGCTCTTCCTCGTCCGCCGAAGCGTCGAGGCTGAGCGGCAGCAGCCGGTCGTCGACCGGCGTCTGCGTCATCATCGACACGAACTCGGTGAAGACGATGTGGAGCTCGTCCACGCCGCCCTCGGCCGTGTCCCGCTGTACGGCCTCGATGAGAGGCGCCGCGACCGCCTTGGCGTCCGCGTACGTCGGGCTGTCGGTGAAGCCGGTCCACGAATCCACGACCTTGCGCTCGCGGAAGGCGTAGTACGACACACCCTTGCGGCCGACGATGTAGGCGTCGACCTCCTTGCCCTCGCCCTTGAGCCGCTCGGTGAGCTGCTCGGCGGCCTTGATGGCGTTGGAGGAGTAGCCGCCCGCGAGGCCGCGGTCGCTCGTGATGAGCAGGATCGCGGCCCGGGTCGGGTTCTCCACCTCGGTCGTCAGGGCGTGGTTGGTGTTCGAGCCGGTCGCAACCGCCGTCACCGCGCGGGTCAGTTCACTCGCGTACGGCGTCGATGCCGCCACCTGGCGCTGCGCCTTGACGATGCGCGAGGCGGCGATCATCTCCATCGCCTTGGTGATCTTCTTGGTCGCGGTGACGGAGCGGATGCGACGCTTGTAGACCCGGAGCTTGGCTCCCATGGATCAGGTCCCTTCCGTCGTCACTTGCCGGCGCCCGGAGCGTCCTCACCGAGCAGCTTGCCGTCCGAGGTCTCGAACTGCTGCTTGAAGGTGGAGACCGAGTCGGTCAGGGCCTGGATGGTGTCGTCGGACATCTTCCCGCCCTCGACGATGCCGGTGAGCAGTTCCTTCTTCTCGCGGCCCATCCAGTCCAGCAGCTCGCGCTCGAAGCGGCGGATGTCCTCCACCGGGACGTCGTCCATCTTGCCGGTGGTACCGGCCCAGATGGAGACGACCTGCTCCTCGACGGGCATCGGCTGGTACTGGCCCTGCTTGAGCAGCTCGGTCATGCGCTGACCGCGGGCCAGCTGCGCCTTGGAGGCCGCGTCCAGGTCGGAACCGAAGGCGGCGAACGCCTCCAGCTCACGGAACTGGGCGAGGTCCACACGCAGTCGGCCGGAGACCTGCTTCATGGCCTTGTGCTGGGCGGAGCCACCGACTCGGGAGACCGAGATACCGACGTTCAGCGCCGGGCGCTGGCCCGCGTTGAACAGGTCGGACTCCAGGAAGCACTGGCCGTCGGTGATGGAGATGACGTTGGTCGGAATGAACGCCGACACGTCGTTCGCCTTGGTCTCGACGATCGGCAGACCGGTCATCGAGCCGGCGCCCATGTCGTCCGACAGCTTCGCGCAGCGCTCCAGCAGACGCGAGTGCAGGTAGAAGACGTCGCCCGGGTAGGCCTCACGGCCCGGCGGACGGCGCAGCAGCAGCGAGACGGCGCGGTAGGCGTCGGCCTGCTTCGACAGGTCGTCGAAGATGATCAGGACGTGCTTGCCCTGGTACATCCAGTGCTGGCCGATGGCGCTGCCGGTGTAGGGCGCGAGGTACTTGAAGCCCGCCGGGTCGGACGCCGGAGCCGCGACGATCGTCGTGTACTCCAGGGCGCCGGCCTCCTCCAGGGCGCCGCGCACGGACGCGATGGTGGAGCCCTTCTGGCCGACCGCGACGTAGATGCAGCGGACCTGCTTCTTCGGGTCGCCCGAGCGCCAGTTGTCGCGCTGGTTGATGATGGTGTCGACGGCCAGCGCGGTCTTGCCGGTCTGGCGGTCGCCGATGATCAGCTGACGCTGACCGCGGCCGATCGGCACCATCGAGTCGACGGCCTTGTAGCCGGTCTGCATCGGCTCGTGCACCGACTTACGGACCATGACGCCCGGAGCCTGCAGCTCCAGGGCGCGGCGGCCCTCGGACTCGATCTCGCCGAGGCCGTCGATCGGGTTGCCCAGCGGGTCGACGACGCGGCCGAGGTAGCCCTCGCCCACGGCGACCGAGAGCACCTCACCGGTGCGCTGCACCGGCTGGCCCTCCTCGATACCGCTGAACTCACCGAGGACGACCGCACCGATCTCGCGCTCTTCGAGGTTCAGCGCGAGGCCGAGGGTGCCGTCCTCGAACTTCAGCAGTTCGTTCGCCATCGCCGAGGGAAGTCCCTCGACCTTCGCGATGCCGTCACCGGCCTCGCTGACCGTCCCGACCTCCTCGCGCGAGGCCGCGTCCGGCTTGTACGCCTGGACAAAGTTCTCCAGCGCGTCCCGGATCTCCTCCGGCCGGATCGTGAGCTCCGCCATCTGGGTTCCCTGCTCTCCTTGTTGGGCCCGAAGTCTTGTTGCGGGGCATGGGCTCCCCCGCCGCAGGCAGAGGGCGGGTTCGCCCCCTGTTGCTGTTCCCTGCGTTACGGCCCAACTCGGGCCGCTGCTCATGCTGTTGAGTTGGTTGGCTGCCTCAGCCGGCCATCCGCCGGGACGCCTCTTCCAGGCGCTCGGAGATGGTCCCGTTGATGACCTCGTCACCGATGCGCACCTGCACGCCGCCGAGGACCTCGGGGTCCACGTCGAGGTTCAGGTGGACCTGCCGGCCGTACAGCGAGGTGAGCGCAGCGCCCAGGCGCTGCTTCTGCGTCTCGCTGATCGGCACCGCGGAGGTGACCACCGCGACCAGCCGGTCCCGGCGGTGCGCGGCGAGCCTGGACAGGGAGTCCAGCCCTGCCTCCAGGCTACGGCCCCGCGGCTGTGCGACGAGTCGGACCACCAGCCGCTCGGTGACCGCGTTGGCGCGGCCGCCCAGCAGCGAGCGGATCAGCTCGGCCTTGGCCGCGTTGTCCGCCCGGCGGTCGACCAGTGCGGAGCGCAGCTCGGGCGAGGAGGAGACGATCCGGCCGAACCGGAACAGCTCGTCCTCCACGTCGTCGAGCGCACCGGACCGCTGTGCGGCGACGAGGTCGGCGCTGTACGCCAGCTCCTCGATGCCGTCCACCAGGTCGCGCGACTGCGACCAGCGGGAGCGGACCATGCCGGAGACCAGATCGACGGTCTCGCCGCCGACCTGGCCGCCCAGCAGGCGCCCGGCCAGCTCGGCCTTGGCCTCGCCGGCCTGCGCCGGGTCGGTGAGGACCCGACGCAGCGACACCTCGCGGTCGAGCAGCGCGGTGACGGCAGCCAGCTCCTCGGCGAGCTTCGCCGCGTCGACGGTCGCGTTGTCCGTCAGCGCGTCGAGACGCTCGCGTGCGGAGGCCAGTGCCTCGCGGCTCGCTCCATTCATCGGCCGGCCTCGGCCTTCGCCGTGTCGGTCGCCGCCTTCGTCTCGAGCTCGTCGAGGAAGCGGTCGATCGTGCGGCTCTGCCGGGCGTGGTCCTCGAGGGACTCACCGACGAGCTTGCCGGCCAGGTCGGTGGCGAGCTTGCCCACGTCCTGACGCAGCGTCTGCGCGGCCTGCTTCCGGTCAGCCTCGATCTGGGCGTGACCGGCGGCGATGATCTCCTCACGCTGCCGCTGGCCTTCCGCGCGCATCTCGGCGATGAGCGCGGCGCCCTGCTCCTGCGCCTCCTGGCGCAGACGCGCGGCCTCGTGGCGGGCGTCGGCGAGCTGGGCCCGGTAGTCCTCGAGGACCTGCTGAGCCTCGGCCTGCGCGGCCTCCGCCTTCTCCATGCCGCCTTCGATCGCCGCACGGCGCTCGTCCAGAACCTTGTTGATGTTCGGAAGAAGCTTCTTGGCGAGGAAGCCGAAAACGATGAAGAAGGCGATCAGGCCGATGATGAGCTCTGGGATCGGCGGCACGAGCGGGTTCTCGGGAACCTCGACCTCGCTCGCCAGGATCAGGGCGTTCACATCAATGCCTTCCGTCTAAAGGGTTCGTCGATGCGCTCGGTTTACTTGTAAACGAAGCCCATGACGATGCCGATGAGGGCGAGCGCCTCACAGAAGGCGAAACCCATGATCTGGTTGGTGCGGATCAGGCCGGCGGCCTCGGGCTGGCGGGCCAGGGCCTGGGTGCCGTTACCGAAGATGATGCCGACGCCGACGCCGGGGCCGATCGCGGCGAGGCCGTAGCCGATGGCGGCGACGTTGCCGGACACGGTGTCGGTGGCGGCGAGGTTGACCATGTCGAGAGCAGCGGACATGCCGTTACTTCCTTCTCTTGCACGGACCGGTGGGGGTTGGCCACCGGACGTCTGGTGGTTATCGGGGAGGCGGGGTGCTCAGTGGTGCTCGGCGAGCGCGCCCTGGACGTAGTTGCAGGCCAGCAGCACGAACACGTACGCCTGGACGGCCTGGATGAACAGCTCGAAGGCGGTCATCAGAATGGTCATGACGAACGAGGCACCGGCGTAGACGACGCCGACACCGTTCAGCAGGTACCAGCTGGCGATCGTGAACATCACGATCAGCATGTGGCCCGCGAACATGTTCGCGAACAGTCGGACCGCGTGCGTGAACGGCCGGATGATCAGGTTCGAGACGAACTCCAGCACGACGATCAGCGGCAGAACCCAGCCGAGCGACTTGTCGAAGCCGGTGATGTTCTTCCAGCCGCCGACGAACCCGTGCTTCTTGAAGGTGAGGCTCACCCACAGCAGCCAGACCACGATGGCCAGGCCCGCGGGGAAGGCGATGACCGACGTCACCGGGAACTGGGCGACCGGAATGATCGACCACAGGTTCATGATCCACACGAAGAAGAACAGCGCGACCATGAAGGGGACGTACTTCTCGCCCTCCTTCTTGCCGAGCGCGTCGTAAACGAGCCCGCGGCGCACGAAGTCGTAACCCGCTTCGCCGATCATCTGGAGCTTGCCCGGCACGACCTTCGCCCGGCCGAATGCGGCCCAGAAGAACCACACGACGACGACCGTGCTCAGCAGAGCCAGCAGCATCGGCTTGTTGAAGTTGAAGCTGCCGATCGAGAAGAGCGGGTCGAAGACGAACGAGTGCAGGCCGGGAGCCTCGAAGCCACACCCTGGAATGAAGAGGTGACACTCGGTATTAAAGGCGAGCGTATTCATGTCAGCACTCACCGCGAGCTCCTTCAGCGTGGCGCATAGGTACGGCAACCTCGTTGTGTCGGCGCGGCGTTGATCCGCGGAACGGCACTGGACTGGTCTTACGGATTTGGGGGCGGCACATCGGCACTGGGCCGGTTCGTATCACAGGCGGGGGCCGCAGGAGTTGGTCGTCCTCCTGCCCCGGGGGACTCGGGAGCCGCGCCGCCTGCGCCAACTGTGCCGCAGATGGCACCGGACGATAGCAGGCTCTCGCGGCTGCGTTTATCCCGGCCCTACGTCTCACGTCGTGGACCCCGCCGTTTCCGCGCGCTTCGCTTCGGCGGCGTCGGGGTCGACGTAGAGAATCTTCGCCTTCATGTACCCGCGGGCCTGTGCGCCGATCCACACGAGGGTGGCGGCGAGCAGCGAGAACGCGAAGGTCTTGGTGTCGAAAAGGGCCGTGTCCTTGAACGCCATCAGGAAGACCGCGACGATCAGGATCTGTACCGCGTACAGCAGCAG
This sequence comes from Streptomyces sp. NPDC026301, assembly GCF_055567935.1. Classification (NCBI taxonomy): domain Bacteria; kingdom Bacillati; phylum Actinomycetota; class Actinomycetes; order Kitasatosporales; family Streptomycetaceae; genus Streptomyces; species Streptomyces sp. NPDC026301. The sequence goes on along the minus strand of NZ_JBVHPN010000009.1, from coordinate 298,230 downwards.
CCCCATCATCTGGAACAGCGAAGGGTATTTCTTCGCGGTCTGCTGCAGGACGACGAGGCTGACACCCATCACGAAGAGCACCAGCACCACACCGACCGCGGCACCGGTCGCGCCCTTTCCGCCGGCCACCAGCGCACTGACGACGACGGCGAGGGCGCCGACGACGAGCGTGGGGACGAGGCAACGAAGAAACAGGCGAGCGTCATGTGACTGCATGGCGGCGCTCCGGCGGGGTGGGGGCAGGTGTGCTCGCGGACGAGCGTAGACCCGGCACGACGGCGAGATGACGAGCCGTGTGGCCCGTCCGACTCGGGACTTACGGCTCTATCACCGGGTCTCGTGAACGGTATCACAAACTATTTGATGAGGTCTTTACCTACTTCGTGTGCTACCTGTCACACGTGAGCAGTACCCCGCGCGTTGGTGCGCTGACGGCCGTCGTTTTGTGTGCTATGCGGCCGGAATGGTCGGATTTTCAGTGTGGCGAACATAATCTCGAAAAAAGCTGGGGCGATGCTGACGAGTTTCCGGAACCCGCGCTTCAGCGCCGGTTGTCGGCCCCGCGCCAGTCGGTGAACCGGGACCGGTCACCGATCGCGGTGGCCCCGTGGATCCCCGCCGGCACCGGCTCCCGCTGCTCCCCATCCGGCCCGGCCGCCGCACCGGACGGCCCGGCTTCCGGAGCCGCGCTCCACGCCGCGGCCGTGCCCGCCTGCCGCCGGTAGCGCGGCGGCACCATCCACTGCGCCCAGCGCGGCGCCCGCGGCCGGAACCGCGGCAGCAGCAGGAGACCGAGGCCCACCGCGCTCAGCGCGACGATGCCCAGGACGATCCAGACGCTCGCGTTGTTCACCGAGTACGCCACCGCGCCGAACGCGATCAGCCCCGACCAGAAGTACATGATCAGCACGGCCCGGCTGTGCGAGTGGCCGACCTCCAGCAGCCGGTGGTGCAGGTGGCCGCGGTCGGCCGTGAACGGCGACTGGCCGTTCCAGGTCCGCCGCACGATCGCCAGTACCAGGTCGGCGAAGGGCACCGCGATGATCGTCAGCGGCAGCAGCAGCGGGATGTAGACCGGCACCATCGTGTGCACGGCGGCCCGCTCCGAACCGGCGAACAGCTGCATCGCGTCCGGGTCCACCTGACCGGTGACCGAGATCGCGCCCGCCGCCAGCACCAGCCCGATCAGCATCGAGCCCGAGTCGCCCATGAAGATCCGCGCCGGGTGCATGTTGTGCGGCAGGAAGCCCAGGCACATGCCCATCAGGACCGCGGCGAAGAGCGAGGCGGGCGCCGCCGCCTCCAGGCCGTAGCCGTACCAGATGCGGTACGCGTACATGAAGAACGCGGCGGCCGCGATGCACACCATCCCGGAGGCGAGCCCGTCCAGGCCGTCGACGAAGTTCACCGCGTTGATGGTGATGACGACCAGCGCCACGGTGAGCAGCGTGCCCTGCATGGGGGTCAGCGAGACCGTGCCGATGCCGGGCACCGGGATCCACAGAATCGTCAGGCCCTGCAGGACCATCACGCCCGCGGCGATCATCTGGCCGCCGAGCTTGATGAGCGCGTCCACGCCCCACTTGTCGTCCAGGACGCCGAGGATCCAGATCAGCGCGGCGCCGGAGAGCAGCGCGCGCGGCTCGTTGGAGAACTCGAAGACGCTCTTGATGTTCGTCAGGTGGGCCGCGACCAGCAGACCCGCGCACAGGCCCCCGAACATCGCGATGCCGCCGAGCCGCGGCGTCGGTTCGCGGTGCACGTCGCGGGCGCGGATCTCCGGCATCGCGCCGGCCGCGATCGCGAATTTCCGTACCGGCCCGGTCAGCAGGTAAGTGACCGCGGCCGTGACGCACAGCGTCAGCAGGTATTCACGCACGGGCTGCCCCATTGGTATCGCTGGCCATCACAGCCACACACCATATGCGTGTCCGACCCCCAGCCGTGAATGTAGGTAAGGACGTTCCTCGCGCGGAAGTGGTTCCCGCATTCAGGCGTGCGGGGGATATGGCGGGAAGTTCCGGACCAGTTCCGTGGTCGCCGCACGGACCGCGCCGTCCTCCCGCAGGGCCGCTCCGATCAGCGCCCCGACACGTGCCATCTCGGCTTCCCCCATTCCCTGCGTGGAAACGGCCGCGGTGCCCAGCCGGATGCCGGTCCTGCGTACCGAGGCGTCCGCCGGGCAGGGCAGCGCACAGGTGTCCAGGACGATCCCGGCCGCGGCCAGCCGGCCGCGCGCCGTCCGCGCGTCCAGGCCCACCGGCGTGGTGTCGGCGGTGATCAGGTGGGTGTCGGTGCCCCCGGTCGTGACCGTCAGGCCCTCGCCCTCCAGCGCCTCGGCGAGCGCCCTGGCATTGGCCGTGACCCGGTGCGCGTACGCCGTGAACGCGGGCGTCGCGGCCTCCCCGAACGCCACCGCCTTCGCCGCCACCGTGTGCATCTGCGCGCCGCCCTGGGTGAACGGGAACACCGCACGGTCGATCCGCTCGGCCAGGTCGGCGCCGCACAGGATCATGCCGCCGCGCGGGCCGCGCAGGACCTTGTGGGTGGTCGCGCACACCACGTCCGCGTACGGGACCGGGTTCGGCGCCGCTCCCCCGGCCACCAGCCCGATCGGGTGCGCGGCGTCCGCGATGAGGTACGCGCCCACCTCGTCGGCGATCTCCCGGAAGGCCGCGTAGTCGATGTGGCGCGGATACGAGATCGAGCCGCAGACGATGGCCTTGGGGCGGCGCCGGATCGCCAGCTCCCGGATGCGGTCGTAGTCCAGCAGGCCGGTGTCCGGGTCCACGCCGTACCCGGCGAAGTCGAACCACCGCCCGGAGAAGTTCGCCGACGAGCCGTGCGTGAGGTGACCGCCGTGCGGCAGCGACATGGCCAGCACGCTGTCCCCGGGGCGCAGCAGGGCCGCGTAGGCGGCCAGTACGGCCGAAGAGCCGCTGTGGGACTGGACATTGGCGTGTTCGGCGCCGAAGAGGGCCTTGGCGCGCTCGATGGCCGTCCGCTCGGCGAAGTCCACCATCTCGCAGCCGCCGTGGTGGCGGGCGCCGGGATACCCCTCGGCGTACTTGTTGGCGAGCGGGGAGCCGAGCGCCGCCAGGACGGCCGGGGACGTGAAGTTCTCCGCCGCGATCAGCTGGAGGCCCGCCGCCTGCCGGGCGCTCTCGCCGAGCAGCGCGTCGGCGATCTGCGGGTCCTGGGCGCGCAGCTGCTCGAAGCCGGGTCCGCTCCAGGAGCCCGGCGAGCTCGCGGACGGCGGCCCGTCGCTCTGCTGCCGGGCCGGACGGGAGTGCGGGGTGGCGCTGCGGGTGGACGCGGGAGTCGCTGGCATCGCTCGCTCCGGGCCTCGTACGGGGGACGTACGTCCAATGTAGGCGCGGAACGGCGTCCGGGCGCGGTGTACGGCGGGACGGAGCGGCCGGGCGGGTGTCGGGGGCCTCTTACGGCCACGGGGCGGCCACACGGGCCGTGAGGCGGCTCAGGCGCGGGCGGGGACCCCGGTGAGGGCCGTGACGACCGGATCGAGGGCCTGGTTGATCTCGTCGCCGATGGAGCGGAAGAACGTGATGGGCGCGCCGTAGGGGTCGTGCACCTCGTCGGCCTCGGCGTTCGGCGCGAGCAGCCAGCCGCGCAGCGCGGCGGCCGCGCCGACCAGGGCGCGGGCACGGGTCACCAGGCCGCCGTCCGGCAGCGCCGGATCCGGCCCGGGCAGGGTGGCCGGGTCTATGGCCTTCACCAGCCGGTTGAACTCCTTGAGGGTGAAGGTGCGCAGGCCCGCGGAGTGGCCCATGGAGATGACCTGGGCGCGGTGGTCGCGGGTGGCGGTCAGGACCAGGTCGGCGCGGATCACGTGCTCGTCCAGCAGCTCGCGGCCGAGGAAGCCGGCCGCGTCGGCGCCGTAGTCGGCCAGGACGGTGGCGGCGTGGGTCTCCATCGGGGCGCCCTCGTGGCCCCAGGTGCCGGCGCTCTCCACCACGATCCCGCTGGTCAGCTCGGTACCGAGTCTGCGTTGCAGGCCATGGCGGTGCAGCCGCTCGGTGATCGGCGAGCGGCAGACGTTGCCGGTGCTGACGTGGAGGATGCGGAAGGTGTAGTCGTCCTGCGTTCCCGCTATGCCACGCCCCTGCGGGGCCATCAATTGGCCACCTCGAGCTCGGGTACGACCTTGCGGAGCTCGTCGGCGTCGAGGGCGCCGGCCCGCAGCAGCCGCGGGACCTTGCCCGTGACGTCGACGATGGAGGACGGCACGGCGGCGGGGGTGGGCCCGCCGTCGAGGTACACCGAGACGGAGTCGCCCAGCATGTCCTGGGCCGCGTCGCAGTCCTGCGGCGAGGGGTGTCCGGTGAGGTTGGCGCTGGAGACGGCCATCGGGCCGAACTCGGTCAGCAGCTCGATGGCCACGGGGTGCAGCGGCATCCGCACGGCCACCGTGCCGCGGGTCTCGCCGAGGTCCCAGGTGAGCGAGGGCTGGTGCCGCGCGACCAGGGTCAGCGCGCCCGGCCAGAAGGCGTCCACCAGCTCCCACGCCTGCTCGGAGAAGTCCGTGACCAGGCCGTGCAGGGTGTTCGGCGAGCCGACCAGGACCGGCGAGGGCATGTTGCGGCCGCGGCCCTTGGCCTCCAGCAGGTCGCCGACGGCCTCCGAGTTGAAGGCGTCGGCGCCGATCCCGTAGACGGTGTCGGTCGGCAGCACGACCAGCTCCCCGCGCCGGACCGCCGAGGCGGCCTCGCGCAGGCCGGTCGCGCGGTCGGTCGCGTCGCTGCAGTCGTATCGCCGTGCCATTAGCGGGCCTCCTGGTGCGGAACGGTGGTAGGGGTGGAGCGGCGGCGCCCGGCGGCGGCCGGTGCCCGGTCGGGAACTGCGGGTCCGGTCACGGCGTCGCCCTGCGGGCGGTCGCGAAGCGCGGCCGGTTGTTCAGGTCGGGGTGGTCGGCCGCGTCCGCCCAGCCCCGCTCCTCCGTGAAGATCCACGGCACCTGGCCGCCCTGGGTGTCGGCGTGCTCGATCACGACGACACCGCCGGGCCGCAGCAGGCGGTGTGCCGTGCGTTCGATGCCCCGGATCGTGTCCAGGCCGTCCTCGCCGGAGAAGAGCGCGAGCTCGGGGTCGTGGTCGCGGGCCTCCGGTGCGACGTGCTCCCACTCGGTCAGCGGGATGTACGGCGGGTTCGAGACGACCAGGTCGACCTGGCCGTCCAGCTCGGGCAGCGCGGTCAGCGCGTCTCCCTGGTGAAGAACGACGCGGGACCCCTCGACGTTCTTGCGTGTCCACACCAGGGCGTCCTCGGACAGCTCCACGGCGTGCACCCGGGACCGGGGCACCTCCTGCGCGAGCGCGAGCGCGATGGCGCCGGAACCCGTGCACAGGTCGACGATGAGCGGCTCGACGACGTCCATCGCGCGCACCGCGTCTATCGCCCAGCCCACCACGGACTCGGTCTCCGGGCGGGGCACGAACACCCCGGGGCCGACGTGCAGTTCGAGGTACCGGAAGAACGCGCGTCCGGTGATGTGCTGGAGCGGCTCGCGGGCCTCGCGGCGGGCGATCGCCTCCCAGTACCGGGCGTCGAAGTCCGCGTCACCCACCGTATGCAGCTGGGACCGCTTCACGCCGTGCACGTGGGCCGCGAGCTCCTCGGCGTCGAAGCGCGGCGAGGGCACGCCCGCGTCGGCCAGCCGCTGGGTCGCCTGGGCCACCTCGGCGAGCAGCACGGACCGGGCGTTCGGCCCGCGGCCGGGCCGCTGAGGGGTGCCGTGTCCCCCGGGAGACTGCTGCACTGGTCCTCCAGCCGGTACGTACTTCGGTCGTGCGGTGTGTCGGAGCGGGCGTGGGCCCGCCGCGGGGCTTACTGGGCAGCGGCGAGCTTGGCCGCCGAGTCGGCGTCCACGCACGCCTGGATGACCGGGTCGAGCTCGCCGTCGAGCACCTGGTCCAAGTTGTACGCCTTGAAGCCCACCCGGTGGTCGGAGATCCGGTTTTCCGGAAAGTTGTACGTCCGGATCCGCTCGGAGCGGTCGACCGTACGGACCTGGCTGCGCCGGGCGTCCGACGCCTCGCGCTCGGCCTCCTCCTGGGCGGCGGCCAGCAGCCGGGACCGCAGGATGCGCATGGCCTGCTCCTTGTTCTGGAGCTGGCTCTTCTCGTTCTGGCAGGAGACGACGATGCCGGTGGGCAGGTGGGTGATGCGCACGGCGGAGTCGGTGGTGTTGACCGACTGGCCGCCGGGGCCCGAGGAGCGGTAGACGTCGATCCGCAGGTCGTTCGGGCCGATCTCGACCTCGACCTCCTCGGCCTCGGGCGTGACGAGCACGCCGGCGGCGGAGGTGTGGATGCGGCCCTGCGACTCGGTCGCGGGCACGCGCTGCACGCGGTGCACGCCGCCCTCGTACTTCATGCGGGCCCACACGCCCTGGCCGGGCTCGGTGCGGCCCTTGACCTTCACGGCGACCTGGACGTCCTTGTAGCCGCCGAGGTCGGACTCGTTGGCCTCCAGGATCTCGGTCTTCCAGCCGACCCGCTCGGCGTAGCGCAGGTACATCCGCAGCAGGTCGCCGGCGAACAGCGCGGACTCCTCGCCGCCCTCGCCGGCCTTGACCTCGAGGATGACGTCCTTGTCGTCGCTGGGGTCACGCGGTACGAGCAGCAGCCGGAGCTTGTCCGTGAGCTGCTCGCGGCGGACCTCGCCCTCCTTCACCTCGTCGGCGAAATCGGGGTCGTCGGCGACCAGTTCCCGGGCCGTCTCGATGTCCTCGCCGGTCTGCTTCCAGGCGCGGTACGTGGCGATGATCGGGGTCAGTTCGGCGTAACGCTTGTTGAGCCGCATCGCCTCGCGCTGGTCGGCGTGGACCGCGGGGTCGGCGAGCCGCTTCTCGAGGTCGGCGTGTTCGCCGATCAGTTCCTCGACCGCCTCGAACATCGTGGTGTTCCTCTGCTGGCTGGGATTTACCGGGGGTGCCCGCGGCCGGCGGGCCGGCGGGCCAAGGACGGCAAAACGCCGGTCCGGTCGCCCCTGCGCGGGGCGACCGAGAACCGGCGCCTTGTGGGTCGCTACTTCTTGGCGGACCCAGCAGCCTTGCCGAAGCGGGCCTCGAAGCGGGCCACGCGGCCACCGGTGTCGAGGATCTTCTGCTTGCCCGTGTAGAACGGGTGGCACTCGGAGCAGACGTCGGCGCGGATGGCGCCGCCTGCAACGGTGCTACGGGTGGTGAACGAGGCGCCACAGGTGCAGCTGACCTGGGTCTCGACGTACTCCGGGTGGATGTCGCGCTTCAAGGGATTCTCCTAGTGTTTCGGGAGGGCACCGGGTCGTGCTCGCGGGTTGCGTCACGTGAACCGGGGCCGACGGTCCAGTTTGCCAGTACTGGCCGCATCTCCCCAAACCGGGGGGCGCCTCCCGTTATTCCCGGCCCGTGTGCGGGCCGGGCAACGGGGCCGCCTCGTTCACCGTACGTAGTTGCTCGTGCCGCCCTTGTCGCCGGCCGAGTCCTTCAGTGCCGACTTCGGGATGGCCTTGTCCGCCCGCAGCGCCTTCCAGACCTGCTTGTTCGCGGCCTCCAGCGGCAGCACCCGGTTCGGGTTCTGCGGGTCGTAGGTCACCGGCAGCGTGGCCATGTTGATGTGGTCCGAGCCGATGCCGCCGACGCTCTTGGCCAGGCCGACCAGCGAGTTCACCGAGTTCAGCCGGGTGTCGGTGGTGATCGCCTTGGTGGCGGTGTCCCCGATGTCGTAGAGCTTGGCCGGGTTGGACAGCACGCCGAGCTGCTTGAACTGGTCCATCAGCGCCTTGATGAAGGTCTGCTGCAGCTGGATGCGGCCCAGGTCACTGCCGTCGCCGCCGGGCACGCCGTGCCGGGTGCGGACCAGACCGAGGGCCTGCTCGCCGTCCAGCTTGTGCGTACCGGGGTCCAGGTCGAGGTGGCTGTCCGGGTCGTGGATGGGCTTCGTCGTGGTGATGTCGACGCCGCCGAGGGCGGTGATCAGCTTCTTGAAGCCGCTGAAGTCGACCTCGACGAAATGGTCCATACGGATGCCGCTCATGGACTCCACCGTCTTGACGGCACAGGCCGGGCCGCCGACCTCGTACGCGGTGTTGAACATGACGTGCTGCGCCGCCGGGGTCTGCTGCCCGTCCTTGGTGCACGAGGGCCGCGAGATCAGGGTGTCCCGCGGGATGCTCACCACGCTGGCCTTCTTGTGGCCCTTGTAGACGTGCACGACCATCGCGGTGTCGGAGCGGGCGCCGCCGCCGTCCGAGCCGTACTTGGCGTTGTCCCCGGCCCGGGAGTCCGAGCCGAGCACCAGGATGTCCATCGAGCCGTTGTCGACGTTGTCCGGGCGGTCCGCACCCAGCGCCGCGTCGATGTCGACGCCCTTGAGGTTGCCGTTGAGCTGGTAGTAGACGAATCCGAGCCCCGCGCCGCCCAGCAGCACACAGCTCACCAGTGCGCACAGTGTGATCGTCAGCGCCCTGCGGCGCCTCGTGGGTCCCTTGCGCCGGCGGCCGGTGGCGCGTATGCCGCCGGAACGGCTCGCGGCCGTCCGCCCGGCCCTGCTGCTGTCCGCCATCTGCTCCTCAGTCCTCTTGCTCGGCCGGCCTCGCCGTCCCCGGCTGTCACGTCCTCTCACCGGTGGTGGTCTCGCACCCCTTCAGACGGGAGGCATCCGGGAAGGGTTGCACAGACGGCGGGGCGGGCCGGGCTGCGCCGGCCGGGCGTGCCGGACCCGCCGTACGGCCGTTCGCACCTCGCTCACCAGGGCTTTCGCCCGGCGCGGCGGTCGCGCAACGGGACGTAACCGGACTTTAGGTCTGTGCGGAAGGTCTCAAGAGGGGGCCTTCGGAGCGCGGAATGCGTCACACCATTTTCACGGCGCGGCCGCCCGGTCGTGGTACGACGCAGCCGCGGCACGACGAACCCGCGGTACGACGAAGCCCTCCCCGTCACCGGAGTGACGGGGAGGGCTCTCGCTGACGGCGCGCGGCCGCCGGGCGGCGTCAGTCGTTGCCGTTGCCCGGGGTCGGCGTCGTCTTCTGGATCTGCAGCAGGAACTCCGCGTTGGACTTCGTCTGCTTCATCTTGTCCAGCAGCAGCTCGATGGCCTGCTGCTGGTCCAGGGCGTGCAGCACCCGGCGCAGCTTCCACACGACCGCCAGCTCGTCGCTGGACATGAGGATCTCTTCCTTACGCGTACCGGACGCGTCCACGTCCACCGCGGGGAAGATGCGCTTGTCCGCGAGCTTCCGGTCGAGCTTGAGCTCCATGTTGCCGGTGCCCTTGAACTCCTCGAAGATCACCTCGTCCATCCGCGAGCCGGTCTCGACCAGCGCGGTGGCCAGGATGGTCAGCGAGCCGCCGTCCTCGATGTTGCGCGCGGCACCGAAGAAGCGCTTCGGCGGGTACAGCGCGGTCGAGTCGACACCACCGGACAGGATGCGGCCGGAGGCGGGCGCCGCGAGGTTGTACGCGCGGCCCAGGCGGGTGATGGAGTCCAGCAGGACGACGACGTCGTGGCCCAGCTCCACCAGCCGCTTGGCGCGCTCGATGGCGAGCTCGGCGACGGTGGTGTGGTCCTCGGCCGGGCGGTCGAAGGTCGAGGAGATGACCTCGCCCTTGACCGACCGCTGCATGTCGGTGACCTCTTCCGGACGCTCGTCGACCAGGACGACCATCAGGTGGCACTCGGGGTTGTTGCGGGTGATCGCGTTGGCGACCGCCTGCATGATCATGGTCTTACCGGTCTTCGGCGGGGCCACGATCAGACCGCGCTGGCCCTTGCCGATCGGCGACACGAGGTCGATGATCCGCGTGGTCAGCTGGCCGGCCTCGCCCTCCAGGCGGAGCCGGTCCTGCGGGTACAGCGGCGTCAGCTTGCCGAACTCCGGGCGGCCGCGGCCCTGTTCGGGGGCGACGGAGTTGACCGAGTCCAGACGCACCAGCGCGTTGAACTTCTCGCGGCGCTCGCCCTCGCGGGGCTGGCGGACCGCGCCGGTGACGTGGTCGCCCTTGCGCAGGCCGTTCTTGCGGACCTGGGCGAGGGAGACGTACACATCGTTCGGACCGGGCAGGTAGCCGGAGGTCCGGATGAAGGCGTAGTTGTCGAGGATGTCCAGGATGCCCGCGACGGGGATCAGGACGTCGTCCTCGGCGACCTGCGGCTCGGCACCGAAGTCGTCGCGGCCACGGCGGCCACGGCGGTCCCGGTAACGGCCCCGGCGCCCGCGACGGCCGCCGCTCTCGTCGTCGAACTCGTCCTGACGGCCGCCCTGCTGGCGGTTTCCGCCACCCTGCTGGCCACCGCCCTGCTGACCGCCGCCCTGCTGGCCGCCGGCGTCGTTGCCGTCGTTCTTGCGGCGGTCGCGGCCGCCGCGGCGGTCGCCCTTCTGGCCGCGGTCCTGACGGTCGCCGCGGTCCTGGCGGTCACCACGGTCCTGGCGGTCACCGCGCTCCTGGCGGTCGCCGCGGTCCTGACGGTCCCCGCGGTCCTTGCGGCCCTCGCCGTCCTGGCCGGAGTCGGCCTTCTGGCCGTCCTTGACCTCGGTCTTCTGCTCGGCCTTGGCCTCGCCTGCGGCGGACTCGGGGCTCCCCGCCGCGGCGGTGGCGCGGCGCCGGCGGCGCTCGCCGGCCGGCTGCTCGTCGCCGGCGCCCTGGCCGGGGATCTCGATCTGCTGCTGGCCGGCGGTGTCCGCGGCCTTCTCCGCCTTCTCGGCCTTGGCGGGCTTCTCGGCGGTCTTCTCGGCCGCCGCGTCGCCGGTACGGGCCTTGGAGGTGGCTCGGCGCTTGGGCTTCGCCTCTGCGGGCGCGTCCGCAGGCGCCTCGGCGGCCTTGGCCGCACCGGCACCGCCGGCGCCCTGCTTCTCCTTGATGACCTCGATGAGCTGGCTCTTGCGCATCCGCGCAGTGCCCTTGATGCCGAGGCCGGAGGCTACCTGCTGCAGCTCGGCCAGGACCATGCCCTCGAGGCCGGTGCCGGAACGGCGTCGCCGCGAGGCACCAGTGGCGGCCCCGGTGGCAGGCGCGGCGGGAGCGTCCGTGGCGGGCGCTGCGGCACTGCCATCGGTGCGTACGCCCATCAGATCGGTGGTGTCGCTCACGAAGGGTCCTTCCCTGGAGCGGGCGTCGGCCTGTCTGGCTCGGCGACCGGTTGTGCTGTCCGACCGCGGTCCCTCGACGTTCACGGACCGGGCCGGGGCGGTGGTCCCGCCGAATTCGGCGGAGAGATCAGTTCATGATTCCGACGCGAAAGATGCTGCGCATTCATGCAGGTCACGCTTCATGCACATCACGCCGATTTTCCGGAGCGTGCTCGCTGCTGCTTTAGGTCTTTACTCCAAGCAGATTGGGAGGCTCCCGGAAGAAAAGTGGTCCCGACTGGGGACACGAAGCACCACGCCATTGCGGCGTCGGGTACTCACTTGAGGTTAACACTACCGGATCCAACAAACATTCCCCCTCTCTCAGACCGGCAATCCGTCGGTCACCCCGCGAGCGGCAGGACGCTCGTCCCCGCCGCGTCGAGGGACAGCCGGTTGGCCGCCCATCCCTCGCCCGCCAGGCGCGCGACCTTGTCGGCCGCTCCCTCCTCGACCAGCGCGAGCACCGTCGGGCCCGCGCCGGAGACAACCGCGGGGACACCGTCCGCGCGCAGTCGGTTCACCAGGGCGATGCTCTCCGGCATGGCCGGCGCGCGGTACTCCTGGTGAAGTCGGTCCTCGGTCGCCGCCAGCAGCAGCTCGGGGCGCCTGGTCAGGGCCTCGACGAGCAGCGCTGCGCGACCGGCGTTCGCCGCCGCGTCCCCGTGCGGCACGGTGCGCGGCAGCAGGCCGCGCGCGGTCTCGGTGAGCACCGGCTTGCCGGGCACGAAAACCACCGGAACGACGGAACGGGCGGGCTCCATCCTGATGGCACGCGCCGCACCGGCGTCCATCCAGGACAGCGTGAATCCGCCCAGCAGACAGGCGGCGACATTGTCGGGGTGGCCCTCGATCTCGGTGGCCAGTTCCAGCAGCGCGGCGTCGTCGAGCTTCTGCTCGCCGCCTATGGTCACCGCCCGGGCGGCGACGATGCCGGCGCAGATGGCCGCGGAGGAGGAGCCCAGGCCCCGGCCGTGCGGGATGCGGTTGGCGCACACGACCTCGAGACCGCGCGGCTGCCCGCCCAGCAGGTCGAACGCGGTACGCAGGGACCGTACGAGCAGGTGGCTCTCGTCGCGCGGCAGGGTCTCGGCACCCTCACCCGCGATGTCGATGTGCAGTCCGGAGTCGGCGACGCGTACTACGACGTCGTCGTACAGACCCAGGGACAGGCCGAGGGCGTCGAAGCCGGGACCGAGATTGGCGCTGGTGGCGGGGGTGCGCACCCGGACGGCGGCGGCGCGGAACGCTGGACCGGCCATCGCTCGATGACTCTCCTTGATGTGAAACTGCGGTACTGCCCCTGAGTGCCGCGGTACCGAGGCACCTGATCGGCTCATGGGGTCCGTTCTGACCTGCCCTGCACACCACTGCACTATGCCGCGGGGAGGGGAGTTGGCTGCCAGCCTATCGAAGGAAGGTTCAGTGGCGACATAGGGCGCACGGGAGGCGCACGATGCGTGTCGCGCGCCCTCTCATGCCACATCACTCACTTTGCAGCCTTTGCAGGGTTTGCCCTGTGGGGCGGAACGGGACCGGTGCGACAGCCGCGCCGGTCCCGCGAGACCCGTTCCGACCGGTTCTTTCCGGCCGAATTTTTGTCCTGGACCCGGCGGGCCCGGACGCCCGGCCTACGCCAGGCCGAGACGCTCGGCTGCGGCGTCCGCATCGACCGGGACCGTCACCGGCTGCGGCGCGCCGGCCACCGCCCAGTCCGGGTCCTTCAGGCCGTTGCCGGTCACCGTGCAGACGATCTTCTGACCCGGGTCGACCTTGCCCTCTTCGGCGGCCTTGAGCAGACCGGCCACCGAAGCGGCCGAGGCCGGCTCCACGAAGACGCCCTCCTGCGAGGCCAGCAGCCGGTAGGCGGCCAGGATCTGACGGTCGGTCACCTCGTCGATGGCGCCGCCCGACTCGTCCCGCGCGGCCTCCGCGAAGGACCAGGAGGCCGGGTTGCCGATCCGGATCGCGGTGGCGATCGTGCTCGGGTCCTTGACCACCTCGCCGCGCACGATCGGCGCGCTGCCGGACGCCTGGAAGCCCCACATGCGCGGGGTGCGCGAGGCGATGCTGTCCGCCGCGTACTCCTTGTAGCCCTTCCAGTACGCGGTGATGTTGCCCGCGTTGCCGACCGGCAGCACGTGGATGTCGGGCGCGTCGCCCAGCATGTCCACGATCTCGAACGCCGCGGTCTTCTGACCCTCGATGCGCACCGGGTTCACGGAGTTCACAAGTGCGACCGGGTACTTCTCCGAAAGGCTGCGCGCGAGCGTCAGACAGTCGTCGAAATTCCCGTCGACCTGGAGAATCTTCGCCCCGTGCACCAGGGCCTGGCCCATCTTGCCCAGCGCGATCTTGCCCTGCGGAACCAGGACGGCGGAGACCATCTGGGCACGCACGGCATAAGCCGCGGCGGAGGCCGAAGTGTTGCCCGTCGACGCGCAGATGACGGCCTTGGCACCCTCCTCCTTGGCCCGGGTGATGGCCATCGTCATGCCGCGGTCCTTGAACGAACCGGTGGGGTTGGCACCCTCGACCTTGAGGTGCACCTCGCAGCCGGTGCGCTCGGAGAGCACCTGCGCCGGCACGAGAGGCGTACCGCCCTCGCGCAGGGTGACGACCTCGGTCGTGTCCTTGACCGGCAGGCGGTCGCGGTACTCCTCGATGATGCCGCGCCACTGATGAGTGGTACCGGCGCTCGTATTGGCAGACATGGGTTCCTTTACTCCCCTTCGACCCGCATGATGCTGGCGACGCCCCGGACGGTGTCCAGCTTGCGCAGCGCCTCGACAGTCGAGGACAGCGCGGCGTCGGCCGCGCGGTGGGTGACGACGACGAGGGACGCCTCGCCGTCCTTGCCCTGTTGACGGACCGTATCGATCGATACGCCGTGCTCGGCGAAGACCATGGCGACCTGGGCCAGGACGCCGGGTTTGTCGGCCACGTCGAGGCTGATGTGGTAGCGGGTGACGACCTCGCCCATGGGGCTGACCGGCAGCTGCGTGTACGCGGACTCGCCGGGCCCGGTGGCCTCGCTGAGCTTGTTGCGGCACACGGCGACCAGGTCGCCCAGTACGGCCGAGGCGGTCGGCGAGCCGCCCGCGCCCGGACCGTAGAACATCAGCTGCCCGGCCGCGTCCGACTCCACGAAGACGGCGTTGTACGCCTCGCGGACGGAGGCCAGCGGGTGGGTCAGCGGAATCATCGCCGGGTGGACCCGCGCGGTGACCGACTCGCCGTCCGCGGCGCGCTCGCAGATCGCGAGCAGCTTGACCGTGCAGCCCATGCGCTTGGCGGAGGCGATGTCCGCGGCGGTGACCTCGGTGATCCCCTCCCGGTGCACATCGTCGATGGTCACCCGGGTGTGGAAGGCGATGCCCGCCAGGATCGCGGCCTTGGCCGCGGCGTCGAAGCCCTCGACGTCGGCGGTCGGGTCGGCCTCGGCGTACCCGAGCGCGGTGGCCTCGTCCAGCGCCTCGCTGTAGCCCGCCCCGCTGGTGTCCATCTTGTCGAGGATGAAGTTGGTCGTCCCGTTCACGATGCCGAGCACCCGGTTGACCTTGTCCCCGGCCATCGACTCGCGGAGCGGCCTGACCAGCGGGATCGCGCCCGCCACCGCGGCCTCGTAGTACAGGTCGGCGCCGTGCGCCTCGGCGGCGGCGTGCAGCGCGGCACCATCGGCGGCGACCAGCGCCTTGTTCGCGGAGACGACGCTCGCGCCCTGCTCGAACGCGGTCGTGATCAGCTTCCGCGCGGGCTCGATCCCACCGATGACCTCGATGACGACATCAATGTCGCCGCGCTTGACCAGCGCGGTCGCGTCGGTGGTGATCAGCTCGGCCGGCACGCCCTCGCGCACCCGGTCGGGACGGCGCACCGCGATGCCCGCGAGCTCCACGGGCGCGCCGATGCGCGCGGCGAGGTCGTCCGCGTGCGTCGTCATGATGCGCGTCACCTCTGAGCCGACCACACCACAGCCCAGGAGCGCCACCTTCAGCGGACGCGTACGCATCATTCGACCTCTGCTCTTCCTCGATATGGCCACGTCGGCCATTTCCGTGTTCGCAATGGACCAGTCTCATGCACCGGACGGGAATTCCTATCCCTCGTCCAGATGCCGAGACATCTATTTCACTTATCCGACATCGAGCCGCAGGAGATCTTCCTCCGTCTCGCGCCGGACGATCACCCGGGCCTCGCCCTGGCGCACCGCCACGACCGGCGGCCGCAGCGCGTGGTTGTAGTTGCTGGCCATCGACCGGCAGTACGCACCGGTCGCGGGCACCGCCAGCAGGTCACCCGGCGCGACGTCCGACGGCAGGAACGCGTCCCGCACGACGATGTCGCCGCTCTCGCAGTGCTTGCCGACCACCCGCGAGAGCATCGGCGCGGCGTCCGAAGTCCGCGAGACCAGCGCCACGCTGTACTCCGCGTCGTACAGCGCCGTACGGATATTGTCCGACATCCCGCCGTCGACGCTCACGTAGGTCCGCAGGCCCTCCAGCTCCTTGACCGTGCCGACCTCGTACAGCGTGAACGCGGTCGGGCCCACGATGGCGCGGCCCGGCTCGACGGACAGCCGCGGTACGGCGAGCCCGGCGGCCTGGCACTCGTGCCGCACGATCTCCCCCAGCGCCTTGGCGATCTCGTGCGGCTCACGGGGGTCGTCGTCCGGGGTGTACGCGATGCCGAGCCCGCCCCCCAGGTCGATCTCCGGCAGCTCGACACCGTGCTCCTCGCGCACGTCGGCCAGCAGCTGCACCACGCGCCGCGCGGACACCTCGAACCCGGCCATGTCGAAGATCTGCGACCCGATGTGCGAGTGGATGCCGATGAGCTCCAGCCCGTCGAGCTTCAGCGCCCGGCGCACCGCCTCGGCGGCCTGCCCGTCGGCCAGCGCGATCCCGAACTTCTGGTCCTCGTGCGCGGTGGCGATGAACTCGTGCGTATGGGCTTCCACGCCCACCGTCACCCGAATCTGCACCGGCTGCCGCTTGCCGAGCTGGTCAGCGATATGAGCAACCCGAGCGATCTCCTGAAAGGAATCAAGCACAATCCGCCCGACCCCGGCCTCCACGGCCCGCCGGATCTCCTGATCACTCTTGTTGTTCCCATGCAGCGCGATCCGCTCGGCCGGCATCCCGGCCGCCAGCGCGGTGGCCAGCTCTCCCCCGGAGCAGACATCGAGGTTCAGCCCCTCTTCATGCAGCCACCGCACGATCGCCCGCGACAGGAACGCCTTGCCGGCGTAGAAGACATCGGCCTCCTCCCCGAAGGCGTCCTTCCACGCCCGGCACCGCGCCCGGAAGTCGTCCTCGTCGAGGAAGTAGGCAGGAGTGCCGAACTCTTCCTTGAGCTCGGCGACGGAGATGCCGCCGACGGTGACCACACCGTCGGCGTTCCGGCGCACGGTCCGGGACCAGACCCGGGGGTCGAGGCCGTTCAGGTCGGCGGGCGGTGCGGAGTAGTGGCCTTCGGGCAGTACGTCGGCGTGACGGGGCCCTGCGGGGTGCGCGGAACGGCTCATGGCGGTGGGAGATCCCCTCGGAAGTTCACAGATGTTCAGGTGCGGAGATGCCCAGCAGGGTCAGGCCGTTCGCGAGCACCGTACCGGCGGCCTGGGCGACGGCCAGCCGGGCGCGGTGAACGGCCATGGGTTTCTGCTCTCCGGCGGGCAGCGGCGGACAGATGGCAAGGAAACGCAGGAACGCCTCGGCGGTCACTTCCAAATGCCGCGCCAGCCGATCCGGCGCCCGCAACCGAGCTGCGGCTTCGAGCACCGCGGGGTAGGCGGCAAGTGCGGCGTGGAGGGGGGTGTGGGGGACGTCTTGGGGCCGACTTGTACGGGACGGGTCGTCGCGGACGAGCTCCGCCGGGCCGTCGACCCCCAGGTCACGGGCGTTGCGCGACACTGCGCACGTACGAGCGTACGCGTACTGCACCAGGAACCGCGGATTGTCCTCCCGCTGCACCGGCCGCTCCGGCACCCGCACATGATCGTGCGCGGCGGGGTACAACAACACCCACCGCATCTCATCCACCCCGAGCCGCGCGACCAGCTCCTCCTCGGTCGCATACCGGCCCCCCGCGTCCTTCACGGGAACGGGCCGCACGTCCTCCCCCTCGGGCGCGGTCCCCTCCCCCACCGCCTCCATGATCGCCCGCAACGCCTCGGCGACCACGACGGCACGGGGGCCGGGGGCGGGGCGGAGGTCGATGGGGGTACGGGGGTCGATGGGGGTACGGGGGTCCGCCGCGGGGCCGTCCGCGGGGGCGACGGTGGGTCCGCCCCCAGGCCCGTCCGCGGGGCCGACGGTGGGTCCGCCCCCAGGTCCGTCCGCGGGGCCGTCCGCAGGGCCAGCGGTGCGTCCGTCCGCAGGGTTGCTCCCGAGATCAGCGGTGCGTCCGCTCCCACGCACATTCCCGGGACCGGCTGTGCGTCCGGCGGTGCATCCGGCTGTGCGTCGGGGGGTGCGTCCGCTGGTGCGTCCGTACGCGGCCCCGGCCTCCAACACTTCCCGTACAACCGCGGCCGGCGCCCCGCCCCCCAACGTGATGTTCAAAAATCCAGGCCCGGCGATCTCGACCCCGGCGATACCCGGCGCGGCAGCCAGCCGCTTCCGTACGACCCCGGCCACCTCACGCGCCGGCAGCCCTGCGGCACCGGCCAGCCGCAGCGCGACATTCGTGGCGTAATCCCCGCAGCCCGGCCGCGGCGGCACCCGTACGTCGACCGTCACCGGCACGTCGGACTCGCCCAGCGGAAGCTCCCGCGCCTCGACAGCCCCGCGCACGGAGCGCAGGACGGTGCGGGAGAGCTCAGCGGGAGTCACAGGACAAGCGTATGGGAGAACCGGGGTGGGTATGCGAACGGGTTTCGCACCTCGGACACTCCCCGTACTGACTCCCGCCCTCACCCACCCCTTGCCCACGCCTCACACGCGCGTCTCATCCACTCGCACTGCCCGCCGTACCGGCCGTGTCACCCCGTAGGCCGGACGGCGGGCTCGGAATCCGGATCGGCATCGGCCGCCCCGTCCGCCGGTCCGCCTCCGGGCCCGGAGCCGCGGATCCCGCCCAACAACTGGCGCACGGTCCGTATGAGCTCGACCGGCTCGAACGGCTTGGCGAGGAACGCGTCCACCCCGACCGCTTCCCCGTTGTCCACCTCCAGCGGCGTACACGCGCTGATGATGGCGATGGGGAGCTCCCTGGTCCGCGGATCAGCACGCAGCCTCTCGGCCGTATGCAGTCCATTGAGCCGCGGCATCATGACGTCCAGCGTCACGACGTCGGGGCACACCTCGTGCACGATGTCGAGGCACTCGGCACCATCAGCCGCGGTCACGACCTCGAAGCCCTCCAGCTCGAGATTGACCCTGATCAACTGCCGGATGACCTTGTTGTCGTCGACAACAAGGACCCGGCCGGACAAGCCAGGCACATATTGAGACTAAGCGCGTGCCACCTGCTGCGTCCGGGTTTTCCCCACTTCCGCCCCGTGCGAGGGACCTTTCGCCGATCACCCGGGCCACCCCGCCCCAATGCGCTACGAGCCCCCCACCACACCCTCCCCACCTCTTCCCGCCTCTTCCCGAAACCCGTTCATGACCACCCCCTCCGAGCTGGTAGTGTTCTACCCGTCGCAAGCGCACAGCGCCCGACACGCCCCCGTAGCTCAGGGGATAGAGCAACGGCCTCCGGAGCCGTGTGCGCAGGTTCGAATCCTGCCGGGGGCACTTCGCCTGGACCAGCGTGACCAACCCGCTGACCAGCCCAAGTGCCACAAACGAAGGGCCGGACCCAGTCTCACTGGGTCCGGCCCTTCGTCATTGCTAGGTGCGGGCTGCTATAGACCTGCACCAGAATGCCAACCCCCATCGGACACTCGCGCCACGGCCGGCCTGCTCTTCACCGGCTGTGGCGTGAGCCGCGAAGACGCTGCCGACGGACTGGCACCACAGATGCGCTCCTCGTAGACACGATGGATCACCTCGGGGGAATTACCGACCCGCCGGGCAACCTCGGCTACTGACTCGCCGACGCGGCCATTTTCGTTGGCCGAGTCAGCAGCTGGGACACGACGGCGGTCGAGGCTCGAAGGGCTCCGCCTGGCCCGCACTTGGTGAGCGTTGGGCGGCCACAGCTGCCACTTCGCCGCAGGTGCGGCCTGTGGCTGCACAGGAAGCTCAGTTGCCGAGCTCATTCAAGGTCTTCCTTGAGAGCGACGAACCCGAGGTACGGGCATTCCTGTCCGTCTTCACGCCTGAAGAGCTCGCGGAGATGCAGAAGGTCGCCGACAGCCACGACGGCGCCGCCCACAGCCCCAAGGCTCTGAAGGCTCTGAAGGTCCCAACTGGGGCAAGACCTGGGGGCCTTGAAGAAGATCGGTGGCTTCTCCAAGGCTGTCGGAGGCAAGTAAAACGACTTCAAGAAGTGGGTCGACAGTCGTCCCTGGTACGTCAAGTACCTCATCAAGTCGGTAACTCCCGGCCTGCCCCTCTACGACATCTGGTGGCACTTCAACCACTGAGCCATACGCGCTTGCACAGATGATCGTCGGCGCGCGGCGGCAGTCTGCCGTCCCGCGCCCCGCCCAATTGGAGAGCTACTTGATGACGGACAAGGTCGGTAATTCCACTGACGAAGCCAGCGACGCGACGTGGGTCGTTCCCTTGCTCGCGCTCCTCCCCCGTGCCTGTGATCGGGATTCTCGCCAATCTGTCCGCGGCTTGGCAGGTGGTTTCTTGGATTCTGTGGAGCCTCGCAGCGCTGCTGGCAGTGGCGGGATGGGGGCAGGTAGCGAGACACGGCGCCAAGGGGGCCGGCGGGTGGTCCGCTTGCGTTGTTCTTCATTGCGGGCTCGCTTGGCAAGCGACTCATCTTCTCGTCGCCTGAAGAGGGAGGCTTACCGCCTCGCATAGAGCAATGGGATGGCTGCCGATTGCGCTGCATAGCCTCATCCGCGGAGTAGTGGCCGATGTTCGGCCCGGTATTCGCGAAGACATCGCCGGGGCGCAGCCGGCTTGGGCGGGGTCAGGTGTTTGTGGAGGGGGAAGGAAGGCGGTCCGATGTTGGCCATACGTATGGCAGGCCTGCGGGGTCGTTGGGGAAGTGGCGGCGGTAGTGGTCGGGGTCCTTCGCGAGGAGGGATGACCGGTGGCTCAGGTGGAAGGCGGGGTCGCCGAGCCAGTTGGGGAGGTCGTCGGCGGCGGCCAGGGCCGCGTAGTCGCGGGGTGGGGTGTCCGGGAAGGCGGCGGCGAAGTCCTGGGTGAGGGTGAGGGCGCAGGTGTCCTGGCGGCCGGAGTCGGTCCATACGCGGCAGATTTCCAGGCCGTAGCGGACAAGGGCCTCCTCGTAGCCGGTCCACATGCGGACCGCCGGGTGGTGGCGCCAGCCGTAGCCGGGGACGGTGAGGCCGCGCAGGATCTGGAGGGTCTCCACGCGCTGCTTGCCGAGCCGGCGGGCGTCGAGGACCGCGGCGGAGGCCGCGAAGTCCGGGTAGGGCAGGAATGTCTGCATGGGGGCATGCGTATCCGCTTGCCCAGGTACGTAACCAGGGGTGTTCTGCTTCGAGTGGCGGTTGGGGTGCGTGGTACGCGCAGTGGGGCGATCTCTTGTCACCGGAGGGGTGGGTGAGTAGTTTCGCCAGCAACTGCGGTGACCCGGGGTAACGGGAGGTCTTCGCAGGGTCTGGGTCTCGTGTTCGGGTCGGAGTTGCTGATGGCACGGTCCGCCTTTCTCCGGTCGGGGGCGCCGGTTTTTGTTGGGCGCAGGGGTGAGCTGCGGGCCCTGGTGGAGGCGATGGGGCGGCCGCCGTCCGTCGTGCTTGTGGAGGGCGAGGCGGGGATCGGGAAGACCCGGTTGATCCGGGAAGCGCTCAGTGATCCCTCGGTGCGGGGGCGGCGGGTGCTGCTCGGGACCTGTCATCCGTTGCGTGAACCGTTTCCTTATGGGCCTGTTTTTGACCTGTTGCGGCGGCTGGACGGGAAGATCGGTCAGCTTGGGCAGGGCGGTGGGCGGCTGAGTCCGGTGTGTGGGGCGTTGCGGCCGTATCTGCCGGAGTTGGTGGGGTATCTGCCGCCCGCGCCGGAGCCGTTGCCGGACCACCGGGCTGCGCGGCATCGGCTGTTCCGGGCCGTGCGGGCGTTGCTGGCGGCGCTCGGGCCGGTGGTCGTGGTGGTGGAGGACCTGCACTGGGCCGATGACGGGACGCGGGATCTGGTGCGGTTTCTGGTGGATGATCCGCCGGACGGGATGACCACGGTCCTCAGTTGTCGGCGGGAGGATCTGCCGGGTGGTGCGCTGCCGTTGGGGCGGGCGTACCGGCAGCCGCCCGGTACGACGGCCGTGCAGCTGACGTTGCGGCCGCTGGACGTGGAGGGCGTGCGGAGTCTGGCCGCCGCGATCAGGCCGGGGGGTGCGGTGTCGGCGGCGTTCGCGGCCGAGCTGCATGAATGTACCGCCGGTATTCCGTTGGTACTGGAGGAGGTCGTGCGGCAGCTGGACGGTCACGAAGGCCGGGCGGGGGCGGGGGCGGGGCACGAGCGGGGCGGGCGTCCGGAGCGCGATACGGCGCCCGGTGCAGCGCCCGATACGGCGCGCGATACAGCGCGCGAGACGCTGGACGCGCTGGAGGTACCGGCGCTGCTGCGGGACGCCATGGCAGAGCGGATGAGCGGGCTGTCCCCGCACGCGACGGCTGTGGTGCATGCGGCCGCGGTCCTGCGCGTTCCGGCCGGGGAGGAGCTGATCGCGGCGACGGCGGGCCGCGCCCCCGGCGAGACGGGAGCGGCCGGTATCCGTGAGACGTCGGCCGGCCGCACCCCCGGCGAGACGGGGAGCGGCATCCGGGAGCCAACGGCGGGCCGCGCCCCCGGCGAGACCGGCGAGACGGGAGCGGCCAGTATCCGTGAGACGTCGGCCGGCCGCGCCCCCGGCGAGACCAGCGACGGCACCCGTAACACGACCGTGAACCGCGCCCCCAACCAGACCAGCGACGGCATCCGTGACACGACCACAAGCCCCACCCCCGACCACACCGCCGACGGCATCCGGGAAGCGCTGCAAGCCGGTGTGCTGTACGACTGTGGTGGCGGCCAGTACGGGTTTCGGCACACGTTGGCTCAGCAGGCTGTGTACGGCGGGCTGGCCGGGGTGGATCGGCGGCGGTTGCACGGGAGGGCCGTGGGCGCGCTCGCTCGGGTCGAGTCGCCTCCGCTCGTGCAGTTGGCGTACCACGCGCGGCAGGCCGGTGAGCTGGCTGCCTGGTTGCGGTACGGCGAGGCAGCCGCCGAGGCGGCCCGGGAGTTGGGGGACACCGCGGTCGCCGTGGAGATTCTGGAAGGGCTGTTGTCCGATCAGCGGGTGGGGGCCGCCGCGCGCGGGCGGCTCGCCACCGAGCTGAGCCGGGTCGCCGTCATCGGGCTGTCCTTCCGCCGGGCAGCCCGGCTGCTGGAGCGCATCGTGCGGGACCGCGGCCTGCCCGACGCCGTACGCGGGGAGATCCGGCTCAACCTCGGGCTGCTGCAGCACAACCAGGCCGGGAACTACGAACAGGGCCGGGCGGACACGGAAACGGCGGTGGCGGAGCTGCGCGAGCGGCCCGCGCTGGCGGCCCGGGGCATGGCCGCGCTGGCGATGCCCAGCTGGGGCGAGCATCCGTACGCCGTACACCTGGAGTGGATCACGCGGGCCGAGGAGCTGGTCGCCGGGCAGCAGGACCCGGCGCTGCGGATGGCCGTACGCGGCAACCACCTCGCGCTGCGGGCCAGTAAGGGCGAGCCGGGGGTGTGGGCGGACGTCGAGGAGATGGTGCGCGCGGGCCGGAAGGCGGCCGAGCGGCTCCAGGTGGCGCGGCTGTGCGGCAACATCGCGGAGGCGGCCGCCTGGCTCGGCCACCACGACCGCGCCGAGCACTTCCGCCGGACCGGCACGCGGCTCGCGGCGGAGTGCGGCGCACCGTTCCTGCAGGGCATCATCGACGGCACCGCGCTGCGGCTGGAGTGGCACGGCGGCCGGTGGCGCGGGCTGGACGGGCGCGCGCGGCAGGTGCTGGACGTGGTGCAGGGCGTCTCCGGCATCTCCGCCGACGCGCATCTCGTACTGGGCTGGCTCGCCGTCGCCCGCGGCGAGTGGGAGGAGGCCGCGGCGGAGCTGGGCGCCGCGGCCCTGGACGACCCCGCCAACGCCCCGGCGCCGATCCTGGCCGCCGCCTCGGGGGCGATGGTCCGCGTACACCTCGCGCGCGGGGAGACCGCGACGGCCTGTGCTGAAGCGGACCGGGCGGTGGCCCGGGTCCGCCGCAAAGGCATCTGGGCGTGGGGCGGCGACCTGGTCCCGATGGCGGTGATCGCCCTGGTACGGAGCGGACGCGGCGGCGAAGCGGCGGCACTGACCGAGGAGTTCGGCACGGAAGCGGCCGGGATCGACGCGCCGCTGGCCGCCGCCGCGCTGGCGGTGTGCCGGGGCGTGGTGGCGTGCGGACCGGACCGTTACGAGGAGGCCGCGGCGGCGTTCGACCGGGCGCGGAACGGGTACGCCGCGCTGCCGCGCCCGTACGCGGCCGCGCGGGCCGCCGAGGCGTCAGCCCGCTGCCGGCTGTCGGCCGGGGACCGGAAAGCGGCAGAAGCGATCGCCGAACTCGCAGACACCTTCGCCGAGTTGGGTGCCACTCGGGATGCCGCGCGCTGCCGCCGCGTACTGCGGGGGAACGGGGTGGTGACGCCGTCGCGCCGCGGCCGACGGGGTTACGGGGACGCGCTCTCGCCCCGCGAGCGCGAGGTGGCGCGGCTGGTGGCCCTGGGACACACCAACCGGGAGATCGCCGACGTACTGTTCCTGTCGCCCCGGACGGTGGAGCAGCACGTCGCGAAGGTGCTGCGGAAACTGGGGGTGGCCTCGCGGGCGGAGGTGGCGGATGCGGTGGACGTGGCGGATGCGACGGGCGCGGCGAGCGCGGTGGCTGCGGCGAACGCAGGGAGTCCGGCTGACACAGGAGCGTGACGCTCAGGACCCGATCTTCGGCCCCGGCAAAGGCCCCGCCCCGCCCCCTGACGACTACGACCGACCCTCCTCCGGCAAGCTGATGTGCAGCGGGCCGCAGCCCAGTCGGGCCGCTTCCTTCGCCACGTAGCGCGGAAAGAGGGTGCGGACGAGGTCGGCGTGGGACGCCTCGTCGGCGCGTACCAGGAAGGTGACGTCGCCGGTCTGGCAGGAGGCCTGGAAGAGGCCGAAGCCGGGGCGGTAGAAGCCGCGGCCGTCCTCCTCGTCGGCGACCTCGATCTGCCGGCCGTCCTGCATCGCCTGGCGCCGGTAGAGGACGGAGAGGCGGGGGTCCTCGACGGTCATCAGCCGGAGTCCGGGGTGGTCGAAGGAGACGTGCCGGTCGCAGGTGCGAACCGGGCCCGAGCCCCGCGTCACCATCGGGCGGTACGCGGCGGCCCACTCCTTCCCGGACGTCCGCAGCCCCTCGATACCGCAGAACGCGTCGGCCTTCTCGTCGAGGAAGCGAGTCGGCCGCGGGAGCCGGGGCACCGGGTCGGCGAGGGTCCCGCCGCAGCCCTCCCCCGCCATGTAGTGGTTGACGAGCTTGACCACCGTACGGGCGAGCCGGTCGCGCTCCGTACCGTCGACCACGTCGTCGTACACGGTCCAGTCCGTGGCCACGTCGATCACCAGCGGCCCGTCGCCGGTGCGCGACCTGCCGGTACAGCCGTCCGGTACGGCCAGCCAGGCGCGGGTGTCCGACGCCATGCCCAGCAGGCCGCCGCCCAACGGGGACAGCCGGGCGGACAGGAATTCGTCGGCCCACTGGTCGCCCGCACCCCCGAAGTGGGTGTCGAGCTCGTGGACCTGCGCGGTGACCCGGCTGCCATCGGGCGACTGCAGGACACACTGGCCCGACGGGCCCCTTGATCCGATCGGATCGCCGTCGAGGGGCGTGTCGGCGCTGTCGATGTCCTCGCTGCCGCGCAACAGCGCCGCCGCGTCGGCACTGTCGAGCGCGGACCAGCAGGCCCGTTTTCCGCCCGCGAACGGGCCGGTGTCCGTCTGCCAGGCCACGGCCGTACCGCCGAGCAGTACTCCGGCGAGCGCGGCGGCCACCGCGGGCCGCAGCCGGCCGCGCGTCAGCCGACGCCAGTGCCACCAGCGCTGCCGCGGCACGAAGGGCCCGGTACCGAGCACACCACCGCGGGCGACGGCGCCGACGCCGTTGCCCGAAGCGCCGCTCTCCGTCTGCTCGTTCTTGTCGGCGGTCATCGGCCGGTTCCCCCAGGTGCGGCGTCGGTGGCGGGTGCGATGGGTGCGACGGGTGCGCAACCCAGGCGCTGTGTCACGGCGTTGGCGAAGGCCGCGAAGTACCGGGTGGCCGGGGCCTCGCCCAAGGACGGGGCGGCGCGCAGCAGAAAGGTGGTGGACCGGCCCGCGCAGTCGGCCCGCAGGACCTGGTGGGAGTGGGCGAGGACGCCCGTACCGCGCCAGCCGCGCGCCGGTGCCGCGTCGCCCACCGCGCCGTCGAACAGCGCGTTCAGCCGCGGCTCGGCGACCATCAGGGCGTCGAGGACGGGGCTGCCGTCGCGGCCCCAGGTCCCGACCGAGCAGGACTGAAGGCCCCGGGTGACCGCCCCGACCTGGTAGCTCATGTTCTGTGAGGCGTCATCGTCGAACTCCATGCCCCGGATGCGGCACGCGCGCGAGAAGACGATCTCGTTGGCCTCGGGCAGCGTGAGCACGGGCGAGGTGATGCGCAGGGGGCGCGCGGGCGCGCAACCGGCCGTCTTCATACCGCGGTTGGCCGCCGCCACGACCAGTTCGGCCGCCGAGCGTGCACCAGCGATGCCGGCGTTGACCGAGGCCGACCCGTTGCGCCAGGTGAGCTTGGCCTCGGAGTCGAGCGTGACCGCCGTCGGCCGGCCGTCACGGGTGTCGCACCGCTTCGGCAGGACGAGCAGCGCCTGGCTGCCGTCGGTGGCGCCGGGGAGCCCGTCGGGCAGCGGTACGGCGCGGTCGCCGAGGTACTCGACGATCCACTCCATCCGCCGGGCTGCGTCCTCGGGAGCCGGCCCGTATCTGACCGTGATCTCGGTCTTGCGGGCCCCCGAGCTGTCGTCGGAGCGGAGCGCGACGGTACAGCTGCCACGCGGCCGCTCCGGCGTGGGCGCGGTCTCGCGGGCCGTCCGCCGGCCACCGTCCTCGACCACCGAGTCCCCCAGGAACTCGGGCCCGCTGCCCGCCTCCCAGGCACCCCAGCAGTACCGGTCCCGGTCACCCGGAAACGGCCAGGTGCCCGTGGCCCACGTCCCCAACCCGCCGGCGACCAGCAGGATCACGACGGCTCCGACCCACGCCTTCGCGCGCCCGCGCCGCCACCACTCCCCCGTCACTTGCGCCCCCTCGCCTCCGTGGGCGGCGATCCTATCCGGCGCGGACCGGTGCGCGGCTCACACGTCCGTCCGGATCACCACCACCAGCGTCCGTGGCCCGTGGACGCCCTCCACGCGTTCCAGTTCGATGTCCGAGGTGGCGGAGGGGCCGCTGATGAGGGTGGTGGGGCGGGTCGGGGTGAGGCGGGCGACGGTTTCGGGGATGCCGACCTCCACCGTCGACAGGTCGACTACGCAGACGTGGAGGTCGGGGACCAGGGTGAGGGCGCGGCGGCCCTGGTCGGGGGCGGCGTCGAGGAAGATCGTGCCGGTCTCGGCGCAGGTGGTGGCGGAGGCGGTCACCACCCCGTCCAGAGTGTCGAGTTCGGGGGCGGGGATGTCGGCGGAGTCGGGCTGCACCTCGCCGTCGTACGCGGTGAGCCAGGACGGGTCGAGGCCGGGCGGTACGCCGATGCGGCGGGCGGAGTGGGTGGCCAGGGCGGCGGCGATGGTCTCGGCGGTGTCCGCGGCCGTACACGTGCGCACCTCCGCCTTGTAGTCGACCAGGCGGTCGGTGAGGAGGGCGAGGCGGTCGGCGTCGGGCAGGGTGCGGCCGGTGCGGTAGTCGCGGGGGATCTCCACTTCGGGGGCGGGCGCGAGGGCCAGGGCGTCCCGGATACGGCCGAGGACGGTGTCGCGGGCGGTGGCGGTCATCGCTGGTCCTCCTCGGAGGGGTTGCCATCTGCGGTGGGGGCGCCGTCTGCCCCAAGGGGGTTGGATTCCGTACCGGTCGGTGTGCGGGATTCCGTACCGGTCGGCGTGCCCTCTCCCGTACGCTGCCGCACGCCCTCCTCCGAAGCCGCGCGCAGCGTCGACGCGCCCTCCTCCGACGCCAGCCACGCCCGGAAGGACTGGCGTGGTGGGGCCGGGGTGTCGCGGGTGGCGCTCCAGCCGTTGAAGGGCGGGGGGAGGTGGGAGATCTTTCCGTCCCGGCCGCCGAGGAGGCGGCCGGCGGCCGACGCCCGCTGGGCCGCCTTG
The DNA here is from genome assembly GCF_055567935.1 of Streptomyces sp. NPDC026301. NCBI lineage: Bacteria > Bacillati > Actinomycetota > Actinomycetes > Kitasatosporales > Streptomycetaceae > Streptomyces > Streptomyces sp. NPDC026301. The sequence goes on along the minus strand of NZ_JBVHPN010000009.1, from coordinate 270,700 downwards.
TACAGCCCCGGACGGCCCATCACCGCGGCCGCCGCCTTCATGGCCAGCTTCTCGGGTGTCCGCCCCGCGGCCTCCGTGTGCTGGTGGCGGAGTTCGACCAGGAGGGACGGGATGTCGATCTTCACGGGGCAGGCGTCGTAGCAGGCGCCGCAGAGCGTGGAGGCGTACGGGAGCGAGCTGTTGGGGTCGTTCTTGGCGGCGTCCATGCCCGCGAGCTGCGGGGTGAGGACCGCGCCGATGGGGCCGGGGTAGGTCGAGCCGTACGCGTGGCCGCCGGCCCGCTCGTACACCGGGCACACGTTCAGGCAGGCCGAGCAGCGGATGCAGTTCAGGGCCTGGCGGCCGGTCGAGTCGGCGAGCGCCGCGGTGCGCCCGTTGTCCAAGAGGACCAAATGAAAATTCTGGGGCCCATCGCCCGGCGTCACGCCCGTCCACAGGGACGTGTACGGGTTCATCCGCTCGCCTGTCGAGGAGCGCGGGAGGAGCTGGAGGAAGACCTCCAGGTCGGCGTAGCGCGGGAGGACCTTCTCGATGCCCATGACGGTGATGAGCGTGTCGGGGAGGGTGAGGCACATGCGGCCGTTGCCCTCGGACTCGACGACCGAGAGGGTGCCGGTCTCGGCGATGCCGAAGTTGGCGCCGGAGACGGCGACGGGGGTGGTGAGGAACTTCTCGCGGAGGTACGCGCGGGCCGCGGCCGCCAAGTGGGCCGGTACGGAGTCCAGTTCGGGGTCGACGCCCGGGATTCCGGCGCGGAAGATCTCGCGGATCTCGTCGCGGTTGCGGTGGATGGCCGGGACGAGGATGTGGGAGGGCTTGTCGTCGGCGAGCTGGACGATCAGTTCGGCGAGGTCCGTCTCGTACGCCCGGATGCCCTGGTCCGCCAGGTGTTCGTTGAGGCCGATCTCCTGGGTGGCCATCGACTTGACCTTGATGACCTCCTCGCTGCCGGTCTGCTGGACGAGGCGGGTGACGATGGCGTTCGCCTCGGCGCCGTCCCGTGCCCAGTGGACGGTGCCGCCGGCCTCGGTGACCTTCGCCTCCAGCTGCTCCAGGAGCTCGGGGAGGCGGTTCATGGTGTCGGTCTTGAGGGCGGAGCCGGCGTCGCGCAGCGCTTCCCAGTCGGGGAGTTCGCCGGTGACGGCGAGCCGCTTGGCGCGGATGGTGTGGGTGGCCTTGCCGAGGTTGCGGCGCAGCTGGTCGTTGCGCAGCTCGTCATGGGCCGCGGCGGGGAACTTCCGGTCGCCGCGGAGGTTGCCGGTGCCGTACGGGGAGCGGGGCGGCAGCGCCGGCATGCCCAGGTACGTGGGGGTGCTCATCGGGTGGCCTCCAGCGGGGTGCTCGGGAGCGCGTACGGCGACGTGCGCGTGGACGCGAGGATCTGGGCCAGGTGCAGGGTGCGGGTACCGGCCTTGATCCGGGAGAGCCCGCCGCCGATGTGCATCAGGCAGGAGGAGTCGCCGGCCGTGCAGACCTCCGCACCGGTGCCGGTGACGTGCCGCATCTTGTCGGCGAGCATCGCCGAGGAGGTGTCGGCGTTCTTGACCGCGAAGGTACCGCCGAAGCCGCAGCAGGCGTCGGCCTCGGGCAGCTCGACGAGGTCGATGCCCTCGACGGCGCGCAGCAGCCGCAGCGGCTTCTCGCCGACCCGCAGCATCCGGAGGGAGTGGCAGGTGGGGTGGTACGTCACCCGGTGGGGGAAGTACGCCCCGACATCGGTGACGCCCAGCACGTCGACCAGGAACTCGGAGAGTTCGTACGTCTTGCCCTGTACCGCAGCGACTCCGGCGCGCAGGGCCGCGTCGCCGTAGCGCTCGGCGACGATCCGGTGCTGGTGGCGTACGGAGCCGGCGCAGGACCCTGAGGGCATGACGACCGCCTCGATCGACGGGTCGCCGAACTGCTCGGCGAAGCCGCGGACGAGGGGGACGGGCTCGCGTTGGTAACCGGTGTTGACGTGCATCTGGCCGCAGCAGGTCTGCTCCGGCGGGAAGACCACCTCGTGGCCCAGACGGGCGAGCAGGACGGCGGTGGCGCGTACCGCGTCGGGGAAGAGGGTGTCACCCAGGCAGGTGGCGAAGAGTCCGATGCGCATGGGTCTCCAGACTTGGGGCCGACCTATGAAAGGTCGGACCATACTAGCGCTGAGGCGGGCCGGGGGAACGGAGAGGGGGTGGAAGGGTGGGCCCTCAGTCGCCCGGGCGCTCCTCCACCAGCGTGCCGTGCAGCCCCCTGATGTGCCGTTCGACCAGGTCAGCGGCGTCGGCGCCATCGCCCGCGCGCACCAGGCGCAGCAGCTCGGTGTGCTCGGCGTTGAGCGCGGCAGCGGTGGCCGGCCAGTCCTCGGCGGCCTCCAGGGCGCGCAGGATCAGCGGGCGTACGGATTCGCGGACGGCCGAGGTGAGGGTGGAGGTGAGCGCATTGCCGGAGCTGCGGGCGATCTGGACGTGGAAGCGGGTGTCCAGGTCGTTGAACTCCGGCACGCTCACGTCCGGCGCGCCCATCCGCGCGACCAGCTCCGCCGCCTCGTCGAGGCCGGCCGCCGCTGCGTGCTCCGCCGCCGCGTGCTCCGCCGCCGCCTGAAAGCTGGAGCGTTCCAGGGTGACGCGGGCCTCCAGTACGTCCTCCAGGCAGTAACTGCCGAGGGCGAAGTGCAGGCGGAGGAGGCGGCCGAGCGCGTCGTCGGGATTCCGGACGATGCGGGCGCCGGCGTCGGGACCGCGGCCCGCCTGGGCGACCAGGACGCCGATCGTCTCCAGGACGCGGAGCGCCTCGCGGAGCGCGGAGCGGCTGACCCCGAGCACCGGAGCGAGCTCGCGCTCGGGCGGCAGCCGGTCACCGGCCTTGAGCTCACCGGCCAGCACCCGCTCCTCGATGCTTTCGAGGACGAGTTCGTGCGTACGGGACTGCCGTACGGGTCGCCACTCGACAGCCATCCGTCACTCCCTGGTCGGCCGACAGCTTCCACGAAAAACTATGTCACACGCCGTGACATTCCATGGCTGTGGCCGGACGGCCGCTGGCCGCGCACGGATGGCAGCGCCGGCCGCGGTCGGGCCGGACGCTTCCCCCTTCAATTCCCCCTGCGGGCATCCTTACCGATGCCCGTGGTCTCAGCCGTGCAGCCGCACCGGCAGCGATTCCACGCCGTACACGATGGACAGCTTGCGGAATGCCAGTTCCTGCTCCGGGACGGCCAGGCGCATGTTCGGAAAGCGCCGGACCAGTGCCGGGTAGGCGGCGCGGAGTTCCATCCGGGCCAGCTCGGCGCCGACGCAGCGGTGTATGCCGTAACCGAATGCGAGGTGCGAGGGCACGTTGCGCTGCGGGTCGAAGCGCTCCATGTCCGGGCCGAGCTTTCCGTCCCGGTCGGCACCGCTGAGCGAGCACAGTACGACATCGCCCTCGGAGATGGACATGCCGCCGATTTCCAGGTCCTCCCGGGCGAACCGGGGAAAGGCGACCTGGACGACGGTGAGGTAACGCAGCAATTCCTCGACGTAGCGGTCGGTGGCGTCGTCGCCGTCCTTCAGCGCCGCGAAGTGGTCGGGATCGCGGAGCAGGACGAGGGCGCCGAGCGCGAGCATGCTCGCGGTGGTCTCGAAGCCGCCGGTGAGCACGCCGTCGGCGAGGCCGGCCAGCTCGTCGTCGGTGACGGTGTCGCCGTGGTCCCGCACGATCTGGCCGAGCAGGCCGTCACCGGGGTCCTTGCGCTCCTTCTTGACGATCTCCTGGAAATAGGCGAGCGATTCCGATATGGCACCGAACGACGCGCTCGCACCGCTGAAAAGGTCGAAGCGGGCCGCGCTCAGCCGCTCGAAGTCCGCACGGTCCTCGTACGGAACGCCCAGCAGTTCGCAGATCACCAGGGAAGGAATGGGCAGGGCAAAGGAATGGACGATGTCGACGGGCTCCCCGGAGCGCCCGAGGCGCTCCATTTCCGCCAGCCGTTCCTCGACGATCTCGTGGATGCGCGGGGTGAGCCGGCCGAGCCGGCGCATCGTGAATTCCGGAGTCAGCAGGCGGCGCAGCCGCGTGTGGTCCGGCGGATCGGCGAATCCGAGACCGCCGGGGTTCTTCCCGGCGTCGGCGCCGGCATTGCCGACGAGGTTGGTGTAATCGGTACTGAACGCCTTGGCCTTGCCCAGCACCTCCTTCACCTCGTCGTATCCCGTGACCAACCACACCTTGGAGGCGAGCGGCACGGGAAGCACGCTCACCGGGGACTGCTGCCGTACTGCCGACAAGTCGGCCACCGGGTCAAGGCCGTGGCGACGCAGCGGCATGAGGGTGGACTCGGGCAAGAAGGGCATACGAGACAGATCGAAGCCCTTTTTCTGAGTCCGCGCGAGATATCTGCGGGCCAGCCAAGCGGTGACGCCCGAGCGGATTTTGGTCATGCCCGCAATACTGCCTGGCCGATACCCGTGCTGACCAAGCGACCTGGCAGCGAACAGGTAACGAGATGAAACGACCGGTACGTCTGGGACATCCCTCCGGTCGCACCTCCCGGCCCACCGGTGAGCCACCGGCACGGGACCGGAACATGATCGTCCTGGGTGGCATACGCCCGGCCTCTTGCTACTTTGCCTGGCATGACCGCGACCACGGCCGCGACGGCTGACGCCCCTCCTCCAGGCCTCCGGCTGCCCAGGCGCCGGGGCGTCGAACTGCTGCTGCTCGCCGGGGCGGTCCTGATCAGCGTCTACGGATACGTCGAGGTGGGCCTCGCCCAGCACGGCACCGTACCCGCCGGCGCCGCGCGCTACGGCGCGGGGCTGGCCGTGCTCGCGCTCCTCGGCCACCTCGCCGTCCGCTTCCGCGCGCCGTACGCCGACCCGCTGCTGCTGCCCATCGCCGTCCTGCTCAACGGCCTCGGACTGGTCCTGATCTTCCGGCTCGACCAGGAGACCCCGAAGGACCAGGCCGCGCCCACCCAGCTCGTCTGGTCCGCGCTCGGCGTGGCCCTGTTCATCGGGGTGGTGGCGCTGCTGCGCGACTACCGGGTGCTGCAGCGGTACGCGTACCTCAGCGTGGCCGCCGCGCTCGTCCTGATGATCGTGCCGATCTTCTTCCCCGCGGTCAACGGCGCGAAGATCTGGATCCGCCTCGCGGGGTTCTCCATCCAGCCCGGCGAGTTCGCGAAGATCCTGCTCAGCGTCTTCTTCGCGGCCTACCTCGCGGCGAACCGGCACGCGCTGGCGTACACCGGCCGCCGGCTGTGGCGGCTGCAGTTCCCCACCGGCCGGGTGCTCGGCCCGATCGTCGCGATCTGGCTGGTCAGCGTGGCCGTACTGGTCCTGGAGCGGGACCTGGGCACCTCGCTCCTCTTCTTCGGCGTCTTCGTCGTCCTGCTGTACGCGGCCACCGGGCGCACCGGCTGGATCGCCGTCGGGCTGCTGCTCGCCGCGGTCGGCGCGGCCGTCGTCGGCAGCCTCGAACCGCATGTGCACAGCCGGGTCGCCGACTGGCTGCACCCCTTCGCGAGCATCCAGCGGGGCGAGGGCGCGAGCCAGCTGGCCCTGTCGCTCTTCGCCTTCGGCGCGGGCGGCCTGCTCGGCACCGGCCTCGGGCAGGGCCACTCGGCCCTCATCGGCTTCGCCATGAAGTCGGACTTCATCCTGGCCACGGCGGGCGAGGAGCTGGGGTACGCCGGGCTCACCGCGCTCTTCCTGCTGTACACGCTGCTGGTCGCCCGCGGTTACCGCGCGGGCCTGGCCATCCGCGAGCCGTTCGGCCGGCTGCTCGCGGTCGGCCTCTCCTCGCTCCTCGCCATCCAGGTGTTCGTGATCGCGGGCGGGGTGATGGGGCTGATCCCGCTGACCGGCATGGCGATGCCGTTCCTCGCGCAGGGCGGCTCCTCCGTCGTCACCAACTGGATCATGGTCGCGCTGCTGGTCCGCATCAGCGACCGGGCACGACGCCCCCGGCCGGCCCGCGCGGACACCGGGGTGATCGAGCGGATCGTGGTACCGGAGGAGGAACGGCAACGCGATGGCGGAGGACACCACGGAGGCGGACACCGTGGAGGCGGCCGGAACGGGGGTGGCTCCCGGTGATCCGGCACATCCGCCGCACCTCGGCCTTCTGCCTGCTCCTGCTCGTCCTGCTGCTCCTGAACGCCGCCCGCGTCCAGCTCCTCAACGAGGACGAGTACGCGCACAACCAGGCCAACCGCCGCGCCGACCTCAAGCGCTACGACCAGCCGCGCGGCAGCATCGTCGTCGGCGGCCGGTCCGTCACCGGCTCCCGGGACAGCGGCGGCTCGCTGCGGTACGCCCGTACGTACTCCCAGGGCCCGCTGTACGCGCCGGTCACCGGCTACGCCTCGCAGGTGTACGGCACGACCCTGCTGGAGAACGCCGAGGACGACCTCCTCTCCGGCACCGACGCCCGGCTCGCCCCGCTCCCCCTGTGGACCGCGCTCACCCGCGAACAGCGGCCCGGCGGCGACGTCGTCACCACCATCGACCCGGCGCTGCAGCGGGCCGCGTACGAGGGCCTGGGCGGCAAGAAGGGCGCGGTGGCCGCCGTGGAACCGGCGACCGGGAAGGTCCTCGCGCTGGTCAGCACGCCCTCGTACGACCCGGGCCAGCTGTCCGGCAGCGGCTCCGGCACCACCGACACCTGGACCCGGCTCAACGCGTCCGCCGACCGCCCGATGCTCAACCGGGCGCTGAAGGAGACCTATCCGCCCGGCTCGACGTTCAAGGTCGTCACCGCGGCGGCCGCGCTGGAGCACGGCGTGGTGGACGATCCGGACGCGGCCACGAACACGCCGAGCCCGTACACCCTGCCCGGTACCTCCACCAAGCTCACCAATGAGGCGGGCGGCTGCGAGAACGCGAGCCTGCGGCGCGCGTTCGAGGTCTCCTGCAACACCGTCTTCGCGCACCTCGGCGTGGACGTCGGCCTGGACGGCATGGCGGACACCGCCGAGAAGTTCGGCTTCAACGACGACGGCCTCACGATCCCGTCCCGCGTGGTGGAGAGCACCTTCGACACGGACATGAACGACGCGCAGCTCGCGCTGTCCTCGATCGGCCAGTACGACACGGCCGCCACCCCGCTGCAGATGGCGATGGTCGCGTCCGCGGTCGCCAACCACGGTGATCTGCGGCGCCCGTACCTGGTGGACCGGCTGACCGACGCGCACGGCGACACCCTCGCGCGGACCCGCGCGCGCCGCCTGCACCGGGCGATGAGCGAGGACACCGCGAAGCGGCTGCGGGAGCTGATGACCGACGTGGTCACCCGCGGCACCGGCACGAAGGCGGCGATCCCCGGCGCGACGGTCGGCGGCAAGACCGGCACCGCCCAGCACGGCGTCGGCAACTCCGGCACGCCGTACGCCTGGTTCCTCTCCTGGGCGCAGGCGGACGGCGCGGAGCAGCCGGCGGTCGCGGTCGCCGTCGTCGTCGAGGACGCGGCGGCCGACCGCGCCGACATCAGCGGCGGCGGCAACGCGGCCCCGATCGCCCGGGCGGTGATGAAGGCGGCCCTGGACCGGTGACGCCGAGGGCTCGGCACAATGGCCCCATGACTGACACCGGCAACACCGCATCGCTCACGCTGTCCGAGGTGGAGGCGCTCGCGCGCCGGGCGCACGAAGGGCAGACCGACAAGGCCGGGCGGCCGTACGCCGAGCATCTGGCCGCGGTGGCGGCCGGGGTGCGGGCGCGCGGCGGCAGCGACGAGCAGATCGCGGCGGCCTGGCTGCACGACTCGGTGGAGGACGCCGCGCTGTCGGGTGAGTGGCTGGCGGGGGCCGCGCTGTCGCCGGCCACGAAGGACATGGTGCTGGCCGTGACCAAGCGGGCCGGGGAGCCGCCGGAGGAGTACGCCGCGCGCATCCTGGCCACGCCCGGCGCGCTGCTGGTCAAGGAGGCCGATCTCGCGCACAACGCGGACCCGGACCGGCTGGCCGTCCTGGACGCGGCGACCCGGGAGCGGCTGACGGTCAAGTACGCACGGATGCGCGGACTGCTCGGCCTCACCGGCTGAAGGGACCCGGCCGCCACGCTCCCCGGCCGCGGCCCGCCACCGGCCGCGGGCCTGTCCGCCTCACGGACGGCCCCGCACAAACATGGCCATTGCAGCTAACCTGCCGCGCATGAGCCCATCGGACGACACCCAGGCGCGCGTGATCGCTGCCCTTTCGGGGGCGAGCGTCCGCCGCATCACCACCGGCCAGGCCATCCTCGACGGCATCGACTGGACCGTACGCAGCGGGGAGCACTGGGCGCTGCTCGGCGCGAACGGCGCCGGGAAGACCACGATCCTCCGCCTCGTCGGCGCGCTGATGTTCCCCACCACCGGCACCGTGGAGGTGCTCGGGCACCGGCTCGGCACGGTCGACGTACGGGAGCTACGCGCCGCGATCGGCCTGGTCTCCAGCGCGCAGAAGGTACCGGTGGACCTGCCCGGACACACCGTCGTCCTCACCGGCGCGACCGGCACCGTCCAGCCGCTGTGGAAGAAGTACGACGAGGCCACGCGCGAGCGCGCGCACGCGCTGCTGACCGAGCTGGACTGCAAGGAGCTGGCGGACCGGCCGTACGGGGTGTGCTCGGGCGGCCAGCGGGCCCGGCTCCTGATCGCCCGCGCGCTGATGGCCGACCCCTCGCTGCTGCTGCTCGACGAGCCGTTCAACGCGCTCGACCTGCCGTCCCGCGAGGACCTGATCGACACCATGCACGAACTGGCCCTGAACCGGCCGGAGCTGGCGACGGTCACCGTGACCCATCACCTGGAGGAGCTGTCCCCGGCCATCGGCCACGCAGTCCTGCTGCGCGACGGCCGCGTCCAGGCGAAGGGCCCGGTGGAGGAGGTACTGACCGACGCCGGCATGACGGCCTGCTTCGGCCGCCCGATCGAGGTCAGCCGCCACGAGGGCCGCTGGCTGGCCCGCTCGGGCCGCCGCTGATCGCGGGCCCGTGGCTCACTCCCCCGTGCCGCCGCGGGTGATCGCCTCGGTGACCTCGGCGGTGCGGGCCGCCTCCTCGGCCGCGAAGCGTTCCGCGTCCAGCTTCTCGGCCAGCTCCTCGTCCTGGGCCATGAGCAGGTCCAGGTTGGAGTCGCCGAGGTCGAAGACGCCCATGTCGAGGTAGGCCTGCTGGAGGCGCTTGCCCCACAGGCCGATGTCCTTCACGCACGGGACGATGCGGCTGAAGAGCAGCTTCCGGAAGAGGTGCAGGAATTCGGACTGCTCGGTGAACTCCGCCGCCTCGGCCTTCGGTATGCCCCAGTTCTCCAGTACTTCCAGGCCGCGCAGCCGGTCGCGCATGAGGTAGCAGCCCTCGATGACGAACTCCTCGCGCTCGCGCAGTTCCGCCTCGGTGAGCTGCTTGTAGTAGTCGCGCAGGGCCATCCGCCCGAAGGCGACGTGCCGGGCCTCGTCCTGCATGACGTACGCGAGGATCTGCTTGGGCAGCGGCTTGTCCGTCGTGTCGCGGATCATGCCGAAAGCCGCCAGGGCCAGGCCCTCGATGAGGACCTGCATGCCGAGGTAGGGCATGTCCCAACGAGAGTCCTTGAGCGTGTCGTCGAGGAGGGACTGGAGATTGTCGTTGATCGGGTAGAGCATTCCGATCTTTTGCTGGAGGAAGCGGCTGTAGATCTCGGCGTGCCGCGCCTCGTCCATGGTCTGGGTCGCGGAGTAGAACTTCGCGTCCAGGTCGGGGGCGGATTCGACGATCCGCGCCGCACAGACCATCGCGCCCTGCTCGCCGTGCAGGAACTGGCTGAACTGCCAGGACGCGTAGTGCTGCCGCAGCTCCCCGCGCTCCTTCGGCGTCATCCGGTCCCAATATTTCGTGCCGTACAGGGACATGGCCTCGTCGGGGGTGCCGAGCGGGTCGTACGGGTCGACCTCCAGGCCCCATTCGATGCGCAGATCGGCGTCCCACTGCTTGTCCTTGCCCTTCTTGTACAGGGCGAGGAGGCGGTCGCGGCCGTCGTCGTACTCCCAGGTGAAGCGGGCGGCACCGGTGGCCGGCACCTGCCACAGCGGGTCGCCGGGGTCGGACACGTAGAGCTCGCGGGTGGACATGAGGAGCCTCCTCGAATCACCGAACGCTGCGGCGCGTCCGGTAGTTGGCAGGCTCACACGCTCCTTACCGGCGGGTCAATAAGTCGTGCACAGGGGATTGACGCCCTTACTGACACGCAGTCTCATAAGACGTGACCGCCGGTAACCCCACGAGCGAGGTACCCACAGCCATGACGACAGCTCCTGACATCAGCACGGCGGAGACCGAGGTCCTGCGGGACGCGCTCGGACTGCTCAAGGACCGTGAGCAGGTCGCCGAGCGCCTGCTGGAATCCTCCGCCAAGCACTCCTTCGACCCGGACACCGAGTTGGACTGGGACGCGCCGATCGAGGACGGCAAGTGGTTCTGGCCGCCGGAGCTCGTCTCGCTCTACGACACGCCCCTGTGGAAGAAGATGTCGGAGGAGCAGCGGATGGACCTGGCCCGGCACGAGGCGGCGTCGCTCGCCTCGCTGGGCATCTGGTTCGAGATCATCCTCATGCAGCTCCTCGTCCGGCACATCTACGACAAGTCCGTCACCAGCGCCCATGTCCGGTACGCGCTGACCGAGATAGCGGACGAGTGCCGGCACTCCAAGATGTTCGCGCGCATGATCCAGGCGGGCGGGGCCCCCACGTACCCCGTCTCCCGGTTCAACCACAACCTCGCGCGGGTCCTCAAGACCGTCTCCACCACGCCCGGTTCCTTCGCCTGCACGCTGCTGGGCGAGGAGATCCTGGACTGGATGCAGCGGCTGACCTTCCCGGACGAGCGGGTGCAGACCCTCGTACGCGGCGTCACCCGCATCCACGTCGTGGAGGAGGCCCGGCACGTCCGGTACGCCCGCGAGGAGCTGCGCCGCCAGATGGTCCGCGCGCCGCGCTGGGAGCAGGAGCTGACCCGGATCTCCTCCGGCGAGGCAGCGCGCGTCTTCTCCGTGGCCTTCGTCAACCCGCAGGTGTACACGAACGTCGGCCTGGACCGCCGGGAGGCCGTCGCGCAGGTGAAGGCCAGCGGCCACCGCCGCGAGGTCATGCAGAGCGGCGCCAAGCGGCTCACCGACTTCCTGGACGAGATCGGCGTCATGCGCGGCGTGGGCCGCAAGCTCTGGAAGAGCTCCGGCCTGCTGGCGTGAGGCGAGCCGGGCCGCGCCGCTCAGCCGCGCAGGTGCGCCAGTACGGACCGCACCGCGCGGTCCACGGCCCCGCGCGCCTGCTCGGTGTGGTCCCTGGTCTCGAACCCGTGGTGGCCCAGCGGGATGTCGACCACCTCGACCTCGGCCCCGCAGTCCGCGGCGGCGGTCAGGAACTCCTCGACCGTCGCCGCGATCTCCGGGTGCTCCCGCCCCACCCTGGTCAGTACGATCGGCAGCCGCCCCGCGCCGCGCACCGCCGCCGCGGGGCGGAACCGTGACGCGCCGAGCCCCCAGCTCGGCAGCGGCGCGAGGATCGGATAGCTGGCCGCCACGCACCGCAGCCACGGCGGGGGCGCCGCGAGCCAGTCCGCCGTCAGCAGCCCGCCCGCGGAGAGGTGCCACAGCGCGATGCGGTCTTCGTCGACACGCGGATCGGCCCGTACCACGTCGATCGCCTCGGCGAGGTCCTCGGCGGCACGCGGGTAATCGGTGAGGGCGTGCAGCCGGTGATCGAGCGTGACGCCGATCGCGCCCAGGCCCGCGACGTACCCTCCGTAGCCGACGAAGGTGGGCCAGTCGCGCGGCGTCGGGTCGATGCCGGGAGGCACCGGGCCGCCGTGCACGAACACCACCGCGGGGCGCGGGCGGTCGGCCTCCGCCGGGTGGGCGGGCAGGTCGTCCGGCAGGTACAGGTCGACCCGTCCGAGGCGCTCGCGGCGCCGCTCCGGCACGTCCACGAGGAACGGCCGGAGGTGTGCGGGCTGTTCGGTCAGCGTCGCGGCCAGCCGGTGCCCTTCTCCCGCCGCGGCCTTCAGCAGGACCTCGGCCAGTTCGTCGGGCGCGGAGAGCATCGGCCAGTGCCCGGTGCCGAGTTCGAAGAAGGTCACCCGGGGATCGACGAGCGCCTTGAGGCGCGGGTCCCCGAGTCCCACGATCTGCTCGACCACGGCGATGCTGTTCCCGTTGGCGGTGCAGAAGACACCGGTCGTGGGCAGCGCGGCGACCGTCTCCGGGAGCCGGAGCGGCTGGGTGAGCGTGCCGCGCGGCTGTGGTGCGGCGAGGCGCGTCAGCCGTGCCAGGGCGGCTTCGGAGAGGCCGGCGGTGCTGCCCCAGCGCTGCCACTCGTCCGCCGCCGGCGGGGGCACCCGCCAGTCCTCGGCCGGCCCGTCCTCGCCCAGCAGCCGGTCGCGGACCGCCTGGTCCGGCACCAACTGGAGCGCCGGGTCGCCGTCCTGGGGCATCCCCGCGTCCAAGTACACGATCCGGGCGATCCGCTCCGGGCGCCGGCCGGCCGCGCCGAGCACCGGGTGGATGCCGTAGCAGTGGCCGACGAGCACGACCTCCGGCGCCGCCACCTGGTCCAGCAGCCGCACCAGATCCTCGACGTGCGTCTCCAGGTCCGTGTCCGGGCCCGCGAGGTGGCGGCGGTCCCCCATGCCGGTGAGCGTCACCGGGTACACCTCGGCACCCGAATCGCGCAGCCGGGCGGCCACCTCCCGCCACACCCAGCCACCGGTGTAACTGCCCGACACCAGGACGAATGCCGTCATCAACGTCTCCTCGCGCGCCTCGGTCCCCCGCGCCCGGCCCCGTCGGCCGGCCGCGCTCGCCGGTACCGTAGGAGCTCCCCCTGAGGGAGGTTCAAGCCTTGGTGTCCGACCACATGTGGAGCATCGGCGAGCTCGCGGAGCAGGCGGGCGTCACCGTCAAGACCGTCCGCTTCTACTCGGACCGCGGCCTGCTGCCCGAGGCGGCGCGCAGCGCCGGGGGCCACCGCCGGTACGGGCCCGAGGCGCTCGACCGGCTCCGCCTGATCCGCTCGCTGCGCACCCTGGACCTGCCGGTCCCGGACGTGGGGCGGGTCCTGGAGCGGGAGGACGCGCTGGGGGAGGTACTGGAGGACGTCGTCGCCGGGCAGTTGCGGGAGCTCGGCACGCGGCTGACCGCCCTGCGCTGGCGGGAGGCCGCCCTCCACCTCCTCCGCGACTGCGCCCCCGGGGAGCGCGCCGAACGGCTGCGCCTCCTCGGCTCCGTGACCGCCCCGCCGAGCACGGCGGCGCCGGCCCGCTTCTGGCGCTCCTGGCTGCCCGCGCGGCTCCCGGCCCGGCTGGCCTCCGCGATCGTCGACGCGTCGGTGCCGCAGCCGCCCGCGGACCCGACGCCCGCCCACGTACTGGCCTTCGCCCGGCTGCACGCCCTCGTCGCCGGCATCCCCCACCCCGGCGCCGACTACTGCCAGCCCGCGCAGCACCGGCCGGAGAACGGCTACGACCTGGCCGTGCTGTACGACGGCCTCACCGAGGCCGCCGCGCTCGCCGCGCCGGCGCTGCGGGCGCGGCGGTCACCGCACGAGGGCGAAGCGCTGGACTGCTTCGTCGCCGCCCACGCCCGCGCCCGCGGTCTGCGCGACACCCCCGCCTTCCGCCACCGGCTCAGCCACCAGCTCGCCGCCGACCCGTACATCGACCGCTACTGGCGGCTGCACGCCGAGCTGTCCGGCCCTGAACCCACCCTCGGCGCCGCCCACGACTGGTTCCGCGCCGCCCTGGACACCCAGGCGGCCCGGACCTTGGGGCAGTTACGCTGCTGTCCATGAACGGCAGCGGCACCGCACCAGCAGTACCCCGCCCCGCGTACCGGCGGCTGAACGTGGCGGAACGGCGCGCCCAGCTGCTGACCGCGGCCCTCGGCCTCTTCGCGCAACGGGCGCCGGAGGACGTGTCGTTGGACGACGTGGCGACCGCGGCCCAGGTCTCCCGGCCGCTGGTCTACCGCTACTTCCCCGGCGGCAAGCAGCAGTTGTACGAGGCCGCCCTGCGCAGCGCCGCCGACAATCTCGAAGGCTGCTTCGCCGAGGCGGAGACGGGACCGCTCACGCTGCGGCTGGCCCGCGCGCTGGACCGCTACCTCGCCTTCGTCGACCAGCACGACACCGGATTCAGCGCGCTGCTGCAGGGCGGCAGCGTCGTGGAGACGGTGCGCACGAACGCCATCGTCGACGAGGTGCGGCGCACTGCTGCGGAACAGATCCTGCGGCACCTGGGCGCGCCGGAGCCGGGCCCGCGGCTGCGGATGATGGTGCGTACGTGGATCACCGCCGTCGAGGCGGCCTCGCTGATCTGGGTCGACGAGGGGAAGCAGGTGCCGCTGGACGAGCTGCGCGACTGGCTCGTGGACCACTTCGTCGCGCTGATCGTCGCGACCTCGGCGACGGACGAGGAGACCGCGCGGGCCGCGGCCGCCGCGCTGGCCACGGAGACCGCCGACGGGCCGGTCGGCACCCTCGCGCGGCGGCTCGCCCCGGCCCTGTCGGACGCCGCCCACCTGCTCTGATCCCGGTCTGTGGCCCCTGATGGCGGACCCTGATGTGACACTGGCCGGGTGAGAAGCGAGAGCACGTGAGAAGCGAGAACACGCCCTTCGTCGGCGGCCCGATGGACGGGCGGGTGCTCCCGGTCCTGGTCGGCGCGACCGGCCGGCCGCCCGCCCGGTACGAGATCCCCGTCCCCGGGGAGGCCGGCGCGCCGGAGACGGTGCACGTCTACCGGCGCGAGCCCGGCCCGGCCGGCCGGCTGGGGCTGCCGCGCGGCTGGGTGTACGCCTACGACGCCGAAGCGCGGCCCGGTACGGGGCGGCCCAAGTGGCCGTGGAATCGTCAGCGTTGAGGGAACTCCCGCCGCGCGCCGGGCGTTTTTCCGGTACTCGACGGCCTGCACGACGGCCGCCGATCGGGTGATGCCCGTCCCCCGGTTCGCTCGCTCCCCCGGCGGGAAGGCGTGGCCCGTGGCACCATCCGAACCAGTCGGATGGTCGGTCCAGAGCGGAGGTGGCGCGGTGCGGGGACGGTTCCGACGGTCGGTGGGGACGGTGGCGCTGCTGGGCGCCGCCGCCGTGGCGCTGCCCGCTGCGCCCGTGTACGCGACTGTGTCCGGGACGGCAAGGCCCGCCGCGCCGCCCGACATCCCCGTGAGCGAGCTGCTGACCCGGCTGCAGAAGCTCTACCAGCAGACGGAGACGGCCACCGAGGCGTACAACGCCACGGAGGAGGACCTCAAGGCGCAGGCCAAGCTGTCCAAGAAGCTCGACGGACGGCTGCGGGCCGCCCGCTCGGACCTGGCGCAGGGGCGCGCGGACGCCGGACGGCTGGCCCGCGAGCAGTACACGGGCTCCGGGCCCGGCGGCCTCTCGCCGTACGTGCAGTTCCTGCTCTCCAAGGACCCCGAGCAGGCGCTGGACCGCGGCCATCTGCTCAAGGAGGCGGCCGGCCACCAGGCGGACACGGTCACCCGGCTCGCCGGCAGCGCCAAGAAGGCGGACGAGCTGGCGACCGAGGCGAAGCAGGCGCTGGACAAGAAGAAGTCCCTGGCCGACCGGCGGAAGAAGCAGAAGGCGAAGGTCGAGGGCCGGCTGCGGGAGGTCGAGGCGATGCTCTCCTCGCTCTCGCCGGAGCAGCTGGCGGAGCTGAGCCGGCTGGAGCGGGCCGACATGCAGGACGCCCAGCGGGACTTCCTCGGCTCCGGCGCGCTCGGCGGCCCGCAGGCCCCGTCCAAGGGCGGCGAGCGGGCCATGGCGTACGCGCTGACGCAGGTCGGCAAGCCGTATGTGTGGGGCGCCGAGGGCCCGGACTCCTTCGACTGCTCGGGACTCACCTCGCAGGCGTGGGCCCATGCGGGGAAGCCGATCCCGCGGACGAGCCAGGAGCAGTGGAAGCAGCTGCCGCACGTCAGCCTGCGCACGCTGCGCCCCGGCGACCTGGTGATCTACTTCCCCGGCGCGACGCATGTGGCGATGTACATCGGGGACGGCATGGTCGTGCAGGCCCCGCGCCCCGGCGCCAAGGTGAAGATCTCCCCGATCGCCGCCAACCCGCTGCTGGGCGCCGTCCGCCCGGACGAGGACGCGGCAGGGCTGAAGGACTACACCCCGCCCGAGCTGCCGGACGGCGCCACGGACGGCTCCGACACGGGATACGGCGACACGTCGGCGCCCGGCAACTGATCCGGCAAAGTCGGCGGCCCGGACGGGTCGGCGGGGCGGCTCCCCCCGAGGGAGCCACCCCGCTTCCGTACCGCGCGAGCGCGCCTCAGGCGGTCAGCGACGCGAGGTACGCGCCCGCCTTGTCCGGGTCGTAGAAGAAGTTCTCGAAGTCGGACGGGTCGTTGAAGCCATTGGCGAAACGATCGGCCGCGGGCTGCAGCTGGCCGGCCGCGCCGATGTAGTTCAGCACGTGCTCCGGCGGCGGCGCCAGCATCGCGTTCGTCCACTTGGTGACGTGCTGGGCGGTGGCCCAGTACCGGTCGAAGGTGGCCTGCATCCAGTCCGCGTCGAACGGCTTGTCACCGTTCTCGATGATCGAGTCCAGGTACGCCTTGGCGCACTTGGAGGCGGAGTTCGAGCCCTGGCCGGTGATCGGGTCGTTGGCCACGACGACGTCGCCGACGCCGAGCACCAGGCCGCCCGAGGGCAGCTTGCCGATGGGGTTGCGCACGGTCGGCGCGTACCGGCCGGCCAGCGTGCCGTTGGCGTCGGTCAGCTCGACGTTGGTGCAGCGCGCGTACTCCCAGGGCAGGAACTTCTCCAGCAGCTCCAGCGTCAGCGCCAGGTGCTCGTTGGGGTCCTTCACGCCCTGGAAGGCGTCCAGCGGGCCGCCGGGGATGCCCTCCCAGAAGAGGATGTCGGCGCGTCCCGAGGTGGTGTAGGTCGGCATGACGAAGAGCTCGCCGACGCCGGGGACGAGGTTGCAGCGGACCGCGTCGAACTCGGGGTGCTCGGGGCGGGGGCCCATGCCGTGCACGTACGCGACGGCCAGCGCGCGCTGGGGGGTGTCGTACGGGGAACGCGTGGCGTCCCGGCCGAACATGGACACCAGCTCGCCCTTGCCCGCCGAGACCAGCGTCAGGTCGTAGCGGGAGGCGAAGAAGTCGAGGTCGGAGACGGCGGCGCCGTGGATGACGAGCTGGCCGCCGCGCTGCGCGAAGGTCTCCATCCAGCCGGCCATCTTCACGCGCTGGTCGACGGACTGGGCGTAGGCGTCCAGCTTGCCGACCCAGTCGATGGCGCGCTGGGAGCCCTCGGGCGACTCGAAGCTGCCCGGGGCCGCCACGGAGACGCCCAGGCCCTCGATGCGCGGCGCCTGGCTCTCCCAGAAGTTGAGCTGGAGGTCGCGCTCGTACTGGAGGGCGGTGTGGAACATGCACTGCGTCGACATGACCCGCCCTGAACGGATCTCGTCGGCCGTGCGGTTGGACATGAGGGTGACCTCATAGCCCTTGGACTGCAGTCCAAGGGCCAACTGGAGACCGGACTGACCGGCTCCGATGATGAGTATCTTCCGCATGGTGGTGCTCTTCTCTGCTGGGGCCCGCGAGCGGAGCGGGCCTATTCGGGGGTCATCTCCAGGGCATGCGCGACGACAGTGAGCAAGGACTCCACGACCGTGATCCGCTTGCGTGCGTCCATGATCACCACGGGCACGTCAAGTGGTACGGAAAGGGCCTCGCGCACATCCTCGGCCGCGTATTCGGCGGTCCCCTCGAAGTGATTGACGGCGACGACGTACGGAAGACCGCAGCTCTCGAAGTAGTCGAGAGCGGGGAAGCAGTCCTCCAGACGCCGGGTGTCCGCCATCACTATCGCGCCGATGGCACCCCGGACCAGGTCGTCCCACATGAACCAGAACCGCTGCTGCCCGGGCGTACCGAAGAGGTACAGGACCAGGTCCTGGTCGAGCGTGATGCGGCCGAAGTCCATCGCGACCGTGGTCGTGGTCTTCTCCGGGGTGGCCGTCAGGTCGTCGGTGTCCTCGCTGGCCTGCGTCATCACCGCTTCGGTCTGCAGCGGCGTGATCTCGGAGACCGACCCGACGAAGGTCGTCTTGCCGACGCCGAACCCGCCCGCCACCACGATCTTGGTGGCGATGGGGGCCTGCGTACGGTCCGTCTGCCAGCTCTGCAGCCCTTCGTCGGCGGCAGGCGTCCCGGCGCTCGCCGTCATCGTCTCAGAGCCTGCGAAGTCCACTCAGCACCCTCTCAAGCAGCGCGCGGTCGGGCTGGCCGGTGCCGTGCCCGGAGCCGTAGACGCGGATCTTTCCCTGGTCGGCGAGGTCGCTGAGCAGGACGCGGACGACGCCCAGCGGCATTTTGAGCAGCGCGGAGATCTCCGCGACGGACCGCATCCGGCGGCACAGTTCGACGATGGCGCGCATCTCGGGCATGACCCGGTCGGCCCAGCCGCCCGAGGTCAGCTCGCGGCGCTCCTCCGGCGCCTCCAGCGCGGCCACGAACGTCTCGACGAGCAGGACGTGGCCGAAGCGGGTGCGGCCGCCGGTGAGCGAATACGGCCGCACGCGGGCGGGTTTGCGATCCCCGCCTCGCGTGGGGAGTTTGGGTGCGGTACTCACTGGACGCTCTCCATCGACTTGCGCAGTTCACTGCGGAGTTCGGGGGTGAGGACATGGCCGGCCCGGCCGACGAAGAGCGCCATGTGGTAGGCGATGACGCTCATGTCGCAGTCGGGGGTGGCATGCACGCCGAGCAGCGAACCGTCGCTGATGTAACTGACGAACAGACTGCCCTCGTCCATGGCGATCATCGTCTGCTTGACCGTGCCGCCGTCCATCAGCTTCGCCGCGCCGTTGGTGAGGCTGCCGACGCCGGACACGATGGTGGCCAGGTCGGCGCTGGAACCCCGCGGGCCGCGTTGTGCCGCGGCCTCAGCGGTCCCTTCCGACAGCTGCGGGTCGGAAGCCAGCAGCAGCAGTCCGTCCGACGACACGACGGCCACCGAACGGATGCCCGGCACCTCGTCGACCAGATTGGACAACAGCCACTGCAGATTCCGTGCCTGATGACTCAGTCCGTAAGCAGTGGGCGCTTGCGCCTTCAATCGCGTGCCTCCTCGACAACGTGACTCTCTTCCGGGGCCCCCGCTCCGTCGGTGTCCGTTTGTGGGATGGTCTGTTCGGCCGTGCGCTCCGCGATCTCGGCCTCCACGTCCCGCCGGCCTTCCTGCGCGCCCTTCTGGAAGCCGCCCAGTCGGCGCCGCAGCGCCTCGGCGTTCACCCCGCCGCCCTGCCGCGGCGCGCTCGGCTGCCGCTGCTCCACGATCCGGGGCGTGCGCTTGGGCAGCCCCATGTCGGTGAGCCGCCGGGCGGGCGGCTCCTCCTCGGCGTCCTCGGCCCGGCTGTGCTCGGCGCTGCCGCCGTCGACCGGGGCCGGCGCCACCGGGGCGTCGTCCGCGACGTACGGCGACCGGCCGGCCGGTACGGCACCCGTCTCGGGGCCGCCGTCGGGGTCACCGGAGAAGTCCGGCACGCCCGGGCTCGGCGCGGCCGTGCTCGGCACGCCCGGGGTCTGGGCGGCCGGGGGCGTCCCGATGCCCGCCGCGTCGATCGTCCGCTCCGCCGCCGCGATCAGCGGGTCGGCGAGCGGGCCGGGCGGCGGGCCGGTCAGGGAGCCCGGCAGGGGATCCGTGAGCGGGTCCGGCACCCGGTCCGGCAGCGGGTCGGTCAGCGGGTCGCCGACCGGTCCCGGCGCCGCCGCCCGCTGCTGCGGCTGATGCTGCTGCGCCTGCGGCAGGACGCGCTGGCCGCGAGGCGGCAGCGCGTTGGAGTTGGCCTCGGCGACCGAGCCCGGAAGGGACGGCCCGGCCTGCACCGTGCCCGGCTGTGCGGCCGCGGCCGGCGCCGGACGGGTCGGCAGGATGGACTTCGGCAGCACGACGACGGCGGTGACGCCGCCCTGCTGCTGGTCGCGCAGCTGGACGCGGACGCCGTGCCGCGCGGCGAGCCGTACGACGACGTACAGGCCGAGGCCGAGCGCCTCGTCGACCGTCTCCGAGGACGTCGCGGTCTCCGGGTCCGACAGCCGCTGGTTCAGCTCCGCCATCCGCTCGGCGGTCATCCCTATGCCCTGGTCCTGGACCGAGAGCATCAGCTCGCCGCTCTCCAGCAGCCAGCCGGAGAGCTCCACGTGGGCGTCCGGCGGCGAGAACGCCGTGGCGTTGTCCAGCAGCTCGGAGACGAGGTGGCTGACGTCGTCGGCGGCGAAGCCGGCGACCTGGGAGTGCGGCGGCAGCGACTGGATGCGCACCCGCTCGTACCGCTCGATCTCGCTGATCGAGGCGCGCAGCACGTCCAGCAGCGGCACCGGCACGGCGTTGTGGTTGCTGTGCTCGGAGCCGGAGAGGACGAGGAGGTTCTCGCTGTTCCGGCGCACCCGGGCGGCGAAGTGGTCGAGCTTGTACAGCGTCTCCAGGCGCTCGGGGTCCTGCTCGCGCTCCTCCAGGCTCTCGATCACGCCGAGCTGGCGCTCGACGAGGCCGACCGTGCGCATCGCCAGGCTGACGAACCGGTTGTTGACGCCGGAGCGCAGCGCGGCCAGCCGCTCGGTGAGGTCGGCGCGCTCCTCCAGGAGCACGTCGCGCTCGGCGGCCAGCCGCTTGCGGCCGCTCGCCATCCGGGCGCGCTCACCCTCCGCCTCGGCGGCCGTCCGCGCCAGCTCGGCGACCTGCGCGTGCAGCGCGTTGACGGACCGCACGGTCTGCGCGTACTCGTCGTTGCGGCCCTTGTACTCGATGGCCGGCTCGTCCGCCGGGTCCTTGGCGACCCGCGCGGCCCCGCGGCGCAGCGCGGACAGCGGCTGGGTCATCGTGCGCGCTGCCCAGATGCTGATGCCGACGGCGAGCAGCAGGCAGAGCCCGACCAGCCCGATGCGGATCTCCAGCGAGGTGACGTCCTCGTCCCGGAGCTTCGCCATCGCCTTGACGTCGGCGGTGCTCAGCGAGGACTCCACGCTGCGCATCAGGCCGATGCGGGTGGCGGTGGTGGACTGGATGCGCTTCCGGTCGAGCTGCAGGTCCAGGGGGTAGAGCCGGGGCTGGTCGGTGAGCTTGTCGAGATAGCGCTCGGCGGTGTCGACGTCGGTGCCGTTGACCGTGCGGTCGTAGCTGTCCCGGGCGTCGTCGCCGGCTGTCTGCGCGAAGTCGGCGAGCGAGGTCAGTTCGCGTACGTGCGACTGCTGGGCGGCGGCGGACAGGTCGGTCTGCCGGCCCTCGCTCGCCAGGCCGGCGAGCAGCAGCGCGCGGGTGGCGGACGCCTGTTCGGTGGCGCGGCCGAGGAGCGGCAGGTCCTGGGCGCGGGAGCCGGCCGCGCTGGCGCGGGGCGGCACCCGGCGGGCGATGTCGCCCGAAATGGCGTCCAGCGCCTGAATGGTGGCAGTGTAGGACTTGAAGGTGTCCAGGGCACCGCCCGTGCCGGTCAGCGCCTGCTGGCGGACCTTGGGCAGCGACGTGAGCAGCTTGCCGGCGTCGCCGAACGCCGCGGTCTCGGCGGAGCTCTCGGCCGCCTCGGCGCGCAGGTCCTCGATCTGCCGGTCCACGCGGGCCCGCTGGGCCTCCGAGACGCCGGCGCCGCCGCGCGTCGTCCGGCCTCCCGCGACATACACCGTCATGGCGTCGCGCTCGTCGGCGAGGGAGTGCGCGAGGGTCACCGCGCGGGCGTTCAGCTCGCCGAGGTCGACCAGCTCCTGGGAGCCGTCCACGTCCTGCATCGCCGAGGAGATGACGGGCGTGCCGACCGCCATGACAGCGACGGCGACCACCGCCACGGCTCCCATGAGCCTGTTGCGCACGCGCGCGGGACGTCCGCCCGCACGCTCACCGTCCGTACCGGACCTGGCCGGGCCGGCCGGTTTTGCCGGCTCCACCACGTCACCCCGAAGCCGCTTCTTCCGCACCGCTGCTCGCAATCCTGTCTCGCCTGCCCACGCCGTGTGTGGCCTTGCGGACCCGGCCGTTCTCCCCGGAAGGCGGATCTGTGGCGCATTCGCAGCACCTCACGCCCCCGCCGGGCAGACAGTCCGGCTGTGCGCGTCGCGATGAGGGAATGGCCCCACCCAAGATCCGGAATACGACCATTTCACCGGCGCCGCGCGGTGGCCCGACAACGCCTGCCCGGCCACCTGAATGAGTGAACATCAATCGGAAGTTGACCATCAACTTCCGCTGTGAGGCGC
This sequence comes from Streptomyces sp. NPDC026301, assembly GCF_055567935.1. NCBI lineage: Bacteria > Bacillati > Actinomycetota > Actinomycetes > Kitasatosporales > Streptomycetaceae > Streptomyces > Streptomyces sp. NPDC026301. The sequence goes on along the minus strand of NZ_JBVHPN010000009.1, from coordinate 248,522 downwards.
AACAGTAGGCCATCGGCGGGCGGGTTTGGAGAACGGTCCGGGGCCTGGCAGGATGCCCGCCCGCATTTTGCGGAGCGTCCTTTCGGCCCGTCAGGAGGCCGGAATCGGCGCCGTTCGCGCGCCGCGCCCCCGATTCCCCGCATTCCGGACGCCCTTCCTCCGCCTTCCCCCGCCTTCACCGGCCGCTCCGGCATGCTTGCCCACATGCGCATCGAACTGGCCACCGAGCCCGGCGACCCTCAACGCCCCAATGAGGACTACGCATCAGTAGCGCTGCCCGCGGCCGGTCAGGGCGGTGTCCTCGTCCTGCTCGACGGCGTGACGCCGCCGCCGGAGGACTTCGGGTGCCGCCACGACGTGCCGTGGTTCACCGCGCGCCTCGGGGGCGCGATGCTCGAACTGTCCGGTTCGCTCCGCGACATGACGCTCACCGAGGCCCTCTCCGAAGCCATCGGGCGCACCGCCGCGACCCATCGCGACACCTGTGACCTTTCTCACAGGAGGACTCCGCAGGCAACGGCCATCGCCGCGCGCTGGTCCCCGCACGCCGTGGAGTACCTCGTGCTGTCGGACTCGGCGCTGCTCATCGAAGCGCCGGACGGCACGGTCGAGGCGGTACTGGACCAGCGCCTCGAACAGCTGCCGGCCGCGGTCGGCGAGCTGCGCGCCGCGGTACGGGCGCTGCCGGAGGGGTCCGCCGAACGGGCTGCCGCGGCCCGGGAGTACGTCACCGCGGTCGAGGCGCTGCGCAACACCGAGGGCGGTTTCCACACCGCGGCCGCCGACCCTTCGGTGGCGGCGCGCGCGGTCACGGGCACCGTGCCGCGCGACCGGGTCCGCTCGCTGACCGCGCTGAGCGACGGGGCCGGGCGCTGGGTCGAGGTGTTCCGCGAGGGCTCGTGGGCCGACTGCCTGGGCGTGGTGCGCAAGGAGGGGCCGCAGGCGCTCATCGACCGGGTACGGGCGGCCGAGAACGCCGACGCGGACGGGCTGGACTTCCCGCGCGGCAAGCTGCACGACGACGCCGCGGTGGTGTACGCGGAGCTGTGAGACGGGGCGGCGGCGGGCCCGCTCCGGGCGTCAGCCCTCGCCCGCCTCCCGCGGCTCCTGCCCGCCTTCCCGCGCCTCGCCCTGCTCGCCTTCCCGTACCTCGTCCTGCTCCTGCTCCTGCTCTTGTTCATCGTTCAACCGATGCAGCAGGCGCGCCAGTTCGGCGATCTCCCCGCGGTCCCAGGCGGCGAGCCGGCGGGCGTACCGGTCACGCCGGGCACTGCGTACGCGGGTGAAACGGGCCAGCCCCTCGTCCGTGAGCCGGACCAGGACGGCGCGCCCGTCGGCGGGGTCCTTCTCGCGGGCCACCAGCCCCAGGTCGTCCAGGGCCCGCAGCTGACGGCTGATGGTCGCCTTGCCGACGCCGAAGTAACAGGCCAGTGCGGTGGCGCGCTGCTCGCCGGCCTCCGCGAGCCGGAGCAGCAGGCCGTACGCCGACGGCTCCAGGTCGGGGTGCACCTCGCGGGCCATTTCGCCGGAGGAGGCGCGGGCCCGGCGCAGGAATACCGCCAACTCGTGCTCCAACGACAGAAAGAGGTCGTCGATGCCGCCGGGCCGCTTCGCCGCCGCCCCGTCGGTTCCGGTGTTGTGCACGTCAGCGCCCTTTCCCGTTTTCCGGACGATGGAAGAAATTTTCAGCGGCGGCCGATTCCGCAGCTGAGCCAGTATTTCGCAGGATTAGACCAACGGAATCACCTGGTCCCCCTTTCCGCCTCTGGTCTACGCGCGTATCGTCATTTATGGCATGACCACACCAAGTCAGCCCTCTCCCTCCCAGGTCCCACCGAGATCTACGGAGTCACGTATGCGCGTGCACAGATCCGGCCCGGCCCGCCACCTCCGGCGCCCCACCGCCACAGTGGCCGCAACCCTCCTCACCCTGCTCGCCCTGCTCTGCGGCACCGCCGGCACCGCGACCGCCGCCGGGCCCGCCGGCACCCCCGGCAAGGACGCGCCGGAGCCCACCCACCCCGGCCAGGACTGGGCCGGCTCGCAGGTCGCCAAGCACGAAGGCGGCACGGGGGCACCCGTCGCGCCGTCCGTCCAGGCGTCCGTGGAAGGCGTGGACGTCAGCGGCCATCAGGGCAACGTCGCATGGTCGACGCTGTGGAACAGCGGAGTGAAGTTCGCCTACGTCAAGGCGACCGAATCCACCAGCTACATCAACCCGTATTTCGCTCAGCAGTACAACGGGTCCTACAACGTCGGCATGATTCGCGGCGCCTACCACTTCGCCACGCCCAACACCTCCAGCGGCGCGGCCCAGGCCAATTACTTCGTGGACCACGGAGGCGGCTGGTCGAAGGACGGCAAGACGCTGCCCGGCGCGCTCGACATGGAGTACAACCCCTACGGCGCCACCTGCTACGGCATGAGCGCAACCGCCCTGGTGAACTGGATGAAGGACTGGTTCGCCACGTACAAGGCGCGCACCGGACGGGACGCGGTGATCTACACCTCCACCAGCTGGTGGAAGCAGTGCACCGGCAACTACGCGGGCTTCGGCAGCGTCAACCCGCTGTGGGTCCCGCGGTACGGCTCCTCCGTCGGTGAACTCCCGGCCGGCTGGGGCTTCCACACCATCTGGCAGTACACGTCCACCGGGCCGACCGTGGGCGACCACAACCTCTTCAACGGCGCGTACGACCGTCTCCAGGCGCTCGCGAACGGGTAAGAGGCCGACAGGGCTCCCCCTACGTGCCGTGAGGACCTGCGCCGGCCCCTCCCGCAGGCCCTCGCGGCACGGCGCCCTGTCTCCCCTCCCCCTTGCGCGTCTTCGAAAGAGGCTCCCCCCTATGCGCATACGCCGGTGCATCACGCTGCTCTCCACGCTCTGCACGGCCCTCGCGGTGGCCGTGCCCGCCTCCGCCGCATCCGCATCCCCCACCCCCTCCTCCGCCGACACCGCCCACCACTACGGACTCGACCACGCCGGCGGTACGCTCCGCGCCCACGAGGGCGGCACCGCGTCCGGCCCGGCGCCGCAGCCGCTCGCCGGGGTGGCCGGCATGGACGTCAGCAGCCACCAGGGCAACGTCGACTGGCCCGCGGCCTGGCGCGCCGGCGCCCGCTTCGCCATCGTCAAGGCCACCGAGGGCGCGGGCTACCGCAGCCCCAAGTTCGGCCAGCAGTACGGCGGTGCGTACAACGTCGGCATGATCCGCGGCGCCTACCACTTCGCGCTGCCGAACACCTCGTCCGGCGCCACGCAGGCCAACTACTTCGTCGACAACGGCGGCGGCTGGAAGGCGGACGGCCGGACGCTGCCGCCCGCGCTGGACATCGAGTACAACCCGTACGGCGCGGCCTGCTACGGCCTGAGCCGGGCGGCCATGACCGCCTGGATCCGGGACTTCAGCGCCACGGTGCACGCCCGGACCGGCCGCTACCCGATGATCTACACCGCCACCAACTGGTGGCGCCTGTGCACCGGCGACAACGCGTCCTTCGGCATCAAGCACCCCCTGTGGATCGCCCGCTACGCCGCCTCCCCCCAGCCCCTCCCGTCCGGCTGGCCGGCCCACACCATCTGGCAGTACGCCGACCGCGGCCGCTTCCCCGGCGACCAGAACGTCTTCAACGGCTCGGTGGCCCAGCTCCGCGCTCTCGCGGAGGGGTGACCGCCGCCCCTGGGGACATCGGGAGGCCCGGAGCCCCCGCCCTGCGGGAGTTCCGGGCCTCGGGCGCGGGGGTTACGCGGCGACCGGGACCTCCACCGAGGTCGCGGCCGGGGTCAGGGCCAGGTCCAGGACCTGGCGGACGTCCGACACGGGGTGGACGTCCAGCTTTTCCAGGACCTCGGCCGGGACGTCGTCCAGGTCCGCCTCGTTGCGCTTGGGGATGATCACTGTGGTGATCCCCGCCCGGTGCGCCGCGAGGAGCTTCTGCTTGACGCCGCCGATGGGCAGCACCCGGCCGGTGAGGGAGACCTCGCCGGTCATCGCCACGTCGGGCCGGACCTGACGGCCGCTGAGGAGCGAGGCCAGGGCCGTGGTCATGGTGATGCCCGCGCTGGGGCCGTCCTTGGGGACCGCGCCCGCCGGGACGTGCAGGTGCACGCCGCGCTCCTTGAGGTCGCCGACGGGCAGCTCCAGCTCCGCGCCGTGCGAGCGGAGGAAGGAGAGCGCGATGTGCGCCGACTCCTTCATCACGTCGCCGAGCTGGCCGGTGAGCTGGAGGCCCGAGCCGCCGGTCTCCGCGTCGGCGAGCGACGCCTCGACGTACAGGACGTCGCCGCCCGCGCCGGTCACGGCCAGGCCGGTGACCACGCCGGGCACCGCCGTGCGCCGCTCCTCCGGGTCCTGCGCGGACTCCGGGACGTGGTGCGGCCGCCCGATGAGCGGGCGGAGCTCGTCCACGCCCACGGTGAAGGGCAGGTCCTGTTCGCCCAGTTCGTGCTTGGCCGCGACCTTGCGGAGCAGCCGGGCGATGGCCCGCTCCAGATTCCGCACGCCCGCCTCGCGGGTGTACTCGCCGGCCAGCTTGCGCAGCGCGGCGTCCTCGATCACGACCTCGCCGGGCTCCAGGCCCGCCTTCTCCAGCTGGCGCGGGAGCAGGTGGTCGCGGGCGATGGTGACCTTCTCGTCCTCGGTGTAGCCGTCGAGGCGGACCAGGTCCATGCGGTCCAGGAGCGGCTCCGGGATCGCCTCCAGGACGTTGGCCGTGGCGAGGAAGACCACGTCGGAGAGGTCGAGCTCGACCTCCAGGTAGTGGTCGCGGAAGGTGTGGTTCTGCGCCGGGTCGAGCACTTCGAGGAGGGCCGCGGCGGGGTCGCCGCGGAAGTCGGAGCCGACCTTGTCGATCTCGTCCAGCAGGACGACCGGGTTCATGGAACCGGCCTCCTTGATGGCGCGGACGATGCGGCCGGGCAGCGCGCCGACGTACGTGCGCCGGTGGCCGCGGATCTCCGCCTCGTCCCGGACGCCGCCGAGCGCGACCCGGACGAACTTGCGGCCCATGGCACGCGCGACGGACTCCCCCAGGGAGGTCTTGCCGACGCCGGGCGGGCCGGTCAGGGCCAGTACGGCACCGCCGCGGCGGCCGCCGACCAGGCCGAGGCCACGGTCCGCGCGGCGCTTGCGCACCGCCAGGTACTCGGTGATCCGCTCCTTCACGTCGTCCAGGCCCGCGTGGTCCGCGTCCAGGACGGCGCGGGCGCCCTTGATGTCGTACGCGTCCTCGGTGCGCTCCGTCCACGGCAGCTCCAGGACGGTGTCCAGCCAGGTGCGGATCCAGGAGCCCTCGGGGCTCTGGTCGCTGGACCGCTCCAGCTTGTCGACCTCCTTCAGGGCCGCCTTGCGGACGTCCTCGGGCAGGTCGGCGGCCTCGACGCGGGCGCGGTAGTCGTCGCTCTCGTCGTCCGCTTCGCCGTTCAGCTCGGACAGCTCCTTGCGGACCGCCTCCAGCTGGCGCCGCAGCAGGAACTCGCGCTGCTGCTTGTCGACGCCCTCCTGGACGTCCTTGGCGATGGACTCGGCGACGTCCTGCTCGGCGAGGTGCTCGCGGAGCGCTTCGGTGGCGTCCTTCAGGCGGGCGACCGGGTCGGTGGTCTCCAGCAGCCGGACCTTCTGCTCGGTGGTCAGGAAGGGGCTGTATCCGGAGTTGTCGGCGAGCTGGCCGACGTCCTCGATCTGCTGGACGCGGTCCACGACCTGCCAGGCGCCGCGCTTGCGCAGCCAGCTCGTGGCGAGCGCCTTGTACTCCTTGACGAGCTCGGTGACCGCGCCGGGGAGGCCCGTCTTTCCATCAGGCGCAGTCGGGACGGTCTCCTCGACCGTGGTGCCCTCCACCCAGAGGGCCGCGCCGGGCCCGGTCGTCCCGGAGCCGATCTGCACGCGGCCCAGGCCGCGGATCAGCGCGCCCGGGTCGCCGTCGGACAGCCGGCCGACCTGCTCGACCTTGCCGAGCGTGCCGACGCCGGCGTAATTGCCGTCGATACGTGGAACGAGCAGCACCCGTGGCTTGTTACCGGGTGAGGCGGCGGCCTGCGCGGCCTCCACCGCGGCGCGTACGTCCGGGTCGGACAGGTCCAGTGGCACCACCATGCCCGGCAGGACGACCTCGTCGTCCAGGGGCAGCACGGGCAGGGTGAGCGGTGTGGACGTCGAAGCCATGATCTCCCCTTCGGCAGGCAAGTTGAGCTGTACCCACTCAATGCTCGGGAGTCGGTGGATGTTCCCAGGGCTTTGTTCGCTGTGAGCGATCAGACGCGGAGGCGGGCGGGAGGCCCGAAACGGCCGGGCGCGCATGGCCTACGGGCTCATAGGGTGGGGGACCGTCCGGCATCCCCCGACTCCGGAGGCCTCGCACCCATGTCAGCCCCCTTCGCCACCGACGAGACGCCCGTCACGCTGGAGCGCCGGGACGGACCGTACGGAGAGGTGGTGCTGCGGCGGCGGGGCCCGCACTTCGAGATCATCGCCAACGGGTGCTTCCTGATGGACACCTCCGACGGGCGGTCGGAGCGGCTGCTCGTCGACGCCGCGCTCGCGGCGCTGCCCGCCGGCCGCGCGCGGCCGTCCGTACTGATCGGCGGGCTGGGCGTCGGCTTCTCGCTGGCGCGCGCCGCCGCCGAGCCGCGCTGGGGCCGGATCGCGGTCGTCGAGCGCGAGGGCGCGGTCATCGACTGGCACCGAGCGGGGCCGCTGGGGACGGTGTCGGGCCCGGCGCTGGCCGACCCCCGGACGGAGATCGTCCAGGCCGATCTGGTGGCGTACGTACGGGAGGGCGCGGGCACCGAGACGTACGACGCGCTCTGCCTGGACATCGACAACGGCCCCGACTGGACCGTCACCGAGGACAACGGCGGCCTGTACTCCCCCGCCGGGCTCGCGGCCTGCCGGGACCGGCTGACACCGGGCGGCGTGCTGGCCGTCTGGTCGGCGCAGCCCTCGCCCGCTTTCGAGGACGCGCTCCGGAATGCCGGGTTCAGCGAGGTTCGCACCGAAGAGATCCCCGTTGTCCGAGGCGTCCCCGACGTGGTCCACCTCGCGGGGAAACGCGCGTAGCCGCGGGTCACATCGTGCCTTTACGCTGCTGCCCAGCAGTATGCGACCAGTCAGTACACCCAGTCAGCACGTCAGTACAGCAAGTCAGTACGCGACCACGCACGGGGAAATTCAGGGGCGGGCGATGGACCAGACTCAGACCACCCACGGCGCCGCGGCGGCGGCCACGCCCGGCGCCCAGCGGCGGGTGCTCGTCGTCGAGGACGACCCGACGATCGTGGACGCCATCGCGGCCCGGCTGCGCGCCGAGGGCTTCCAGGTGCAGACCGCGATCGACGGCCCGTCGGCCGTGGACACCGCCGAGGCGTGGCAGCCCGATCTGCTCGTCCTCGACGTCATGCTGCCCGGCTTCGACGGCCTGGAGGTGTGCCGCCGGGTGCAGGCCCAGCGGCCGGTCCCGGTGATGATGCTCACCGCGCGGGACGACGAGACGGACATGCTGGTCGGCCTCGGCGTCGGCGCCGACGACTACATGACCAAACCGTTCTCCATGCGCGAGCTGGCGGCGCGGGTGCACGTCCTGCTGCGCCGCGTCGAGCGGGCCGCGCTCGCCGCGCACACGCCGCGCAGCGGCATCCTGCGCCTGGGCGAGCTGGAGATCGACCACGCGCAGCGGCGGGTCCGGGTGCGCGGCGCCGACGTGCACCTCACGCCCACCGAGTTCGACCTGCTGGTCTGCCTCGCCAACACGCCGCGCGCCGTGCTCTCCCGCGAGCAGCTGCTCGCCGAGGTCTGGGACTGGGCGGACGCCTCCGGCACCCGCACGGTCGACAGCCACATCAAGGCGCTGCGCCGGAAGATCGGCGCCGAGCGGATCCGCACGGTCCACGGCGTCGGGTACGCGCTGGAGACCCCGCCGGCATGAAGTCGCCCCTTCCCCTGGCGCGCGCGCTCTGGCAGCGGGCCTGGGAGGCGATGCGTCCGCTCGATCCGTACCGTTCGGTCAAGGCGGCGCTCGGCGCGCTGGTCACCGTTTCGGTGATCATCACGACCCTGCTGGTCCTCGTCGCGTTCCACTCGGCGACGGAGCTGCGGGTCATCACGGTCTTCTCGATCATCGCCTCGCTGCTGATCACCCAGTTCGTCGCGCAGGGGCTGACGGCCCCGCTGGACGAGATGACGGACGTGACCCGGGCGATGGCCGCCGGTGACTACACCCGGCGGGTGCAGGGCAGCCGCCGGGACGAGTTCGGCGAGCTGGCCGACGCCTTCAACACGATGGCCGCCGACCTGGAAGCGGTGGACACCCACCGCAAGGAGCTGGTCGCCAACGTCTCGCACGAGCTGCGCACGCCGATCGCCGCGCTCCGCGCCGTACTGGAGAACGTCGTCGACGGCGTCTCCGAGGCGGACCCGGAGACGATGCGCACCGCGCTGAGCCAGACCGAGCGGCTCGGCCGCCTGGTCGAGCACCTGCTGGACCTCTCCCGGCTGGACAACGGGGTCATCCCGCTGCACGCCCGCCGCTTCGAGGTCTGGCCGTACCTCTCCGGGGTGCTGAAGGAGGCCAACATGAGCCGCAGCGCCTCCACCCTGGCCGTCGGCTCCACCCACCACAGCCGTACGGACGTCCACCTCCACCTGGACGTCTCGCCCCCGGAGCTGACCGCGCACGCGGACGCCGAGCGGCTGCACCAGGTCGTCGCCAACCTGATCGACAACGGCATCAAGCACTCCCCGCCGCACGGCCGCGTGACCGTACGGGCACGCCGCGGCGAGGGCCCCGGCAGCCTGGTACTGGAGGTGCAGGACGAGGGGCCCGGCATCCCGGCGTCCGAGCGGCACCGGGTCTTCGAGCGGTTCAACCGCGGCGGCCCCGGTGCGTCCGGGCCGGGCACCGACGGCGGTACGGGACTGGGCCTGGCGATCGCGCGCTGGGCGGTGGATCTGCACGGCGGGCGCATCGGGGTGGCCGAATCCCCGCGTGGCTGCCGTATCCGCGTCACCCTTCCGGGGACCGGTCAGCCCCGTCCTTGACGCCCGGTGACGTAGGGTCGGTGGTGGAACCACCCATTCGGAGTGTTCCCCGCGTCCCCGCCTGGGGTGCGATGGCGATGCCGCCTACCCAGGTGCGAGCGAACCACGCATGTTTCCCGCCAAGTCGCGCCCCGAAACCCCCCGCCAAATGTGACGTGCGCGACGAGTACCCCTCCCGGACTGCAGCATCGGTCGACAGAGGCGTAGCCTTTATTCCCGCTGTCCACCACCTTTAGGAAGCGGAAGAGGGCGGTTGCCGCCGTGTCGCCACAGTCCCCCAACACTTCGAGTGCCTCGACCGACCAAGACGGGCAGGGCAAGAGCCCTGCTGCCGGATTCGGTGCGAACGAGTGGCTCGTCGATGAGATCTACCAGCAGTACCTCCAGGACCCGAACTCGGTAGACCGAGCCTGGTGGGACTTCTTCGCCGACTACAAGCCGGGCGCTCCGGTGACGTCGGGCACCCCTGCCGACGAGGCCAAGCCGGCCGCACCCGCGACGCCACCGGCCAAGCCGGCCGCCGCGCCCGCGGCCGCCGCCCCGGCGCAGCCCGCGGCACCTGCCGCGAAGCCCGCCGCAGCTCAGCCCGCACCTGCCAAGGCCGCACCGGCCAAGGCCGAGGCGAAGCCCGCTGCCAAGGCCGCTCCGAAGGCGGACGCCAAGCCCGCCGCCGAGGCGCCCGCAGGCCCGGAGTACGTCACCCTGCGTGGCCCCTCCGCCGCCGTGGCGAAGAACATGAACGCCTCGCTGGAGCTGCCCACGGCCACGTCCGTGCGCGCCGTTCCCGTGAAGCTGCTGTTCGACAACCGCATCGTCATGAACAACCACCTCAAGCGCGCCCGCGGTGGGAAGGTCTCCTTCACCCACCTCATCGGGTACGCCATGGTGCAGGCGCTCAAGGCGATGCCCTCGATGAACTACTCGTTCACCGAGAAGGACGGCAAGCCCACCCTGGTCAAGCCGGACCACATCAACCTCGGCCTCGCCATCGACCTGGTGAAGCCCAACGGTGACCGCCAGCTCGTCGTCGCGGCCATCAAGAAGGCAGAGACCCTGACCTTCTTCGAGTTCTGGCAGGCGTACGAGGACATCGTCCGCCGCGCCCGGGTCGGCAAGCTGACGATGGAGGACTTCACCGGCGTCACCGCGTCGCTGACGAACCCCGGCGGCATCGGCACCGTGCACTCCGTGCCGCGCCTGATGCCCGGCCAGGGCCTCATCATCGGCGTCGGCGCCATGGAGTACCCCGCGGAGTTCCAGGGCACCTCGCAGGACACCCTGAACAAGCTGGGCGTCTCCAAGGTCATGACGCTGACCAGCACATACGACCACCGTGTGATCCAGGGCGCCGCCTCCGGCGAGTTCCTGCGCATCATGAGCCAGCTGCTGCTCGGCGAGAACGACTTCTTCGACGACATCTTCAAGTCGCTGCGGATTCCGTACGAGCCGGTCCGCTGGCTGAAGGACATCGACGTCAGCCACGACGACGACGTCACCAAGGCGGCCCGGGTCTTCGACCTGATCCACGCCTACCGGGTGCGCGGCCACGTCATGGCCGACACCGACCCGCTGGAGTACCGCCAGCGCAAGCACCCCGACCTGGACATCACCGAGCACGGCCTCACGCTCTGGGACCTGGAGCGGGAGTTCGCGGTCGGCGGCTTCTCCGGCAAGTCGATGATGAAGCTCCGCGACATCCTCGGCGTGCTGCGCGACTCGTACTGCCGCACCACCGGCATCGAGTACATGCACATCCAGGACCCCAAGCAGCGCAAGTGGCTGCAGGACCGCCTGGAGCGCCCGCACACCCCGCCGGAGCGCGAGGAGCAGCTGCGCATCCTGCGCCGCCTGAACTCCGCCGAGGCGTTCGAGACCTTCCTGCAGACGAAGTACGTCGGCCAGAAGCGCTTCTCGCTGGAGGGCGGCGAGTCCGTCATCCCGATGCTGGACGCGGTCATCGACTCCGCGGCCGAGTCGCGGCTGGACGAGGTCGTCATCGGCATGGCCCACCGCGGCCGGCTGAACGTCCTCGCCAACATCGTCGGCAAGTCCTACGCGCAGATCTTCCGCGAGTTCGAGGGCAACCTCGACCCGAAGTCGATGCACGGCTCCGGCGACGTGAAGTACCACCTGGGCGCCGAGGGCACCTTCACGGGTCTCGACGGCGAGCAGATCAAGGTCTCGCTGGCCGCCAACCCCTCGCACCTCGAAGCGGTCGACCCGATCGTCGAGGGCATCTCCCGCGCCAAGCAGGACATCATCGGCAAGGGCGGCACGGACTTCACGGTCCTCCCCGTCCAGCTGCACGGTGACGCGGCCTTCGCGGGCCAGGGTGTGGTCGCCGAGACGCTGAACATGTCGCAGCTGCGGGGCTACCGCACCGGCGGCACGGTCCACATCGTCATCAACAACCAGGTCGGCTTCACCGCCGCGCCGGAGTCGGCCCGCTCCTCCATGTACGCCACGGACGTGGCCCGCATGATCGAGGCGCCGATCTTCCACGTGAACGGTGACGACCCGGAGGCCGTGGTGCGCGTCGCGCGCCTCGCCTTCGAGTTCCGCCAGGCGTTCAACAAGGACGTCGTCATCGACCTGATCTGCTACCGCCGCCGCGGCCACAACGAGTCGGACAACCCGGCCTTCACGCAGCCGCTGATGTACGACCTGATCGACAAGAAGCGATCGGTGCGCAAGCTCTACACCGAGTCCCTCATCGGTCGCGGCGACATCACGCTGGAGGAGGCCGAGCAGGCGCTGCAGGACTTCCAGGGCCAGCTGGAGAAGGTCTTCACGGAGGTCCGCGAGGCCACCACGACGCCGATGGCGCCCGAGGTCCCGCAGCCGCAGGCCGAGTTCCCGGTCCACGTGGACACCGCGGTCTCCCAGGAGGTCGTCAAGCGGATCGCCGAGTCCCAGGTCAACATCCCCGACCGGGTCACCGTCCACCCGCGCCTGCTGCCCCAGCTGCAGCGCCGCGCGGCCATGGTCGAGGACGGCACGATCGACTGGGGCATGGGCGAGACCCTGGCCTTCGGCTCGCTGCTGATGGAGGGCACCCCGGTCCGGCTCGCCGGCCAGGACTCCCGCCGCGGCACCTTCGGCCAGCGCCACGCGGTCCTCATCGACCGCGAGACCGGCAACGACTACACGCCGCTGCTGTACCTCTCCGAGGACCAGGCGCGGTTCAACGTGTACGACTCGCTGCTCTCCGAGTACGCGGCGATGGGCTTCGAGTACGGCTACTCGCTGGCCCGTCCCGAGTCCCTGGTGATGTGGGAGGCGCAGTTCGGTGACTTCGTCAACGGCGCGCAGACCGTCGTCGACGAGTTCATCTCCTCGGCCGAGCAGAAGTGGGGCCAGACCTCCGGCGTCACGCTGCTCCTGCCGCACGGCTACGAGGGCCAGGGCCCGGACCACTCCTCGGCCCGCATCGAGCGCTTCCTCCAGCTGTGCGCGCAGAACAACATGACCGTCGCGATGCCGACGCTCCCCTCCAACTACTTCCACCTGCTGCGCTGGCAGGTGCACAACCCGCACCACAAGCCGCTGGTCGTCTTCACCCCGAAGTCGATGCTGCGTCTGAAGGCCGCGGCGTCGAAGACGGAGGAGTTCACCACCGGCGGCTTCCGCCCGGTGATCGGCGACGGTTCGGTCGACCCGAACGCGGTCCGCAAGGTGCTCTTCTGCTCCGGCAAGGTCTACTACGACCTTGAGGCGGAGCGGCAGAAGCGCGGTGCGAACGACGTCGCGATCGTCCGCATCGAGCGGCTGTACCCGCTGCCGGGCAAGGAGCTCCAGGCGGAGATCGCCAAGTTCCCGAACGCCGGCAAGTTCCTGTGGGTCCAGGAGGAGCCCGCCAATCAGGGCGCCTGGCCGTTCCTCGGCCTGAACCTGATCGACCACCTGGACCTGGCGGTCGGCGCCGACATCCCGCACGGCGAGCGTCTGCGCCGCATCTCGCGGCCGCACTCCTCGTCGCCGGCCGTCGGCTCCGCCAAGCGCCACCAGGCCGAGCAGGCCCAGCTCATCGCGGAGGCGTTCGACGCCTGAGCCACCGGCGCCGCGACACCTGAAAGGGCGGGGCTCCACCGGATCACTCCGGTGGGGCCCCGCCCTTCTGCTGTCCTCAGATCGTCAGCGGCTCGAAGTCGCGGAGCTGGTACGGCGGCAGGTCGGCCTCGGTGGAGCGGGTGTTGTGGGCCAGGTCCAGCGTCCACGGGTGGCTCGGGCCGACCGCCGCCTCCATGGCGGGCAGCGCGCGGCCGAGGGAGCCCAGGGCCGCCGCGCGGTCGCCGGCCGCGAGCAGCGCCAGCGCGTGATTGGCGTCGCTGCCGACGGTGTACGGGTGGGCGGGTCCGAGCAGCTCGCGGTAGGCCGTGTACGTGAGCTCGGCCGTGGCCAGGGCCCGCTCCGGGTCGCCGGACTCGCGCTCCAGGCAGCCGAAGCCGGCGGCGGTCATCAGGGTGAGCGGGTTCCGGCGGCCGAGCAGCCGCACCGCCCGCTCCAGCAGCCGCTCCATGCCCTGCCGGGCCCGCTCCCCCTGCCCGGCGGCCCGGCGGCAGAGCGCGAGGCCGTGTCCGGCGCGCAACGACTGGGGGTGGTCGGCGCCCAGGACGCGGTGGTGGCTGCGCACGGTCCGCTCCTGGAGCTCCAGCGCCGCCTCGACGCGGCCGGTGAGCCGCAGGTCGGTGGCGTAGTGCAGCTCGGAGTAGAGCGTCCAGGGGTGGCCGGGCGGCAGGACCCGGCGGCGCGCCCGCAGGGTACGCAGGTCCAGCTCCAGGGCCTCGTCGTAGGCGCCGAGCAGCCGCAGGGAGACCGCGGTGTTGTTCTGCGCGGCGAGGGTACGGGCGTCGCCCGCGCCGAAGGTCTGCCGGCTGCCGTCGAGCACGTACCGGGAGAGTTCCAGGGCTTCCTGGAGGCGGGCGAGGCCACGCAGGTCGGCGGCGAGGCCGGTGGCGGCGCGCAGGATGTCGGCGTCCGGGGTGGAGCCCCGGCCGAGCAGCCGCTCCAGCGCGGCTCGGTCCAGTTCCTCGCAGGCCGCGTACTGTCCGGCGGCGCGCAGCAGGTTGGTGTGCTCGTGCAGCAGGTCCAGGCGGCGCGGGTGGTCCTCGGGCAGGAGCCGCCGCCAGGTGCGGTCCGCGCGCCGGACGAGGGCCAGGCCGGTGTCCTGGACGCCCGCGAGGTAGGCGTAGCGCAGGCAGTTCAGTACCGGACGCGCGGTCTGTGCGGGGTCGGCCTCCAGCGCGCCGGAGGGCAGCAGGTGCGGCAGCAGCGCGGCGTACGCGGGCCAGTCGGCGGGTTCGTCGGGGTGGCCGGGGTCGGCGGCGGCGAGCGCGCCGCGCACGGCGCGCGCGTACCGCTCCCGCTCCGGCGCCGGGACGCCCTCGCGGACCAGGAGGCGGACCATGCGGTGCAGGTGGACGCCGGTGATCCCGGCGCCGTCCGCGGTCTCCGTGGCGTCCACGACGGAGTAGCGGGCGAGCAGCCGCAGGGCGTCCTGGAGCCGTCGCGGGTCGCCGGTCAGCGGGGCGAAGTCGCCGCGGATCCGGCCGAGGAGGGTGACCGGCACGGTGCCGGGCGCGAAGGAGGCGCACAGCCGCAGCAGCTCCCCGGCGTCCGGCGCGGTCTCGGCGATGCGGTCCAGCAGCGCCGTCCAGGCCGCGGCGAAGGTCATCGGGAAGTCCTCGGCGACGACCGTGCGGGCGTCGCCGATGCCGCCCTCCAGCAGCCGCAGATAGCTCCCGACGCTCATGTCGGAGTCGTTCAGCCAGCCCGCCGTCTGGTCCAGCAGCAGCGGCAGGTCCTCCAGGGCCGCGGCCAGCCGGTCCGCGTCGGCCGCGGCCAGGCGCGGGGCCCGGCGGCGTACGAAGGCGACGCTCTCCGGGCGGTCGAGGACGGGGACCGGCAGGAGCAGGGTGTTGTAGGTGTCCCAGGAGCGGTTCCGCGAGGTGATCAGGACGTGGCCCGACCCGCTGGGCAGCAGGCCGGCCACCGCTTCGGGGTCGTCCGCGCCGTCCAGGACGAGCAGCCAGCGGTGGTACGGCTCGCCGCGCCGCAGTGCGTCCATGACCGCGCGCAGCCGCTCGCCGGACCCGGCACCGCACCTGATCCCCAACTCCGGCGCCAAAGCTGCCAGTTGATGCCGCGCCTCCTCCCCTTCCCCGGCGGCGATCCACCACACCACGTCGTACTCGGCGGCGAAGCGGTGCACGTACTCGGCGGCCAGCTGGGTCTTGCCCACGCCCGCCATGCCCAGCAGCGTGCAGACCGCCGCGCCCCGTACGGAGCCCGCCAGGCGGCGGTGGACACGGGCGAGGAGGGACGCGCGGCCGGTGAAGCGCGGGTTGCGGCGCGGCACCCCGCCCCAGACGTCGGGCGCGTCCAGCGGGAAGCGCGGGCCGCCGGTGCCGGGCGCCGGGATGTCCGGGAGGCCGAGGCGGCGCAGCAGGAGGCGCTCGGCGTGGTGCGCGCCGGCCTCGGTCAGCTGGGCGGGGCCGAGCGCGGCGGCACCCCGCGGGAGGTTGCCGGGGTCGGTGACGGAGACGGCGCTGAAGCGGCCGGGGTGGGCGGCGGTGACGGCGGCGAGGGCCGCGTCCCACTCCCGACCCGTGCGGACGCCGGGCTGGAAGTAGCCGGCGCTGAAGACGAGCAGCACCCGGCCGCCGGAGAGCGTGAGCCCGGCGAGCGCGGCCCGCAGCTCCATCGCGGCGGGCGGGTCCCAGTGGTGCAGCGGGGCGCGCAGCCCGTGGCGTTCGAGCCGGTCGGCGATCCAGTCGCCCCAGGCCCGGCCGTCCCCGGCGACGCTGACGGTGACCCGCGGGCCGGGCGGCGGACCGGGCCGTACCGGCCGGGCGGGCCGCGGCACCCGCGCGGACGCGGCGTCCGTCGGCCGCTGCGGGAACGTCGACTCCGCCGGCTGCGCCATACGGTCCTGCTCTCCTCCGGGGGACCGTCGATACGGCCCTGTTCTTCCGTATCCCACCGCGCCCGGCGACCGCGAGCGGATTCCGGCCTAGTACGGGGAGCCCGACCGCAGCTGACGCCGCATCAGGTCATCTGCGGCTCGAAGTCCCAGTAGGGCCGGGTACGGGCGCGGGCGGAGACGGTGTGGGCGTGCTGGGGGCCCAGTACGGTGCTCAGGCCGGTCAGGGCCTCCTCCTCCAGCTTGTCGGCCTCCTGGCGTTTGCGCAGGCCACGCAGGTCCGCGGCGAGCGCGATCTGGCCGGAGAGGGTCAGCGGGTGGCGCAGGCCCAGGGTGGCGGCGGCGCGGGCGACGGTGTCCCGGCCCAGTTCGGCGGCGCTCTCCGGGTCGCCGGCGAAGTTGCGGGCCGCCGCGGCGTTCAGCGCGCAGCCCAGCGTCCAGGGGTGGTCGGGGCCGACCGCCCGGCGCATCCCCTCCAGCGACTCCTCGGACAGCAGCAGCGCCTGCTGCCGCTCGCCCGCGGCGCGCAGCACGAGCGCGTGGTTGGCCTGGGCGCCGATCGTGTACGGGTGGGCCGCGCCCAGCTGGAAGAGGTACCGCTCGGCGACCTGCTCGCCGATCTCCCGGGACTGGTCCAGGCTGCCGTGCTCGCGGGCGAAGCAGGAGTAGCTGACGGCGACCATGAGGGTGAGCGGGTCGGTCTCGCCGAGCACCCGCTCGGAGCGTTCCAGTGCCCGGCCGAGGAGGCGGCCGGCCTTGGCGCGGTCGCCGGTGCGGTAGTAGCACAGCCCGAGGTTGTGCTCGGCGCGCAGCGTCTGGGGGTTGTCGTTGCCCATGACGAGGCGGTGCACCCGCACGCTGTGCTCCTGTACCGAGGTGGCCTCGGCGTAGCGGCCGAGGAGGCGCAGGTCGGTGGCGACGTGGATCTCGGAGAAGAGCGACCAGTTGTGGCGGGGGCGCAGCAGCTCGCGGCGGGCTTCCAGGGTGCGGCGGTGCAGTGCCAGGGATTCGGTGTAGCGGCCGAGGAGGCGGAGCGAGACGGCCAGGTTGTTCTGCGCGTTCAGGGTGCGCGAGTCCTGCTCGCCGACCAGGTCGGTGTAGCCCTGCAGGACGGTGGTGGACAGCTCCAGGGCCTCCTCGAAGCGGGCGAGGCCGCGCAGGTCGGCGGCGAGCCCGTTGGCGGCGCGCAGCGTGTCCAGGTCGCGCGGGCCCTGGGTGTCGCGCAGATGGTCCAGGACGACGCGGTCCAGCGCCTCGGTGGCGGCGTAGTCGCCGGTGGCCCGCAGCAGGTTGGCGTAGTGGTAGCTGAGGTCCCAGATCCGCGGGTGGGTGTCGCCGAGCAGCTCCCGCCAGGCGGCCAGGGCGCGTTCGGCGAGCTTGAGGCCTGAGCGGTACTCACCGGAGAGGTACATGTACCGCAGCACGTTCAGGACCAGGTTCTGCACGTCCGGGTCCCGGCTCACCAGGACGTTGGCGGCCTTGAGGTGCTGGGCGAGCTCGGCGAACCGGGGCCACAGGCGGGTGTCGGTGGGGCGCAGCGGGTCGGCGGCGGCCAGCGCGCGCTGCGCGACGCGGCTGTACTCCGCCTGCTGCCGGTCCGGCATCAGCGCGCGCACGGTCTGGTGGACCATGCGGTGCATGTAGAGGATCTCGCCGCCGGGGGACGCGTCGTCGGCGGTGACGTCGTGGGACTCGATGCGCACGACGGAGTACTGCAGGAGCTTGCTGATGGCCTGGTTCCACAGCAGCGGGTCGTTCATCAGCCCCGTCAGCTCCTCCGGCAGGTCGCCGGGCGGGATGTCGCGGAGCAGCCGTACGGGGATGGCGGCGGGCGCGAAGAAGGAGCACAGCCGCAGCAGGTCGACGGAGGCGGGCACCGCCTCGGCCAGCCGGTTCTGCAGTATCGACCAGGACGTCTGGTAGGTCATCGGGAAGTCGTGGGCGACCCGGACGACCTCGGCGTCGGCGCCGCTCTCCAGCAGGTCGACGTACTCGTCGACGGTCATCGTGGAGTCGCTGAGCCAGCCCGCCGTCTGGTCGAGCAGCAGCGGCAGGTCCTCCAGCGCCTCGGCCAGCTGGTCCGCCTCGGCGCGGTCCAGGCGCGGGGCGCGGCGCCGGACGAAGGCGATGGACTCCTCGCGGGTGTAGACCGGGACCTCGAACATCATGGTGTTGTGCTCGCTCCACTCGCGGTTCTGCGAGGTGAGGAGCACGTGGCCGGGGCCGGAGGGCAGCATGTCGGCGACGTGTTCGGGCTGGTCGGCGCCGTCCAGGACGAGCAGCCAGCGGGAGGACGGCTCGCCGCGCCGGAGCGCGTCGCGGACGGCGCGCAGCCGCTCGCCGTACTCCTGGCCGGTGCTCAGGCCGAGCGCGGGGGCCAGCTCGGCCAGCCGCTGGCGCATCGGGGTGCGCTCGCCCGCCGCGACCCACCACACCACGTCGTACTCGGAGCCGAAGCGGTAGACGTACTCGGTGGCGAGCTGGGTCTTGCCGACGCCCGACATGCCGTACAGCGTGCACACGGCGGCGCCGCGCTCGGCCTGCTGGAGGCGGTGGTAGACGTCCGCGAGGAGGTTCTCGCGGCCGGTGAAGCGGGTGTTGCGGCGCGGCACGCCGCCCCAGACGCGCGGCTGCTCCTGGGGGTAGCGGGGGCCGCCGCCGTCCTCCTCCGGCTCGGCGTGCGGGTCGGGCTCGATGCCGAGCCGGGCCAGCAGCCGCCGCTCGGCCTCGCGGGCGCCGACGTCGGCCAGTTCGGCGGCGCCGAAGACGGCGGTGGCGGTGGGCAGCGCGTTCGTGGTGACGGAGACCGCGGCGAACTTGTCCTGGCGGTCGGCGACGACGGTGCGCAGCGCGGCATTCCACTCCTCGTGGCTGCGCGGGCCGAGCTGGATGTACCAGTCGCTGAGCACGATCAGGACGGTGCCCTCGGCGAGCGCGAGGTCGCTCAGCGCGTCCTCCAGCGGGGTGCCGGCCCGCGGGTCCCAGCGCTGGAAGGCCACCCGCATCCCGTGCCGTTCCAGCCGGTCCCCGATCCAGGCGGCCCACGCGCGGTTGAAGCCGGCGAAACTGACCGTGACCGGTGGCCGGCCGGTGGGTGCGGTGCTCCTGCGCGCTGCGGGCATTCGAACGACTCCCTCGTCTTGCGTACGAACGGACGGCCGGGCAAGGACCGTCAGAGCTGCCCTTCTGGGGAACATACACCGGCGAACCGGTCGTCGGCGGTCATCGCGCGTGCTGTCGTCGCCACATCGTCCGCGACGTCTCCACGTAGGCGCTCGCGCGTGCCAAGTACCCCTCGGGCGGGGGGCGTTCCCGCAAACGAGTGAGCCGCTCGGCCATCGCGCCGGCCAGGACGCGGCCGGCCGGGGTGAGGGCGCGCGAGCCGAGCAGCGTGGGCAGCGCGGCGCCGACCTGTTCGCGGCAGCGGGAGTGCTCGGCCCACGCGGTGTGCCGCTCCAGCGCGGTCCCGGCGGTCAGCGCGAAGCGCTGCCAGTAGTCGGCGAGCGCGAGGTGCGAGTACGTGCCCTGGAGCAGCCCGTCGAAGGGGCGCGGGTCGGGCCGCCAGGGCGCCCAGTGCCGGGCCGTGCCGGCGTCGTGGTGCAGCGGCGTCAGCTCGGCGAGGGCGGCGAGCTTGGCGTGCTGGAGCTCGTGAACGAGCGTCGCGGCGAGGAAGGCGGGGGTCTGCGGGGTGGAGCTGAGGACCGCGCCGAACGCCTCGCGGCGGGTGCCGCTGCAGTGCGCGGGGCCCGAGGCGTGCGGGCTGGCGTTGGGGGGCGGCGCGAGCGGCACGACGCAGTCCAGCAGGACGTCCGCCTCCAGGGCGCGGGTCGGGCCGCCGCGCTCCAGCAGCGGCCAGGCCCCGGCCCAGGCCGCCTGCCAGCGGGTCCGTTCGGCGGCGCCGAGCGGCTCGGCGGGCCTGAGGCCGTGCCGCTCCAGCCCGCTGTCGGCCGTGCGGAAGGGGTCGAGGTCGTCCAGCAGTACGGGGTGGGGGCCGCCGGTGAGCGGGCGCAGCGGGCGCCATGCGGGGTCGGCCGACTCCCAGGCACCGTCGGCCCGCGGCAGCAGCACGGCGGGCGGGCCCACGGGCGGCCCGATCGTCAACCTGCCGCCTGCGAAAAGGAGTTCGGCCTCGGCGGGCGGCCCCTCGCGTCCGGCGTCGCGCCCGTGCAGGGTGTACGCGCCGAGGGTGGGCAGGGCCAGTACGCCGCCCGGGGCACGCAGTTTCAGGGTGAACGGCAGGCGGGCGCGGGCGGCGGCCGCCGCGGCGACGGCCCCGAGGTGTTCGAGGTCGGGGAGCAGGCCGGGCGGCGGGACGGCGGCCGCGAGACCGTGCAGGGCGCGCCGCACCCAGGGCCCGAGCAGCGGGTAGTACAGCACCCGGCGGGTGGCGTCCCGGTCGGCGCGGTCGGCGGCCTCCAGCAGCGCCCAGTGCTCCGCCACCCGGGCCGCCGCGGGCCGCGGCACGCTCGGCGCGCGGGCGGAGTCCACGGCGTCCAGCAGCGCGCGCAGCGCCAGCAGCCGCCGTACGCGCTGGTCGTCGACCAGCAGCCGCAGCGCCTCCGCACCGCCTTCGGACCGGCCCAGCTCGCGCAGCAGGCCCGCGGGTATCCGGCTGCTCATCGGGCGGGCCCCCGCGTGGCACGGGCCAGCCGCCCGGCGGCGTGCCGGATCAGCCGCTGGAGGTCGGCGCAGTACACCGAGGGGTTGGCGAAGCCGCTCCCGTGCCGGTAGCGGTGCGCGTACTGGCCGCCGCCGCAGATCCGCACCAGCGGGCAGGCGCGGCACACGGGGGCGAGGGCCGCGGCGCCCGCGTGCCGGGCGGCGATGCCGGGGTGCGCGAGGGCGTCGTCGAAGGAGTGGCCGAAGACGTCCAGCCCGGTGGCGGCAGCGCCCTCGTACGCAGACTTCAGGGAGTCGACCTGCTCGATGCTGCCGTCGGTCTCCACCACGACGGCGGTGAACGGGGTCAGGCCCAGCGACTCGCCGCCGGCCGGCGCGCCCAGCAGCAGGGCCAGGCAGTCCTCGAAGAGCCGGACCCGCGGCTGCCCGGGGCCGCCGTCCCACCAGGCGTCGAAGACGGCGGCGAGCCAGTCGCCGTAGGGAGCGGTGCGGTCGGCACCCGGTGTCAGGCCCGGGGGTGGAGTGGTCCAGTTGCCGTGCGGGAGCAGCAGGTCCAGGCGGGGCGGGCGGAGCGCGCGCAGCGAGGCGTAGGTCTCCAGGGGGTCCGTGCGCGGGTCGACGACGGCGAGGATGCCCGCGTAGGCGTCCGGCTGCTCCTCGGCGAGCAGCCGCAGGCCGCGGACGGCGCGGCTCCAGGCCGGGCGCCCCGCGTGGTCCACGCGCGCGGCGTTGTGCGCGGGCAGCCCGCCGTCGAGGCTGACGCCGACCCGGATGCCGTGGTCCGCGAGGGTGCGCAGCCGGGCGCGGGTGAGCAGGGTGCCGTTGGTCTGGACGGTGGGGTGCAGGGCGCAGTCGCCGGGGAGCCGGGCGCGCAGCATGTCGACGGCGCGGCCGAGCCGGTCCGCGCCGGCCAGCAGCGGTTCGCCGCCGTGCAGGACGAGCGCGGCGTGCCGCAGGCCGTGGGCCGCGGCGTGCTCGGCGATGCGGGCGGTCGTGCGGTCCAGGACCGCGTCGCTCATCGTGGCAGGGCGGTCCCGCCAGCCGTCGTCGGCGGCCTCGTAGAGGTAGCAGTAGCGGCAGGCGAGGTTGCAGTGGCCGTGCACCTTGAGAATGAACTGCCGGAAGGGGAGGACGTCCGGCCGGTCCGCCGCCGACGGGCCCGTGTCCCGTACGGTCTGCTGCGCCACGTCCGCACCCCCCAAGCCGTGGCCCGCGCAGGGACGGCCCCCGTCGCCGGTCCAGCGCGAAGTATCCCTGCGGAGCGGCGTGCCGAAACCGGTGGCGATCGGCCGTGTCCGGTTCCGTTGGCCCCAACGACCGAAAGTGTTCGGGTCACGTCGGTTCACTTCAAGAGGCGCTTCAGAAGGCGCTGTTGAATCCCCACAGCATTTCCGTGGGTTCGTCCACGCGCGTCCGTATCCGTTCCAGTACTTCCGACAGCACCGGGTGGTCCACCGTCCGCAGCTCCGCGAGATCCAGGGCGAGCAGGTCCGGCAGTTCGGGCAGCTCACCGGCCGGCGGCACCGCGGCCCCGGCCGTCTCCGTCCGCTCGTCCCCCGTGTCCTTGCGGCTCGCGCTCATCGCCTTGCCCCTTTCCGCCAACTGCCCCCGCTGGTACGTCACTTACAGGCTGCCGCCTGTCACCCGCCGATGTCCATGAGCCGGCGCGAGGTCTCCTGGCCCGCCGGGCCGCCCTCGTCGGGCAGCCGCCGCCATTCCTCCAGGGCCAGCCGGTAGGCGTCGCGTGCGGCCCGCGGCCGCCGCGCGTCCTCGTACGCCTCGCCGCGCAGGTGGTACGCGCGGGCGCACAGCCGTACGGCGGGGTCCGGGTCCGCCGCGCCCTCCTGGGCCGCGCGTGCCGCGTCGGCCGCCCGGCGGTAGGCGTCCGCCGCCTGTTCGAGCTGCGCGTCCAGGCCGGAGCGGCGGTGCGCCAGCCGGTGCGTGCCGCCCAGCTCCAGCCAGCACTCGGCGCGCACCAGCGGGTCGGGGGCGGACTGCGCGGCGAGCCCGAAGAGGTGCTCGGCCTCCCGCAGGTCCACCCGGTCGTCGTCGCTCCTGCGCAGCATCAGGGCGCGGCCGAGGGTGAGCAGCCGGCGCGCCAGTCGCGGGTCGCCGGCCGCGGTCTCCATCCGGCAGTCCCGCAGCACGCGGACCGTGCGGTGGATGACGGCCCGGCCGCCGGGCTCGCGCGCCCGGCGCATCAGCGCGTCGCCCCACTCCTCGATCAGGTCGCCGTAGCCGTCGCGGTCGCGCGGCACCGCGCGGCAGGCCGCTTCGTACCGCCGGTCGGCCTCCGCCAGATGCCGTACGTCGCCGTCCGCTTCGAAGCGCCGCACCGCGAGCCGGGCGGCGCGCACCACCACGGCGGCCCGCTCGTCCGGCCCCTGCGCGGCCTCCTCCATCTCCTCGACCAGCCGCGCGGCCCGGTCCAGCGCGGTGCCGGTGAGCATCAGCAGCGCGTCGGTCAGGTCCAGCCGGGCCCACAGCCGGGCGTCCTGTGGCGCGCCCTCGGCGGCCATCGCGTCGGCCGCGTGCGCGAGCGAGGCCGCGGCCTGCTCGGCGTACGCCGCGGCCTGTTCCCGGTCGGCGGCCGTGCCGGAGAGCCGCAGCAGCGCCCGGCCGTGCGCCAGCGGCAGGCCGTGCGGCTGCGCCTCGTCGTACGGCCAGGCGTCCGCGAACGCCTCCAGCATCCCGACGGTCTCCTGGAGCAGCCCGCTGTCGCCGCCCAGCCGCCACTGCTCCTCCAGGACCCGGACCCGCTCCAGGGTGATCTCCAGGGCGTGCCACGGCTCCAGCCCGGCGGTCGCGCACACGGCCGTGAACTCCCGGTCGGCGCGGCGCAGCAGGTCCAGCGCGCCGCGCCCGTCGCCGGCCGCGCGCCGCTCCCCCGCCTCGGTGTGCAGCACCCGTCCGAGCGCTGTGCGGGCGCGCGCCTCGCCGGACTGCGCCGCTGTGCGCGCCGCCTCGCGCGCCTCGCGCAGCAGCGCCCGGCCGCCCTGCAGCTCCCACAGCCGCAGCAGGTTCTCCGCCAGCTCGCTCCACAGCGCGGTGTCGTTGCCGCGGTGCCGCTCGCGCTCGGTGGCGTGCCGCAGCAGCTGTACCGCGTCGAGGAGGTTCTGCACCATGCCGTCGGCGGCGAACCGCCGCACCAGCGCCTGGGAGCGGCGCACCGCCTCGGAGGACGCCGGGCCGCCGGGGCCCTCGTGCCCGTCGGTGGAGACGCTGCGCAGCGGGACGAACCGCTCCAGGACGTGCGCCGCGACCTCGGCGAACGGCTGCGGGGCCCGTAGGCCGGGCCCGTCGGCCTCCGGGTGGGCGCGCAGCCGCGCCGCCGACTCCGCGGCGTCCGCGCCCCGGTCGCCGGTGAGCTGCGCGATGGCGAGCGCGGGGAAGTTCGGTCCGCCCTTGCCGAACCGTTGCTCCACGTACGCGGAGCAGTGCTTGAGCACCAGCAGCGCCTCGTCCCTGCCGAGCGGTCCGAGCAGCACCTCCTGCACGCCCTTGACGAACTCGTACCAGGGGCCGCCGGCCGTCGACTCGCCGTCCGTGCGCGTCAGCAGCCCGCCGAGCAGCACCTCCGACAGCTCGGCAGGCCCCGTCCCGGGCAGCATCGTGCGCTGCACCAGCTGCATCACCGGCAGGCAGAGCGGGGCCGCGGCCAGATAGACGGCGAGCTGCGCCGCACCGGGCGAGGCGGCGCGGCGGAAGCGGGCGACGACCTCGGCGGCGGGCAGCGGGTCGCGGGGGCGCGCGGCGGGGGCCGGGGGCTGGTCGGCGCGGAGCCAGCCGACGGCGGCGGGCACCTTGCCCGCGCCGGTACCGGAGAGCAGCCTGGCCCAGGCCGCGAGGGCGCCCGCGGTGGGCGGCAGTACGGGGACCGGCAGCGCGCCCCCGCCGGCCTGCGCGGTGTCGCCCGTGAAGTGCAGGGCCGTGGCGTAGGAGGGGCCCTCGCCGCGGCGCAGCGTCCCGTAGGAGACGGGCAGCCGGGTGCGGGACCACATGCGCTGCGGCAGCGGCTGGAGGACGGCGAGCGGGCCCTGCCGGGCGAGCCGGTGCAGCAGCCGGTGGGCGTGGCCGCTGCGCCACAGGGGGCCCGCGCAGTCGCTGACCAGGACGGTGACGCGGCGGCCCGTGGGGTCGCTGAGCTGGTCGGCCGAGCGTAACGGCGCGTGCGCCGCCTCGAAGCGGCGGGAGACCGCGGGGCGGCCGTCCGGACCCTGGTGCAGGAACTGCACCTGTACGTCGCGGAAGGCGCCCAACTGGGCGAAGACCTGCTGGAGTTCGTGGAGCAGCCGGTCCCAGACGCACATCGAGGAGGCCGCGTCCATCACCAGTTGCAGCGACGCCTCGGCCCGCGGCACCGCCCGGAACACCGGCATCACCAGCCCGCCCGAGCGCGCGCTGCGCTCCGCCGTCGCCGTCTCGTCCAGGACGTGCTGCACGGCGGGCGCCGCGCTGCGGTACCGCTGGAGGGGGCGCAGGGCGCGCTGGAGGGCGAGCAGGTCGGGCAGGGCGGGCGCGGCGGGCACGCCGACGGGCAGGCCGGTGCCGTACGGCCCTGCGGGCGCGCCCGCACCGCCGCCGGGCAGCTCCTGGCCGGCCGGATAGAGCGCGACGTGGGTGGTGCCGGGCGGCCCGGCGGACCTGCCGCCGGGCGGCTCCCGGTCGGCGCCGGGGCCGTCCTGGCGCGCGGCGGTGCGCGGGAGCGCGGGCGTCCGCGCTCCCGGCACCCGGCCCTCGGCCTCCGCCGTGCCGCCGCCGTCCTCCTGCTCCGCCACCGCCCCGCGCGGCCTGCACCACTGCGCCAGCCACAGGGCGTCGGCCAGCTCTCCGGCGTCCGGGTCCAGGCCCGCGCCGCGCAGGGCGGCGACGACGTCGGCCCAGCTCTGCGGGGCGGTGGGGCGTCCTGCACGGTCCCGCATCACGCGCTCACCTCGGCCGGTCGAGGCGCTGGATGAGCAGGTCGGCGAGCCGGTCGCGGGTGGTGGGGGCTGCCTGGTGGGTGAGGTAGATGGCGTTCAACAGCTGGTCGGCGGCGAGCAGTTCGCTGCGGGAACGTTCCAGGAAGCGGGCGATCAGGTCATCGCCCGCGCGAGCCGCCTCCTCGCCGAGGTGCGCCCGGACGACCGTGGCCAGCCGCTTGTGGTCGGGCTGGCCCAGCTCCAGGTGGATGCAGCGGCGCAGCAGCGGCGCGGGGAAGTCCCGCTCGCCGTTGCTGGTGAGGATGACGAACGGGAAGG
Source organism: Streptomyces sp. NPDC026301 (assembly GCF_055567935.1). Lineage (NCBI taxonomy): Bacteria > Bacillati > Actinomycetota > Actinomycetes > Kitasatosporales > Streptomycetaceae > Streptomyces > Streptomyces sp. NPDC026301. The sequence goes on along the minus strand of NZ_JBVHPN010000009.1, from coordinate 222,705 downwards.
CGTGGCAGCGCACCCGCCCGTCGCGGACGCGGACCTTCTGCCCGTCGTCGGTGAGCACCTCCACCTCGGGCTCCCGCTCCGCCAGCCGCTCCAGCTCCGGGATGGCGAACTCGCCCTCCTCCAGGACGTTCAGCAGGTCGTTGGGCAGGTCGATGTCGCTCTTGTCCAGCTCGTCGACGAGCAGGACGCGCGGCTGCGCGGTGGGCAGCAGGGCGGTGCCCAGCGGCCCGAGGCGGATGTAGCTGCCGATGCCGCCGGGGGCCGCGGCCTGCGCGCCGGGCCCGCCGGCCGCCCGGCTGCTCGCGGCGATCTGCACGTCCTGGAGGCGGGCGATCGCGTCGTAGCGGTACAGCCCGTCGTTCAGCGTCGTCCGGCTCACGATCGGCCAGCGCAGTACCCTGCCGAGCTTGAGCTCATGGGCGACGGCGTGCGCGAGGGTGCTCTTGCCCGTCCCCGGATTGCCCGTGACCAGCAGCGGACGGCGCAGGTACAGCGCGGCGTTGACGATCTCCAGCTCCTCGGCGCTGGGCCGGTGCATCTCCGCGACGTGCTCGCCCAGCCGCCGGGTGGAGGAGCTGTCGGTGGCCGGGCCCGGCGCGACCAGCGGGCCGCCGTCGAAGTCCCGCCAGGGTGGCGGGTCGGGGAGCGCGGCGATGCCGTCGTGGGGCTCGCCCGTGCCGCGGTAGATGAGCCATTCGTTCGGTTCGCTCACTGCGAACTCCTCGTCGGTGGTGGGTCATCGGCGGTAGCGCACCGGCCACGCTCCGACCGTATCGGGACGGACCGCGACCCGGTAGAAGCACACGGAAACCGGTGGGAGCACACCCTGACCCGGGTGCCCCTCACGGCGTCTCCAGCACGTCGTCCGCACCCGGCAACGGCCGCCCGGGATCGTCGTACAGCAGCGTGATCCCGCGTGACCAGTACGCTTCCGGCTCCGCGGCGCCGATGCCCGCGCGCAGCTCACGGACGGCGGCGGGCAGCCGGTGGGCGGTCGTGCCGCTCTTGACCGTGCGCAGTATGCCGCGGTGGTACTCCCCGCACACCGGGTCCATGCGCTCCCTGCGCCACAGTGCCACCGGGTGGCCGCTGCCGACGATCCGGCGGATCGTCCCGGCCGCGCCGTCGCCCTCCGGGACCCGGCACAGCACGGGGAAGGACCGCGGCCCCAACTCCCGCAGCAGATCCGCCGTCACCTCCTCGGGGCGGCCCTCGTCGCAGTCGACGCAGGAGTGCTCCATGCCGTCCTCGTGCAGCCGCGCCCAGCGCTCCTGCGGCCCGGGCCCCGACTCAGTGCCCTCCTCCTCGCCGTACTCCGTGCCGTACTCCGTGCCGTCCGCCGCGCCCGGCGGCCGGTCCGCGCAGCGCACCACCACCGGCCGCAGCTCCCCTATCGGTCTGCTGCCCGGCGGTATCCGCCAGGTGTCCACGTCCAGGTCCAGCAGCGCCTGTCTGAGGGCGACTTCGAGAACGGCGGGGCGGCCGGGCTCGTCGCTCCGGCGGAACGCCTCGCTCAGCGGCCCGGCCAGCTCGGCAGGCAGGTCGGCCAGCGCCGTGCCGCTCCGGCCCTCGCCCAGCGGCAGATCGCCGGAGGGTCTGCTCGCGGTGAGGTACCAGTCGAACCGGCCCTGCTCCCAGGCGCGTTCGGTGATCTCCAGCAGGACGGACGGCAGCGGGCCCGCGGCCGCGTGCTCGCCGGAACGCCGGCCCCGGCCGACCGCGCGGGCGCGCACCCGGGCGTGCCACTCGGCGCCCAGGCGGTTCCTGGCCAGCGGCGGCAGCTCGGTCATGGCCAGGTCGCGCACCCAGTCCCAGACCGCTTCCACCGCCTCGGCCGCCGCCGGGTACGGATGCTCGGCGGTCGCGGCGTACACCGCGTACCGCAGCACGGCCTCCAGCTCGCTGTGCGCGTCGCGCAGCTCCAGCCGGTCGAGGTAGACCTCCAGGCCCTCGCGCCAGCCGCGGGGCGCGGGCGACAGCCCCTCGCCGCGGCGCGGCAGCAGCTCGTCGACCAGGGCCACCAGCGCGGGCGTGCCGGCCGGCGGCGGCAGCTGGGCGAGCAGGCCGTGCAGCACCACCCGGCGCTTGGGGGTCAGGGCCGCGACCGTGGCGGCCGCGGCGGACAGCCCGCTCTGCGCCTCGGTCCAGGTGTCCCGGGCCTCGCTGACGTCGGCGTGCCGGTCGGCGTGGTACCGGTCGTGCGCGTGCAGCACGCGGTGGTACGGGTCGTCCTCCTCGCGCCCGATCGGGGCGCCGGGCACGCCGATGCGGCGCAGCTGTGCCAGCGCGACGCCGAGCCCGCCGTCGCGCGCGCCGCCGCGCCGCCCCTTCAGTACGCCGATCACCTCGCCGCGCTCGACGTCGACCAGCGGGCCGCCGGAGAGCCCCGCCGGCATCTCGTCCTCGTTGCCGAGGCGCAGCAGGCCGTCGCCGCCGAACTCGCCGCGCACGGTGCACCGTCCGTCGAACGCGCCGACCGTCCCGGCGATCTCGGTGTACCCGAAGTACGCGACCCGCTCGCCGCCGTGCGCCCGCGACGTGCGCGGCGAGAGCCAGCAGCAGGGGTGCGCGGTGGGCTGGAGGAGGCGGATCAGGGCGAGGTCGGGGGCCGGCAGCAGGCCGGCCGTGCGCACGGCGGGCTCGGCCCATTCGACGCGGCCGCGCGCGCTGCCCCCTTCGAAGCTCAACGCCACTTCGCCCCCCTCGCCCTCCAGCGCGACATGGGCGCAGGTGAGCACCCAGTTGGGGGCGACGAAGAAGCCGCTCCCCCACAGCGGCGGCTCCGGCGACCCACCGTGGGGATACCCGTCACGGGCGGCGTGGATGCGCACGGTGGCGGCCTTGACGAGCGGGGCGAAGCGCCGGGAGAAGTACGCGTCCGGATCGTGCGCCCCGTTCATGCGCCGCCCCCGGTCCCGCCCTCCGTGAGGTCGGCGGGCGGGCCGCCCTGCCAGGTGAGGGTGACATTGATGGCGGCCTTGGCCTCGCCGTCCGCGAGCAGCCCGACCAGGGTCCCCGACTTCCCGCTCAGCTCGATGCCGAACTGCACGCTGACCTCGTCGGGCCGCAGGTCGCGCAGCGCACCGGCCAGCGACCGGGCGACGCCGTGCACCAGCCCGTCCAGGCTCTCCAGCCGCCCGACGACGCGGTCGGTGAAGAACCCGCTGTCGGCGTAGTCGTCCTCTCCCCCGGAGCCGCCCCGGCGGCCGATGTCCACATACGCCTCGTTCCGCGGCCGCGGAATCAACCCCTCGGCGCCGGATATCCGGGCCCAGACGGGCGTGCCGTCCGGCAGTTCGATCCGTGCGACACGCGTCGCGTCCTCGCTCATGCCACCCCCCGCTGACACCTGCGCCAGGAGGCCGGTCCGTGCCCGGAGCCGATGCGCGGTCCCGGACCCCGGCTGCCTATCCTGACCTGGAATGTCCTTAGAGCCTGCGCCGGAACCGACCGGGGTCCGGACCCAGGCTCTCAACCCCTACCCCCTTAGCGGAGTACTCACGTGTATTTCACCGACCGAGGTATCGAGGAGCTGGAGAGCCGGCGCGGCGAGGAGGAGGTGACCCTCGGCTGGGTCGCCGAGCAGCTGCGTACGTTCGTCGACCTCAACCCGGACTTCGAGGTGCCGGTGGAGCGGCTGGCGACCTGGCTGGCGCGGCTGGACGACGAGGACGACGACGAATAGCTTGACTTCACCGGACCGCGATATATCGTGTTCTACGAGAACGCGATATGTTGCGTTGCCTGTCTGCCCAGGGGAGGCCCGGAATGTCAGCCCGGAACGAGTGGCCGGACGGCCCTGCCGAGGTGGCCGCACCACGCACGCTCGACGTCGAAGCGCCCGTCGAGACCCTGCACGTACGGGTCTTCGGCGGCACGGTCAACGTCGTCGGCAGCACCGAGACCGACCGCACCCGCGTCGAGATCACCGAGATCGACGGCCCACCGCTGATCGTCTCCTATGAAGGCGGCACGCTCACGGTCGGCTACGACGACCTGCCCTGGAAGGGCTTCCTGAAGTTCCTGGAGCGCAAGTCCTGGCAGCGCAGCGCCGTCGTCTCGGTGACCGTGCCGGCCGCGGCGCGGGTGGAGCTGGGCACGGTCGGCGCGAGCGCGGTCGTCTCCGGCATCACGGGGCGTACGGAGCTGCGCGGCGTCTCGGGCGACAGCACCCTCGTACGGCTGACCGGTCCGGTGCTCGCCGAGACCGTCTCCGGGCGGCTGGAGGCCCAGGCCCTCGGCGGCGACCTGCGCTTCCACTCCGTCTCGGGCGACCTCACGGTCATCGAGGGCGGCGGCGGCTCGGTGCGCGCCGAGTCCGTCAGCGGGGACATGGTCATCGACCTGGACCCGGCGGCCCGGGGCACGGACGTGCGTCTGACGACGGTCTCCGGCGAGGTCGCCATCCGGCTGCCGGACCCGGCCGACGCCGAGGTGGAGGCCAACACCACCAGCGGCTCGGTCGCCAACGCCTTCGAGGACCTGCGGGTCGGCGGCCAGTGGGGCGCGAAGAACATCACCGGGCGGCTCGGCGCGGGCACCGGACGCCTGAAGGTCACCACCGTCTCCGGCTCGCTCGCGCTGCTGCGCCGCCCGCCGTCCGAGGGACCGGAGGACGGCGCGCCCGCCGGTCCCCCCGCCGATCCGCCCGCCGATCCGCCCGCCGACAAGAAGGTGCTGTAGAGCCATGCCCCCCGTCTTCGCGCACGGCCGCCTCCGTCTGTATCTGCTGAAGCTGCTGGACGAGGCGCCCCGCCACGGTTACGAGATCATCCGGCTGCTGGAGGAGCGCTTCCAGGGCCTGTACGCACCCTCCGCCGGCACCGTCTACCCGCGCCTCGCCAAGCTCTCCGACGAGGGCCTGGTCACGCACGCGACCGAGGGCGGCCGCAAGGTGTACTCCATCACCGAGGCGGGCCGCGCCGAACTGGCGGCCCGCGGCGGCGAGCTGGCCGAACTGGAGCTGGAGATCCGCGAGTCCGTCGCGGCGCTGGCCACCGACATCCGCGAGGACGTCAGCGGTTCGGCGCGCGCCCTGCGCCGGGAGATGCGCGAGGCCGCGCAGGCCACCCGCCGGCAGGCCGGCCGCGACGGCAAGCCGGGCGGCACGGGCTTCCCCGGCCCCTCCGAGGCGTTCGACCGCGGCCCCGACGACCCCGAGGCGTGGCGGCAGGCCAAGGAGGAGTTCCGGCGCGCCAAGGAGGAGTGGAAGGAGCAGGCCCGGCGGGCGAAGGAGGAGAGCCGGCGGGCCAAGCAGGAGGCGCAGCGCGCCCGCAAGCAGGCCAAGAACGCCAAGGACTCCGCGCACGAGGAGATCCAGGAGGCCATCCGCCGGGTCCAGGAGCGGGCCCAGGACCACGTGCGCTCGGGCGACTGGCCGGGCGCGGTGCGCGAGGCGCTCTCCGAGGTCTCGCGCGAGATCGGCCGCTTCACGGACGGCCTGACGGCGCCGCCCGGTACGACCGACGGACCGACGCCCTCCGGTACTACTGACTCGGCGGCGTCCGGAACCACCGACTCGGCCGCGTCCGCGCCCCCCGAGCCGGCCTGGGCGCACGAACCGGCCACCGGTGAGCCGGCCCGCGATCTGGACCGGCTGCTGGACCGGTTCCGCGACGACCTCCGGGACGCCGCCCGCGACCACGGCGTGGACGAGGCGCAGGTGGCGGCGGCCCGGCAGCACCTCGCGACGGCCGCGGCGCACATCGGCGCGCTGCTGCGACGCCCCACACGGTAGTCACCCACGGTTATTTTCGAAGGGCCGGGTTCACCCCAGGTAATCGGGGCACCCGGCCCTTCGCAGGGCCGCCGTCCGCACCGGACCGGCCGCGGCGTTCCGCCGACCCCTGGCCTTGCTCACGCTGGACATGAATTCTTCTTATCCATACGCGACTTGAAGGCCATGAGGTATGCGATGTCGGAGTACCCCGCGGTTGCCCGCCGGCTGTGGCACCACCTCGAACCACTGCACTCCACCCTCTACTTCGCCCCCGAGACGTTCGAAGAGGCGGCGGCGCTCGGATACGACGTCGGGACCCGTTGGCCCAGCTACTTCGCCTGGCGCAGCGCGCCGTTGGGCGCCGCCGGCCCGGAGCTGGTGTCCGCCACGTACTACAGCTTCAGCCCGCGCATGGTCGAGCAGTACGTGCCGCTGATCTGGTCGACGGCCGCGCCCGCCAAGGTGCTGGAGGCCCGGCTGCACGCGATGGACCGGGTACTGCGCAGGCTGATCGGCGACCGGCTGACCAAGGAACAGGTCGCGGAGGCGGCCCGGCTGGCCCGCCAGGCCGCGGAGAACGCGATACCGGCCGCCCGGCCGCTGGCCGCCGCCAATCTGGACCTGCCCTGGCCTTCCGAGCCGCACCTGGAGCTGTGGCAGGCGCTGACCGTCCTGCGCGAGCACCGCGGCGACGGGCACCTGGCCGCGCTGCTCACCGCGGGCCTGGACCCGTGCGAGTCGCTGGTCTCGTTCGCCGCGGTGGGCGCGGCGCCGGAGGAGCACTTCCGCAGCCGCGGCTGGAGCCCGCAGGAGTGGCACGAGGCGCACGACCGGCTGGCCGCGCGCGGCTGGATCGCGCCCGACGGCCGCGCCACCGACCGCGCCCACGAGGGCCGGGAGGCGGTCGAGCGGCTGACGGACCAGCTGGCCGCCGGCCCGTGGCGGGCGCTGGGCCGGGCCCGCGCCGACCGCCTCGCCCAGCTGATCACCCCGCTACTGACCGCCGTCTTCGAGTCCGGCCACCTCCCCAAGACCACCACCCTCGGCATCGGCACCATCCGGGTGCCGCACTGACCCGGCGCCTTCGGGTCGCGCGCCTCAGGCCGCCCGAGCCCGCTCGGCGAGCACCCGCTCGACCTCGGCATGGGTCACGCCGTGGTCCGCCAGGACGCCCGTGGCGACGCCGGTGCCGGTGGTCAGCGCGAGCAACAGGTGCTCGTCGCCGATGTGCTTCTCGCCGCGGCCGAGCGCGATCCGCAGCGACCGCTCCAGTACGCCCTTCGCCTCGCGGCTGAAGGGACGCCGCCCGAACCGGCCCTGTTGACGGGGGTGCGCCAGCGCGCCGACGCCGTGCTCGGCCTCCACCCGCGCGACGATCTCCCCGACGTCGATGCCGAGCCCGGCCAGCGCCTCGGTGTCGGCCGGCGAGAGCCCGCCGCGGCGGCGCGCCTGCGCCAGCGCCTCTTCCAGCGCCGCCCGGCGCGCGGGCACCCCGAGCGCCGCCAGCGCACCGGCCGCGACCGTGCCCTCCCGGTCCAGCAGCGTCAGCAGCAGCTCCTCCTCGCCGACCGTGCCGCTGCCCGTGCGCTCCGTCCGGGCGACCGCGCCCCGCACGACCTCCCGGGCACTCACCGTGAACTTCTCGAACATCAGCGCCTCCCGTGCTTCTTGTGGACCGCCTGCCGGCTGACTCCCAGCTCGTCGGCGATCTCCTGCCACGACCAGCCCTTGGCGCGGGCGCTGCGCACCTGTACCGCTTCCAGCTGCTCCAGCAGCCGGCGCAGCGCGGCGACGGCCCGCAGTCCGATGCGCGGGTCCCGGTCGCCCGCCCGCTCGGCAAGTTCCGTTGCTTCGGTCATGGTGTCAACGTAGGTTGACGCGCACCTCGCGTCAACCCTCGTTGACAACGGCTCCGCGATTGTCCGCCTCGTTCTGCAGGCCGGACAGGACGGCCGCGGGGTCGCCGTCCCGGGAGACCGCGCCGGCGATCTTCTCCTGGAGCGCCGCCCGCACCCGCGGCCAGCTCGTCCTGCCCATCGGCTGGAACTGGACCTCCGGCAGCTGGTCGACGAACGGCCACAGCGGGCGGTACACGGCGTCCGCGCGCATCTTCTGCGCGGCCGGCACGGTCACCGGCAGGGTGCCCTGCCCGCCCGCGTAGTGCACCGCGTTGTCGGTGCGGTAGAGGAAGTCCAGGAACGTGCCGATCTGCCGGACGTGCTGGTGCCGCTTGAAGGCCACCAGCCAGTCCGAGAGCCCGGCGGGCGTCGCCGCGTCGCCCGCGCGCCGGGGGAACGGGGCGGTGCCGTACGGGACATGGGCCCGGTCGGCCATCGGGATCAGCACCGGGTGGGCGAGGAGCATGCCGACCTTGCCGGCGACGAAGCCGCGGTAGGCCTCGGTGCGGTTGAGGGCGGGGCCCTTCGGGCCGGTCAGGCCCGGGGCGACCAGGCCGTCCCGCACCGCGGTCAGCGCCGCGGTGTTCTCGGCGGAGTCCAGGGTGTAGCCGCCGCTCATGCCGACGTAGCCGCCGTTGTTGCCGAGCAGCCAGCTCAGCGTCTCGTCCTCGGCCGCCTCGGGGCCGGTCTGGAGCGCGTACGGCGTCCGCACGCCGGCGGCCTTCAGCGCGGCGGCGGCGCGCTCGATCCCGGCCCACGAGGTCGGCGGGCCCTCGATGCCGGCCCGCGCGAAGAGCTTCTTGTTGTAGAAGAGGCGCGGCGTACTGGAGCTGAACGGCATCCCGTACTGCACGTGGCTGATCTCGCCCGCCTTGGCCAGCGCGGGGACGAAGTCGGCCTGGGTGCCGATGGAGAGCGTCTCGTCCGCGCTGTAGAGCTGGCCCTTGGCCGCGTACGGGGCGAAGACGCCGGACTGCGCGATGTCGGGCGCGTCACCGGCCGCGACCCGGGCCGCGACCGTCTTGTCCAGCCGGGTGTACGGCACCGGGTCGAGGTGCACCGCGATGTCCGGGTGCTGCTTCTCGAAGGTGTCGACGAGGCGCTTCCAGTAGTCGGTCGTGGACCGGGCGGTGCGCTGACCGTAGTCGGCGACCACCACGTCGAGCGTGACGTCCGCGTCACCCTCCGGGCCCGCGCCGCCGCACGCGGTGAGCGTCAGCGCCAGCACGGCGGCCAGCCCGGCCGCCCTGCGCACGGTGCGGTGCCGGCCCGCCGTGCCGGTCGTCGTGACCGCCGTTCCGGAACCGGAAAGAAAAAAGGGCGCGCGTCGCCGCCGTATGAACATGTCCGCCTCTGTGCCGAAGTCCCGCTGGCGAGCGGGTGGTGCCCCCGGCCGTACCCTCCGCCATTCCTGCACACATGTTCGCCCACGGGCGGCGCGGGAGCGCGGAAATCAGCCGCCGGCGGTGAACGTGACGACGGCGGCGACGCCGTCCGGGCCCGCGTCGAGGTCCGCGCCGGCCCCGGCGGGCAGCAGCGCGGCGTCGTACCGGCCGAGCGCCACCGGCTCCCCGCTCCCCGCGGGCGTCAGCAGTACCGCACCGGCCACCGCGGCGACCAGTACCGCGCCGTCCGGGCCCGGCGCCGGGCGCACCGTGTGCCGGCCGCGGGCCATCGCCACCTCGGCGGCGCACCGCCCCTCGCGCACCATCACGTTGAAGTTGACGACGGGGCCTGCGGCGAGCCGGCAGTCCGTGGCGGCGCCGCCGGGGAAGGACAGCGGCCGGAACGGCTCGGTGACGGCGGTCCGCTCACCGTCCACGGTCAGCTCCATGCCGCCCCCGGCCACCATCGTGAGGACGCGCCGGACGCCGGGCAGCGGGGAGTACGGGCCGTCCCGGTCCACGTCCGCCAGGCTGACCCGCCAGTCGAAGGCGTCCCAGCCCGCGCCGGGCGGCCCGGCGGCGATCTCCCGGGTCACGCCGCCCCCGTTGCTCCAGGGGGCGGCGGCGCGTCCGGCGGCCGGCAGCAGTTGCACCCGGTGCATCAGACGGTCAGCACGACCTTGCCGAAGAGGTCGCCCTCCGCCATCTTCGCGAAGCCCTCGCGGGCCCGGTCCAGCGGCAGTTCGGAGTCGATGACCGGCTTGACGCCCTTGGCCGCGCAGAAGCTGAGCAGCCCGGCCAGCTCCTCCTTGCTGCCCATCGTCGAGCCGACGACCTTCAGCTCCAGGAAGAAGATGCGGTTCAGCTCGGTCTTCTCGGGGTTGAAGCCGCTGGTGGCGCCCGAGATCACGAGCGTGCCGCCGGGCTTGAGGGACTTGACCGAATGCGACCAGGTCGCGGCGCCGACGGTCTCGATCACCGCGTCGACCCGCTGCGGCAGCCGCTCGCCGGTTGCGAACGCGCCCTCGGCGCCCAGGTCCAGCGCACGCTTGCGCTTGGCCTCGTCCCGGCTGGTGGCGAAGACCCGCAGGCCCGCCGCCGCGCCGAGGACGATCGCCGCGGTGGCCACGCCGCCGCCCGCGCCCTGGACCAGTACCGAGTCCCCGGGCCGCACGCCCGCGTTGGTGAAGAGCATCCGGTACGCGGTCAGCCAGGCGGTCGGCAGACAGGCGGCCTCCGCGAAGCTGAGCTCCTTCGGCTTGGGGAGTACGTTCCAGGCGGGGACCGCGACCTGCTCGGCGAAGGTGCCCTGGTAGCGCTCGGTGAGGATGGAGCGCGGCTCCTTCGGGCCGACGCCGTGGCCGGTCTGGCCGATCACGGAGTGCAGGACGACCTCGTTGCCGTCCGCGTCGACGCCGGCCGCGTCGCAGCCGAGGATCATCGGGAGGGCTTCTTCGCCGAGCCCCACACCGCGCAGCGACCAGAGGTCGTGGTGGTTGAGGGAGGCGGCCTTGACGTTGACGGTCGTCCAGCCGGGGCGGACCTCGGGAGCCGGGCGCTCACCCAACTCCAGGCCGCTGAGCGGATCGTCACGGTCGATTCGGGCGGCGTAGGCAGCGAACATGATCCGAACGTACGCCGCGGAGTGCGGTAGCGGAACCACGACGCGGTGTGACACGCGCCCCTTCGGGGGCGCGGGGAACTGCGCGCTCAGCCACGGCGTGGCCGCGCCCGGCAACGAGGGCGTACCCCAACGGCGCCTGGCCGGGCAGCCCGGCGGCCGCCGCAAACGCACCGCGCCGCCACCGTACGCATCCGGTCGTACGGCGGCGGCGCGGTGTGCGAGGTCAGCGGCGGGCGACGCCCTCCGCACGGGCGGCGGCGGCCACCGCGGCCGTCACGGCCGGGGCGACCCGGTCGTCGAACGGCGAGGGGATGACCTTGTCCGCGCTCAGCTCGTCGGCGACGACGGCGGCCAGCGCCTCGGCGGCCGCGAGCTTCATGCCCTCGGTGATCCGCGAGGCCCGCACCTGGAGGGCGCCCGCGAAGATGCCCGGGAAGGCGAGCACGTTGTTGATCTGGTTCGGGTAGTCGCTGCGCCCGGTGGCCACGACCGCGGCGTACTTGTGCGCCACGTCCGGGTGGATCTCCGGGTTCGGGTTGGCCATCGCGAAGATCAGCGAGTCCTTCGCCATCTTCGCCACCGCCTCCTCCGGGACCGTGCCGCCGGAGACGCCGATGAAGACGTCCGCACCTTCCAGCGCCGATTCCAGGGAGCCGGTGAGGCCGCCCTTGTTCGTGAAGCCGGCCAGCTCGCGCTTGACGTCCGTCAGGTCGTCGCGGTCCGCAGAGACGATGCCCTTGCGGTCGCACACCGCGACATCCCCGATGCCCGCCTCGATGAGGATCTTGGCGATGGCGACGCCCGCCGCACCGGCGCCCGAGATGACCGCGCGCAGCTGCCCCAGCGCGCGGTCGGTGAGCTTGGCTGCGTTGCGCAGCGCGGCCAGCGTGACCACGGCGGTGCCGTGCTGGTCGTCATGGAAGATCGGGATGTCCAGCTTCTCCTGAAGCCGGCGCTCGATCTCGAAGCAGCGCGGCGCGGAGATGTCCTCCAGGTTCACGCCTCCGAAGGAGGGCGCGAGCCGCACGACCGTGTCGATGATCTCGTCGGTGTCCGTGGTGCCGAGCGCGATCGGCACCGCGTCGACTCCGCCGAACTGCTTGAAGAGGATGGCCTTGCCCTCCATCACCGGGAGGGACGCCTCCGGGCCGATGTCGCCCAGGCCCAGCACCGCGGTGCCGTCCGTGACCACGGCGACGACCTGCGACTTCCAGGTGTACTCGTGGACGAGCTCGGGCTGCTCGGCAATGGCGCTGCACACCTTGGCGACGCCGGGCGTGTACGCGAGGGACAGGTCGTCCCGGTTGCGCACCGGCACCGTCGCCTGGACGGCCATCTTGCCGCCCCGGTGGAGGGCGAAGGCCGGATCGAACGGTTCTCCGTCCGTGCTGCTGTCGCTGCGAGGATTGACGATCTCCGCTGCCACTTGTCTGACCCCTTTATTCGTAAAACAGTTGAGGGTGGCCACTCCCTGGTTGAGGGGTGGGCGGGCACCGCGTCCGCGCCCTGAGCGACGGATGACCGCCGCGCGGGGGGAGGTACGGACGCCGGGCGCGCCGCACACGCGCCCTGAGCCCCGGATGAGGGGTGTAACGACCCTTTGTACCCGACGGGTGCGACCGCCGACGAGTCAGATTGGTTACCCTCGCGTTCTCAATTCCGACAATAGTCGCGAACCGCTCGAAAAGCCGGACGCGTGGATCATCTTCCGTCCACATACCGAGACTTCGGGCCCGTACCGCCTCCGCGGCGGTCCGGGCAAGCCCGTCATCCGGCGCTGACCAGCCTTGCCACGTCCGTTATGCGATTTTGACCTGTTCGGCAGTCCGAATACCGGAGTCCGGATGGCAAGATTCCGTGACCGAACGAGGTCGCGATGCCCGATGGTGTGTGCCCGGCCCCCAGCCGGCCGGTTTCCACCCCGGTTTCCCGCCGGCTCCCACCCCCGGTTCCCCACCGGCTCCATCCGTTCCGCAGCAGGAGGAAACGCATGACCGCAAGTTCCCGCCGTCGCCCGGCCTCCGGCAGGTCACGCACGGCCGCCGGCGCAGCGACAGTGGTCGTGGCCGCCCTCCTGCTCAGCGGCTGCGGCGACCAGACGGACGCCGCCATCGCCAAGCGCGAGGCCGCGAAGACCCGCAACGTGCACGCCCCGCTCTTCAAGAAGCTCCCCAAGGCCGTGCAGGACAAGGGTTTCCTCCAGGTCGGCTCGGACGCGACGTACAAGCCGGTGGAGTTCCGGAAGAACGGGGCGATCGTCGGCATCGACCCCGACCTCGCCGCCGCCATGAGCAAGCAGCTGGGCGTCAAGCTCAACTTCAACAACGCTACCTTCGACACCCTCATGGGCGGCCTGAAGTCCAAGCGGTACGACCTCGCCATGTCGGCGATGACGGACACCAAGGAGCGCCAGGAGGGCCTGGACTCCACCACCGGCAAGAAGATCGGCGAGGGCGTCGACTTCGTCGACTACTTCAACGCGGGCGTCTCGCTCTACGTCCAGAAGGGCAAGAGCGACACCGTCTCGGGCTGGGCCGACCTGTGCGGCAAGTCCATCGCCGTCCAGCGCGGCACCGTCTCGCACGACTACGCCAAGGACCAGGCGAAGAAGTGCAAGAAGGACGGCGAGGAGACGATCTCCATCGAGGCGTTCGACAACGACTCCGAGGCCCAGACCCGGCTGCGCACCGCCGGTGTGGACGCGGTCTCCAGCGACTACCCGGTCGCCGCGTACGCCGTGAAGACCTCCGGCGGCGGCAAGGACTTCGAGGTCGTCGGCGACCAGGTCGAGGCGGCCCCGTACGGCATCGCCGTCCCCAAGGGCCAGGCGAAGCTGCGCGACGCCCTCAAGGCCGCCCTGGAGGCGACGATCAAGAACGGGGACTACGCCAAGGTCCTCAAGAAGTGGCAGGTCAAGGACGCCGGGGTCAAGGAAGTGAAGCTCAACGCCGGTTCGTAGCCGCGCGCCGCCCTTCCCGCCCGCTGAACTCCGCCGAACCCCGAAAGGCAACATCCGTGTCTGTCGACGTCGACAAGGCGGCCAGGCCGCCGCAGGACGCTCCCCCGCCGCAGCCCGAGCCCATCAAGGCCGTCCCCGTGCGCCACTACGGCCGCTGGGTCGCCGCCGTGGTGGTCATCGCCGTGCTCGCGCTCCTCGTCCGGGCGTTCGCGACCGGCAACGTCAACTGGAACGCGATCCCCGACTACCTCTTCAACTCGGACATCCTGCGCGGTCTGCGCAACACCCTCCTGATCACCGTGCTCTCCATGGTGATCGGCGTGGTGCTCGGCGTGATCCTCGCCGTGATGCGCCAGTCCAAGAACCCGGTGACCTCGACCGTCGCGTGGTTCTACATCTGGTTCTTCCGCGGCACGCCGGTCTACGTCCAGCTCTTCCTGTGGTTCAACCTGGGCCTCGTCTTCCAGTACATCGACATCATGCCGGTCTACAAGGACGAGTGGTCGGACTTCATGACCCCGTTCCTGTGCGCGCTGCTCGGCCTCGGCCTGAACGAGGCCGCGTACATGGCGGAGATCTGCCGCGCCGGCCTGACCGCCGTCGATGAGGGCCAGACCGAGGCCGCGCAGGCGCTCGGCATGAGCCACGGCAGGACGCTGCGCCGGATCGTCGTGCCCCAGGCGATGCGCGTGATCGTGCCGCCGACCGGCAACGAGGTCATCAACATGCTCAAGACCTCCTCGCTGGTGATCGCGGTCCAGTACTACGACCTGCTGCAGTCCGCGCAGAACGTCGGCCGGGACTCCGGCGTCGTCGTGGAGATGCTGATCCTCGCCGCCGTCTGGTACCTCGTCGCCACCAGCGTGCTCAGCGTCGGTCAGTACTACCTGGAGCGCCACTACGCCCGCGGCTCCAGCCGCCAGCTCCCGCTCACCCCGCTGCAGCGCGCCAAGGCCAAGCTGTCCGGCGGCTTCAACCGTTCCGCCGGAGGTGCCGCATGACGGACAAGACCAGCAACAAGGCCGTCCCCATGGTCAAGGCCGAGGGCGTCCACAAGTCCTTCGGCGCCGCGCACGTCCTCAAGGGCATCGACCTGGAGGTCGCGCCCAAGGAGGTCTTCTGCCTGATCGGCCCGTCCGGCTCCGGCAAGTCGACCTTCCTGCGCTGCATCAACCACCTGGAGAAGATCAACGCCGGCCGGCTCTCGGTCGACGGCGAGCTGGTCGGCTACCGCGAGCACAACGGCAAGCTGCACGAGCTGCGCGACCGGGAGGTCGCGGCCCGCCGCCGCGACATCGGCATGGTCTTCCAGCGCTTCAACCTCTTCCCGCACATGACGGCGGTGGAGAACGTCATGGAGGCGCCCGTCCAGGTCAAGCGCGAGTCCAAGGCGTCGGCCCGCGAGCGCGCGCTGAAGCTGCTGGACCGGGTGGGCCTGAAGGACAAGGCCGGCAACTACCCCTCGCAGCTCTCCGGCGGCCAGCAGCAGCGCGTGGCGATCGCCCGCGCGCTGGCCATGGAGCCCAAGCTGATGCTCTTCGACGAGCCGACCTCGGCCCTCGACCCGGAGCTGGTCGGCGACGTCCTGGACGTCATGAAGGACCTGGCCGCCGACGGCATGACCATGGTCGTCGTCACCCACGAGATGGGCTTCGCCCGGGAGGTCGGCGACTCGCTGGTCTTCATGGACGACGGCGTGGTCGTCGAGTCCGGCCACCCGCGCGACGTCCTGACCAAGCCGCAGCACGAACGCACCAAGTCCTTCCTGTCGAAGGTCCTCTGAGGCACGCGGTACGCGGGAGGGGGCGGTAGGGGCGGGCACGCCCGGTACCGCCCCCTCCCGCATTCGTCCCTACTTCAGCCCCAGCACCATCGCGTCCGACGGCGAGGCCCAGACCGTGCGAGCCTCGGCGAAGCCGGCGTTCCGGAGGGCCTGTGCGTGCCACTCCGCCGAGGGGGTGTCGCCGTCCGCGTGCTCGCCGTAGATCTCGAACCGCTCGGCGGTCGGGCCTGCCAGCACCGGGTCGGCGGCCGCGAGCGCCCACCATTCCTTCCAGTCCACCGCGCCGGCCGCCTTGGCCGCGTCCATGCGGGCGTGCCGCTGCGCCCGGTCGGCGGCGTTCAGCCGGGGCGTCGCCGGGTCGGGCATGTGGTCGGCGTTCAGGAAGACGCCGCCCTCCCGGACCAGGCCCGCCAGCTGCCCGTACAGCACGCTCAGCTCGTCGCTGTGCAGCCAGTGCAGCGCGGTGGCGGTCAGTACCGCGTCGTACGTCTCGTACGGCAGCTTCGCCGGCCACGCCGGGTCCTTCAGGTCGGCCCGGACGAACTCCACCCGCCGCTCGCCCGCGAAGTACCCCTCCGCGATGGCCAGCAGCGCCGGGTCGAGATCGACGCCCGTGCTGAGCGCACCCGGCAGCCGCTTCAGCAGCCGGTCGGTGATACTGCCGGTGCCGCACGCGAGGTCCAGGACGCGCGGCTCGGGACCCGCCACCGCCTCGACCATGTCCAGCATCACCCGGAACCGCTCCTCGCGGTCCGGCAGGTACCACTCCTGCTGCCGGTCCCAACTGTCCTGCCACGCCCGCCAGTCCGCCCGTGCCACGGCCTCGGTCACCGGAACCCCTCTCGCCTGTAATACCCTCGAACAGACAACGCCCATTACGGGCTCAGTACGCAGACTAGCCCGCGCCCGGTAAGGACTACAAGTGGAACTGGCCTATTACTCGGACTATGCCGTGCGGCTGGTCAACAGCGAGCAGCCGGAGCGCGGCACCGACACCCTGACCTCGGTCGAGGCCGTACGCGCCCTCTTCGGCCCCGCCCAGCACACCGCCCGGCGCGCCACGGACGCCGACGTGACCCGCCTGCGCGCCGTACGGGCCCGGCTGCGCGCGATCTTCGAGGCGGCCGGTTCCGGGGACGAGACCCTCGCCGTCGACCTCCTCAACGCCCTGCTCATGGAATACCCGGTCAGCCCGCAGATCTCCGGGCACGAGACGCGAGACGCCGACGGCCGCCCCGACTGGCACCTGCACATCGCCGACCACGCCGCCAACGCCACCGCCGGCTACACGGCCACCGCCTGCATGGGCCTGGCCGTCCACCTCACCGAACTGGGCGTGGACCGCCTCGGCAGCTGCCAGGCGGCGCCGTGCCGCAACGTCTACCTCGACACCTCCACCAACCGCTCCCGGCGCTACTGCTCCGACCGCTGCGCCACCCGCGCCAACGTCGCGGCCTACCGCGCCCGCAAGCGCCAGGAGTCGGCCGCCGCCGCCCGCACCGAGCCGGAGAAGGCCCCCGAGGAGCCGGAAGGCGCGGGCGGCTAACGCCGGACGTTCCGTACCGGCCGGACCGCCGACGCCGCCCAGGACAGCACCCCGACGACCGACCGCCGCACCTCGCGCGGCGGCCGCACCCGCAGCCAGGCGCGGGCGACCACCAGCTCGTCGGGCACCGTGCCGAACTCCCGGCTGTCGTTCTCCACGAAGGGGTTGTCCCCCTGGACCCACCAGCCGCCGTCGCGCCGCTCCACCGCCCGTTTGACGATGAGCAGATCCTGCCGGAAGGGGTGTTTCAGGACGATCACGTCGCCCGGCCGCACTACCGCGCCGTACCGGACCACCAACTGGTCCCCGGGCCGCAAAGTGGGCACCATCGAGGGGTTGTACACCTCCGCCAGACCGATCGTCCGGAGCGGTCCCCTGCCCTCCCGGCCCTGCTCCTGCCCCTGATCGGGCCAGCGCTCATGCACCTGCTCCGGCATCCGGCACCTCCCGGTCCGTTCCTCCACCAGTCCCAGCCTGACACTGGACTTTTGCCCTAAGACCCCCGGGGCACCCGAGAAAAGCCTTCCCGTACCGAGTAATCTCGCACCTGAGAAGACGATCACGAGGAAGGACTGAACATGCTTTCCCGCCTGTTCGCCCCCAAGGTGAAGGTCAGCGCCCACTGCGACCTGCCCTGCGGTGTCTACGACCCTGCCCAGGCCCGCATCGAGGCCGAGTCGGTCAAGGCCGTGCAGGAGAAGTACCAGGCCAACGAGGATGCGGACTTCCGCACCCGCGCGGTCCTCATCAAGGAGCAGCGCGCGGAGCTGGCCAAGCACCACGTTTCGGTGCTGTGGAGCGACTACTTCAAGCCCCCGCACTTCGAGAAGTACCCGGAGCTGCACCAGCTGGTCAACGACACCCTCAAGGCCCTGTCGGCCGCCAAGGGTTCGAACGACCCCGCCACCGGCCAGAAGGCGCTGGACTACATCGCCCAGATCGACAAGATCTTCTGGGAGACCAAGAAGGCCTGACTCTGGGCCGGGCCCGTTGCCCCGCGATTGCGCGGTTCTCCTGGCCCATCCGACCGCACCCGGTCCGCAGGCCGCCCGAATACGGCGGCCACGGCGGACCGGGTGCGGTCTTTTCCGTCCGGCCGCTCCCGCCCCAACGCGCCTTTGGCCGCGGCGGGTTCGGCGGTGGGGCCGGTCGTGGTGACGGAGTGGCGTTCCGTGGTCACCCGCAGGTGTCGGCTCGGCCGTAGGCGCGCGGCACGGGAGTGGTTTGCCGTCGGGGCCGGAGGGTTACCCGTTGAGGCAGGCCTTTTCGAGAGGACCACCTACCCGGGCAAGTGATCGTATGACGGATTCGTCCGCCGCGGCGGAGCTGGTGCTGGCCGCAGCCTCCGAGGGAGACGCGCGCAGGCTCCCCGAGCGGCTGTGCGAGGCCATGTGTGTGGCCCTTCCGGTGGACGGCGCGACGATCTCGCTGCTCACCGATACCCCCGACCGCCAGCTCCTGCACGCGTGCGGCGAGTCGGCGATGCGGCTGGAGGAGGTCCAGTTCGAGGTGGACGAGGGGCCGTGCGTGACGGCGGCGGCGACCGGGCAGGCGGTGATCGTGGCCGATCTGCACGGCCGGCTGACGCAGTGGCCGATCTTCGGCGCCGCGGCGCGCCACGCGCTCGGGAAGATCGGCTCGGTGTACGCCTTCCCGATGAGCGACGGCTCAGAGGAGCACCCCGTGGGCTCCGTCGACCTGCTGCGGCACGAGCCGTGGGACCCGGACGAGGAGACCGTACGGGAGTGTGCGCGGGCCACGCGCGCCGCGACGGTGGCGCTGCTGACGGCCCCGACGGCCCTGCCGTGGAACCCGACGCCGATGATGGACGCGCACTGGGGCCGTACGCACCGCGCGGCCGGGATGCTCTCCCAGGAGACGGGCGTGCCCGTGGCCGAGGCGCTCGCCCGGCTGCGCGCCGACGCGTTCGTCACCGGGAAGCCGCTGCCCGAGATCGCGGAGGAGACGCTGGACCGGCTGCACGGCGGAACGCACGGCGGTGGCGCCTTCGACGAGGGCCGCGGCCCGTACGGCTCCTGAGGAGAAGAGGCCAGCCGGCTCTGAGGAGCAGCGGCTACCGGAGTGCCGCGGCGTCCAGCGTGCCGTCGATGACCCGGCGAGCGACGTCGGCCAGCCGCTCACGGTTCCGGCGGGCATAGCCGCGCAGCGCCTCGAACGCCTCGTCGACGCCGGTCGCCCAGCGCTCCGCGAGCACGCCCTGGGCCTGCTCGATGACGGTACGGCTGACGAGCGCCGCCTGCACCTGGACCCGTTCGACGTTGCCCTGCTCGATGGTGTGCTGCTGGAGGACGGCGATGGTCGCCACGTCGGCGAGCGTCCGGCCCAGCCGTACCCCCGAGGGGTCCAGCGTGTGCGGTCCCGCGTGGAGCATGCCTATCGCGCCGATGCTCCGCTGCCGCAGCCGCAGCGGCAGCGCGTGGGCGGTGGCGTACCCCGCCTGCCGGGCCCGCTCGGCGAACACCGGGAAGCGGGCGGTGTCGGCGGGCGCGGCGAGGGAGGCGTTCACCAGGGCCTCGCCGGTGCGGTAGCTCTCGGCGCAGGGGCCCTCCTCGCCCTGCACGGCGAACAGCTCCAGCAGTCCGGTGCGTTCGTCGGAGGCCGCGAGCACCTGCAGGTCACCGTGCGGATCGGCGAGCATGATGCCGACCGCGGTCACGTCGAGGAACTCGACGCCCCGCGCGCACAGCCGGTGCAGCGCGTCGATCAGGTCGAAGTCGTCGATCAGCGTGCCGACCGCTTCGCCGAACGCCTGCAGCACCCTTTCCTGCGGAGCCACCGCCATCATCCCCTCTTCCGGCCAGACGGGTCCGGCTCGGGTCCATCATTGCGAAAGTCCAGGCGCCTGGCGACCACGTCCTCGGCGACCTCCAGGATCGGCCGGCCGTGCCGGTAGGCGTACGCGCGCAGCCGGAGGAGCGCCTGGGACAGCGGTATTCCTGCCTGCACGCTGATCATGCCGGTCGCCTGGTGGACGGCCGCACGATAGAGGTCGGACGGGCGCTCCACGGCCATGAGCGCGTCGCTCGCGGCCCCGCCGTCCAGGAGCACGGCGGTCAGCGCGCCGGTCAGGATCAGCGCGTCGTCCATACTGGCGTCGGTCAGCGGCCCGCTCGCCCGCCGCTGGAGGGTCAGTACCCCCATGCAGACGCGGCCGACCAGCAGCGGGAAGCAGAAGACCGCGCCGACGCCGAGCGCCGCCAGCTCCGGCAGCAGCACGGGCCAGCGCCCGGCGGGCAGCCGGCCCAGGTCCGGCTCCACCACCAGCGAGCCGTGGCCCACCGCATCGACGCCGGGGCCCTCGCCCAGTGTGAACTGCAGGTCCTCCAGCCGGCGGCTGTCGCCCTCCGACGCCCACACCAGCTCGGAGGTGCCGTCGCTGGTCAACAGTGACAGCGCGACGCCGTCGACGCCCAGCACCCGGGCGCAGCCCTCGGGGTCGCTGCCGATCAGTCCCCCGGAGCCGGTGACCGGGTGCAGGGTCTGCAGCACGGCCGCCATTCCTGCGCTCGTACCCATCGGCGGTCACCTGCTCTCCCCTACCCGCCACACCAACAGCTCCAGACCATGCCCCAGTGGGCGATTCCACCAGCCTATCCGCTGCGCGCCCGCTGCCGAAGGCAACCCGGGCGGTAACGCTGCGGGGGCTTTGCGGCGCAGAGAGGAATGCGGGTGCGGAAAGCGCCGGCAGAAATGCGGACGGAAACGCCCCGGCGTGCCACCGGCCGTGCTCCATTCATCTTCGTCGAGGCGTTTTGGCGCCGGATGGGAAAATCCCGTGAGCAACCCCCACGACTCCGTGCCGGTGAACGGTCCGTACGCCCCGCAGGGCCATTACGACGCCGGGCAGGCCCCGTACGACCCCGGCCCGGCAGCGCCGTACGACCAGGGGCAGCCGGGGTACGGCGGCCCGAGCCGGGAGCGGTACCGCCGCCCGCGCGACGGCGCCGGCACGGCACGCACCGCATTGATCATCCATACGATCGCCGACATTGCCGCGGCGTTCCTCGTCCTGTGGATTCTGCTTTACCTGCTCGGCGCCAACCAGGCGAATGTGTTCGTCGATTTCGTGGAGAGCGTCGCGGACGGACTCGCATGGTGGTCGCAGGACATTTTCACCATGGACACGGAAGGACTTCGCGTGCTCCTCAATTACGGGCTGCCTGCCGTGATTTACCTGCTTGTCGGTCATGGCATTTCCGCCCGGATCCGCCGCCTCTGACCGAATTCCGGAGCGGCCGGGGCGGCCGGGGCGGCCGCTCAGCGCAGCCGCGCCGCCCGGGTCTGCAGATAGCGCTTCTCCGGGACGCTGAGCGCGCGTTCGGCGGCGCGACCGTATGCCGCGCGGGCCTCGGCGCTCTCCCCGGCCTGCTCCAGCAGGTGCGCGCGGACCGCTTCGAGGCGGTGGTGGTCCGCGAGATGCGGGTCACCGGCGACGGTGGCGAGGAGGTCCAGGCCGGCCCGGGGCCCGCTGACCATGGCGAGCGCGACCGCCTCGTTGAGGGTGACCACCGGGCTCGGCGCGATCCTGGCCAGCAGGCGGTACAGGCCGAGGATCTCGCGCCAGTCGGTGTCCTCGGGCCGCTCCGCCTCGTCGTGCACCGCGGCGATCGCGGCCTGGAGCTGGTACGGGCCGAGGGCCGTGCGGCGGAGCGCGTCGCTGACCAGCGCTACGCCCTCGGCGATCGCCGCCCGGTCCCAGGCGCCGCGGTCCTGTTCGGCGAGCGGGACGAGCGACCCGTCGGGCGCCGTGCGCGCCGCGCGGCGGGCGTCGGTCAGCAGCATCAGGGCCAGCAGCCCGGCCACCTCGCCGTCCTCCGGGAGCAGCGCGCGCAGCGACCGGGCCAGCCGGATGGCCTCCTGGGCCAGCTCGACGCGCTGCAGCCGGCTGCCGGAGGTCGCGGTGTACCCCTCGTTGAAGATCAGGTAGAGGATCTGCAGGACCGCGCCGAGCCGCGCGTCGCGCTCCTCGGGGGCCGGCGGCGCGAAGTGCCCGCCGGCCGCCTTGATCCGCTGTTTGGCGCGGCTGATCCGCTGCGCCATGGTCGGCTCCGGCACCAGGTAGGCGCGGGCGATCTCGGCGGTGGTCAGGCCGCCGACGGCGCGCAGCGTCAGCGCGGTCTGGGCGGCCGGGGTCAGCGCGGGGTGGCAGCACAGGAAGAGCAGGGTGAGGGTGTCGTCCTCGCTGGGAGCGCGGCTCTCCCCCGGCGCGGGGGCGTGGAACTCGTCGCGCGGCGTCAGCGCGTACGCGGTCTCCTCGCGCCGCCGCCGCGCCTCCTCACCGCGCAGCAGGTCCGTGAGCCGGCGCGCGCCGACCTTGATCAGCCAGCCGCGCGGGTTGTCCGGGCGGCCGGCCCCGGGCCACTGGACCGCGGCGGCCAGCAGCGCTTCCTGTACGGCGTCCTCGGCGAGGTCGAAGTGCCCGTACCGCCGCACGAGCGCGCCGAGGACCTGCGGCGCGAGCGCGCGCAGCAGGTCCTCGGTCCGTTCCGGTGCGCCCACGGCCCCCGGTCGCCTCAGACGTCGCAGGGCGGGTTGTCGGGGATGGACCGGATGGTGACGGGGCCGTTCTCGGCGCCCTCGGGGACCGGACACTGCAGGATGCGCTTCGCGATCTCGGTGGCGCGGTCCAGGGACGCGCAGTCCAGGAGCCAGTAGCCGCAGAGCACTTCCTTGGTCTCGCCGTAGGGGCCGTCGGCGACGACCGGTACGCCGTCCTTGCCGGGGGACACGACGCGAGCCTGCGCGGGCTCGCTCAGCCCCTGCCCGTCGATCATCTCGCCGTTCTCGGCGAGGTCGTTGTTGAGGTTCTCCATGAACTGGAACATCGCCTTGAGGTCGCCCTCGCTCCACCGCACCTTGCCGGAGTCCTTGCCGTTCATGGCGTCGTAGTGGGCCTGGCTCGCCTGGATCATCAGCATGTACTTCATGTCACTCACTCCTCGGGAGCTGTCGGCGTCCGGCCGGGCGCCTCTCACCGGAGACGTCGGAGCCGACGGCCGGTCCTCGACACGAGGAGGAGAAAAATCTTCGGAGAATTCCGGCTGCCCTGCCGCGTACGAGCCTCCGCCATGAATTCTCCTCGCGGCGCCCGCCCCCCGCACGGCATACGGGGCAAGCGCGCCGCGCCGTTCCGGATCCCGCCCGGGCGCGGTCAGGGCGTGCGGAGGCAGCGTGTCCCCTCGAGCAGCGGTCGGCTAGGACCCCACCGCCAGCAGGCTCTCGTGTCGGACCAGCCACTTGCGGTACGCGGTGCTCGCCCAGGCCACTTCCATGTACGCGGCCCGCAAGTCGTCGAAGAGCGCGTCGACCCACTCGGTGTCACGCCCGCCGCCGCGGTACGCCAGGAACAGCCGTACGGCCAGCGGGTCGCCGCGCAGCGGGCGGACGACCATGCCGTGGCGGGGGCGGGAGGTCGGCTGGCAGGGCGTGACGACCTCGCCGGCCGCGACCAGGTCGGCCGCCGCGAGGTAGTCGCCGTGCACCACGCGCGGGTCCATCCCGGCCGCGGTGAAGATCCGCCGCAGCCCGGCCCACTCGCCGTCCACGGACGGGTCGACCATCCACTGGTCCTCGGCGAGGTCGGCGAGCGTGACGGCCTCCAGCCCGGCCGCCGGGTGCGTCGCCGGGAGCGCCATGAACTGGGGCTCCCGGGCGAGGAGTTCGCGTTCTTCCAGCCCGTCGGGGACGCGCAGCGGCGAGCCCTCGACCTCGTGCACGAAGGCCGCGTCGAGCTGACCGGCGGCGACCATCTGCAGCAGGGTGTTGCCCGACAGGTCGATCCGTATCGTGGTGTCGGTCTCGGGCAGCCGGGCCCGCAGCCGGCGCAGCCAGCCCGCCACCGCGCGGCTGCCGGTGCTGCCCACGCGCAGCCGTGCGCCCTGCTCGCGCACCACCGCCGACCTGGTCTCGTCGACCAGCGCGGCCATCTCCGCCACTATCGGCCGGGCGCGGTGCAGGACGGTGTGGCCGAGCGGCGTCGGCCGGCTGCCGGAGCGCTCGCGGATGAAGAGCTGGCCGCCCAGCGCGTTCTCGATGCGCCGCAGCTGCGTGGTCAGGGAGGGCTGGGTCATGCCCAGTTGCCGGGCGGCCTTGCGTACGCTGCCGGTGTCGGCGATGGCGCACAGCGCACGTAGGTGCCTCACCTCAAGCTCCACGCGCGGAGCATAACGACGTCCTTACGTGTCGCACCAGCCACCTGAACCCCGCGAAGCACACATTTCTCAGGGGTTATTGGACTGTCCTATCGCCACATGGAATCTCCGCGCCCCCCGGATGTCTCCCTCAGACTCAGCGGCACCACAGTTCATCCGCGGGTCCCGGCCGTTGCCCCACACCTCGGCCGGGTCCCCCGGACACTAAGGAGCCCCCCACATGAGATCTCCCAAGACGGTGCTGTCGGCCGCACTCGGTCTGGGCCTGGCAGCGAGCCTGGCCGCCACCGTCCCCGCGGTGGCCAGCCCCTCGGCCGCCCCCACGGACAACAAGGTGACGGCGGCCCGGTACGTCGGCTCGGCCGCCGAGAAGGCCGACACCAAGCGGTTCTTCGAGGCCGTGCTGAAGTCCGCGCTCGCCAAGCAGAAGAAGACCGGCGCCGCTTCGGTGACGGTGACGTACGACGCGAGCGGCGCGCCGAGCTTCGCCCAACAGATATCCAGCAGCGCGCAGATCTGGAACGGTGCCGTCTCCAACGTCAAGCTCCAGGCCGGCAGCGGCGGCGCGGACTTCTCCTACCGCGAGGGCAACGACTCGCGCGGCTCCTACGCCAGCACCGACGGCCACGGTCACGGCTACATCTTCCTGGACTACCAGCAGAACCAGGAGTACGACTCCACCCGCGTGACCGCGCACGAGACCGGCCACGTCCTCGGCCTGCCGGACCACTACGAAGGCCCGTGCAGCGAGCTGATGTCCGGCGGCGGCCCCGGCCCGTCCTGCACCAACTCCCAGCCGGACGCCAACGAGCGCGCCGAGGTCGACCAGCTCTGGGCGAACGGCCTGACCGGCGCCCACTTCGGCAAGGCGTCCTGACCCTCCCCGAACCGTCGGCCGTCGGCCGCCCGCCGATGACCACGGGCCGACGGCCGGCCGGCGCTCCGCGCTGAGACGCGCGGTGGGAGCTGCGACTCCCACCGCGCGCGCTTTCCCCCCACCGCGCACGGCGCACCGCACTCCCCCGCGCGTTTCAGTGTGCAGCGCCCCGGGCCCCGAGAAGCCCGGGCTCATTTGACACCCGCAAACATGGGATGTTCCCATCACCGGAGTAATCCACTGAAGCAATCGCGGCGTCGGACGAGGCGCGCGCACTCGGAGAGGGGACCGCCGGCCCATGCCGCTGCGCAGCACGATCCGCACCAGCCTGGTGGACCTGGTCATCGACCAGATGGAACGCCTCATCGCCGACGGCGAGTGGCCGGTGGGCGCGAAGATCCCCGCCGAGCCGGTGCTCGTCGAGCAGCTCGACGTCGGCCGCAACACCGTCCGCGAGGCGGTCCGCGCCCTCGTGCACACCGGCATGCTGGAGCCCCGCCAGGGCGACGGCACCTACGTGCGCGCCAGCAGCGACTTCGGCGCCGCGGTGCAGCGCAGGCTGCGCCGCTCCGGCGACCTGGAGGCGTACGAGGTCCGCGCGAGCCTGGAGCGGGACGCGGCGCGCTACGCCGCGCTGCGCCGCACCGACGAGGACCTCGTCGCGCTGCGCGCCGCCCTCGCCCACCGCGACGACATCTGGCACACCGGCGACACCGCGGCCTTCATCGAGGCCGACATCGCCTTCCACCGCACCGTCGCCGCCGCCGCGCACAACAGCGTCCTGGCCGACCTCTACGGGCACCTCACCGACGCGCTGCGGGCCACGCTCCGGTCCGTGATCGCCGCCCCGGTGCCCGACTCCGTACGCCACCAGTTCGGCGAGCACGCCGCCATCGTGCACGCCATCGCGGCGGGCGACCCGGACGCCGCGGAGCAGGCCGCGCTGGCCCACCTCAACGAGGCCATGACGGCGCTGCGGGAGCAGGACTGATGCCACACCCGACCCAGGAGGCCACCCCCGTGCGCACCGACGAACGGCCGGACGCCCGTATACCCGCCCGGACGCCCTCGGACGCGCCCCCGGTACCCGCGGCCGGGCCCGGCCCCGTACGCGGCACCCTCTACCTCGCCGTCGGTGTGGTCCTGCTGGCCCTCAACCTCCGCCCGGCGCTGGTCGCGGTCTCCCCGCTGGCCGACACCATCCGCACCGACAGCGGCATGTCGGCGGCCGCCACCAGCCTGCTCACCGCGCTCCCGCTGCTCTGCTTCGGGCTGCTCGCCCCCGTGGCGCCGCGGCTCGGCCGCCGCTTCGGGCTGGAGCGGTCGCTGCTCGGCACGATGGTGCTGATCTGTGCCGGTACGGCGCTGCGACTGGCCGACCAGGTGGCCGCGCTGTTCGCCGGCACGGTCGTCATCGGCGCCGGCATCGCGGTGGCCAACGTGCTGCTCCCCGGCCTGATCAAGCGCGACTTCCCCGAGCGCACCGGGCTGATGACCGGCCTGTACTCCATGTCGCTGTTCGGCGGCGCGGCGCTCGCGGCGGGCGTCACCGTACCGCTGCGCACCGCCACCGGACTCGGCTGGCAGGCCACGCTGGCCTGCTGGGGCTCGCTCGCACTCCTCGCGCTGCTGGTCTGGCTGCCGCAGCTCCGCTCCCGTACGCGGGTCTCCGAGGGCGCGGCGCGGCAGGCGGCGCATCCGGTGCGCGGCCTGTGGCGGTCCCCGCTGGCCTGGCAGGTCACCGGCTACATGGGCCTGCAGTCGCTGAGTTACTACGCGGCCACCGCCTGGCTGCCGACCATGCTGACCGGCGCGGGGATGAGCGCGGGCGACGCGGGCTGGATGCTGTCCTTCTCCTCGCTGCTGGGCATCGCGGGCTCCTTCCTCGCCCCGGTGATCGCGGGGCGCAGGCTGCGGACGGGACACCTGGCGGCGCTCGGCGCGGTGCTGTGCGCCCTGGGCCTGGCCGGGATGCTGGCCGCGCCGGCCGCCGGCGCGTACGTGTGGATGACGCTGCTCGGCCTCGGCCAGGGCGCGGCGATCAGCCTCGCGCTGCTCTTCATCGTGCGGCGCGCGCCCGACACCCGGCACGCCGCGCAGCTCTCCAGCATGGCCCAGTGCTTCGGGTACATCCTCGCCGCGGCCGGCCCGGCGGTGCTGGGCGCCGTGCACGACGCCTCCGGCACCTGGACGGTCCCGGTCGTCGTCCTGCTCGTCCTGCTCGTCCCGCAGGTCCTCGCGGGCCTGGGCGCCGCACGGGACCGGCACGTCGCGGGCCAGGGGTGAACCCGAGCGCCGTGATCGGCATACTGGGCGGCGCCCGCCCGTAGGAGCCGCCCCGGAGCCGCCCATGTCGATGATCCGCCACCTCCGCCGGGCCGTACGCCTGCCCGAACAGCGCAGCCGCGGCGTCGACCTCGCCCACCCGGCGCGCTCGCCGCTGGGCACCGCGGTCGTCAACTGCGCGGTGTACGAGGACGGGGTGCGGCTGACCGGCGACCACCCCGTGGCGGAGGCGGTGCACCGGGTACGCGCCTCGGGCGACGGGTTCGTGTGGATCGGGCTGCACGAGCCGTCGGAGGCGGAGTTCGCGGGGATCGTGGAGCTGTTCGGGCTGCACCCGCTGGCCGTGGAGGACGCGGTCCTCGCCCACCAGCGCCCCAAGCTGGAGCAGTACGACACCAACCTGTTCACCGTCTTCAAGACCGCCTGCTACGTCGACCACGACCGGCTCACGGCGACCAGCGAGGTCGTGGACACCGGCGAGATCATGGTGTTCACCGGCGAGGACTTCGTCATCACCGTCCGGCACGGCGGGCACGGCTCGCTCGGCCCGCTGCGCGAGGCGCTGGAGGCGAACCCGGAACAGCTCGCGCTCGGCCCGTCCGCCGTCCTGCACGCCATCGCCGACCTGGTCGTCGACGACTACCTGGAGGCGACGGCGGCCGTCCAGGACGACATGGACGAGGTGGAGAGCGCGGTCTTCGCCGAGGGCGGCCGGAACGCCGACGCCGGACGCATCTACCAGCTCAAGCGCGAACTGCTGGAGCTGAAGCGGGCCGTGGCCCCGCTGGACCGGCCGCTGCACCAGCTCTCCACCCAGCCGCTGGCCCAGGTGGACCCGCGCATCCGCACGTACTTCCGGGACGTCGCCGACCACCTGGCCCGGGTCACCGAGCGCATCACCGCCTTCGACGAGCTGCTGAACTCGATACTCCAGGCGCACCTCGCGCAGGTCACCATCGCGCAGAACGAGGACATGCGCCGGATCAGCGCCTGGGTCGCGATCCTGGCCGTCCCGACGATGGTGTGCGGCGTGTACGGCATGAACTTCGAGCACATGCCGGAGAAGCACTGGGTGTTCGGGTACCCGCTGGTCATGGGCGTGATCGTGGCGGCCTGCGCGGTGATCCACCGCGGGTTCAAGCGGAACGGCTGGCTGTAGCGGGGCGGCCGCCGGACGCGGGCCGTGCCGGGACGTTCCGGGCCGTGCCGAAGCGTTCCGGCACGGCCCGCGGCGCTCAGGAGCCCGACGCGCCCAGCACCTCCGCCTCCTTCTCCGGGGACAGCCGGACCAGCGGGCGGTCCGGCCGCTGCGGCGCCCGGCCGCCGATCGACTCCAGCCAGTCCCAGGTGTCCGCCACGGTCTCCGCCACCGGACGGCAGCGCAGCCCGGCGGCGTACGCCTTCTCCACCCCCGTACGGTGCAGCGTGTCGTGGTCCTTCGAACCCGGCGGCAGCCAGACCGGCAGCTCCGTCCACGGCTCGATCCCGGCCGCGAGGATCTCCTCCGGGGCGGTCCAGCGCAGCTCGGCGGCCGACCCCGTGACCCGGACGCACGCCTCCAGCAGCTCGCCCATCGTGGCGTGGCCGCTCCTGCTGATCATGTTGTACGGGCCCGACAGCCCCGCCTCGACGGCGTGCAGGACCCAGGCGGCGAGGTCGCGGGGGTCGATGTACTGGATCGGGAGGCCGTGCGGCCCCGGGGCCAGTACGGGGCCGCCGCGGGCGATCCGGGACAGCCACCAGGGCAGCCGCCCGACGTTCTCGTAGGGACCGATGATCAACCCGGCCCGCGCGAGAACCGACCGGCCCGCGCCGAAGGACTCCTCGACCGCCAGCTCACCGCCCCGCTTGGCCTCCGCGTACGGTACGTCGCCCGCGTCCGGCGCGCCCGCCACGAGAGGGGCCTCCTCGCCCAGCCCCGCCGCCTTCGGGTGCGCGTACACCGAACAGCTCGACACGTACACGTAGCGCCCCGCCCGGCCGGCCAGCAGCCGGGCCGTGTCCCGTACCGCCGAGGGCGCCCAGGACCAGGTGTCCACCACCGCGTCCCACTCCCCCGTGCGCAGCGCCGCGAGCCCCTCCGGGGCGGTGCGGTCCCCGTGGAGCACGGCCGCGCCCGGCGGTGCCTCGTGGCGGCCCCGGTGGAACACCGTGACCTGCCACCCCTGTGCGAGGGCCGCCTCGGTCACGGCCCGCCCGACGAACTCCGTGCCACCCAGCATCAGCAATCTCATACCGCCGACTCTGCCCGCACGGATGTACGGGCGTCCCGCGCCTCGCTCTCAGCGGAATCGCCTACCACGGGGTGACGGTCCGAAGCCTCCAGAACAGCGCGTCGAAGATTGGAGGGTCACGCACCTCGGTACCGGACAGTACGGCCAACACTGGGGAGGTCGATATTCCACTTTCACCGCAGGGGGAGAGATGACCGGGTCGCGCGTCCTGGCGCTGGGCCACTACCAGCCCGCCAAGGTGCTCACCAACGACGACCTGGCCGAGCTCGTCGACACCGACGACGCCTGGATCAGCAGCCGGGTGGGCATCCGTACCCGGCGCGTCGCCGCCCCCGACGAGACCGTGGACGCGATGGCCGCTGCCGCCGCCGCGAAGGCGCTCGCGACGAGCGGCCTCGCCCCGGCCGACATCGGCCTCGTGCTCGTCGCCACCTGCACGGCCACGGACCGCAGCCCGAACACGGCCGCCCGGGTGGCCGCCCGGCTCGGCATTCCGGCGGCCGCCACGATGGACGTCAACGTGGTGTGCGCGGGTTTCACCCATGCGCTGGCCACCGCCGATCACGCGATCCGGGCCGGCGCGGCACGCAGCGCGCTGGTGATCGGCGCGGAGAAGTTCACCGACGTGGTCGACTGGACGGACCGCTCGACCTGCGTCCTCGTGGGTGACGGCGCGGGCGCGGCCGTGGTGACCGCGGCGGCGGAACCGGAGATCGGCCCGGTGCTGTGGGGCTCGGTACCGGAGATGGGCGACGCGGTACGCATCGAGGGCGAGCCGGCCCGCTTCTCCCAGGAGGGCCAGACCGTGTACCGCTGGGCCACCACCCAGCTGCCGGCCATCGCGCGCCAGGTGTGCGAGCGCTCCGGCATCCGGCCGGAAGAGCTGGCCGGCGTCGTACTGCACCAGGCCAACCTGCGGATCATCGAACCGGTCGCCGAGCGCATCGGGGCGGTGAACGCGGTGATCGCCCGGGACGTCGTGGAGTCGGGCAACACCTCGGCGGCGTCCGTGCCGCTGGCCTTCTCGAAGCTGGTCGAACGGCGCGAGATCCCCTCTGGGGCGCCGGTACTCCTCTTCGGGTTCGGCGGAAACCTTTCGTACGCGGGCCAGGTCGTGCGCTGCCCGTAGGGACACCCGAGCGCCGCACCCGGTGACGTCCGAAGCGCCGCACCCGGTGATGTCCGATTCGTTCAAGACCGGCGGGGCCGCGCCTTCGTAGGCTCGAGCCATGACTGACAGGAACAGCGCACAGACCACCTCCGGGACCGCGGCGGCGCGCACCGCTCCCGCGCCCCGGTTCGCCGCGATCGGCCTGGCCGCCGCCGACATGGCGGCCTCGCTCGCCTTCTACCGGCGCCTCGGCCTGGACATCCCACCGGAGGCCGACACCGCACCGCACGCGGACGCGGCGCTGCCCGGCGGGCTGCGGCTGATGTGGGACACCCACGAGACGCTGCGCTCCATCGACCCGGACTGGACGCCGTCCTCCGGGGGCACGCCCGAGCTCGCCTTCGAGTGCGCGTCCCCGGAGGCGGTCGACGCCCTCTATGCGGAGCTGGTCGACGCCGGGTACCGCGGCACGAAGAAACCGTGGGACGCCTTCTGGGGCCAGCGTTACGCCGTCGTCCTGGACCCGGACGGCCACGGCGTCGACCTCTTCGCGCCGCTGCCCTCCTGAGGGCCCGCCCTCAGAACACCGACCACCCGGTGAGCGTCGTGAAGTGGTCCAGCGCCGCCGCCCCGGCGACCGAATTGCCGCGCGCGTCCAGACCCGGGCTCCACACGCACAGCGTGCAGCGCCCGGGGACGACCGCCACGATGCCGCCGCCCACCCCGCTCTTGGCGGGCAGCCCCACCCGGTAGGCGAACTCCCCCGCCGCGTCGTACGTACCGCAGGTCAGCATCACCGCGTTCATCCGCTTGGCGTCGCGGGCGTGCAGCAGCCGGGTGCCGTCGGCGCGCAGCCCGTGGCGAGCGAGGAAACCGCCGGCCGTGGCCAGGTCCCGGCAGCTCATCTCGATCGAACACTGCCAGAAGTAGTGCTCGATGACGCTGGGGACGGGGTTCTCCAGATTGCCGAAGCTCGCCATGAAGTGGGCCAGCGCCGCGTTCCGGTTGCCGTGCTCGGCCTCGGAACCGGCCACCGCCTGGTCGAAGGAGAGCTCCGGATTGCCGCTCTCCTCGCGCAGGAAGTCCAGCAGCGCCGTGCTGGCATCGCCGGTGA
This sequence comes from Streptomyces sp. NPDC026301, assembly GCF_055567935.1. NCBI lineage: Bacteria > Bacillati > Actinomycetota > Actinomycetes > Kitasatosporales > Streptomycetaceae > Streptomyces > Streptomyces sp. NPDC026301. The sequence goes on along the minus strand of NZ_JBVHPN010000009.1, from coordinate 190,997 downwards.
GGGTCAGCAGCCGGTCGGTGACGACCAGCGCGCCGGAGTTGAGGAAAGGATTGCGCGGGATGCCCTGCTCCCACTCCAGCTGCACCAGGGAGTTGAAGGGCGTGCCCGACGGCTCGCGCCCCACCCGCTCCCAGATGCTCTGGTCCTCCTGGGCCAGCACGAGGGCCAGGGAGAACGCCTTGGAGATGGACTGCACGGAGAACGGGACCTCCCAGTCCCCGACGCCGTAGGTCTCCCCATTGAGGTCGGTGAGCGCGATCCCGAAGCGGTCCGGCGAGACGCACTCCAGCGCGGGGATGTAGTCGGCGACCTTCCCCTGTCGCACGAGCGGCCGCGCGCGGTCCGCCACCTCCTCGAGAACGGCCTGGTAGTCCATGGCGGACACGCTATCCCGGCGCGAGGACCACCCCGAGCGGGGCTCCCGCCAGCGCCTTCACCTCGCGCGCCAGGTGTGCCTGGTCGGCGTACCCGGCGACCGCGGCGACCTGTGCGTACGGCATCCCGGAGCGGGCCAGGTCCAGGGCGCGCACCAGACGCAGCACCCGGCCGAGGGTCTTGGGGCCGTACCCGAAGGCGGCCAGGCAGCGGCGGTGCAGCTGGCGCTCGCCCACGCCGACCGCGTCGGCCAGCTCGCGCACCGGCGTGCCCCGGGCCGCGGCCCGTGCGATCAGGCCGCGTGCCGGGTCGGGCGCGACACCCGTACGCAGCCGGGCGGCGGCCGCGGCCTCCAGGGTGCGGCCGGGCGCGGCGGCGTCGATCAGTTCGTCGGTCAGCCGCCGCACCCGGTCGGCGGGCCACAGGTCGGCGAGGGGAACGCGCAGGTCACGCAGTTCATCAGCGGGCACCCCGAAGACGGCCGGACCCTGCCCCGGAGCGAAGCGCAGGCCGACGACGGGCGCCTCCGGGGCCCGCTCGGGGGCCTGCGGCAGATGGGCGCGGGTGTCCGGGCCCGCGACCAGAAGGCGGCCGTCGTACCAGATCAGATCGGTGCAGCCGTCGGGCAGCACAGGATGCGGCGCCGTTTCCGGGGTCTTGGTCCACACGGCGGCGCCGGACAGCACGGAGGGCCGCTCCCGGTACACACCTCCAGCCTGGCACGGGAACCGCCGCCGCGTCCCGGCCGTTGATCGGGTACGGCACGCACCGGGCCGGAGCAGGACGGGCGCGGTGCCTGCGAGACCGACGGACCGACGCGGAGGCAGCACATGGCGGGATTTCTGGACCGTGCCAAGGAGCAGGCGCAGCGCGGCCTGGCACAGGGCAAGCAGAAGGTGGACGAGGTGCAGCAGCAGCGCGCGGGCGCCGATCTGCTGAAGCGGCTGGGCGCGGCGTACTACGCGGAGCGGCGCGGCAGCGGCTCCCCGGAGTCGACGGCGGCGGCGCTGCAAGCACTGGAGGCGCACATCGCCACGCACGGGGACGGCTTCCTGCACGGCGCCTAGAGCGACGCCCGCGTTCCCTCGTATCCCGGGCGCGAAACCGTCCCGGTAGGGACATATGTCCAGCGTATGCCCCGTAAGCGGCCGCTTCGGCTCGCATTGGCCGCGAACTGCTGACCTCGGGCCTTCCGTTCCAGTACAAGCGTTTCAGGGCCTGTGACCGATCCGGCCGGGGTCGGGCCACAGGCTCTTACGAGGCGGTGCGCGGTCGGCGGCCGCCGTGTCACCGGAACGGGAGCCGTTCATGGCCTCACCCATGTCAGCGGACAGATTCCTCGAAGCGCTGCGGGACGAAGGGCTGCGCGTCGTCGAGGTCGGCAACTGGCGCACGCACAACCGCAACCACAAGGGCCCCTGGGGAGGGGTGCACGGCGTGATGATCCACCACACCGTGACCTCGGGCGCCGAGGAGACCGTACGGATCTGCTACGACGGCCACCCGGACCTGCCGGGCCCGCTGTGCCACGGCGTGATCACCAAGGACGGCACGGTCCATCTGGTCGGCCACGGCCGCGCGAACCACGCGGGGCTCGGCGACGGCGACGTCCTGCAGGCGGTGATCGCCGAGAAGCGGCTGCCGCCGGACAACGAGGCCGACACCGACGGCAACCGCGTCTACTACGGCTTCGAGTGCGAGAACCTCGGCGACGGCGAGGACCCGTGGCCCGACGCGCAGCTGGAGGCCGTCGAGAAGGCGGCCGCCGCGCTGTGCCGAGTGCACGGCTGGAACGAACGCTCGGTGCTCGGCCACCTGGAGTGGCAGCCGGGCAAGGTCGACCCGCGCGGCTTCACGATGGACACGCTGCGCGAGCGCATCGGGAAGCGCCTGCGGTGACAATGGGGGCGTGACCAGCACTGTCCCCGACCCGATGACGCTGCGGCCGCGCCTGCCGTCCCCGGTACAGGAGATCGAGGACGACCGGTTCGCGCGCCGCGGCGTACGCCTGCTGCTCAAGCGGGACGACCTGATACACCCCGACCTGCCGGGCAACAAGTGGCGGAAACTGGAGCCCAACCTCCGCGCCGCCGCGGCGGCCGGGGACCGCACGCTCCTCACGTTCGGCGGCGCGTACTCCAACCACCTGCGCGCCACCGCCGCCGCCGGCCGCCTCCTGGGCCTGGCCACGATAGGCGTCGTACGGGGCGAGGAGCTGGCGGACCGGCCGCTGAACCCCTCACTGGCCCGCTGCGCCGCCGACGGCATGCGGCTGCACTTCCTGGACCGCGCCCGCTACCGCCGCAAGGACGACCCCGGGCTGCTCGACGCGCTGCGCGCCCGCTTCGGGCCGTACCGCCTGGTCCCCGAGGGCGGCAGCAACGCCCTCGCCGCCCGCGGCTGCGCCGCCCTGGGCCATGAGCTCGCCGGGGCCGCCGACGTCGTGGCCGTGGCCTGCGGGACCGGCGGCACCCTCGCGGGGCTGGCCGCGGGCCTCGCCCCGGGGCAGCGGGCCCTCGGCTTCCCCGTACTGAAGGGCGGCCCCGGGCCCGCCCACTTCCTGGAAGCGGACGTGCTCCGCCTCCAGGAGGCGGCCTTCGGGGGACGGCGCGGCGACTGGCGGCTGGAGACCGCGTTCCACTGCGGCGGGTACGCCCGCAGCACGCCCGCCCTGGACGCCTTCGCGGCGGACTTCGAGGCGCGGCACGGCCTGCCGCTGGAGCGGGTCTACGTGGCGAAGATGCTGCTGGGCCTGACGACGCGTACCGAGGAGGGCGCGTTCGCGCCGGGCACCACGGTGGCCGCGGTGATCACCGGCTCGCCCTGAAACGCGGCGCGTCTCAGGGGGCGGCGCGCATCGGTCGCCCCGAGGGGCTGCGGCCCGCCCCGAAGCGCACCGCCTACTCCGGGCTCACCGTCTCCCGGTACGCCGCCGCCTCCTCCAGGTCCAGCCGGCGCAGCAGCGTCCGCAGCATCTCGTCGTCGATCCGCCGCGCGTCGCGCAGCTCCACGAAGACCGCGCGCTCCGCGCCGATCATCTCCCGGGCCAGCCGCAGGTAGGTCGCCTCCACCGACTCCCCGGTCTCCGCGTTCGGCGGCCCCAGCCGCTCCCAGACGGCGTTGCGGCGCCGCTCCAGTACGGTCCGCAGCCGGTCCTCCAGCGGCCCCGGCAGCGCGTTGCGCGAGTCCTCCAGGAGTTCCCGCAGCCGGCGCTCCGCCGCGTCCGACGCGTCGTTCTGCGCCTGCGCCTCCGCCAGCGTCTCGGCCTGCGGGTCCGGACGGGGCAGCTTCAGGAGGCGGATCAGCGGCGGCAGCGTCAGCCCCTGGACGACGAGCGTGCCGATGACGGTCGTGAAGGTCAGGAAGAGCACCAGATTGCGCGCCGGGAACGGCGCGCCGCTGTGCACCGTCAGCGGGACGGAGAAGGCGATCGCCAGCGAGACCACGCCGCGCATCCCGGCCCAGCCGACGATCACCGGCGCGGTCCAGGTCGTGTCGGACTCCCGCTCCCGGATACGGGCCGACAGCCACCGGGGCAGATACGTCGCGGGGAACACCCATACGAAGCGCGCCAGCACCACCACCCCGAAGACCAGCAGCGCGTACGTGAGCGCCTGCACCGCGCTGAACTCCCCCAGCCCGCGCACCACGACCGGCAGCTGCAGCCCGATGAGCGCGAAGACCGCGGACTCCAGCAAGAAGGAGACCATGGTCCACACCGCGGCCTCCTGGAGCCGCGTCTCGAAGCCCACCTGCCACGAGCGGTGCCCCAGGTACAGCGCGACCACCACGACGGCGAGCACCCCGGAGGCGCCGACGTGCTCGGCCACCGAGTACGCCAGGAACGGGATGAGCAGCGACAGCGTGTTCTCCAGCACCGCGGAGTCCCGCAACTTGCAGCGCAGCCAGTGCAGCGGCCCCATGAGGACCAGCCCGATCCCGATGCCGCCGACCGCCGCGATGCCGAACTCCTTCAGGCCGCCGGCCCAGGTCGCGCCCTCCCCGACGGCCGCGGCCAGCGCCACCTTGTACGCGGTGATGGCGGTGGCGTCGTTGACCAGCGACTCGCCCTGCAGGATGGTCGTGATCCGGCCGGGCAGCCGCAGCCTGCGGGCGATGGCGGTGGCCGCCACGGCGTCCGGGGGCGCGATCACCGCGCCCAGCACGAGGGCCGCGGTCAGCGGCAGGTCCGGGATGACGAGGTACGCGGCATACCCGACGGCGAGCGTCGCGAAGAGCACGTAGCCGACCGACAGCAGCGCCACCGGGCGCAGGTTGGCCCGCAGGTCCAGGTACGAGCTGTCCAGGGCGGCCGTGTGCAGCAGGGGCGGCAGCAGCAGGGGCAGCACGATGTGCGGGTCGAGGGGGTAGTCGGGGACACCGGGCAGGTAGCCCGCGCCGAGCCCGGCCGCGACGAGCAGCAGGGGCGCGGGCACCGGGGTGCGCCGCGCCAGTCCCGCGACCGCCGCGCTCCCGGCGACCAGCAACAGCAGTGGCATCACATCCATGGCACGACCCGTCCCCGCGCGTTCCGGCTAATCTGGCAATCATGAGCGAGTGCCCGCACGTTCTCGAACTGCCGCGCCCCGAACCGGCCGCACTGAGCGACACCTGTCCCGAGTGCCTCGCCGTCGGCAGCCACCCTGTGCAGCTGCGGCTCTGCCTGGTCTGCGGCCACGTCGGCTGCTGCGACTCCTCGCCGCACCGGCACGCCACGGCACACTTCGAGGCGACCGGACACCCGGTGATGCGCTCCTTCGGGGCGGGCGAGGACTGGCGCTGGTGCTTCGTCGACAAGGCCCTGGTGTGAGCGCCCTCCGGGGCGCGCGGGCCGCACGGCGCCCGACGCCGGTTGTCAGTGGCGCCCGCTAGCCTGCTCAGCATGATCCGCACTGCGACACCCGCCGACGTCCCGGCGATTCACGCCATGATCCGCGAGCTCGCGGAGTACGAACGGGCCCTGGAGTCGGCGAAGGCCACCGAAGAGCAGTTGCGCGACGCCCTGTTCGGCGCGCACCCGGCCGTCTTCGGGCTGATCGCCGAGGAGTCCGGCACCCCGGTGGGCTTTGCCCTGTGGTTCCGCAACTTCTCCACGTGGACGGGCACGCACGGTGTCTATCTGGAAGACCTGTACGTCCGCCCCGCCCATCGCGGCGGCGGACACGGCAAGTCACTGCTCGCCGCACTGGCGCAGATATGCGTCCGCCGCGGATACGGACGTTTTGAATGGTCAGTCCTGGATTGGAATGAACCGTCCATCGGTATATACAAGTCGATCGGTGCTCAGCCCATGGACGAATGGACCGTCTTCCGGCTCACTGGAGAGGCACTGCACGAGCTCGCGGCAACTGCAGATGCCAACGCAGCGTAACCAGCGCCGATTTGGCAGTGCAGACCCCTAGCCACTGTCCGTACCCGTAGGCTTACAATGAGTGACACTCGTGGGTTTGCGGGACACTGCGAGTCCCACCGTCGTGCCAGGCCGGCAGCCACGCCGATCCCGGGCGACATTGCACCGCAGATCGCGATAGCGTCACACAGCGCATGCGCTGTGCCGGGTGGCCGTTCCTTCCGCCGGGAGGATCAGGTCCGGCATGAATATCAGCTCAAACAGCTTGTGTCACCTTGGAGGTGAGGGTGTCCCAGATCGCAGGCGAGCCCGGGAATCAGGACTTCGTGGAAGTCCGGCTGCCCGCTGCGGGTGCCTACCTTTCGGTGCTGCGTACGGCCACGGCCGGACTGGCAGCCCGGTTGGACTTCACCCTCGACGAGATCGAGGATCTGCGCATCGCCGTCGACGAGGCGTGCGCGATCCTCCTGCAGCAGGCCGTCCCCGGCAGTGTGCTGAGCTGCGTCTTCCGGCTGATCGACGACGCGCTGCAGGTGACCGTATCGGCCCCCACCACCGACGGACGCGCCCCGGAGCGCGACACCTTCGCCTGGACGGTGCTCTCCGCACTGGCCGGCAAGGTCGACTCCACCGTCGCCGAGGACCAGACGGTCAGCATCAGTCTGTACAAGGAGCGCGGCGCCGGTCCCGGACCGTCATGACCGAAGAGGGGGCCCTGTGAAGGATCTGGAGCGCGGCGCGCGGATGGAGCCGAGACTGGCCATCCCCGAGCAGCAGGCCCGGCCGCACCCGATGGGCACGGACGACCTCAGCGGCCGGTTGAACGCGGCGGAGCAGGCAGAGCGGGCGGACCACATGGACCACAGCGAGCAGCAGCGGCAGCAGCAGGATCCGCAGCATCACCCTCACGATGCGCACGATCCGCACGACCGCAGTGGTGCCCGCGCGATGTTCTACGAGCTGCGCAAGCTCCCGGAGGGCTCCGACGAGCGCGCGGAGCTGCGGAACACCCTGGTCCGGATGCACCTCCCCCTGGTGGAGCATCTGGCCCGGCGCTTTCGCAACCGCGGCGAGCCGCTGGACGACCTCACCCAGGTCGCCACGATCGGCCTGATCAAGTCGGTGGACCGGTTCGACCCGGAACGCGGCGTGGAGTTCTCCACGTACGCCACCCCGACCGTGGTCGGCGAGATCAAGCGGCACTTCCGTGACAAGGGCTGGGCGGTCCGCGTGCCGCGCCGCCTGCAGGAGCTGCGGCTGTCGCTGACCACGGCGACCGCGGAGCTCTCCCAGCGGCACGGCCGTGCCCCCACGGTCCACGAGCTGGCCGAGTTCCTGCGCATCTCCGAGGAGGAGGTGCTGGAGGGCCTGGAGTCGGCGAACGCCTACAGCACCCTCTCGCTGGACGTGCCGGACACCGACGACGAGTCCCCTGCGGTCGCCGACACCCTGGGCGCCGAGGACGAGGCGCTGGAGGGTGTCGAGTACCGCGAATCCCTCAAACCGCTGCTGGAGGACCTGCCGCCGCGCGAGAAGAAGATCCTGCTGCTGCGCTTCTTCGGCAACATGACCCAGTCGCAGATCGCCCAGGAGGTCGGCATCTCCCAGATGCACGTCTCCCGGCTGCTGGCCCGCACCCTGGCCCAGCTCCGCGACAAGCTGCTGGTCGAGGAGTAGCGGACCCCCCGGCGGGGCGGGAGACCGCCGGATCAGCCGCACTCCAGACCACCACCGCGTGACACGGGCGCGGGCCGCACCGCCAGTCCTGTACGGCTCCACAGAGAGCCTCACGGGCCGGGTGCGCCCGCGCCCGTCGGCGTACGGCCTTCCGACACGCCCCGCGCAAGCCCGGCGTGCGGCGCTCCGACAAGCTCCCTGCAAGCCCCCAGTCCGGCGTACAGCCCTGCGGCGCGCCCGCGCGAGTACCGGCGTACGGCTGCGCGGCTGCCCCGGCGCACGGCGAGCGTCCGCCGCCCACGCCGCCCACGCGTCCCCCGTGGAGTCGGCTACGCGTCCTCGCGCGGCCCGATGCCCAGCGCCTCGGTGGCCGTCGGATTGACCAGCAGACCGAGGACGACGAGCGCGACGACGCCGAGGACCACGCCGCCCGCGAGCAGCGCGCCGCCGCCGTTGATCAGCGTCCAGGCCACCGGCAGCGCCACGATCTGGGTGATCAGCGAGGGCCCGCGGCTCCAGCGCCGCCGCAGCCACAGCCCGCGCGCGGAGATCAGCGGCAGCAGCGCCAGCACGATCACGGTGATCCCGCCCATCTCGGCCTGCTGGGGGCTGTCCGGCGAGCCGGTGAGCCCCTCGACCAGCATGTAGACGCCCAGGGCTGCCAGCGCGAGCCCTTCGAGTCCCGTGAGCACCGCCGCCGCGGTCAGCCGGCGCGGCCGCGGCCCGACGGGTCCGGGGGCGGGCGTGGGGGCGGCTGGGGTCCGCTTCTGCTTGCTGCTGCTCACCCCAGCAGGGTAGCGCCGGAGCCCGGCCCACCCGACGGGCAGGGGCCGGGCCCTCGTACCGACAGGGCTGGGCCCTCGTACCGACAGGTAGGTACCCTGCTCCCCATGCGTGCACTTCTCGTGGTCAACCCTGCAGCCACCACCACCAGTGCGCGCACCCGTGACGTACTGGCCCACGCGCTGGCCAGCGACCTGAAGCTGGAGGTCGCGCAGACCGAGTACCGCGGTCACGCGCGCGACCTCGCCCGCCGGGCCGCGGAGAGCGGCGAGACGGAGCTGGTGGTCGCCCTCGGCGGCGACGGGACGGTCAACGAGGTCGTCAACGGTCTGCTGACGCACGGCCCGGCCCCGGAGGCGCTGCCGCGCCTCGCCGTGGTCCCCGGCGGCTCCACCAACGTCTTCGCGCGGGCGCTCGGCCTGCCGAACGACGCCGTGGAGGCCACCGGCGCCCTCCTGGACGCGCTGCGCGACGGCAGCGAAAGAACCGTCGGGCTGGGTTTGGCCGCCGGCACACCGGACACCCAGGACGAAATGATCCCGAAGCGCTGGTTCACCTTCTGCGCGGGATTCGGCTTCGATGCCGGGGTCGTGGGGCGAGTCGAACAACAGCGCGAACGCGGCAAGCGTTCGACCCACGCGCTGTACGTACGGCAGGTAATGCGCCAATTCATGGGCGACCCGCACCGCCGGCACGGCACGATCACGCTGACCCACCCGGGTGACGAACCAGGCACGACGGAGGTGATCGAGGATCTCGTCCTGTCCATAATCTGTAACACCGCGCCCTGGACCTACCTGGGCAATCGTCCGGTCTACCCGTCTCCGCAGGCGTCCTTCGACACGGCCCTGGACGTCTTCGCGCTGACCAGGCTCTCCACCCCGGCGGTCGCCCGGTACGCCACCCAGCTGCTGGCGTCAACCCCGGACCGCGGCCCGCAGGGAAAGCACGCCGTATCGCTTCATGATCAGACGGACTTCACCTTGCATTCACAGGTTCCACTGCCCTTCCAGATGGACGGTGACCACCTGGGACTGCGTTCCAGCGTGACGTTCACAGGCGTACGCCGTGCACTGCGTGTGATTGTGTGAGCAGTAGGGCCGAAAGTCCTTTCAGTCGAACGTTTAGGCTGACTTCCACCCCCTAGAAGTACGGCTGTGACCTAGGCGACACCAAGGAATCAAAAAAAAGTTTCCGGAAGGGGTTGTATCCGCCGCCGAGGTTTGCGAGTCTCTTCATGGCGATCGGGACGGCCGCTCTTCGGCCCCCTTGAGAGCCCGAACCCCCTCCTCTTTTCCAGGACCGCACCAGCCCCTTGCGGGCGTTCGGCCCTTCCCTTGCGGAGGGATTCGTGAAAGCGTTCACATTCACAAGCAACGTTCCCGTAATACGAGGAGATGGAGCAGCCATGGACTGGCGTCACCGCGCCGTTTGCCGCGAGGAAGACCCCGAGCTCTTCTTCCCCATCGGCAACACCGGTCCTGCGCTGCTGCAGATCGAGGAAGCCAAGGCCGTCTGCCGCCGCTGCCCCGTCATGGAGCAGTGCCTGCAGTGGGCGCTCGAGTCCGGCCAGGACTCCGGCGTCTGGGGTGGTCTGAGCGAGGACGAGCGCCGCGCAATGAAGCGCCGTGCAGCTCGTAACCGGGCGCGCAACGCCAGCGCCTGAACCAGCCGCCCCGTGGCATCCGAGCCGCAGCGCGCAGTACCCCCGATGCGCTAAGCAACGTGAGCTTTGAGCCCCGGACCGTACCTCGGTCCGGGGCTTACTGCTGTCCGCGGCCGCTTCCCGGACGCCGCGGTCCGGGTCGTCGGCCGCAGCCTCTCAGTGCTTCTCCGCCCGCACCGGGATGTCCAGCACCACCTGGGTGCCGCGCCCGGGGGCCGGCAGCATGTCGAACGTGCCGCTCATCTCGCCCTCGACCAGCGTCCGGACGATCTGCAGCCCGAGGTTGCCCGCGCGCTGCGGGTCGAACCCTTCGGGCAGCCCGCGGCCGTCGTCCTGGACGGTGACCCGCAGGCGTGGCTCCGTACTGCTGCCGCCGCGCACCGCGCCCACGTCGACCGTGCCCTGCTCCCCCGGTGCGAAGGCGTGCTCCAGCGCGTTCTGGAGGACCTCGGTGAGCACCATGGACAGCGGGGTCGCGACCTCGGCGTCCAGGATTCCGAAGCGGCCGCTGCGCCGCCCGGCCACCTTTCCGGGCGAGATCTCCGCCACCATGGCCAGCACTCTGTCGGCGATCTCGTCGAACTCCACGCGCTCGTCCAGGTTCTGGGAGAGCGTCTCGTGCACGATCGCGATGGAACCCACCCTGCGGACCGCCTCGTTCAGCGCCTCGCGCCCCTGGGGCGAATCCATCCGGCGGGCCTGCAGCCGCAAGAGGGCGGCAACTGTCTGCAAGTTGTTCTTCACCCGGTGGTGGATTTCCCGGATGGTCGCGTCCTTCGTAATCAATTCGCGCTCTCGGCGTCGCAATTCGGTGACGTCGCGCAGCAGTACGAGTGAACCGATGTGGGTGCCCTTCGGTTTGAGCGGGATGGCGCGCAGTTGAATGACGCCTTCCTCGCCCTCCACCTCGAATTCGCGCGGCGCCCAGCCGCTGGCCAGTTTCACCAGGGCCTCGTCCACGGGACCGCGCGCCGGCGCCAGTTCGGCCGTGGCCCGGCCGAGGTGGTGGCCCACGAGGTCGGCCGCCAGCCCCAGACGGTGGTACGCGGAGAGCGCGTTCGGACTGGCGTACTGGACGACGCCGTCCGCGTCGAGCCGGATGAGCCCGTCACCGGCCCGCGGCGAGGCGTCCATGTCGACCTGCTGACCGGGGAACGGAAACGATCCCGCAGCGATCATCTGCGCCAGGTCGGACGCGCTCTGCAGGTAGGTGAGCTCCAGCCGGCTGGGCGTCCGTACGGTGAGCAGGTTGGTGTTCCGGGCGATCACGCCCAGCACCCGGCCCTCACGGCGTACGGGGATGGACTCCACCCGTACGGGCACTTCCTCGCGCCACTCGGGGTCGCCCTCGCGCACGATGCGGCCCTCGTCCAGCGCGGTGTCCAGCATGGGGCGGCGGCCGCGCGGCACCAGGTGGCCGACCATGTCGTCCTGGTAGGACGTCGGCCCGGTGTTCGGGCGCATCTGCGCGACGGACACGTACCGGGTGCCGTCCAGGGTGGGCACCCACAGGACGAGGTCGGCGAAGGACAGGTCGGAGAGCAGCTGCCATTCGGAGACCAGCAGGTGGAGCCACTCGAGGTCGGAGTCGCTCAGAGCGGTGTGCTGGCGGACGAGATCGTTCATGGAGGGCACGCATGCGAGCCTACCGGCGTACGGTGTATCCGTTGACCGTGCACAGGCATGGACTGATGAGCATGGTCTAGTCCACAATGAATCGGTAAAAGGCTTCCGCCCTCCCCGCACAGGAGGACGGATAGAGGACCGAGGCGCTCTCTGCCCTGACTGCGCCGCGGCCTCCGATCGGCCGGACCGGGCGCCGCGAGGAACCGCACACCTCACGGCGCACACCGGCCGATGTCAGCTCCGGGCTGCGGTGCCGGACAGGTTGAGGGTCCTGTCCCGGCGCCGCGGCCCGCGGGTGTTTCCGGGCGCGTATACAGGCGCGCGTACAGAGGCTCATACGGACGGCCCCCGCTCCCCCGAGGAGCGGGGGCCGTCGGCGTTTGTGCAGGTGAAGCGGGGTTCCGAGGTCTGCGGTAGCCCGTCGGGCGGGGAGCGCGGAGCATGGAATCGCGGTGGCGTGTGCGGCTGTGCGCCAAGGGCGCCACGGGGCCGCGACGCCGCTGCTAGAGTGGTCTATACCACTTGCCCCCTCTCCAGAACGGCAGGCCCAGCGTGGAAGTTGTCATCGTCCCGGATGCCAAGGAAGGCGGCGAGCTGATCGCCGAGGCCATGGCCGCCCTGCTGAGGCACAAGCCCGACGCGCTGCTCGGCGTGGCCACCGGCTCGACCCCGCTCCCCATCTACGAAGCGCTCGCGCACAAGGTCGCGGCGGGGGCCGTGGACGCCTCACGGGCCCGTATCTGCCAGCTCGACGAGTACGTGGGACTGCCCGCGGGCCACCCCGAGTCCTACCGTTCCGTGGTGCTGCGTGAGGTCGTCGCGCCGCTCGGCCTGGACGCGGACTCCTTCATGGGCCCGGACGGCGCCGCCGAGGACCTCCAGGCGGCCTGTGACGCCTACGACCGCGCCCTGGCCGAGGCCGGCGGCGTGGACCTCCAGCTGCTGGGTATCGGCACCGACGGGCACATCGGCTTCAACGAGCCGTGCTCCTCGCTCGCCTCCCGTACGCGTATCAAGACGCTGACGCAGCGGACCCGGGAGGACAACGCCCGGTTCTTCGACAGCCTCGACGAGGTGCCGCACCACGTCATCACCCAGGGCATCGGGACCATTCTGGAGGCCCGTCACCTGGTGCTGCTGGCCACGGGCGAGGGCAAGGCGGACGCGGTGGCCCAGACCGTGGAGGGTCCGGTGGCCGCGCTGGTACCGGCCTCCGCGCTGCAGTTGCACCCGCACGCGACGGTGGTCGTCGACGAAGCGGCGGCCTCCAAGCTCAAGCTCGCGGACTACTTCCGCGCGACGTACGCGGCCAAGCCGGAGTGGCAGGGGCTGTAGGGCTGCTCGTACGGAACGCACAGGTGCCGAGCCCCGCGGGGCTCGGCACCTGTGCGTTTGCCGCGGCCTCAGCCGCCCGTGATCACCTCCGCGGCCGCGAGGCCGCAGACGCGGGCGGCCCCGTGCGTCGCGATGTGCAGCGCTCCGGTGGGCGGCGCCTGCGGTACTCCCATCTCGACCACGACGGTGTTGGGCCGGGCGGCGATGAGAGCGGCGAGGGCGTCGGCCATCCAGGGGTGCCGGTGAACGTCGCGTACTACTGCGACGATCTTGCGATCCGCCGCGGCCCGCAGCACCTTCGCGATCAGTGCGGAGGTACCGGCCTCCTCGGCGTCGGCGGGGCCGTAACTGCCGGTCGCGGTGGAGGGCAGCAGCCGCTCCAGCTCGGCCGCGACGCCCCAGGGCGTCTCGTCGCCGACCGCGATGTTGGCGACGGGCGTGAAGGCCGCGACATACGCGGGCGTACGCAACGGCTCGTACGCGCCTTCGGCCGCCGTCACCCGTAGGGCCCGCCGGGCCGCCCGGAGCCCCACGTCCGGGTCTTCCGCTCCCCCGTGTGCGCGTGCCGAGGACCGCCCGGCGTCGCGCGTCCAGCGGGCCAGGGCGCGGACCCGGCCTGCCGCCTCGGCCAGGCGCTCCTCGGTGAGCGCGCCGGAGCGCACGGCGCTCACCAGCGCGTCGCGGAGGCGGAGGACGGTCGCCTCGTCGGCCAGTCCGCCGCCGACGCAGATGGCGTCGGCACCGGCGGCGACGGCGAGCACGCTGCCGCGTTCGATGCCGTACGTGGCGGCGATGGCCCGCATCTCCACGGCGTCGGTGACGATCAGGCCGTCGAAGCCGAGGCCGCCCGCCGCGACGGGCGCGCGCAGCAGTCCGTGCAGGGCGGCCGGGCTGAGCGTGGCGGGCAGGTCGCCGTCGAGGGCGGGCACGAGGATGTGCGCGCTCATGACGGCCTTGGTGCCGGCCGCGACGGCCGCCTTGAAGGGCACGAGTTCGCGGGCGTGCAGGGTGTCGCGCCCTGCGTCGATGCGCGGCAGGTCGTGGTGGGAGTCGACGGCGGTGTCGCCGTGGCCGGGGAAGTGCTTGGTGCAGGCGGCGACGCCGGCGGACTGCATGCCCTGGACGTAGGCGGCGGTGTGCCGGGCGACCAGGTGCGGGTCGGAGCCGAAGGAGCGTACGCCGATGACGGGGTTGCCGGGGTTGGAGTTGACGTCGGCGCTGGGGGCCCAGTTGAGGTTGATGCCGCAGTCGGCGAGGCGGCGGCCCAGCTCGCGGGCGACGGCGCGGGTGAGGCCGGTGTCGTCGACGGCGCCGAGGGCGAGGTTGCCGGGGAAGGAGGAGCCGCCGCGTACTTCGAGGCGGGTGACGTCGCCGCCTTCCTCGTCGATGGCGATCAGGAGGCCGTCGGTCTCGGCGCGGAGGCGGGCGTTGAGGGCGGCGAGCTGTTCGGGGGTGTGGACGTTGCGTCCGAACAGGCCGACGGAGGTGAGGCCCTCGCCGAGCCGGCGCAGCAGCCAGTCCGGCGCTTCGGTCCCGGTGAATCCCGGCTGGAGTACGGCCAGCGCGTCGCGGGTGAGGGTGTCGGCGGAGCGTACGAGCGTCGTCATGGAGCTGCGTGTCCCTTCACGGCGCGTGAACGAGCGGGCGGGCGGACGGCGGTACGGGACCGGGGCGGGCCGCACCGAGCGGTACGGGACCGGGAGCGGCCTTCATCAGACCGCAGACCGGCGGCGCCGGCGCGGAGGCAGGCGGGCGTCCGCGTCATCCCTTCACCGCGCCCGAGGTGAGGCCGCCGACCGCTTTGCGCTGCAGGAAGAGGAAGAGGATCAGGATGGGGAGGGCGAAGAGGGAGGCGGCGGCCATGGTGGCGCCCCAGTCGTCGCCGAAGTTGGTCTGGAAGCCGGAGAGCCACAGGGGCAGGGTCTGGGCCTCGGTCTGCTTGTTGAGGATGAGGACGAGGGGGAATTCGTTCCAGGCGGTGATGAAGCCGAAGAGCGAGGTGGCCATCAGCCCGGGGGCGAGCAGCGGGAGGATGATCCTGACGAACGCCTGGGGGCGGGAGCAGCCGTCGACCATGGCGGATTCCTCCAGCTCCTTGGGGACGGCCGCGATGTAGCCGCGGAGGGTGAGGATCGTAAAGGGCAGCACCATGACCATGTAGAAGAACGTGAGGGGCAGCAGGCTGTTCAGCATGGAGCCGTCCCGGACGATCATGTAGATCGCGATGACCATCACTTCCCAGGGCGCCATCTGGGCGATCATGAAGGTGACGATCACGCCGCGGCGGCCCTTGAAGCGCATCCGTGCGATCGCGAAGGACGCGAGCATGGCGATCACGAGCGACATGCCCACGGCGAGGACCGTGACGGTGACGGAGTTGCCGACGTATCGCCAGAAGTGCGGGGCGCCGACGGCGGTGCGGAAGTGTTCGAGGGTCGGGGTGAGCGGGAACCACACGGGGTCCTCGCTGATGATGTCGCCGGTCGGCTTCAGCGCCGTACTGAACATCCAGTAGACGGGGAAGAGGAAGCCGGCGGTCAGGACCAGGGCCGTGGCGTTGGGCCAGACGCGGCCGAAGAGAGTGCGTTTCATCGCTCGTCCTTCTCTTGCCGGAGCACGATCCGGAGGTAGTACGAGGTCAGTACGAGCAGGATGAGGATGGTCAGCAGCGAGATGGCCGCGCCCATGCCGTAGTGCTGGTTGCCCATGCCCTCGATGAAGGCGTAGACGGGGAGGATCTCGGTGAGCCGGTCCGGGCCGCCCTCGTTGATGGCGAACACCTGGGTGAAGGCTTTGAACACCCAGATGACTTCGAGGAAGGTCGTCGCGTAGAGGAACGGCCTGATGAAGGGCAGGGTGACCGAGGTGAAGCTCTTCCACACGCCGGCGCCGTCGAGGGCGGCCGCTTCGTAGAGCTCCGTGGGGATGGTGGTCGTCGCGGCGTAGAGGTTGACGGCGACGAAGGGCACGGACTGCCAG
Source organism: Streptomyces sp. NPDC026301 (assembly GCF_055567935.1). NCBI lineage: Bacteria > Bacillati > Actinomycetota > Actinomycetes > Kitasatosporales > Streptomycetaceae > Streptomyces > Streptomyces sp. NPDC026301. The sequence continues at coordinate 175,206 of NZ_JBVHPN010000009.1, read as the reverse complement.
ACGACCAGGACGGTGATGACGAAGAAGGTGGAGAACTGGCTGCCGGTCCAGTTGAAGTCCGCCATGTCGTGCCACCCGAGCCGGTCCAGTACCCAGTTGACGACGCCGAAGCGCTGGGCGAAGAGCCACTGGTAGACGGTGGTGGCGGCGATGACGGGCATGGCCCAGGCCAGGACGAGCCCGAACATGAGGGTGAGCCGCATACGGGGGCCGAGCCGGGCCAGGAGCAGGCCGATGAGGGTGCCGATGCCCATCGTGAGGGCGACGTTGGCAGCGGTGAAGAGGAGAGAGCGGAGGGAGACCCGCCAGAATTCCGCGTTGCCGAGGATCTGCCGGTAGTTGTCGGTGCCGTTCCATTCGGTGGCGTGCCGGATGAGCTGCCCCATGTTGAGGTTCTGGAACGACAGCGCGCCGTTGGTGATCAGGGGGTAGCCGAGGAAGACCGCGGTGACGGCGAGCGCGGGCAGCAGCAGGAGGTACGGCGCGCGGCCGGCCGTCCGCGCGCGTGGCCGCAGCGGTGGCCGGGGCGGGCCGCCGGTCCCCCCGTTCCCGGCGGTGCCGGGCGTTTTCCCGGCCCGTCTGCTCTGCACTGACATGGCTGCCATCTCTTCTCGCGCCCTCCCCGGCGACGCTCCTGCCGGGGGACGGAGCGGTCCCCCGGCAGGAGCCGGTGCCTACTGCTGCTGGCTGAGCCGCTTGTTGAATTCGCCCTCGACCTGCTGGGCGGCGTCCGCGGCGTCCTTTCCGTTCAGGACGGCGGTCATGTACGTCCTGATCGGGTTGGGCGGGTTCTCCACGGCGCCCCATTCCGGGATGAGCGGGGTGGTGCCGCCGCCGGCGACGGCGGGCGCCGCCGCCTCGGCCGCGGGGTTGCCCTTCAGGGCGCTCTGCAGCGACTCCTTGTTGGGGATGACGCCGCCTTCCCGGGCGAGCTGTCCCTCGTACTTGTCGGAGAGCGCGACCTTCAGGAACTTCTTGGCCAGGTCCTGCTTCTGGCTGCCGGCGGCGACGGCGAGGTTGGAGCCCCCGAGGAAGACGCCTTCCGGCGTGCCGGCGGTCTCACCGGGGATGGTGAAGTAGCCGATGTCCTTCTCGATCTTCGGGTTGGCCTTGATGGCGATCCCGGACTCCCAGCCCATGCCGATGAACGCGCCGGTCTTCCCCTTGGCGAAGACCTCGCCCTGCTGCGGGGTGGCCTCGTCCTTGTCCTTCGGGGCCTTGCTGAAGGACTGGTACTGCTTGTAGATGTCCATGGCCTTGGCGACCTTGGGGTCGGCGAGGTTGGAGACCCACTTGCCGCCCTGCTTCTTGACCAGGTCGGCCTTGGTGCCGATGGTCAGGCCGTCGAAGAAGTACCAGTTCTGGCCGGGCATGTAGAGCGGCTCGGCGTCGGTCTTCTTCCGGATCAGGTCCAGGTCCTTGAAGAACTCGGTGCGGGTCTTCGGCGTGTCCTCGATGCCGGCCTCGGCCCAGATCTTCTTGTTGTAGACGACGACGCGGTTGGCGGCGAACCAGGGGGCGGCGTACTGCTTGCCCTGGTAGACGGCCGACTTGTTCAGGGCCGGCGTCCAGTCGGCGCCGATCCCCTTCTTCAGGTCGTCCAGTTCGGCCAGGCCGGAGGTCTTGGCGTAGGCGGAGGTCTGGGTGTTGCCGACCTCGATGACGTCCGGCGGGTTCTCCTCGGAGAGCGCGGTGGTGATCTTCTGCTGAATACCGTTCCACTTCTGGATCTCGATGTTCAGCTTCGCGCCGGTCTTCTTCTCGAAGGCGGCCGTGACGTCCTTCGTCCAGCCCGGCGGGGTGGAGCCGTCCATGACCCATATGGTGAGGCTCTTGTCGTCCGCCCCCGCCGACGTGCCGGACCCGCAGGCCGCGACACTTACCAGCATTCCCGCGACTGCCGTCGCCGCGATCAGCCCACGCTTCACAGCACACTCCCCTAATGGCTGGGTGTGGTCTTTAATGGTTTAGACCAGTGCCCGCAGCTTGGCCTAGACCTTTAGGGGTGTCAAGAGGTGTATAAGAGTCGCAGTCGGCTCCGTTACCGGACCGACATCCGGCAGGCGCGGACCTGCGAGGGAGCATCGGCACCCCACCCGTGCCACGATGTGAGCCGCTACGCATGGAGGAGCCGGTGACGACAGCACGAGTGGAGTCGGAAGGGCGGGTCATGGAGACCGACGGGGCCGGCGCGGAGTCCGGCAGCGGAACCGCACGCACCGCGCGGGTGCCCAAGTACTACCGGCTCAAGCGGCATTTGCTGGAGATCACCGAGACGCTGCCGCCGGGCACCCCCGTACCGCCCGAGCGCACGCTGGCCTCGGAGTTCGACACCTCACGGACGACCGTGCGGCAGGCCCTGCAGGAACTGGTCGTCGAGGGACGGCTGGAACGCATCCAGGGCAAGGGCACCTTCGTCGCCAAGCCCAAGGTCTCCCAGGCGCTGCAACTGACCTCCTACACCGAGGACATGCGCGCCCAGGGCCTGGAACCCACCTCGCAGCTGCTGGACATCGGATACGTCACGGCCGACGACCGGCTGGCCGGGCTGCTGGACATCGCGGCGGGCGGCCGGGTGCTGCGCATCGAACGGCTGCGGCTGGCCAGCGGCGAGCCGATGGCCATCGAGACCACGCACCTGTCGGCCAAGCGCTTCCCCGCCCTGCGCCGCAATCTGGTCAAGTACACCTCGCTCTACACCGCGCTCGCCGAGGTCTACGACGTCCGCCCGGCGGAGGCCGAGGAGACCATCGAGACGTCCCTCGCCACCCCGCGCGAGGCCACGCTGCTGGGCACGGACGTGGGCCTGCCGATGCTGATGCTCTCCCGGCACTCCCTGGACCCCCAGGGCGAACCGGTGGAGTGGGTGCGCTCGGTGTACCGCGGCGACCGGTACAAGTTCGTGGCGCGCCTGCAGCGGCCGAACGACTAGCGGCACGGAGCCGGGCGCGGCCGTACGGGCGGCGGGCGAAAGCCGTCGTACGGGGCGGGAGAAGCGGAAGCACACATCCCCGTCACCCGGGTTATCCACAGGGTGTAGCGCACGTCACAATTCCTGCTCTACGGTCCTTCCGTCACCGTCGGACGGGAGGACGGCCAGTGCGCACCACATCACCGCGAACGATCGCCATCTGGACAGCCGTTGCGCTGATCGGCGCCACCGGCTGGACCCTGCTCGCACTGGGCCGCGGCGAGCAGGTGTCGGCGGCCTGGATGGTGGCCGCAGCCCTCGGCACGTACGCCATCGCCTACCGCTTCTACTCGCGCTTCATCGCGACGCGCGTGCTGCGGGTGGACAAGACCCGCGCCACCCCCGCCGAGCGGCTGAACAACGGCATCGACTTCCACCCCACCGACCGCCGCGTCCTGCTCGGCCACCACTTCGCGGCCATCGCGGGCGCGGGCCCCCTGGTCGGCCCGGTGCTCGCGGCGCAGATGGGCTACCTCCCGGGCACGATCTGGATCATCGCCGGGGTGGTGTTCGCGGGCGCCGTGCAGGACATGGTGGTCCTCTTCTTCTCCACCCGGCGGGACGGGAAGTCGCTGGGCCAGATGGCGCGCGAGGAGATCGGCCCGTTCGGCGGGGCCGCCGCGCTGCTCGCCGCCTTCGCCATCATGATCATCCTGCTGGGCGTACTGGCCCTGGTGATCGTCAACGCGCTGGCCGCGTCCCCCTGGGGCACGTTCTCCATCGGCATGACGATCCCCATCGCCCTCATCATGGGCGGCTACCTGCGCTTCCTCCGGCCCGGCCGGATCACCGAGGTCTCCCTCATCGGCATCGCGCTGCTGCTCCTCGCCCTCGTCGGCGGCCGCTGGGTCGCGGAGTCCTCCTGGGCCGACGCCTTCACGCTCCAGCCGAAGACCCTGGTCATCTGGCTGGTGGCATACGGCTTCATCGCCTCGGCGCTCCCCGTCTGGACCCTGCTCGCACCGCGCGACTACCTCTCCACCTTCATGAAGATCGGCACGATCGGGCTGCTGGCGGTGGGCGTGGTGATCGCGCTCCCGACGCTGAAGATGGACGCGGTGACGGACTTCGCGAGCCGCGGCGACGGCCCGGTCTTCGCCGGCTCCCTCTTCCCCTTCGCGTTCATCACGATCGCCTGCGGCGCGCTGTCGGGCTTCCACGCGCTGATCTCCTCGGGCACCACGCCGAAGATGGTGCAGAAGGAGACCCAGATCCGGATGATCGGGTACGGCTCGATGCTCATGGAGTCGTTCGTCGCGGTGATGGCGCTGGTGGCCGCCTCCATCATCGACCCGGGGCTGTACTTCGCGATGAACGCACCGGCCGGCGTCATCGGCGACTCCGTCCAGTCCGCGTCCCAAGCGGTCGCGCACCTCGGTTACTCGATCTCGCCCGACCAACTGGCCGCCGCGGCCAAGGCCGTGGAGGAACAGACGCTGCTGTCCCGCACGGGCGGCGCGCCGACACTGGCCATCGGGGTGTCGGAGATCTTCTCGCAGGTGGTCGGCGGCGCCGGGATGAAGGCGTTCTGGTACCACTTCGCGATCATGTTCGAGGCGCTGTTCATCCTCACGGCGCTGGACGCGGGCACGCGGGTGGGCCGCTTCATGCTCCAGGACATGCTGGGCAACGCGTACAGGCCGTTCCGGAACATCAGCTGGAAGCCCGGCCTGTTGCTCTGCAGTGCGGCCGTGGTCGGCCTGTGGGGGTACTTCCTGTGGGTGGGCGTCCACGAGCCGCTGGGCGGCATCAACCAGCTCTTCCCGATCTTCGGCATCTCCAACCAGCTGCTGGCGGCGGTGGCGCTGGCCGTGTGCACGACGCTGCTGGTGAAGTCCGGCCGGGTCAAGTGGGCCTGGATCACGGGCATACCGCTGGCCTGGGACGCGGTGGTCACGCTGACCGCGAGCTGGCAGAAGGTGTTCTCCGGCGACCCGAAGGTGGGGTTCTTCACGCAGCGCGGGGTCTATCAGGACGCGATCGACGCCGGGAAGGTGCTGCCGCCCGCGAAGACGATGGACGACATGCACACGGTCGTCACCAACTCCACGGTGGACGGGGTGCTGTCGGCGGTACTGGCCCTGCTGATCGTGGTGGTGATCGCCGACGCGGCCCGCATGTGCATACGCCACCTCCGCACGCCGGACGCGACCCCGCTGCACGAAGCCCCGTACGTCGCCTCGCGCCTCGTCGCCCCGGCCGGCCTGATGGCCACACCGGAGGAGAAGGCGGAGCTGGCGGCGGCCGGGAACGCGGAGGCGAGGAGGTGAGCGGCCCGGCACGGACGGCACACGGAACGCCCCGGTGGGCGGCCGGGATGGCCCGGTGGGCGGGCACGGCGGCTGGGTGGGGGCGCGGGGTCCGGTGGGTGGCCACGGTGGCCCGGTGGGGGCGCGGGGTCCGGTGGTACGTACGGGAGTTGACCGGCGAGTCGGCGTACGACCGGTACGTCGAGCATCTCCGCCGGCACGCCCCGGACGCCCCGGTGCCCACCCGCGCCGAGTTCGAGCGCCGCAGGACGGACGCGCAGGAGGCCGACCCCCGCTCGGGCTTCCGCTGCTGCTGAGCGGGGGGGCGGCTGAGGAGGAGGCGGTGGGGGTGGGGTGGGGGCGGGGGGGAGCCCCCCCGAAGCGCAGCCCCCACGCCGCCCCGCCCCCTCCCGCCCCCGCCACCCAAACCGTTTCCGTACCGATATGCGGACAGCTGGTGACGGCGGGAGCTTTGGGCGCTTAGATTTCCTGGCCTTACATATGTGATCGCCAGGGATGGAGCAGCGGATATGTCAGAGCCAGCCGAAACACCCCGTTCCGGGCCGATCGTCACGCCCACGCGCGTGGTGGCCGGCCTCTGCCTGCTCGCTCCGTTCGTGGCGATGCTCTGGGTGAGTTCGTACGCGAAGGTCGAACCGACGCTGATCGGCATCCCGTTCTTCTACTGGTACCAGATGCTGTGGGTGCTGATCTCGACGGCGCTGACGATGACCGCGTACAAGCTCGTGCAGCGTGAGCAGCGCGGGCTTCGCGCCCGTAAGGACGGTGCGTCGAAGTGATGACCACGGCAACGAACTTCCTGGCCACCTCGGTCGCCCCGGCCACCCCGACCATCCCGGCCGGAAGCGCGCTCGCGGCGGACGCGACCGGCGGCGTGAACGGCATCGCGCTGGCCGTCTTCATCTTCTTCTTCATCGCCGTGACGGTCATGGGCTTCCTGGCCGCCCGCTGGCGCAGGGCCGACCAGTCCGACAACCTCGACGAGTGGGGCCTGGGCGGCCGCAGCTTCGGTACGTGGGTGACGTGGTTCCTGCTGGGCGGCGACCTCTACACCGCGTACACCTTCGTCGCCGTGCCCGCGGCGATCTACGCGGCGGGGGCGGCCGGCTTCTTCGCCGTGCCGTACACGATCCTCGTCTACCCGTTGATCTTCACGTTCCTGCCGCGGCTGTGGTCGGTGTCGCACAAGCACGGGTACGTCACCACCTCGGACTTCGTGCGCGGCCGCTTCGGCTCCAAGGCCCTGTCGCTGGCCGTCGCGCTCACCGGCATCCTCGCCACGATGCCGTACATCGCGCTGCAACTCGTGGGCATCCAGGCGGTCCTGGACGTGATGGGCGTCGGCGGCGGCGAGAGCACGAACTGGTTCATCAAGGACCTGCCGCTGCTGATCGCCTTCGGCGTGCTGGCCGCGTACACCTACTCCTCCGGGCTGCGCGCGCCCGCGCTGATCGCGTTCGTCAAGGACGGCCTGATCTACCTCGTCATCGCGGTGGCGATCATCTACATCCCGATCAAGCTGGGCGGCTTCGAGCACATCTTCCACACGGCGGGCGACGCCTTCGCGCAGACGAACCCGGCCACCGGCAAGCCGCGCGGCGAGCTGGCGAGCGGCCCCAACGCGCAGTGGGCGTACGGGACGCTGGCGCTCGGCTCGGCGCTGGCGCTGTTCATGTACCCGCACTCGATCACGGCCACGCTCTCCTCGCGCAGCCGTAACGTGATCCGCCGCAACACCACCATCCTGCCGCTGTACTCGCTGATGCTCGGCCTGCTCGCGCTGCTGGGCTTCATGGCGATCGCGGCCGGGATCAAGGTGCAGAACGGGCAGCTGGCGATCCCGCAGCTGTTCGAGAACATGTTCCCCGACTGGTTCACGGGCGTGGCGTTCGCCGCGATCGGCATCGGCGCGCTGGTGCCCGCCGCGATCATGTCGATCGCCGCGGCGAACCTCTTCACCCGCAACATCTACAAGGACTTCCTCAAGCCGGGCGCCACGCCCGCGCAGGAGCACAAGGTCGCCAAGCTGGTGTCGCTGCTGGTGAAGGTCGGCGCGCTGGCGTTCGTCCTGACGATGGACAAGACGGTGGCGATCAACTTCCAGCTGCTGGGCGGCATCTGGATCCTGCAGACCATGCCGGCGCTGGTGGGCGGCCTGTTCACCCGCTGGTTCCACCGCTGGGCGCTGCTCGCCGGCTGGGCGGTCGGCATGGTGTACGGCACGGTCGCGGCGTACGGCGTGGCGAGCCCCACGCAGAAGCACTTCGGCGGCTCGAACGCGGAGATCCCCGGGATCGGCGAGATCGGCTACATCGGCCTGACCGCGTTCGTGCTCAACGTCCTGGTGACGGTGGTCCTGACGGTCGTCCTGCGGGCCGTGAAGGCCCCTGCCGGCATCGACGAGACCTCGCCCGAGGACTACACGGCGGACGCCGGTGACAAGGGCGTCCAGGTGGACCTGCCGCCGGCCACGGCGGGCGCCGCCCACTAGGTCGTGACCGCAGAGTCCCGCCTGAGCTCATGACGGCCGACGGGCCGCCGGTGGAAACCGGCGGCCCGTTGTCGTACCCCCGGTGCACACTGAGCGCATGGATCCCATGGACATCGTGGTCAGGCGGATACGTACGGAGGAGCACGCGTGGCTGGGCGAGATCACGGCCCAGGCGTATCTCGGTGACGGGCTGCTCGACTTCGGGGAGGACGACGGCTATCTGCCCCTGCTGCGGGACGTGGCGCGGCGGGCCGCCGAGGCGGAGGTGCTGGTGGCCGTGGCGGACGGCGAGGTGCTGGGCGGGGTGACGTTCGTGCCGGCGGGCGGTCCGTGGGCGGACATCGCGCGGCCGGGCGAGGCGGAGTTCCGGATGCTGGCGGTCGCGAAGGAGGCACGCGGCAGAGGCGCGGGCGAGGCGCTGGTGCGCGCGTGTCTGGAACGTGCGCGGGAGACCGAGGGCTGCGCACGTCTCGTGCTGTCCTCCCAGCGCTCGATGCTCAGCGCGCACCGCATCTACCGTCGCCTGGGGTTCACGCGGACCCCGGACCGCGACTGGCATCCGATACCGGACGCCGGCCCGCTGCTGACGTTCGCCCGGGAGCTGACGCCTTCGCAGGGGTGACCATCCGTGCGTACGGCTGCACGGACAGCAGCGTCGCGACACAAGATATGGGAACGCTCGCGCGGGGCGACACAAGATGTATGCTCGTGCTCGCTGTCGCCGCAGGGGAATCCGGTGCGAATCCGGAACTGTCCCGCAACGGTGTGCTGAGTGGGCATTTGTGCCGCGCTCGCCGAGTCCGAGGACCTGCCGACGGTACGTCCGTATCCGTTCCGGTGCGGGCGTCGAGACGTCCGGGCTCCGTGGGATGGGCCGGTGGACGCTGCGTGGTGTGCCCGCGTGCCCGGCAGGGCTCCGGCGCGGCTGCCCGTACGCCTCCGACCGCCCTCCCCCGGCCCCAGCCGAGTGAGGAGAGCACAAGGTGACCATCGCGCCAGCGGAGTCAGCACAAGAGGCGCAGGCGGCACAGGAGAAGCGGGCGGCACAGGAGGCGCGGGCGACGACCGCGCGGCCCGACGACGGCCCCGGTACGGCCCTGCTGCGCACCCTGACCGACCTCACCGCCGACCTGCCGGCCACCGACCCGGGCAAGGTCGCCGCGGCCGCGCTGCGCGGCCGGCACGCCGGCTCGGACGCGGCGGAGCTGCGCGAGCTGGCGATGGAGGCCGCGGCCGGGCTGATCGGCGATGAGCCGCAGTACTCCAAGCTGGCCGCCCGGCTGCTGACCGCCGCGGTCGCCGAGGAGGCCGCGAGCCAGGGCGCGACGGGCTTCGCCGCCTCGGTCGCCACGGGGCACCGCGAGGGTCTGATCGCCGACGGCACGGCGGAGTTCGTCCGGACGCACGCCGCCACGCTGGACGCGCTGGTCGAGGCGGCCCTCCAGGACGGCGCCGACGACCGCTTCGGCTACTTCGGCCTGCGCACGGTCTACTCCCGCTACCTCCTCCGGCACCCGATCACCCGCAAGGTCATCGAGACCCCGCAGCACTTCCTGCTGCGCGTGGCCTGCGGCCTGGCCGAGGACCACTCGGACCGCGCCGTCCAGGACGTCGCCGCGCTGTACGCGCTGACCAGCACGCTCTCCTACCTGCCCTCCTCCCCCACGCTCTTCAACTCCGGCACCCGCCACCCGCAGATGTCCTCCTGCTATCTGCTGGACTCGCCGCTGGACGAGCTGGACTCGATCTACGACCGCTACCACCAGGTCGCGCGCCTCTCGAAGCACGCGGGCGGCATCGGCCTCTCGTACTCCCGGGTGCGCGCCCGCGGTTCGCTGATCCGCGGCACCAACGGGCACTCCAACGGCATCGTGCCGTTCCTGCGGACCCTCGACGCGAGTGTCGCCGCGGTGAACCAGGGCGGCCGCCGCAAGGGCGCCGCCTGCGTGTATCTGGAGACCTGGCACGCGGACATCGAGGAGTTCCTGGAGCTGCGCGACAACACCGGTGAGGAGGCGCGGCGTACGCACAACCTGAACATCGCGCACTGGATCCCGGACGAGTTCATGCGCCGGGTCGAGGCGGACCAGGACTGGTCGCTGTTCTCGCCGGCGGACGCGCCGGAGCTGGTGGACCTGTGGGGCGCGGAGTTCGACGCCGCGTACCGGCAGGCGGAGGCCGACGGAAAAGCGATCAAGGCCGTCCCCGCGCGGACGCTGTACGCCCGCATGATGCGGACCCTGGCGCAGACCGGCAATGGCTGGATGACCTTCAAGGACGCCGCCAACCGCACCGCGAACCAGACCGCCGAGCCGGGCCGGGTCGTGCACTCCTCGAACCTGTGCACGGAGATCCTGGAGGTCACGGACGACGGCGAGACGGCCGTCTGCAACCTCGGCTCCGTCAACCTCGCCGCGCACCTGGGCGCGGACGGCGAGCTGGACTGGGCCAAGCTGGACGCCACGGTCCGGACGGCCGTCACCTTCCTCGACCGCGTCGTGGACATCAACTTCTACCCGACCGAGCAGGCCGGCGCGTCCAACTCCCGCTGGCGACCGGTGGGACTGGGCCTGATGGGCCTCCAGGACGTGTTCTTCCGGCTGCGCTTGCCGTTCGACTCCCCCGAGGCGCGCGAGCTGTCCACCCGTATCTCCGAGCGGATCATGCTCGCCGCGTACGAGGCGTCCGCCGACCTCGCCGAGCGGCACGGCCCGCACCCGAACTGGGCGGCGACCCGCACCGCCCGCGGCGTGCTGCACCCCGACCACTACCCCAATGCCGAGCCCCGCTGGGCCGACCGCTGGGCCGCGCTGCGCACCCGTATCGCGGCGACCGGCATGCGAAACTCACTCCTTCTGGCGATCGCCCCCACCGCGACCATCGCCTCCATCGCGGGCGTGTACGAGTGCATCGAGCCGCAGGTCTCCAACCTTTTCAAGCGCGAGACGCTGAGCGGGGAGTTCCTGCAGGTCAACGCGTACCTGATCGAGGAGCTCAAGGCGCTGGGCCTGTGGGACGCGCGGACCCGTGACGCGCTGCGCGAGGCCAACGGCTCGGTCCAGGACCTGGAATGGGTGCCGGAGGACGTCCGCGCGCTGTACCGCACGGCCTGGGAGGTCCCGCAGCGCGCGCTGATCGACATGGCCGCCGACCGCACTCCCTACCTGGACCAGAGCCAGTCCCTGAACCTCTTCATGGCGGCGCCCACCATCGGCAAGCTCAGCTCGATGTACGCCTACGCGTGGAAGCGCGGCATCAAGACCACGTACTACCTGCGGTCCCGCCCGGCGACCCGGATCGCGCAGTCCGCGCGCGGCACGGCCGCCGCCGCCCCCGTACCCCAGCAGGCGACCGACCCCGAGGCGATCGCCTGCTCCCTGGAGAACCCCGAGTCCTGCGAGGCATGCCAGTAATGACCACCGCACCCGAGAGCGCCGCCGCCACCCACACCGTCGGCGCGACGCACAAGAACCTCCTCGACCCGGGCTTCGAGCTGACGCTGCGTCCGATGCGGTACCCGGACTTCTACGACCGCTACCGCGACGCGATCAAGAACACCTGGACCGTGGAGGAGGTCGACCTCCACTCCGACGTGGCCGACCTCGCCAAGCTGTCGCCGGGCGAGCAGCACCTGATCGGCCGGCTGGTCGCCTTCTTCGCGACCGGCGACTCGATCGTGTCGAACAACCTGGTCCTCACTCTCTACAAGCACATCAACTCCCCCGAGGCGCGGCTCTACCTGAGCCGGCAGCTCTTCGAGGAGGCCGTGCACGTCCAGTTCTATCTGACGCTGCTGGACACGTACCTGCCCGACCCGGACGACCGCGCCGACGCGTTCGCCGCCGTCGAGAGCATCCCGTCCATCCGCGAGAAGGCGCAGTTCTGCTTCCGCTGGATGGACTCCGTCGAGAAGATCGACCGGCTGGAGACCAAGGCCCACCGCCGCCGCTTCCTGCTGAACCTGATCTGCTTCGCGGCCTGCATCGAGGGGCTGTTCTTCTACGGTGCGTTCGCCTACGTGTACTGGTTCCGCTCGCGGGGCCTGCTGCACGGCCTGGCGACGGGGACGAACTGGGTCTTCCGCGACGAGACCATGCACATGAACTTCGCGTTCTCCGTCGTGGACACCGTCCGCGAGGAGGAGCCGGAGCTGTTCGACGCGGAGCTGGAGCAGCAGGTCACCGACATGCTGAAGGAGGCCGTGGAGGCCGAGCTGCAGTTCGCCGAGGACCTGTGCGGCGACGGCCTGCCGGGCATGAACACGGCGTCGATGCGGGAGTACCTGCAGTGCGTGGCCGACCAGCGGCTGCAGCGGCTCGGCTTCGCACCGGTGTACGGCTCGGAGAACCCGTTCTCCTTCATGGAGCTGCAGAACGTCCAGGAGCTGACCAACTTCTTCGAGCGCCGCGCCTCGGCGTACCAGGTGGCGGTCGAGGGCTCGGTCTCCTTCGACGACGAGTTCTAGAACGGCTGCCGGACTTCTGGCACGGCTGCCGGAAACCGCGCTGCCCCCGAACGGGTGTTCCGTTCGGGGGCGGCGCCGGATGTACGCGGGGCGTCAGTCGTTGGCGACGACCGGGTAGCGCGGTTCGCCCTCTGCCATCTGCTTCAGGACGTCCTTGCGGTCGCGCTTGGAGAGGCGGTCGATGTAGAGGTATCCGTACAGGTGGTCCGTCTCGTGCTGCAGGCAGCGCGCGAAGTAGCCGGTGCCCTCGACGGCGATGGCGTTGCCCTCGATGTCCTGGCCGCGCACCACCGCGTAGTCGGGCCGCGGGAGCTCGGCGTAGGCGCCGGGGACCGACAGGCAGCCCTCGTTGGAGTCGTCCAGCACCCGGCGGTCGGCCGGCAGCTCGTCCAGGACCGGGTTGCAGACCGCGCCGACGTGGCGTACGCCCTGGTCGTCCATGCAGTCGTAGACGAAGACCTTCAGGTCGACGCCGATCTGGTTGGCGGCCAGGCCCACGCCCTCGGCGGTGCGCTGGGAGGCGAACATGTCGTCGACGAGCCGCGCGAGCTCGTCGTCGAACGCGGTGACGTCCTTGCACTCCTTGTGGAGCACCGGATTGCCGACCACGGTGATCGGGCGGGAGGTGCCGCGCTCGCGGTACGCCTTCTCGCGCGCGTCCGCGTCGGTCACGTCGTCGATGAACTCGGTGTCCACCTGCTGATCGCCGTCCTGATCAAACCCAGTTTGCTGCGCCATGTCCGCCGCACGCCTTCCGCGATGTTCCGCAAAGATTCTTCTTAGCTGCCCGTACAGGGTACGGGGGCCCGCCGTGCGCCCGCCGACACAGCTCGTGGCGGCTCAGCAGACCTCTTCGAGGTCCCGCCACTCGCGGGTGTCCGGGCTGTCGGCCACCCAGCCGTCCAGCAGGCCGCGCACCAGCCCGGCGGGCGCGGCGATGCCGCACTCACGCTCGGGCACCCACAGGGAGCCGGAGCCGGCCGTGCGGTGCCCGAGCGGGCCCGGATGGCCGGGCTCGCTGTGGTCGTGCGGGTCCAGGTGCTCGCCCTCGCCCTCGTCGCTGGGCATCCGGCTCTCGGAGCACGTGCGGCACAGCAGGCGGACGGAGGAGGACCAGTCCTCGGCGGCGTACCCGGCGTCCGCGGCCAGCCGCTCGAGGGCGTCCCGGTCGGCCTCGCCGGCGGCCTCGAGGAGGACGACCCAGGTGGGCACCGGCGAGGGCGCCCACAGCTCGATCTCGTCGAAGACGGGGTAGGAGGGCCCGGCCGTGGTCGTGCGCTCGCCGTGCGGTACGCCGTCGTGCAGCACCACCTCGCCCCAGCGGCGCCCGGAGGACGGCAGCGGGATGGAGAGCACCTCGATGCGGGCGGGGTCCAGCCGGCGGCCCCAGACGACCTCGGCCTCGCCCTCGGGCGAGAGGCGGACCGCGGCGCTGCCCAGCTGCATGCCGCGCGGCTCTCCGGAGGGCGCGCCCTCGCCGGGGACGTGCAGGCCGTACGCCTGCCAGGCGCGCCGGGCCAGCGGCCAGTCCTGCAGGGCGGTGGCCGCGATGCCCACGTTCCACCAGTCGGGGGCTCCGGCCTCGCGCTCCAGGAGGGCGACGGCGCGCAGTCCGGCCGTGCGCGCCTGCTCCCAGTCGTGCCGGAACTTGTGCAGCAGGGCGAGGTTGAACCAGGACTCCGACAGCCACGGCTCCATGTCGGCGGCGCGGGTGAGCAGCGCGCCCGCGTCCTCGTAACGGCCGTCGCCGATCAGCGTGAAAGCGCGGTCGGTCGCCTGCCGCCACGAGGCGGAGGGCCGGTGCCGTACCTTGCCGAAGATCTTCACGATTCCCGCCTGCCGATTGCTTCCTTGGTGCCGTCCGGTGGACGGCCGAGGGCTCACTCGACAACCTGCCACAGTTTGCCGCCGGGCTCAGCCCGATGACCGGCGCCCCCTGCTGCTCCTTGCCTCGCGCAGCCCCCTCGGCCCCGCTCCCCGGGGCCTCCTTCGCATCCAACCATGCCCATATCCGAGGCCGCTCATTACCCATCGGTTCTGTGACCTTGAACCGGTACCCCGATACGTGACGGCTACCCCTGTGGGCACCGCGCGCACGGCGGGAAGGGCCGGTCAGGCGGGCCCGAGGGGCCGGGAGAGCACTCGGGCGAGGGCCTCCACCACACGGGGTTCGAAGTCCTGTGCGGTCGACAGGCGGAGCCGTTCCAGGGCACGCAGCGTGCCCCCGGGGCCGCCGTCCCCGCCCGCGAGGTCGTCGTAGGCGTTCACGGTGCGCACGATACGGGCGGGCAGCGGCTGCTCCCGGAAGGGATCGGCCTGCCGCTCGACGATCACCGCCACCTCGGCGGGCACCCCGGTCTGGCGGACGACGGCCCCGCCGAGCAGGGCGATCCTGCGCTGCTCGGCGGACGGCAGGCCGGCGGTGGCGCCGCCGGTCACCGGGTCCACCAGGGACAGCTGCCCGATGTCGTGCATCAGCGCCGCGTACTCCAGGACGCTCAAGTCGGCCTCGCCGAGGCCCAGTTCCCGGCCGACGGCGCGGCTGAGGACGGCGACCCGGCGGGCGTGGCCCTGCGGGGTGTAGCCGGCGATCTCGGTGGCGCGGGCGAGGGAGGCGATGGTCTGCCGGTACGTGGCGCGGACGGCGGCGTAGCGGCGGAAGGAGAACTGGGTGAGGAGAAGCGGCAGGCAGAAGACGGGCAGCGCCCACAGGCCGGCGACGGCGGTGGCCAGGGCGATGACCAGGCCCGTCGCGCAGATCGCGGAGCCGATGCCGAGGAGGGCGCGCAGCTCGTCGCGGAGCAGGGGGCCGTACGGCCAGCCGGTACGGGCCCTGGCCAGGGCCGCGGCGAGCACGGCGTCGCACAGGGCGGTGAGCACGAGGATGCCGAGGAGGTAGCAGGTGTAGTACGTGCCGTCGCCGATCCAGGCGGCCAGCCGGCCGGTGGTGTACAGGGGCTGGAAGCAGGTCGCGGCGAAGCCGACGGTGAGGACGCGGCGGGCGATGTGGTCCAGGGCCGGGCCCCGGCCGAGCGCCACATGGGGGACGAGGCCGATGAGCCCTGCCGCGACGACGACGGCGACGGTCTGCAGGACGCCGTGCGAGGTGGGCCGCCCGCCGACCTCACCGAGCAGGGCGTAGGCCAGGGCTCCGGCGACGCCGAGCGGGGCGCTCTCGCGGTCGCCGGGCAGCGCGCCCGCGCCGCCGCGCGCGGGCGGCCCCGCGCCCCAGCGGGCCAGCTCACCGACCGCTATCAGGGCGCCGAAGGCGAGGGCGATACCGGGGTCGGCGAGGCCGTGCCAGAGGGTGTGGCCCAGCGCGAGGCAGGCGAGGGCGCCGGCCGCGGTGTGGACGAGGGCGACGGCACGGGGGGCGCCGGTGCGGTGCGGGACGGCGGGCGGGTCGGCGTGGCCCGCCGCTGCGGTCCGCGGCGCGGCGCCGCTCACCGCTCGCCCTTGGCGGCGCGGGGGTGCGGCGCCGCGGCGGCGGTACCGGGCGCGGGTACGGCCGCCGGGGCCGAGCGCCTGCGGAGCGGGACGCCCGCGCGCCGGGGCGGCGGCAGGGCGGGCCCGTCGGCGCCGGCGGTGACGACCTCGGGCTGCCAGCCGTGCCGGGCGAGCGCGGCGACCAGGGCGCGGACCATGCGCGGGTCGAGCTGGGCGCCCGCGCTGCGGCGCAGCTCGGCGACGGCGGCGGCGACCGGGCGGGCGCGGCGGTAGGAGCGGGTGGAGGTCATCGCGTCGAAGGCGTCGGCGACCGCGACCACCCGGGCGAATTCGGGGATCTCGCGCCCCCGGAGGCCGTACGGGTAGCCCTTGCCGTCCATGCGTTCGTGGTGGTGCAGGATCGCGGCCCTGGCCTCGCCGAGGAATCCGATGCCGCGGACGATCTCGTGGCCGTACTCCGGGTGCAGTTCGATGACGCGGCGCTCTTCGGAGGTGAGCGGGCCGTCCTTCTGGAGCAGTCGGGTGGGCACGCCGAGCTTGCCGACGTCGTGCAGGATGCCGGCGAAGCGCAGTACTTCGAGGCGGTCCTCGGCCATGCCCAGCTCGCGGGCGATCATCACCGAGGCGCGGCCGACGCGTTCGCTGTGGCCGCGGGTGTAGCGGTCCTTGAGGTCGACGGCCTGCACGAGGGCGCGGATGGTGGCCTGGTGCGCCGCGCGCTCGCGGTGGTACTGCGCGAAGACCCAGCAGGAGATGTACATGGGCAGCAGGACCAGGAGCGCGGCGGCGGGCCCGTAGGAGCTGCGCCAGAGGACGGCCATCATCAGCCCGGCCAGGCCGTGCACCAGGTGCGGGGCGAGCGAGCGGAGCAGCAGGCCGCGCCAGGCGGTGCGCGGCGAGTGCCGCTCGGCGGCGACGAGGACGCCGCCGTCCAGGACCGCCAGGACGGCGCAGAAGGCCGTCGTGGCGGCCGCGGCGGGCAGCAGCGCGTAGGGGAATTCGGGGGTGAGGACGGCGCGGCTGCCGCCCGCGCCGAAGACCTGCGCCGCGGCCCAGGCGGCCAGGGCCAGTTCGGCGGCGTGCCAGACGCGGCGGGCGGCGGCGGAGCGCTCCGCGGTACCGGAGAGGAGCGCGCCGGGGAGGACCACCAGGGCGGCAGCGGCGGGCGGCAGCAGGAAGACCCCGGCGAGCAGCACGGGGCAGCCCCACCGGGGCGGCATGCCGTCGCCGTGCCCCGGCGCGCCGCCGGCCGAGGTGCGGCCACCGGTCAGCGGGCAGTTGCGCATCCGCTCGCAGGCGGCGTAGAGCACGGCGAGCAGGGCCACGGTGGGCCAAGGCGTGCCCGCGGCGGGCAGGGCGGCGGGGGCGGCACAGCCGGCCGCCGCCAGGACAGCACATCCGATGTACGCGTACGCGCCCACGGGCAGCTGCCGCATGGCGCCCTCCTCCCCGCACCGAGCGTGTCGCTTCAGGTCCGGTGAGCTTAGAAGGCGTGGGCGGCGCGTGCGGGCGCATCCGGGGATTGGGTGGGGCTCGTCCGCCCGCCCTCACCCGATGGAGTGACCCGGCGCGTTATTCGGCGCGCGCCGCCTCGGTGCGTGCATCGGTTTCGGTCGGTCCGGCCTGGTGCCCGGGTCCCTCGGCGGCCGCCGATTCCTGCGCCTGTTCCAGCACGCTCTTCTCGGGCACGGCCTCGCCGGACCGGATCAGCTCGATCCGTCCCATGACCTTCGAGCGCAGGTCGGTGGGGACGTCGTCGTGGCCGCAGCAGCGCTTGACGAGCTTCTTGACCGCCTGTTCGAGGCCGTACTTCTCCAGGCAGGGCGAGCACTCGTCGAAGTGCTCCTCGAACTTCGTGCACTCCCCGTCCGGCATCTCGCGGTCGAGATACTCGTACAGGTGGTCAAGGACCTGGGAGCAGTCCGTCTCGTGCGGGTCTCCGCAGCTCATGATGTGGAGCCTTTCCGATCGTGCGACTCCGTCGTCGCAGCGCCCGCTCCGGCCGGGACCAGCCCGCGGTCCCGGGCGTAGTCCTCGAGCATGCCGCGCAGCTGTCGGCGGCCACGGTGCAGGCGGGACATCACCGTGCCGATGGGAGTTCCCATGATGTCGGCGATCTCCTTGTAGGCAAACCCCTCCACGTCCGCGAGGTACACCGCTATGCGGAATTCCTCGGGAATCGCCTGCAGGGCTTCCTTCACGTCGGAGTCCGGCAGGTGGTCCAGCGCCTGCGACTCGGCGGAGCGCAGTCCGGTCGACATGTGCGACTCGGCGCGCGCCAGCTGCCAGTCCTCGATCTCCTCGGCCGCGCTGCGCTGCGGCTCCCGCTGCTTCTTGCGGTAGGAGTTGATGAAGGTGTTGGTCAGGATGCGGTACAGCCACGCCTTGAGGTTGGTGCCCTCACGGAACTGGTGGAAGGACGCGTACGCCTTGGCATACGTCTCCTGTACCAGGTCCTCGGCGTCCGCGGGATTGCGCGTCATGCGCAGCGCGGCGGAGTACATCTGGTCCAGGAAAGTGAGTGCGTCGCGCTCGAAACGCGCATTGCGCTCGGTCTCCGACTCGCCCTTCGTCTCCGTACGGGCAGCCTCCGCTCGGCCCTCGTTACGTCCTTGTGCCGTGCCGTCGGTCCCTGCGTCGGTACCGGTGACCGGACCCACCTCCTCCAACACCGTGCCGGATCCGGATGCGGATCCGCTCGAATCGGAGAATAGACGACGATCCCGTACCACCGCCGCTCCAGCCGTGACGTGGTGTCCCGCGTGGAGCTGCGCCGGCTCCGGCACAGTCCAGCTGGAGCCCTGCGGTCGGGCCGGGCATGCGATCCCCATGCGGTGGACTCCCATTCCTCGTGCGTACCTGCCTACGCCACCGACAACAGGGCGGGGGCGCCGTGCATTCCCGTGTCCCTCCGGAAGGCCGCGCCGGTCAGTCGGGCAGCCCGACGAGCCACTCGGCGGCCGCCTCCACGATCAGCATGAGGGCCTCGTCCTGGCCGATGGGGGCCTTCTTGGGCACGGCGAAGCCGTGATCGGCGTGCGGCACCTCGACGATCTCGGTGCCCTCGGGGAACTCCTCGGGGCGCCCGAAGGGGTCGCGGCCGCCCTGGACGACCAGGGTGGGCACGCCGGCGCCGGTGAGCTCGTCGGCACGGGACTTCTCGGGCTTGCCCGGCGGGTGCAGCGGGAAGCTCAGGGCGAGGACGGCGTGCGCGCCGAGTTCGTGCGCCGTACGGCAGGCCACCCGCGCCCCGGCACTGCGCCCGCCCGCGACGACCGGCAGCCCGGGCTTCCGCAGCGCGGGCCACAGCGCCGTCCAGGCCGCGTCCAGGGTCTTCGGCGCGGGCGCCAGCTTCTTGCCCGCCACCCGCCAGGGCTGCTCGACGAGCGCGACCGTGACGCCGCGCTCCGGCAGCGCCGCGGCTAGCGCCGCCAGGTCCCGCGCCTCGATGCCGCCGCCCGCGCCGTGGCTCACGGCGAGCACCGTGCGTGCGTCCTGGGCGTGGTGCCAGGTGATCCGGGCCTCGCCCGCCGGTGTGCCGACCGTCTCGCTCTCACTCATGGGGCCATCCTGCCCCGGCGGCGGCGCCCGCACGGCACGGTCAGAAGAGCGTTTCCTCCTCGGGCGCCGCCAGCTCCTTCACCAGTTCGGGGCTGTTGTTGCGGACGTTGCTGACCTCCGTGGAGACGGGGTAGGCGCGCATCATCCCGGCGGGCGGCGGCGCGAGCAGCTCGCGCAGCTCCTCGATGTCCGTGGTGGCCGGGTCCAGCCAGGCGTCCCAGCGGTCCGGCGGCAGGACCAGCGGCATCCGGGGGTGGATGTCGGCGAGCGACCGCGGGCCCGCGGCACCGGACGCGCCGGCCAGCGGCGTGGTCTCGGCGGCCGTGGTGACCACCGTGCAGGTCGCCCACCACGCCTGCGGGTGGTCCGGCGGCAGCGTCGGGTCGCGCCAGAACTCGTACAGCCCGGCCATCGCCATCACGGCGCCGTCGGCCGGCGTGACGAAGTACGGCTGCTTGCGGGCGCGCTTCTTGCGCCCCTGCTCCTCCAGCTGCCGCTCCCCGGAACCCGTCACCCACTCGAAATAGCCGTCGCCGGGGAGCAGGCAGCGGCGGGCCGCGAAGGGCCGCCTGAAGGACGGCTTCTCGTGGACCGTCTCCGCCCTGGCGTTGATCATCTTCACGCCGACGTCGGGTGATTTCGCCCACGACGGCACCAGGCCCCACTTCAAAGGCCGCAGCTGGCGAACCGGTCGCCGCTCCTCGGCGTCTTTGACGGGGCGTTCGAGCACCGCGTAGACGTTCTTGGTGGGGGCGACATTCCAGTCGGGTGCCAGGGTTTCCTCGGGCTCCCACTTCTCGACCTCGAAGATCCCCACCAGATCCTCGGGCCGCCTGCTCGCCGCATACCGTCCGCACATGTATGCCACAGTGCCATGGCACAGCAAGGGGAGAGATGGACACCGACCACATCACCGACGTATGGGACCGGGTTTTCGCCACACAGCCCGATCCGTCGTTCTGGCTGGTCCTGGCCACGGCCGTGGTCGCACTGGCGGTGGTGCTCCCCTACAGCGCCTGGCGGATATCCCGTAACGCCATCACGATCGCGCACGAGGGCGGGCACGGCCTCGTGGCCCTGCTGAGCGGCCGGAAGCTGGACGGCATCCGGCTGCACTCGGACACCTCCGGGCTGACCGTCAGCCGTGGCAAGCCGCACGGCCTCGGCATGATCCTGACCGCAGCGGCCGGCTACACGGCCCCCTCGCTGCTCGGCCTGGCCGGTGCCGCGCTGCTCGCCGCCGGCCACATCACGGCCCTGCTGTGGGGCGCGACGGCCCTGCTGCTGGCGATGCTGGTGATGACGCGGAACGCGTACGGCGTCCTCACGGTGGTGCTCGCCGGCGCCGCGTTCTTCCTGGTCTCCTGGCTGACCACCGCGGAGGTGCAGGCGGCGTTCGCGTACGCGGTGGTGTGGTTCCTGCTGCTGGGCGGGGTGCGGCCGCCGTTCGAGATCCAGGGGAAGCGCAGACGCTCCGGAGGCCGCGTGGACTCCGACCCGGATCAGCTCGCCCGCCTGACGAACGTGCCGGCCGCGGTCTGGCTCGGCCTCTTCCACGTGGTGGCGCTCTGCTCGCTGATCGGCGGCGGCCGGTGGCTGCTGCAGCTGTGAGCCGGTGGCTGCCGCAGGTGAGACATACGCGGCGCCGCTTTACCAGTGCCATGTTTCGTACAGGTTGCACCCCATTTGATCAAGATCCGCACCTCTGGTGAGCCATTAAAGTGAGCTACATGACCGAGAGCCCCGCACACTCCGCCCTCTGGCCGGCCCCCACCGCTCCCGGGGCGGTCGACGCGACCGTCACCGTGCCCGGTTCCAAGTCGGTCACCAACCGTGGCCTGGTCCTGGCCGCGCTCTCCTCCGAGCCCGGCTGGCTGCGCCGCCCGCTGCGCTCCCGCGACACCCTCCTGATGGCCCAGGCGCTGCGCACCATGGGCGTGGGCATCGAGGAGACCATCTCCTCCAACTCCTCCCCCGCCGGCGAGCCCGACGGCACCGGCGAGGCATGGCGCGTGATCCCCGCGGGCCTGCACGGCCCCACCACCGTCGACGTCGGCAACGCCGGTACGGTCATGCGCTTCCTGCCGCCGGTCGCGGCGCTGGCCGACGGCCCGGTCCGGTTCGACGGCGACCCCCGTTCGTACGAGCGTCCGCTGGGCGGCGTCATCGAGGGACTGCGCGCCCTCGGCGCCCGCATCGACGACGACAACCGCGGCGCCCTCCCGATGACGGTGCACGGCACCGGCGGTCTGGACGGCGGCCGGGTCGAGATCGACGCGTCCTCCTCCTCGCAGTTCGTCAGCGCCCTGCTGCTGTCCGCGCCGCGCTTCAACCAGGGCGTGGAGGTACGGCACGTGGGCGACACGCTGCCGTCCATGCCGCACATCCGGATGACCGTGGACATGCTGCGGATCGCCGGCGCGCAGGTGGACACGCCCGAGTCCGGCGGCGAGCCGAACGTCTGGCGGGTCACCCCGGGCGCCCTGCTGGGCCGCGACCTGATCGTCGAGCCGGACCTGTCCAACGCGCAGCCGTTCCTGGCCGCCGCGCTGATCACCGGCGGCCGGGTCACCATCCCGGACTGGCCCGAGCACACCACTCAGCCGGGCGACGCGCTGCGCGAGATCTTCACCGAAATGGGCGGTTCCTGCGAGCTGACCGAGCAGGGGCTGACTTTCAAGGGCAGCGGTCGCGTCCACGGCATCGACATCGACCTGAGCGAGGTCGGCGAGCTGACCCCGGGCATCGCGGCGGTCGCGGCCCTCGCGGACTCCGAGTCCGTGCTGCGCGGCGTCGCCCACCTGCGGCTGCACGAGACCGACCGGCTCGCGGCGCTCACCAAGGAGATCAACGGCCTCGGCGGCGACGTCACCGAGACCGCCGACGGCCTGCACATCCGGCCGCGCCCGCTGCACGGCGGCGTCTTCCACACGTACGACGACCACCGCATGGCCACCGCCGGCGCGCTGCTCGGCCTGGCCGTCAAGGGCGTCGAGGTGGAGAACGTCGCGACCACGGCGAAGACCCTGCCCGACTTCCCGGAGATGTGGACGGACATGCTCAGCCCGGCGGTCCCCGCCCGGAGAGCTTGAGAGTCCGCCGCCATGCGCCGCTACGGCAAGCACCCCGACGAGGACGACATCCGGGTACGTCCCAACCCCAAGGGCAACCGTCCCCGTACGAGCATCCGCCCCAAGCACGAGGACGCCAGTGAGGGCCTGGTCCTCACGGTCGACCGCGGCCGCATCACGGTCCTGATCGAGGACCGCGCGGTCACCGCGATGAAGGCGCGTGAGCTGGGCCGCAAGAGCGTGGTGGTCGGCGACCGGGTCATGGTCGTCGGCGACCTCACCGGCGCCAAGGACACCCTCGCCCGCATCGTGCGGGTCCAGCCGCGCACGTCCGTGCTGCGGCGCACGGCCGATGACGACGATCCGTTCGAGCGGGTGGTGGTCGCCAACGCCGACCAGCTGGCGATCGTCACCGCGCTCGCCGACCCCGAGCCGCGGCCCCGGCTGATCGACCGCTGCCTGGTCGCTGCGTACGACGCGGGGCTGGCACCGCTGCTCGTACTCACCAAGTCCGACCTGGCGTCACCGGACACGCTGCTGGAGTCCTACGGCGCGCTGGGCGTCCCGTACGTCGTCACCAACCGCGACGAGCTGACCGACGGCGCCGCGGCCGACCGGGTGCGCGAGCGGCTGACCGACCGGATCACGGCCTTCGTCGGCCACTCGGGGGTGGGCAAGACCACGCTGGTCAACTCCCTGGTACCGGCGCGGAAGCGGGCCACCGGACACGTCAACGCGGTCACCGGGCGCGGCCGGCACACGACCACCTCGGCGCTGGCGCTGCCGCTGCCGGACGACCGGGGCTGGGTGATCGACACGCCCGGCGTGCGGTCCTTCGGGCTGCACCACATCGACCCCTCGCGGGTCATCAACGCCTTCCCCGACCTGGTACCGGGCACCGCGGAGTGCCCGCGCGCCTGCAGCCACGACGAGCCGGACTGTGCGCTGGATCAGTGGGTGGCCGACGGACACGCCGACCCGGCCCGGCTCTACTCGCTGCGCCGGCTGCTGGCCACCCGGGAGCGGCGCGAGGGCGACTGACGGACCGCGGGAGCGGGGCGGCCGATGCGAAAAGGTGGCTGCCGCGAGCCCTTGGTAACTGCATAATCACATCAGGACAGGGCGAAGCGGTCACCGAACCGACGGAGGCAAACTGATGGCGTGGCTGCTCGTCGTGGTGGCGGGACTTCTGGAGACGGGCTTCGCGGTGTGTCTGAAGCTCTCGCACGGCTTCACGCGGCTGTGGCCCACGATCGCCTTCTGCGCCTTCGCGCTCGGCAGCTTCGGCCTGCTGACCCTCTCCCTGAAGAAGCTGGACGTGGGTCCGGCGTACGCGGTGTGGACCGGGCTCGGCGCTGCCGGCACGGCGGTGTACGGCATGGTCTTCCTCGGCGACGTGGTGTCGACCTTGAAGATCATCTCGATCACGCTGGTCATCGCCGGCGCGATCGGGCTGCAGTTCTCGGGCTCGGCGCACTGACCCGTACTCCCGGTCAGTACGTACCGGTCAGCGCGCGGCCGGGTGGCGCGGCAGGCCCGCGAACGCGCTGCGGACCAGCCGCCCGACCTCCTCGGGATCGGCGGGCGCGACCACGCAGGACAGGGTGAGCCGGACCGCCGTTGTGCAGGCAGTCCCCAGCTCGGTCAGCTCCTCCTTGGGCCAGTCCGCCTCCAGCGCCGCCACCGCCCGGTCGCTGAACCGGCCGACCAGCTCGCTCGGCCCGGGCAGCGGCGCCTCGACGGGCGGCGGCACCACGGGGAAGCCCGTGCGGGGTCCGGGCACGGGCAGCGGGAGCGACTGGTCGGCGGGCGAGGGCAGCCGCTCGTTCCAGCAGCCGGTCAGCACGGCCCGTACGAGGGGGTTGGCGCGGGCGGTACGCAGCGTCCAGTCGGCCGCCGCGGCCAGCCTGGCCTGGGCTTCTTCGGGCAGCGCCGGCGCCCGGCCCGTCGCGTCGGCGGCCGGTCCGGGGCCGGCGGGCGGCTCGCCCGCCGCGGGCCGGGACAGGATGCGCTCCACGCCCGCCAGATACCCCTCGGTCTCGCGGCGCACCAGGGCGCGGGCGAGCCCCTGTTTGCTGCCGAACTCGTTGTAGAGGGTCTGCCGGGAGACTCCCGCCGCGGCGGCGACATCGACCATCCGGACGCCTGCCCAGGGCCGTACTTCGAGCGCCGCGTAGGCGGCGTCCAGTAAGGAATCACGCGCTGCGGGCATCGTTGCCTCCCAGGCCGTCGCGCCCATATGGCCGGTGTGCGCACAGAATTGACGCCCCACCAGATGGTGTCAAGGGTCCGGACCAAAGGTCTGCCGACGGGTGCGGAGGGGGTTTCCGGAAGTCGCCACGTTCCGCGACGAGTGCGGGATTTTCCGTGCTCAGGTACCGGGAAAGATAGTGTTCGCACATGGCCGACTACCACGATGATCTCCGTCTCGCCCACGTCCTCGCGGACGCCGCGGACGCCGCGACCATGGAACGGTTCAAGGCGCTCGACCTGAAGGTCGAGACGAAACCGGACATGACGCCCGTGAGCGAGGCGGACAAGGCGGCCGAAGAGCTCATCCGCGGCCACCTCGCACGTGCCCGGCCGCGCGACGCGGTGCTCGGCGAGGAGTTCGGCTCCGAGGGGTCCGGGCCGCGTCGCTGGATCATCGACCCGATCGACGGCACGAAGAACTACGTGCGCGGGGTGCCCGTGTGGGCCACCCTGATCGCCCTGATGGAGCGCGGCGAGGGCGGCGACCGTCCGGTCGTCGGCGTGGTCTCCGCGCCCGCGCTGCACCGCCGCTGGTGGGCCGCCGAGGGGCTGGGCGCCTACACCGGCCGCAGCCTGACCTCAGCCCAGCGTCTCCAGGTGTCGAGCGTCGGGCGCATCCAGGACGCGTCGTTCGCCTACTCCTCGCTCACCGGCTGGGAGGAGCGCGGCACGCTGGGCGGCTTCCTGGACCTCTCGCGGGAGGTGTGGCGGACCCGCGCGTACGGCGACTTCTGGCCCTACATGATGGTGGCCGAAGGTTCCGTGGACATCTGCGCCGAGCCGGAGCTGTCGCTCTGGGACATGGCGGCCTGCGCCGTGGTCGTGCAGGAGGCCGGCGGGCGCTTCACGGGCCTGGACGGGGCCCCGGGCCCGCACAGCGGCAACGCGGCGGCCTCCAACGGGCTGCTGCACGAGGACCTGCTGACCTACCTGCGGGACTGACCGCCCTCTCGCGGCCACTCCCGCAGATCTTCAAACGGCGCTTTGGGGCGCGTGACCGGCAGACCGGTCCTCACGCGCCCCTTGTCGCCCGCCGTGGAGCATGTGAACATGAGAATCCCCCCGCTTGTGCATTTGTGAAAACTTTCTCCAGGCGCTTCCGGCGCCGGAATGTCCTTTGCGGGGTCTCACCAAGGAGGTGGCTCCACTCCATGCCCATGTACGTCCGCGACGCCATGAGCACGGTGGTCCTCACCATCGGGCCCGCACACACTCTCCGGCAGGCAGCACACTTGATGGCGGCACGGCGCGTCGGCGCGGCCGTCGTCCTGGACGCCGACGCCGGTGGACTCGGCATTCTCACCGAGCGCGACATCCTCAATTCCCTCGGCGCCGGGGAGAACCCCGACTACGAAGCCGCAGGGACCCACACCACCACGGACGTGGTCTTCGCCGCTCCGGAGTGGACCCTGGACGAGGCCGCCACCGCGATGGTGCACGGCGGCTTCCGCCACTTGATCGTCCTGGACGACCGGGAGCCGGTGGGCGTGGTGTCCGTACGCGACATCATGCGCTGCCGCTCGACCGCCCGGGAACGGGCGACGGCGATACTGGCCTGACGCGGACCCCTGCGGCCTGACGCGGGCCGGCGCGGCCTGGCCCACGGCGGCCCGGCATGGGCCGGCGCGGGCGGGCGCGGGCCGGCGCGCGTCGGAAAAGCCGAGGAGGCCGGCCGCCCGAGGGCAGCCGGCCTCCTCTGTCCGGGGTGAAGGGGCCCCGGAAGACGCGGTCCGCGCAGTGGTGACGGGTCAGCCGCGCAGGGCCTGGACCGCGGCCTCCAGTCGCTTGCCGTAGTCCGCGTCCGCCTTGCGGAAGTTCTCGATGGCGCGCTGCGCGATGTCGTCGCGCGAGACCTTCGAGATGAACCCCGCGAGGTTGCTGACCAGGCGCTCCTTCTCGTCCTCCGACATCAGGCGGTAGAGGTTGCCCGCCTGCACGAAGTCGTCGTCCTCGGCGTGCGAGGGCGCCGCGGTCTTGCCGGAGTCACCGCTGACCGGCAGCGGCTCCCACAGCGGACGGCCGGTCTCGACCGGACCGCCGAAGCTGTTCGGCTCGTAGTTCTTCTGGCCCGCGTGGCGGCCGTCGTACAGCGCGCCGTCCCGGCCGTGGGTGCGCGCCTCGGCGGCGTGCGGGCGGTTCACCGGCAGGTGGTCGGCGTTGATGCCGACGCGGTAGCGGTGGGCGTCGCCGTACGCGAAGAGGCGGCCCTGCAGCATCTTGTCCGGCGAAGGGCCGATGCCCGGCACGAAGTGGTGCGGGGAGAAGATCGACTGCTCGACCTCGGCGAAGATGTTCTGCGGGTTGCGGTTCAGCTCCAGCTTGCCGATCTCGATGACCGGGTAGTCCGCCTTCGGCCAGACCTTGGTCAGGTCGAACGGGTTGAAGCGGTAGTTCGCCGCCTCCGAGGCAGGCATGATCTGCACGCCGACGGTCCAGCTCGGGAAGTCGCCGCGCTCGATCGACTCACGCAGGTCCCGCTGGTGGCTGTCGGGGTCCTCACCGGCGAGCTTGTTGGCCTCGTCCTGGGTGAGGCACTTGATGCCCTGGTCGGTCTTGAAGTGGTACTTGACCCAGAAGACCTCGCCGGCCTCGTTGTTCCACTGGAACGTGTGCGAGCCGAAGCCGTCCATGTGGCGGTAGGACGCGGGGATGCCGCGGTCACCGAAGAGCCAGGTCACCTGGTGGGTGGACTCCGGGCTCAGACCCCAGAAGTCCCAGACGTTGTCCGCCTCCTGCGAGCCGGTGTACGGGTCGCGCTTCTGGGTGTGGATGAAGTCCGGGAACTTGATGGCGTCCTTGATGAAGAACACCGGGGTGTTGTTGCCGACGAGGTCGTAGTTGCCCTCTTCGGTGTAGAACTTCAGCGCGAAGCCGCGGGGGTCACGCACCGCGTCCGCCGCGCCGAGGTTGCCCGCGACGGTCGAGAAGCGGAGGAACGTCTCGGTCTGCTTGCCGACCTGGGAGAGGAACTTCGCGCGGGTGTACTTCGTCACGTCCGCGGTCACGGTGAACGTGCCGTACGCACCGGCGCCGCGGGCGTGCACGATCCGCTCCGGGATGCGCTCACGGTTGAAGTGCGCGAGCTTCTCGATCAGCTGCTGGTCCTGAATCAGGCCGGGGCCGCCGATGCCGGCCGTCTCGCTGTTCTGGTTGTCCGCGACCGGAGCACCGGTCTCCGTGGTCAGCGGTCCGGTGCTGCTTTCTACCGACACGTGCGCCTCCTGTGTAAATACCTGCCCTTGGCTTGCGCCGCAACCGATCTTACATTGGACAATGTCTAAGTCAAGAAGGATGAGAAATCCGTACCCGATCCGGTCATGGACCACCACTGGTACCCTGGCTCATATCTGACTGATGGGTGATTGGCATGAGTGACCTGCTCGAACGACTCCGGGGACGCGGCTGGCGGCTGACCGCACAGCGTCGCGTCGTCGCCGAGGTCCTGGACGGGGACCACGTCCACTACACCGCCGACGAGGTGCACGCGCGGGCGACCGAGCTGCTGCCGGAGATCTCCCGCGCCACCGTCTACAACACGCTCGGCGAGCTCGTGCTGCTCGGCGAGGTGCTGGAGGTCAGCACGGACGGCCGGGCGAAGCGGTACGACCCCAACGCCCACCACGACCATCACCACCTGGTCTGCTCGCAGTGCGGCACGATCCGTGACGTCCACATCGCGAGCGACCCGATCAGCGCCCTGCCCGAGCCGGAACGATTCGGCTTCGAGGTCTCGGAGGTCTCGGTCACCTATCGCGGCACATGCCCGAACTGCGCTCGCGCCTGACCCGTACGCCGCCACGGCACCTCCTCTCCGCTCCGCCGATCATTGCAGCCCGCCGCCTTTCGCGGCGGGCTTTTCGGTATGCCGGGCGCATCCGCGGACGACGCGCATCGGCGCGCGGCACACGGCGGTGCGCGGCGCACGCCTCTTCCAGTTTCTGACGGGCCGTCATATCGTGCCTCGCGCCACGCCCCACGGCTGCCCGGGACCGCCGCGGCAGCCGGTCCGCACTCCGCGAGGAGCACACCGTGGGAGAGCCGCACCCGCCGCACCCGCCGCCCCCGTCCCCCTCCCCAGCCCCGCCCGCCGCTCCGGCCCTGCGCGCCCGTGCGCTCGGCCGCTCCTTCGGCCGCGGCCGCAAGGCGCTGACCGCGCTCGGCCCGCTCGACCTCGACATCGCCGCGGGCGAGTTCGTCTGCCTGGTCGGCCCCTCGGGCTGCGGCAAGTCCACGCTGCTGCGGATCGCCGCCGGACTGCTCCGGCCCGGCACGGGCGAGCTGGAGATCCACGCCACGAGTGCGCGCCCGGCCGCGATGATCTTCCAGGACTACGGCATCTACGACTGGAAGTCCGTACTGGCCAACGTCCGCTTCGGCCTGGACGTGCAGCGCGTGCCCCGCAAGGAGGCCGATGCCCGCGCCCGCTCCTGGCTGGCCCGCATGGGCCTCGCGGAGTTCGCCGACGCCTACCCGGCGGCGCTCTCCGGCGGCATGCGCCAGCGCGTGGCCATCGCCCGCGCCCTCGCCGTGGAGCCCGAGCTGCTGCTCATGGACGAGCCGTTCGCCGCCCTGGACGCCCAGCTGCGCACGATCCTGCAGGACGAGCTGCTGGACCTCACCCAGCACACCCGTACCACCACGCTCTTCATCACGCACAGCCTCGAAGAGGCGCTCGTCCTCGGCGACCGGGTTCTGGTGATGTCCGCCCGTCCCGGCCGCGTCATCGCCGAGCGCCGCCCACCGTTCGGCCGCCCCCGTAGCGGAGCGGTGCGCAGCGCTCCGGAGTTCACCGCGCTCAAGGCCGAGCTGTGGGAGCTGCTGCGCGGCGAGGTCGACGCCCGCTCCGGTACGGGCGCGTACTCCGGTACGGGCACGCGCTCCGGTACGGGCACGGATCCGCGCCCCGGTACCGGCACGGAGGCGGTGCCCGCATGACGCTCACCGACCGCTCCGTACCGCGCGAGACCGTCCTCGTGCGCCGCCCCGGCCCTCAGGAGCTGCGTCCGCAGCGCACGTACAGGCGCCGCCGCACCCTTGAAGCGGCGCTCGCCCTCGCCGTCCCGGCCGCCCTGGTGCTGCTGTGGCAGCTCGCCGCCGTACAGGGCTGGATCGACGCCCGTATCTATCCGGCGCCCGGCACCATCCTGGCCGACGGCTGGGACCGGGCGCTGGCCGGTGCCCTGTGGCCGGACGTGTGGGCCACCCTGCGACGGGTCCTCGCGGGCTATGCCGTCGGCGCCGTGGCGGGCTACGCGCTGGGCCTCCTCATGGGCTCCCTCGCCCTGGTGCGCGCCGCCCTGGAGCCGCTGCTGGACGCCCTGTACGTCGTACCGAAGCTGGCCCTGCTGCCGGTCTTCCTGAACATGTTCGGACTCGGCGAAGGGCCGCAGGTCGCGCTGGTCGCGGCCACCGTCTTCTTCTTCGTGTGGATCTCCACCATGGCGGCGGTACTGGCCGTGCCGGCCGGGCACCGCGACGCGGGCCGGGTCTTCGGCGCGAGCCCCTGGCAGATGTTCCGGCATGTCCTGCTGCCCGCCTCCCTGCCCGCCGTGCTGGTCGGGGCCCGGATCGCGGCGGGGGTGGCGGTCCTGGTGATCGTCGCGTCGGAACAGATCGCCGCCGCCGACGGGCTCGGCCACCTGATCTTCGACTCACGGGCGCTGTTCCAGAACGACGTGATGTTCGTCGGGATCGTCTGCGTCGCCGTCCTGGGCGTGCTCTTCTCCGAACTGGTGCGCCTGGCCGGCCGGTTCCTCACCCCCTGGGCACCGCGCGACCGCGGCCGCTCCCGAGGCTGACCCGGCCCGCCCCTCCCCTACTCGGTACCCGGAGGCCCCATGCGCCGTCCTCTCATCGCGCTCGCCGCCGCCCTGGCCCTGCTCACCGGATGCGCCGCCCAGGAGGCCGGCGGCAGGCCCGCGAAGCCCCGTACGATCACGCCCGTCGCCGGCTGCGGCGCGCACGCCTGGACCGACCCCGCCGACCTCGCGAAGGACCGCCGCCCTGCCCGCTGCGACAAGGGAGCGCCGGCCGCCCGGCCGCTGAAGAAGAAGCGTTCGCTCACGATCGCCACCGGCACCCTGAACGCCGAGTACGTCGCGCCCGTCCGGCTGGCGCTCGCCAAGGGCGAGTTCGCGAAGGAGGGCCTGGACGTCCACCTCAAGGTGCTGCCCACGCCCGAGGCGCTGCCGCTGCTGGCCAAGGGCGACCTGGACGTGCTGTGGGCGGCGCCGGAGGCCGCCGTCCTCAATGGCATCGCCGGCGGCTTCGACATCCGCTGGGTGGCCGGGAACTTCTCCCCCGACCCGCGCTCCAAGAGCGGCCTGTGGGCCCGGCTCCCCGAGGGAGGGACGGCGCGGTCGGTGTCCCTGAAGGGCGCGAGCCTCGGGACCATGATCGGCAAAGGCTCGGTGATCATGTACCCGATGGACCGTTCCTTCGCCCGGCACGGCGCCCGCATGGACTCCGTCACCTTCCAGCAGCTCGGCTCCTCGGACGTGCTGACCGCGCTGACCGGGGGCGGCGTGGACGCCGCCTGGCTGCTGGACCCGGTCTGGCGCACGGTCGACGGCGACAAGAAGTACGCGTTCCTCGGCGGCCAGCCGCAGGGCGAACCGCTCGGCGGCGCCCTGTACGGCCCGAACCTCCTACAGCGGGACCCGGACGCCGGCGTCGCCTTCCTGCGCGCGTACATCCGTACGGTCAACACGTACTTCCGCGGCGACTACAAGGCCGACCGGGCGTTCGCCGCGGAGCTGGCGGGGCTGCTGAAGGTGGACGCCGACGTGCTCACGGCGGTGCCGTCGCTGCGGATGGACTGGGAGATCCGGAAGGGCACCGCCGACCGCCTGCAGCGCGCCTACCGGGACGCGGGGGTCACCAAGGGCCCGCCGATCCCGGAGAACAGGCTCGTGGACCGCTCCTTCTACGCCGAGGCGGTCGGCCACCGGCCGTGAACGGCACGCACACATGACGAAGGCCCGGATCCTTGCGGATCCGGGCCTTCGTTTTTCAGTAGCGGGGACAGGATTTGAACCTGCGACCTCTGGGTTATGAGCCCAGCGAGCTACCGAGCTGCTCCAC
This sequence comes from Streptomyces sp. NPDC026301, assembly GCF_055567935.1. Classification (NCBI taxonomy): domain Bacteria; kingdom Bacillati; phylum Actinomycetota; class Actinomycetes; order Kitasatosporales; family Streptomycetaceae; genus Streptomyces; species Streptomyces sp. NPDC026301. Next base: position 143,594 of record NZ_JBVHPN010000009.1, on the reverse strand, counting down.
CCCGCGCCGTTGTGTTCACAACTCTAACCCCAAGCCGACGACCAGCGCAAATCCGTGCCCGCGGCCCCGCGCACCCGGCGTCCGGCCGGCCCCGGAGGACCGGCCGGATCTCATGCGCTCAGCTCCTCCTTGAGCGCGTCCCGCAGCCGGGCGGCACGCTGGGTGACCTCCGGCGGGCCCAGCTCCACGGCCCGCGTGCACCACCGCTCACTCTCCGCGAGCGCGCCCCGGCGGGCCGCCAGCAGGGCGAGACGCAGCGCCGCGCGCCCGTGCCCCGCCTCGGCCGCCCGTGTCCACCACAGGGCGGCCTCCGGGAGGCTGCCCTCGCGGGCCAGCAGCAGCCCGAGGTTGAACGCGGCGTTGCGACTGCCGGCCTCGGCCGCCGCGCGGTACCAGTCGGCGGCCGCGGTCGCGTCGCCCCGGGAGGCGGCGAGCATGCCCATCCGGACCTGGGCGCCGCGGTGCCCCTGCCCGGCGGCGCGCTCGTACCACTGCTCGCTCTCGCCGCCGGACTCCTCCGGGCCGCTGGCCTCGCGGTCCAGCAGCGCGGCGAGCCGATAGGCCGCCTCGGCGCTGCCCGCCTCCGCCGCCCCGCGCAGATGGCGCTCGGCGTCCTGCCACTCGCCGTCCCGCAGCAGGGACAGGGCCGCCTGGAGCGCGGCCTCCGTGTGCCCGGCCTCGGCGGCCTGCTCGTACCACTTGCGGGAGGTGCGCTCGGCGCCCCGGCCCGCGTGCAGGATGCCGAGGTTGAACGCGGCGTCCACGCTGCCGGCCTCGGCCGCCTTGGAGAACCACGGCTCGGCGCCGGACGCGTCACCGCGCTGCAGCAGCAGTACGGCGAGCGCGTTGGCCGCCTCCCGGTGGCCCGCGTAGGCGGCCCGGCGGTACCACTGCTCGCTGCGGCCGTCGCGGCCCTGCTGGGCGCAGAGCAGGCCGATGTTGTACGCGCCGTTGACGTCGCCGGCCTCCAGCGCCGCGCGGTACCAGCGCTCGGCGGTCTGCAGCTCGCCGCGGTCGGCGTGCAGTGCGCCCAGGGCGTTGGCGGCGTTGCCGTCGCCGTCCTGCGCCGCCCGGCGCCACCACTCCGCCGCGCTCTCCTCGTCGCCCGCGTCCTTCAGGAGGAAGCCGAGCGCGCACGCGGCGCGCGGCTCGCCGTCCTTGGCCGCGATGAGGTACCAGCGCCCGGCCTCCTTGAGCTCGCCGCGCTCCTCCAGGAGCGTGCCGAGGTGCAGCGCCGCCCTGCGGTGCCCGCGGGCCGCGGCCTGGCGGTACCACTGCTCGGCCGCAGCGCGCGGCTCGGCGTGCTCGCCGTACGCGGTGCCGTCGGCCTCGCGCTCGTCCAGAATGCGCGCGAGGCGGTACGCCGCTTCGCGGTGGCCGCGCTCGGCGGCGGCCACGAACCACTGCTCGGCGCCCTCCTCACCGCGGTGGTCGAGCAGGTCGGCGAGGGCGTAGGCGCCCAGGCAGTGACCGGACTCGGCGGCCTGGCGCAGCCAGTACTCGGCGGCGGGCTCGTCGCCGCGCTCGCGGTAGTGCCGGCCGAGCGCGTGCGCCGCGGCGGCGGAGCCGGCGACGGCGGCGATGCGCCACCAGCCGGCCGCCTCGTCGGCGTACCCGCGCTGGTGCAGCAGGACTCCGAGGTTGTTGGCGGCGGCCCGGTCGCCCGCGACGGTGGCGGCGCGCAGGCACGGTTCGGCGCCGTCCAGATCACCGCGGCGCAGCAGCATCGCGCCGAGCATGCTCGCCGCCCCGGGGTCGCCCGCGGCGGCGGCCTGCCGGTGGCCCACCTCGTCCATGGCCTCGGTCGCCTCGGGCGACTCCGTGGCGTCGGCCGTTTCGGCCATATCGGCCGCGTCCCTCGCGGGCGGCGGCAGCTCGGATTCGCGCCCGTCGTCGGGCGCATGCACAAATGGTCCTGTCTCCAACAACCTTGCCTTGTCCCCCATAAGGGCCATCGTCGCACCACCCGAAGCCCGGGTACACCTGGTATACCGCAGCCAGTGAGGTCACTTCAGCGTTTTGTCGACTTCCCGACACGACGACATGCCAAACGCTCAGGACACCAGTCTCCCCAATGCGGGTGGTTTAACGCGCACATACCTGACGACACGCATGACGAAGGCCCGGATCCTTGCGAATCCGGGCCTTCATCTTTTCAGTAGCGGGGACAGGATTTGAACCTGCGACCTCTGGGTTATGAGCCCAGCGAGCTACCGAGCTGCTCCACCCCGCGCCGTTGTGTATTTAAGGTACCACGGCGCGGAGGTGGAGCCATAATCCGCGGTCAGCCGCCCTGCTTGTCCCCCTTGTCCGCACCGCCCTTGTCCGACGAACCGGCCTTCTCCCCCGCCTTCTTCTCCGCGGCGGCGGCCCGGTCCAGCGCGGCCTTCAGCTTCTTCTGCGCCTCGCCGTAGCCGGCCCAGTCGCCCGACTCGCGGGCCTTCTCGCCGTCCTCGTACGCCTGCTGGGCGTCGTCCAGGGCGCCCTGCACCGTCTGGTCCGAGGGCGGTGTCGTACTGCCCGTGTCCGGCGGCGTGGTCTCCTCGTCGCCGTCGCCGACGTTCGGTGCCTTCTTCCCGAACACCACGTCCAGCGCCTCACCGAGGCTGTTCTCGAAGGCGGCCTTGTTGCCGTAGCTGACGAGCACCTTCTTCAGCAGCGGGTAGTTGGTGCCCGCGCCGCGCAGATAGACCGGCTCGACGTACAGCAGGCCGCCGTCCAGGGGGACGGTGAGCAGATTGCCGTACTCGATCTCCGAGTCGCCCTTCTTGAGGATGTTGAGCGTCTTGGCGACCGTGTCGTCGGAGTTGAACTTCGACTGCACCTGCTGTGGCCCGGGGACCGTGGTCTCGGACGGGAGTTTGAGGATTCTGATCTTCCCGTAGTCCGGACTCTTGGCGTTGGCGTCGACCGCCATGAACGCCCCGAGGTTGTCCCGCTTGTTGGGCGTGAACGTCGTCGTCAGCGAGAACGTCTGGTTCTTCTGGTCCGGCATCTTCATACTGAGGTAGTACGGCGGAACCGCGGTCGCCGACTTGGTCGTCGGGTCGTTCGGGATCTGCCAGCGCTCGCTGCCGGTGTAGAAGGTGTTCGCGTCGGTGACGTGGTACGTGGTCAGCAGCTGGCGCTGCACCTTGAAGAGGTCCTGCGGGTACCGCAGGTGCTCCATCAGCTGGTTGCTGATCTTCGACTTGGGCTCGACCGTGCCGGGGAACGCCTTCATCCAGGTCTTCAGGACCGGGTCCTTCTTGTCCCACTGGTAGAGCTTGACCGAGCCGTCGTACGCGTCGACCGTCGCCTTGACGGAGTTGCGGATGTAGTTGACCTGGTTCTGCTGGGCGACCACCGCGCGCTGGCCGTCGGTCAGCGAATCCGCCGTGGTGTCCCCGAGCGTGGTCCGCGAGGAGTACGGATAGCCGTTGCTCGTGGTGTACGCGTCGACGATCCACTTGATGCGGCCGTCGACCACCGCCGGATACGCGTCGCCGTCGATGGTGAGCCACGGCGCGACCGACTCCACGCGCTCCTTGGGCGTGCGGTTGTACAGGACGCGCGAGCCCTCGCCGATGGCGCCCGAGTACAGGATCTGCGGCTCGCCGAAGGCCACGGCGTACGCCGCGCGGTTGACCGGGTTGGCGAGGTTCACCCCGCTCTTGCCCTTGTAGCTGTAGCTCTTCTCGCCGCTGTCGTCGGAGTAGTCCAGCTCCTGCTGCGGCCCGCCGACGATGGAGTACTGCGTGGTCTTCTCGCCGTAGTAGACGCGCTGCTCGTGCTTGGGGAGGTGGCCCTTGGCGGGGAGGTTCTTCTCGGTGTAGTCCGGCTCGCCCTCATTGACCGTGCCGGTCCCCTTGGCGGTGACCGCGCCGTACCCGTGGGTGTACTTGAAGTGGTCGTTGATCCAGTTGCGCTCGGGGATGCCGGCGATGTTCAGCTCGCGCAGGCCGATGACGGTGTCCTGCTCCTTGCCGGCGCCGTCCTTGTACCGGTCGACGTCGAGCGTGGCGGGGAACTGGTAGTACCCGCGGACCTGTTGCTGCTGCTGGAAGGTGGGCGAGACGACGTTCGGATCCAGCAGGCGCATGCTCGCCGTGGTGTCCGCCGCGTCCCGCAGCCGCTCGTTGTCCGTCTTGTCCTTGGGCTTGTAGTCGCCCTTGTAGCCCGTGACGTGGGAGCCGTCGATGCCGTACGCGTCCCGCGTGGCCTTGATGTTCTCCTTGATGAACGGCGCTTCCTTGGCCTGCTCGTTGGGCTGGACCTGGAACTTCTGCACGATCGCCGGGTACAGCCCGCCGATGAGGACCGCCGAGAGCACCATCAGGCCGAAGCCGATGACCGGCAGCTGCCAGGTCCGCCGCCACAGGGTGGCGAAGAAGAGCACGGCACAGATGGCGGCGATGAAGAACAGGATCGTCTTCGCCGGCAGGTAGGCGTGCGCGTCGACGTACCGCAGGCCCGTCCAGCCCTCGGCGGACTTCAGGCCGCTGGACTTCACCGCGAGGCCGTACCGGTCGAGCCAGTACGCCATCGCCTTGAGCGACACGAAGATGCCCAGCAGCACCGACAGGTGGCCCGTGGCCGCGGCGGTGGCGCGGGAACCGGGGCTCGTGACGCGCAGGCCGCCGTACAGGTAGTGCGTGAGCGCCGCGGCGATCAGGCACAGCACCACACAGGCGAAGCCGAAGCTCAGCAGGAAGCGGAACCACGGCAGGTCGAAGGAGTAGAAGGAGATGTCCTCGTGGAACTGCGGGTCCTTCTGGCCGAACGGCACGCCGTTGACCCACTGCAGCCAGGTGCGCCACTGGCTGGAGGCGGACGCGCCGGCGATCAGGCCGACCAGCGCGGTGACCGCGACCAGCACCCACTTCTTGTAGGGCGCGATGCTCATGCGGTAGCGGTCCAGGCTCTGCTGCTCCAGCGACATGGCGCTGAGCGGCGGGCGGAGCCGGTGGGCCAGCCAGACGTTGACCCCGATGGCGGCCGCCATCAGCACGCCGAAGAAGAAGAACAGACCGATCTTGGTCCACAGGGTCGTGGTGAAGACCGAGGAGTACTTCACCGAGCGGTACCACAGCCAGTCGGTCCAGAACCCGGAGAACATCACGAAGAGCATGGCCAGCACAGCCAGCACGCCCAGGGTCAGGAGCCCGGTCCGCATCCGCCGGGACGGGCGGCCCACTCTCGTCCGTGGCCCGGCGGGGCCTGAGCCGCGGTCCGGCATCTGGAAAGCCAAGGTGCGCACCTCGAAGTTCGCTGTCGTATGAAGCGGGCCCGGTGATAGTAGGACCCACTCTTGCAACTTACTAAGGCTTTACCCGGTTCCCGTTTTCCGGGAAGTTCAGGGCACGATATTCCACATGACCAACCTCCCCGTTGACGGCACCCCTCTCGCCGCCGACCCACTGACCCGCGCCGTGCTCGAAATCGACGAGTACGCCGCCGGGATCGGCTGGGACCAGCCCGCCCGACTGTTCGCCCTCGTAGACACCGCGCGCCTGCGCGACGAAGAGCCCGCGCTCGCCGCCCAGCTGGGCATCGACGAGAACGCCGACGCCTCCCTGACCCCCGTGGAGCAGGACGAGGTCCCCCCGACCGTCCCGCTCGACGAATTCCTCGGCACCATCGCCTGGCCCGACGCGGTGGCCGGCTGCGCCATGACCGTGGAGCGGCTGATGCTGCCGCCGTCCGCCGAGGAGTCCGTGCCGGCCGGCATGGACGAGGACGCGCTCGCCAAGTGGGTCGCCGAACACCCCGAACGCCAGGAGGTCCGGATGACCGTGGCGGTGCTGCGCGACGGCCGGCGCGAGTCGGCGCTGCGGCTGCGCGAGAAGGACTCCACCGCCGAGGTGCTCACCGGAGCCGATCTCGTACCGGGCCTGGCGGAGGCCCTGACGGCGACGTTCGAGGAGTAGCCGGTCCAGCGCCCCGGGGGGCTCGGCGGCTCAGGGGCGCGCTCGCGGGGGGCTCGGGGCGCTTACGGGGGCTCGGGGCGCTTACGGGGGGCTCGGGGCGCTTACGGGGGGCTCGGGGCGCTCGGCAGGAGCGCCCGTACGGCCCCGAGCTGCCGTCAGGAGTGCGCGGCAGGCGTGCAGCTGGGCAAGTGCGCCGTGTCGCCCTTGCGGATCTTCGTCAGCGCCTGCATCGCGTCGTGAATGGTGTTCACCTTGACGAGCCGGAGCCCGTCCGGGGTGTCCTTGGCCGCGGTGGCGCAGTTGTCCTTCGGGGTGAGGAAGTACGCGGCGCCCTTGTCGCGGGCCGCGACGATCTTCATGGAGATGCCGCCGATCGGCCCGACCCTGCCCTTGTCGTCGATCGTGCCCGTGCCCGCCACGAAGTTGCCGCCGGTCAGGTCGGTGGGCGTGAGCTTGTCGACGATCCCGAGGGCGAACATCAGGCCCGCGCTCGGACCGCCGACATCGGCGAGCTTGATGTCGATGTCGAACGGGAACGTGTGATCGAGGCCGGCCTGGATGCCGACGATGGCCCGGCCGTCCGTGGCCTTCTTGGTCGTCAGCGAGACCTGGCGGCCGCCGGAGGGCTTCTCGCCCTTCTTCTCCGCCGCGGCCGCTTCCTTGGCCGGGACCAGCGTGAAGCTGACCTTCTCGCCCGCCTTGCGCTTCGTGACCAGCCCGGCGACGTCCGCCGGCCGCTTCACCGCCGTACCGTCCACCGCCTTGATGACGTCACCGGCGTGCAGCGTGCCGTCGGCCGGGGTGTCCTTCATGACCGAGGCGACCACGACCTGTGAGTTCACCGGGATGTGCAGCTCGTCCAGGGCCGCCACCTTGGCGCTCTCCTGGGACTGGCTGAACTCCTCGGCGTTCTCCTGGTCGGCCTGCTCGGCCGTCTGGTTGTCCGGGTAGAGCGTCTTGTGCGGCACCACGGCGCTGTCGTGCGCCAGCCAGCCGTACGCCGCCTCGAAGAGGTTCATGCGGTAGTCCGGGCCGGTGACGCGGACCGTCGTCATGTTGAGATGACCGGACGTCGGGTACGTCTTGCGGCCGTCGATCTGCAGCACCGGCTCGCCCGCGTGATCGCCGAGGGTGTTGACCGTGGGCCCCGGCGTCATCTGCGCGTACGGCACGGGAATCAGCACCCCGGCGCACAGCAGCGCGATCAGCATGAGGGTCGAAGCGAGGAGCGTCGCGGTCCGGCGTGGCATGGAACGACAGTACGGGACGGGTATGACAAGCGGCCCGCGGGGCCGTCCGTACGGGGCTCAGGCCGCGTCGGAACGGACCTCCACGGGCGGCACGTCCTCGCGCTCCATGGCCTCCCGGAAACGGGCGTACCCGGCGAGCTCCGCGACGTCCCCGGCCTTGCGGTACCTCATGGTCCAGGTACTCCACACGACGGCGGCCAGTGCGGCGAGAACCGGAATCACCAACCAGAGAAGCGCACCCATAGCGGCCTCCCGACCCCTTGTACACAACCGCAACGACGAATAAGCAGATTAACCATCCGACAGCTCAACGCTCAGGCCCGGGGGCGGGTTACGCAACCGGAGGACGATGTCGGCTGTCCGGCTGATCACCGGGCGTCTGCGGCGGGGCGCCCGTAGAGGGCGCGTACCCACTTACGGGCAGCTCACCGCTCCCGTGCGCCCCATGAATGCGTCCTACACGCTTTCTTTACGCCATGGGAGCGAACCGACCACGTCGCGCGCCCCGAGAGGGCTGCGCTAGGCCCCCACCCACTCCTCTGTCCCGTCCGAAAACGTCTGGTGCTTCCAGATCGGGACCTCGTGCTTGAGGTCGTCGATGAGCCGTCTGCACGCCTCGAACGCTTCCCCCCGGTGCGGGCAGGACACCGCCACGACGACCGCGAGGTCACCGATGCGCAGATCCCCCACTCGGTGGACCGCGGCCAGCGCCCGGACGGGGAATTCCGCGGCCACCTTCTCCGCGACCCGGCGGAGCTCCGCCTCGGCCGTCGGGTGTGCGGAGTAGCCGAGCCCGTCGACGTCCGAGCCGCCGTCGTGCGAGCGGACGGTGCCGACGAACAGGGCGGTCCCGCCGGACGCGGCGTCCCCGACGGCCGTGAACACCTCGTCCACGGACAGCGGCGTGTCCCGGATGCCCAGCAGCCGGATCGGATCCGCCGTCCCCTGCTCACCGGGGTGATCGGGGTGCGGCGACGGGTGGTGGTTCGTACCAGACATGGGCCCATCGTGCCCCACGGACGCGGCGCGGGGGAATGGCTGTTTCACCTGGTGTACCGACCGCCTTATGGAGGGTCCTACCAGACCGTAGGGGGACTGCTGCCGTGTACGGACGACGCATTCCCGCCGTCCGGAGGGAGCCGCCGCTTCCGTACGGTTCCCGGCACTCCTGTGGCGCGCGTGCCCCGAGAGGCGCCGCCGCGCTGGCTCAGAGGCGCCGCCGGGCCTTACGGGCGCGGCGTACGAGCGCGGCGGTACCCAGCAGCGCGACGGTCGCCCCCGCAGCACCGGCGGCGGTGGCGTCCTTCCGGCCCAGCCGGCGCCCGGCCACCGTGTGCCGCCCCGCGACCTCCTCCAGGAGCTCGGCGAGCACCTCTTCATTGGTCCAGCCGGGCCGCCAGCCCGCTTCGTGCAGCCGGCTGCCGCTGACCACCCACGGGTGCATCGTGTACGCCAGGTCGCCGGCGGGCGAGGGCGTGAGCCCGATCCGGTGCAGCCGGGCGGCGGCGCCGAGGGCCACCGAGGAGGGCAGCTCCATCCTGCGGATGCCGGTGAGCTCCTCGACCTCCTCCTGCTCCAGCCAGCCGTCGCAGCCCACGGCCAGCTCGCCCTCGACCTTCTCCAGCGCGGCGTACTCCAGGGCGCTCACCAGGTCCTCCACGTGGCAGAACTGCCAGGTGGGGCGGGAGCCCGCGACGACCAAGAGGCGCGGTGACTCGAAGTACCGGGTCAGCGCGGTGTCGGTGCCGCCCACGAGGACGGCGGGGCGCAGCACGGTGACGTTCAGTCCGGGGTGGGCGCGCGGCGCCCGGTGCGCCAGCCGTTCGATCTCCATGAGGTCGCCGACCCCGGTGGCGTCCGCGGTCGCGCGCAGTTCGGCGTCCTCGGAGAGCGGGACGTCGTTGTCGGGCAGCGCCCCGTAGACCATCGCGGAGGTGCACAGGACGACCCGGTGCACGCCGGCCGCGGCGGCCGCGGTCAGGACGGTCTGGGTGCCGCGCACGTTGTACGCGGTGCGCGCTGCGGGGTCGGTCTCCAGGTCGAGGTCGAGCGCCAGGTGGACGACGACGTCGGCGCCCCGGAGCTTCTCGGCGATGGCGGGGTCGCGGACATCCAGTACGTGCCAGTCGGCGTCCTCGTCGTCCCCGCGCCGCTCATCGATGGCCACGACCCGCTTGACCTCATCGGACTCCAGCAGGGCGCGGGTCAGCAGCGCGCCGATGCCGGAGGCGGCGCCGGTGACCGCCACGACGGGGCGGTGCTGCGGCGCTGCTGCCGCGGGGACGGTCGTATCGGGCGTCTTCTCGGGCCTGGCAGCACTGTTTCGCGCTGCGCGAACGGTCGGATCTGGGGAACTCACCGGGCGTCTCCAGCGGTTGTCTTCAGTACGTATGCGCACCGGCGCGTACGGACCAGCGTGCGTCCATCCTGCCGCAGGCACCCCGACAGCCAAGCACCGAGCCCCGGAGCGGCGCGGGTGTCACAGGGGGCGCCGGACCGTCTTCTCCGCGGCCGCGGAGAACGGCCGGACACCCTCTAGGCTGGAAGGGAATGTCGGGCAGCCGCCGTCGGCCCGGGGCCGGCGGCCCTACGAGCCGAGGAAACCCGTGAGTGACAACCCATTCGGATTCGGCCTTCCGCCGGAGGAGCCGGAGGACGGCGACAACGGCAAGCAGAAGGGCGGCCAGGGAGGTAACCAGGGCCCCGCGAATCCGTTCGGGTTCGGCGGCGGGAGCGGCGGCGCGGACAATCCGTTCGCGGCGCTCTTCGGCGGCATGGGCGGGCCCGGGGGCGAGATGAACCCTGGCGACCTCGGAGCCGCCTTCCAGAAGCTCGGCCAGATGCTCTCGTACGAGGGCGGCCCGGTGAACTGGGAGATGGCCAAGGACATCGCGCGCCAGACGGTGGCGCAGGGCGCCCCGGACGGCAGCAAGGACGCCAGCGTGTCGCCCGGTGACCGGGCCGCGGTCGAGGAGGCCGTGCGCCTGGCGGACCTGTGGCTGGACGGCGTGACGTCGCTGCCGTCGGGCGCGGGCAGCGTGGTCGCCTGGAGCCGCGCCGAGTGGGTCGAGGAGACCCTCCCGGTGTGGCAGGAGCTGGTCGACCCGGTCGCCGAGCGCGTCGGCGCCGCGATGGGCGACGTGCTCCCCGAGGAGATGCAGGCCATGGCCGGCCCGCTGCTCGGGATGATGCGCTCCATGGGCGGTGCGATGTTCGGTACCCAGATCGGGCAGGCGCTCGGCACGCTGGCCGGCGAGGTCGTCGGTTCCACGGACGTCGGGCTGCCGCTGGGCCCGTCGGGCAAGGCCGCCCTGCTGCCGGGCAACGCCGAGGCGCTCGGCTCCGGCCTGGGTGTGCCGCCCGAGGAGGTGCGGCTGTACCTGGCCCTGCGCGAGGCCGCCCACCAGCGTCTCTTCGCCCACGTACCGTGGCTGCGCTCGCACCTCTTCGGTGCGGTCGAGGGCTACGCACGCGGCATCAAGGTCGACACCAGCAAGCTGGAGGACGCGGTCGGCCAGCTCGACCCGGCGCATCCGGAGCAGCTGCAGGACGCGCTGCAGCAGGGCATGTTCCAGCCCGAGGACACCCCGGAGCAGAAGGCCGCGCTGGCCCGTCTGGAGACGGCGCTGGCGCTCGTGGAGGGCTGGGTGGACGCGGTGGTGCACGCCGCGGCGGCCCCGCACCTGCCGTCGGCCGACGCGCTGCGCGAAACGTTGCGGCGGCGCCGGGCGACCGGCGGCCCGGCCGAGCAGACCTTCGCCACGCTCATCGGCCTGGAGCTGCGCCCGCGGCGCCTGCGGGACGCCTCGCGGCTGTGGGCCTCGCTCACGGACGCGCGCGGCCTGGAGGGCCGGGACGCGCTGTGGTCGCACCCGGACATGCTGCCCACGGCGCAGGACCTGGACGACCCGGACGGCTTCGTGCACCGCGAGCAGCTGGACTTCTCCGAGCTGGACAAGATGCTCGGCGAGGCGGCGAGCGGCGCGGCCGGGGGCGGCACTCCGGACCTGACCAAGCGCGAGGGCGCCGAGGGCGAGCGCTCCGAGGGCGACGGTTCCGAGCGCAAGGACGGCGACGAGGGCGACGGCGCCAAGTGACCGTCGGCCTTCATGAGGACGCGGCGCGGGTCCTGAAGGAGTGGCCCGCGCCCGCTCCCGACCAGGAGCGGCTGCGGCTGGCGTATCTGGATCACCTGGCCGCGTACCCGGACGGCATGTGGAAGCCCTGCGGCGACGGGCACATCACCGCCAGCGCCCTGGTGGTCGACCCGTCGCGCGGCCGGGTGCTGCTCACGCTGCACAAGAAGCTGCGGATGTGGCTGCAGATGGGCGGCCACTGCGAGCCCGAGGACGCCACGCTGGCGGACGCGGCGCTGCGCGAGGCGCGCGAGGAGTCCGGCATCGCCCGGGGGCTGACGCTGCTGCAGGGCGGCCCGGTGCGCCTGGACCGCCATCACACGCCCTGCGCGTGGCACTTGGACGTGCAGTACGCCGCGCTGGCCCCGGAGGGCGCCACGGAGGCGATCAGCGACGAGTCGCTGGACCTGCGCTGGTTCGCCTACGAGGAGGTGCCCGACGTGGCCGACGAGTCGGTGGTACGGCTCGTGGAGCGGACGAGGACGCTGCTGTAGGACGCGCGGCGAGCGGGCCCGGCACCGGTTGGTGCCGGGCCCGCTCGCGCGTCCCTGAGACGCCCGGAAGGCGCCCTGCTCAGTTGGTGAAGATGTTGCCCTGGTTCTGCCCGTGGGCGCCGCGCTGCCCCATCCCGTACTGGGCGGCGAGACCCTGCCCGATGACGGCGTTCTGCGGCGGCAGCAGCTCGCTGGGCTGGACGAGCGCGTAGCCCTGTCCGAGGAAGCTGAGCTCCCAGCCCTCGCCCGTGCTGCCGCGGCGCCGCCACACGCCCGAGGAATGCGTCTGCGCCTGCATCTGGACGCGCAGCGAGGTCGACCAGGCGACCACCGCGTCCGCGTCGGCGTTGACGTACTTGTCGGGCGTCACCTGCATCATCAAGGGCTGGCCCGAGGTCATCAGCGCGACCTTGCCCCGCCCCGAGATGTTGAGCTGGTACTTGCCGGTGCCGGAGATGCCGTACTGGCTGTCCACGGAGATGACCTCCCAGTGGAGCGTGGAGTCCAGCGCGAGCACGTAGTTGCTGTCGACGGTCAGCCCGTCGTGGTCGACGTCCACGAGGTGGACGTGCTGGGCGAGGTTGGCCAGGTAGACCGTGCCCTGTCCGGAGACGCGCATCAGGTCCAGGCCCTCGCCGGCCCGGGCGCGCCGCCGCTGCTGGTTCGGGGTCTGGTACTCCCCGTCGAATTCGAGCAGCCCCTGATAGGCGACCATCGTGCCCTTACGGGCGAGCAGGTCCTCGTGACCGGTCAGCGCGACCCGCAGCAACTGCGGGTTCTGCAGCGCGTACCGGTCCTGGGTCTGCGCCTCTGTGTAGGCGAAAAGCGGGCTCTGCATGGTTACGGAAGTCCTCCCCCTCAGCCCCGGGCCCGGAGCCGGTCGGCGCTGTCCTCGCTGGGCTGTACGACCACGAAGCCCTGGCCGGAGAAGCCGAGCTGGTACGCCTCGCCGCTGCCGCGCCCGATCATCGAGGACGCCTTGAAGCTGCGCTTGCCCTTCACGTTCAGGTTCGTCGACCAGGCCACGAGCGCGTCCGGGTCCACGTAGGTCTCGTCCTCACCGCGGCCGCAGTCGACGACGATCGGCGTGCCGCGCGAGGTCAGCGCGACCCATCCGGTGCCCGCGATCCCCACGTTGAACAATCCCTGTCCCGCGAACTTCGCCATCCCCTTGACGCGCTGCACGCCCCACTGGAGGTGCGCGTCGAACGCGAGCAGGTTGGTGCCGTTCACGGAGATGGCGTCGTCGTTGAGATTGAGGCACACGACGTCCGCCCCGTAGTCGGCGAGGTAGAGCAGGCCGTCGCCGCTGGCCTTCATCAGGGGCGCGCCCTCGCCGGTCAGCCACTGGGAGGCCACCTGGCGCACGGCCGGCGGGTTCGGCTCGTACTGGACGAAGCCTTCGTAGGCGACCATCGAGCCGGTGCGGCAGAAGACGTCCTGGCCGCTCTGCATGGCGATCTTCACCATCGCACTGCCGTGGTTCTCCATGCGGGCCACGGGTGCGGTCGGGGCATAGCCCGAAAGCTGCTGCTGAGTCATGACGGGCTCCCTCAGACCTCGTAGGGCTGGACGACGATGAAGTTGCCGGGAGCACCCCGGAACTGGAGGTTCACGGACTCGCCCGAGTGACCGGGGTACGCGCTGCGGCGCAGCCGCACCTGGCTGGAGATGATCACCTGGGAGGCGGCGGACCACGCGACGATGGCGTTGGCGTCCGCGAAGGTGGTCGGCGTGACGGGCAGTACGACGGGCGTGCCGGCGGTCTTCACGACCACCGTGCCGGTGCCCTGGAACTGCATGGTGAACAGCGCGCCCCCGGGGATGCCGTGCCCTTCGATACGGCGCACCTCGTGCTGCAGCGACTCGTCGAAGGCCAGCACGCTCTCGGCGTTGACGCAGATCGCGTCGCCCTGCAGCTCGATGGGGTGCACATGGGCGCTGTCCTCCGCGAAGAAGACCTGGCCCTGGCCGGAGCAGCGCATCAGCTGCATCTCCTGGCCGGTGGCGTTGCCCACGATGCGGCCGCGGAAGCCGGCGCCCTTGTAGCTGAAGTCGACCTTGCCCTGGTAGAGCACCATGCTTCCCTGGCGGGCCAGTACCGGCTGCCCGTCAACGCCGAGGTCGACCCGGATCAGCTTCTCGCTCTGGGGCGTCCAGCGCTGCCCCGTGGCGGCCTCCCGGTACTTCTGCAGCGAGGCCTCCAGCCCGGGGCCGCCCTGCTGCGGCACGGCGTACTGCCCGCTGCCCTGCGGCGCCGGCTGCCCGTAGGCGGGCGGCTGCTGGCCGTACGGACCGGGCTGGGCGGGCGGCGGCACGGCCTGGCCCGGATAGGGCGCGGGCGCTCCATAGGGGGCCGCCGGGGCGGGGGCCCCGTAGGGAGCGGCCTGCCCCTGCTGCGAGCCGTCCTGCGGCGTACCGTACGGCGCCTGCGGCGGTGCGCCGGCCGGCGGCGCCAGGGGAGCGGCGATGGTCGGCGCCGCGTGCAGCTGCGCCTGCCGGTCCTGCTGCGGAGCCACCGGCTGCTGGGGAGCATGGGGCTGCTGCGGCGCGTCCGGCTGCTGGGCGAGGGCGGGCTCGGGCTGCGTGGCGTACGGCTGCGCGGGCTCCGGGACCGTGGGCTGCGGGGCACCGAAGCCGGGTGCCGGGGCCGGGGCGGGAGCCGGGGCCGGCTCGGCGGCCGCGGGCGGCGCGAAACCGGGCGCGGCCTCCGCGGCGGCGGGCGGCGCGAAGCCCGGAACGGCGTCCGGCTGCGGCGCGGCCTCCGCCTCCTCGGCGACCTCACCGCCGAAGTTCTTCAGCAGCGCCTCCAGACCGCCGTCGAACCCTTGTCCGACAGCCGCGAAGCGCCACACGTCCTTCATGTAGAAGTCGCCGAGCATGACGGCGCGCTCGGTACTGAACTCGGTCCCCGTGAAGGAGTACCGCGCGACTTCCTCTCCCCCGGCGACGATCCGGATGTACCCCGGACCGATCTGCGACATCTGCCCCGCACCATCGATCGCCGCGGTGAAGGACAGCTTCTGCACGTGCTGCGGGATCCGGTCGAGCGTGACCCGGAAGGACTCGGTGTCACCGGCCTGCGCACCGAGCTGCTGGAGGGACTCCTCGGGTGACTTCGGCTGGTTGAAGAAGATGAAGTACCGGTCGTCGGACAGCTTTTCGTCGGCGTCGAGGCCGAAACAGCTGATGTCGAAGGTCAGACCGGGACCGGCGATCCGTACGCCCACGTACAGATCCGTCCCTGCGGTCAGGTCACTGATCCTGGCCTTGTGGCCCCGTTGGAATTCCCTGGCCATACGTAACGACCGTCCCCCATCCGAGCTTGATTGCCTTGCACGTCAGGCTAACCGTCGGCCCGGACGCGGCACGATGCCGGGGCTCGACGGTTCTGTCACGAAAGTGACGGTCGGGACGGCCCCGCCGTCACTCGCTGCGCGCTGCGGGCAGGTGCGGCAGCCGATCGGCGGCGACCACTCCTTCGAGGTAGCCGCGCGCCCGCTCCGTACGTGGGTACGCCGTCAACAGCTCCCAGAAGCTGGGACCGTGTCCGGGCACGAGCAGATGGGCCAGCTCGTGCACGAGCACGTAGTCGATGACGTACTCCGGCATCCCCTGCAGCCGGTGCGAGAGCCGGATGCTGCCCTCGGCCGGAGTGCACGATCCCCAGCGGGTGTTCTGGTTGGTGACCCAGCGCACGGACGCGGGGCGGGCCCGGCCGCCCAAGTACTGCGCCGACAGCCGCTCGGCGCGCTCGGCCAGCTCGTCGTCGCCCAGCATCCGCTTGCTCTCCTGGGCGGCCAGCTTGTCCAGCATGACCGTCACCCAGCGACGCTCCTCGGCCTCGGACATCCGGGCCGGGATCAGGACGACGGTCCGGTCGCCCTCTCTGTACGCGGAGACCGTCCGCCGCCGCCGCGAGCTTCTGCGCACCTCGACCGCGCTGGTCGCGGACGCGCGGCTCTGCGGGCTCGCTACGGTCCTGCGCTGCGGGTCGGCGGCACGGTGCGGTGGGTCGGCGGGCACGCCCCGACGTTACCTTCTGGCGCCGGGCGAAGTCCCGTCCCCGAGCCGGGTCGCGGGCGAAACCCTCCATGACGGGTACAGAGACGCTCGGCGCTTGTACGACTAATCGCGCCTTCTGTGGATAACTTCCGGCACCGATCCAGCCTTTGCCGCATGATCGAGCCGTACGCCAGATCCGGACCTCCGCGGACGACCGGAAGGCCGGAAGACCGGAAGGCCCGAAGGCCCGAAGACCACCGCGAAGTCCGTGATCACCGTCCAGAAGTCCGTGACCATCTGCCCGCCCGACGGCACCACTGACCGGCACCGCACCAACGGGGGACGACATGCCGCACCCACACCCGACCATCTCACCACCCACACCGCCCTCAGCACCCGAATCGCCGAAATCCGCCTCCCGCCCCCGCCCTGCCCCTCTCTCCCCCAGCCCCTCGACTCCTCTCCCTTCTCCTCTCCCTTCCCCGCACCCGATGCTCAAGCCGGCTCTGCGGCGCGGCTGGCGGGACAGGGCCACCGTGCGCTTCGGCGTCGCCCCGGCCCACGCCGTGGTGGTGGGCCCGCTGGACAGCGCGACCGGCAGTCTGCTGAGCCTGATCGACGGCACCCGCAGCGTGGAGCAACTGGAGCGCGAGGCCAAGGCGCTGCAGCTGCCGCCGGGTCATGCCCGCGAAATCGTCGGCCGCCTGGACGCCGCCGGGCTGCTGGAGACGCCCGCCCGCGGCACACCGGCGACCGAAGCGCTCCAGGCCGACCTCCCCGCCTTCGACCGGCTGCGCCCCGACCTTGCCGCCCTGTCGGTACGCCATCGCGACTCGGCGGGCGCGGACGAACGGCTGTGGGCGCGCCACTCCGCACGGGTACGGGTGCGCGGCACGGGCCGGGTGGGCGCGTCGATCGCGGCGCTGCTCTCCGCTGCGGGCGTCGGGCAGGTGGACGTGCAGGACGGCGGCCGGGTCGAGCCCTGGGACGTACTGCCCGCCGGATTCCCCGCCGACCGTGTCGGCGAGCGGCGGGACGTGTCCGCCCGCCGCCTGGTCAGCGCCTCCTCTCCATGGACACGACGAACCGGCCCACGCACAGGGCGAACGGGCCGATCCGCCCGGCCCGCCGATGGCGCGTCCGCCCCGCCTGATGAGGCGCCCCTCGCCCTGACGGTGCTCGCCCCACGGGACGGCCTGGCCGCCTACGCCCCCGATCCCCGGCTCGCCGAGTCCTACCTCGCCACCGGCATGCCCCATCTGTACGCGGGCGTGATCGAGGCCACGGCAGTGGTGGGGCCGCTGGTGCTCCCCGGCGACTCGGCCTGCGCCGGCTGCTGGGAGCTGCGCCGGACGGACGCCGAGCCGGCCTGGCCCCGGCTGCTGGCCCAGTGGCGTTCGGGCCGCGCCGCGCCGGTTGTGCCCGCGTGCGACGCGGCGCTGGCCACGACCGTGGCGGGACTCGCCGCGACACAGGTCCTGACGTTCCTCGACGGGCATCTGCCACCCTGTACGGGCGCACGGACGGAGCTTGCGCTCCCTTGTATGAGCTGGGACATCGATCAGATCGAGGCTCATCCCGAGTGCCCTTGTGGCGCGGCGCGCTCCCCTGCCACGGCAGCCGCCTCGGATCCTCGTCCCCGACACGCCACAATGACGGAGTAACCCCACCCGGGGCCAGCGCGAGTTGGAGGGGCGCATGCCGGCACAACCTCACCCAGCGGTCACCGATCCCGCGGACGCCGACCGCGCCGTCCCGGCCGCCTCCACCCACCCCGCCGACCGTTCCGACTCCACCGAACGCTCGGACTCCACCGAACGCCGCTCCGACTCCATCGGCTTCACCGGCATCACCGATGTCATCGATCTTGCTGATACTCGACCGGCCACTCCCACCGAACCGGTCGTGCCAACTGATCCGTCCGCTCTGACCGATCCGACCGCTCTGACTCACCTGACCTGTGGGAACAACGCTCCCGGCCGAGTCGGGACCTTGGGAGGACGTGCACATGTCTGATCTGCCGCGCAAGGCCGTCGTCCGTACCGCCAAGCTCGCCGCCCTCCCCCTGGGCTTCGCCGGACGCACCGCACTCGGATTGGGCAAGCGCATCGGCGGGCGGCCGGCGGAGATGATCGCCACGGAGCTCCAGCAGCGCACGGCCGAGCAACTGTTCGCGACGCTGGGCCAGCTCAAGGGCGGGGCCATGAAGTTCGGGCAGGCGCTGTCCGTCTTCGAGTCGGCGCTGCCGGAGGAGATCGCCGGGCCTTACCGCGCCGCGCTGACCAAGTTGCAGGAGGCGGCGCCGCCGCTGCCCTCCGCCACCGTCCACGCGGTGCTCGCCCAGCGGCTGGGCGAGGACTGGCGGGAGCTGTTCGCGGAGTTCGACGACAAGCCGTCGGCCGCGGCGTCGATCGGGCAGGTGCACCGGGCGGTGTGGCACGACGGCCGCGAGGTCGCGGTGAAGGTGCAGTACCCCGGGGCGGGCGAGGCACTGCTCTCCGACCTCGCCCAACTGGGGCGGTTCGCCCGTCTGCTGGGCCCGCTCATCCCCGGGATGGACGTCAAACCGCTGATCACCGAGCTGCGCGACCGGGTCTCGGAGGAGCTGGACTACGGCCTGGAGGCAGCGGCTCAGCGCACGTACGCCGCGGAGTTCGCCGACGATCCGGACGTCGTGGTGCCGGCCGTCGTCCACCAGGGCGACCAGGTGCTGGTCACGGAATGGATGGACGGAGTACCGCTCTCCGAAGTGATCTCGGGCGGCAGCCCGGAGGAGCGGGACCGCGCCGGACAACTGCTGGCCCGCTTCCTCTTCTCCGGCACCGCGCGTACGGGCCTGCTGCACGCCGACCCGCACCCGGGCAACTTCCGCCTGCTGACCGGGGACGCGCCCGACGGGCTGCCGGAGGAATGGCGGCTGGGGGTACTGGACTTCGGCACGGTCGACCGGCTGCCGGACGGGCTGCCGCCCACGATCGGCACGTCGCTGCGGATGACGCTGGACGGCCGGGCGGATGCGGTTTACGAGTTGCTGTGCGAGGAGGGATTCGTCAAGGACTCCGTCGACCTGGAGCCGGACGCCGTCATGGACTACCTCCTGCCGATCATCGAGCCGGCGCAGGCCGAGGAGTTCACCTTCACCCGGGGCTGGATGCGCACCCAGGCCACCCGCATCGCGGATCCCCGTTCCCCCGCCCACCAGCTGGGCAAGCAGCTGAACCTGCCGCCGGCGTATCTCCTGATACACCGCGTGACGCTGAGCACGATCGGCGTGCTGTGCCAGCTGGGCGCGACGGTCCGGCTCCGCGACGAACTCACCACGTGGCTACCGGGCTTCGTTGCGCCCGTGACCACGCCCGAGCCCGCTCCGTTCCCCACCCAGTCCACTCGCGACACCTGCTCCGACATGGAGACGGACGCCGGCGCCGGCAGGGGTTCCCGGAGCGATACGACCGCGGACGAGGAGGACGCGGAAGAAACCTCCGCCTGACCCGATCCCGGACCGCCTTCGCCGCAACCGCCACCTCGTCTTCGCCGCAACCATTGCCTTTGCCGCGACCACAGCGACACCGCTGCGACCACCATGCGGACCGCTCTTCTCGGCATGTGGTGGCCGTCGCTAGCCTCCGCGAAAAGAGGCGGGCGAGAAGCGGGACAGGGAAGGGCAGGGGAAACGGATGGCTGTCGAGGCGCGGATGCCGGCGATTCCCTACCAAGTGGCTTACCGGGCCGGGAAGAACGAGGGTGTCGCGGACACCTGCAAGGCGGACGTGGGCGGTTCGGCAGGCATGCGGCCGCACGAACTCCTGGAGGCCGCGCTCGCCACCTGCATGACGATCACGGCGCGGATGACGCTCGCCGATCTCGGCGTGGCGGGGATCGGCGAGACGGGGATCGGCGAGGCAGAGGGCGGGGTGAGCGCCCGGGTGGTGCTGGGACGCGGGGAAACGGCCACGGACTTCCGTTACGCTTCTCCCCCGTTTGATGCCCGCTGACGGCCTCGACGGCGGGCATGGGTGATCACCACCAGGCCGAGTCCAGGCGGGATTCGATGGCGCGGAGATGGGTGCGGGCGCAGGTTTCGCAGAAGTAGCGGCGGGTGCCGTTCTCGACGGAACAGGTCCAGGTCGCGGGCGTACCATCGGCCACCGCGCCACACCGGGCACACACCATGCCCTCGCCCGCCCCGACGGGCCCGCCCGTCCGGGAGGACCGGTCGGTCCGGTCGGTTTCGTCGGTCAACTCCGCCCGTTCATGCGTCTCATGGTCCACTGCCCGACGATATCTCCACCAAGGCCGACAATACGTGCACAACGCACCAGTAAGGCGGTGCGTGTCGGAGCACGACTCCGGCATCCCGGCGCACGGCCCAGCCGCCCCGGCGCACGGTCCACGCACCGGGTGCACGTTCCACCACGACGGCGCACGATCTGATCGAGATATCGCAAGGCGCGATCAGATCCGATCCGGTCCGACCCGGTCCAGGAGTCGCGGCGCACTATCCGATCCAGAGGTCGCGACGTACGGCCCCCCCGAGCCGCTGATCTGCCAAGTACCAAGTACCAAGCACTCCCTGCCTCTGCCCCTATCTCTTATCTCTGGCCCTACCTCTACCCCCTGTCCCTTCCTCCCACAGCGCGTAGCGCGCCGCACTGCCCGGGAGGGGCGTGGGGCGCGCTACGGGGTGGGCAGGTGAGGGGCGGGTGTCACTGCATGACGGCCATGGCCAGGGCGCGGCGGGCGCGGAGGGAGACGCGTTCGGCGCGGCGCTGCATGCGCCGGGCCGTGGCGAGCCGGAGAGCTCTGCGTTCGGTCTCGGCCTCGCGCAAGCGCTGATGGATATGGGCCCTCGCCAGGGCTTCTGGGATGAGTTGCATTTCACGGGTCCTGTTCTGACGACGCTCGTTCGCGCCGGAGTTCGCGGGGGCGGGGGTGTCGGTGAAGGACGGGTTCATCGTGGGGTCCTGCTTCTGGGGGTCCCTGGTGGCGGGACGGTCGATCGTTCCTGTGCCTGTGCCTGTGGTGTTCATGCCGCGACCGGGTTCTTGCGCGGACGGCCACGCGGGCGCTTCCGGGCGACGACGACCCCCTGGACGAAGAGCTCACCGCCCCAGACCCCCCAGGGCTCGCGGCGGTCCTTGGCACCGGCCAGGCATGCCTCGCGTACGGGGCAGGTCTGACACAGCGACTTGGCGTACTCGACGTCGGCCGGCGACTCGGCGAAGAAGACCTCCGGGTCGTAGGTGCGGCACGGGACGGCGGCGCCGAGGCGGTCGATCTCGTCGTCGAGCTCGGTGAGGGGCAGCAAGGAGTTCTCCTGGGAGTCGGGCGGGGGAATCAGGTCGGTGGCGACGGACGGGGTGTGCGTCTGGAGTTGCACGGTGGTGTGTTCCTCGTCTGTTCGGCCCGGCTGGTGGCTGGGCTGTCGTGTAGCGCCCTCTGCCGGCTGCAGAAGGACAAACAAAAGGGCCGCGGATCCCGGTGTGGGTTCCGCGGCCCTGGAAGGTGCCGACCTGATCTCGCCGATCAGGCTGGATCACTCCAGGGTTCGAGCCCGCGGAAGGCCCACATGTTCTGCTGCTGCGTGGCGTACTGAGTCGTGGCGTACTGAGTCCGGGATTCGGCACCATTGGCCGCCGCAAAGGCAAAGGCGTGCCCGTTTGCCGCTGCTGCTACCTCAGGTGCCTTGGTCGGTCGCTCGCTGCGCTCGCGAATCGGAAGAATCGCGAGGGTCGCGGGACGCGCTGCCTCGACGCCGGACGGACGGACGGAACCGGACAGGCCGGCTCCGGACAGACCGGTGCCATGGAGCGAAGAGCCGAGCGGGCAGGTGGCGGCGACCGAGAGATCGGTCATTTTCTGGGTCTCGATGAAGCTGATCACTGGTCTCGCCTCCTTTCGGCGTCTTCGGGGACCGATGCGAACCGGTCCGGGTTGTTCAGTACAGCACGAATCCAACGGTTCTCGGAAGGCCCGTTGTCTCCGTGCTTCCGAAGGCTATGGGGATGCGCTCCGCGCGCGCAAACTATTTTTCCGACGACTTTTCCGCGTCGCAGGAACCGTTCCCCGGAAGCCTTCATTCCGTAGCGTCCTCGTCACCTCCGGCCCGGTCCGTCGCGAGTTCTCCACCGGGGAGTTCCTCTCCCGCGCACAGGGCCAGGACGTCGGCGCCGAATCTGCCGAGCTTGCGCCTTACTACTCCAGGGATGCTCGCCAGCTCCTGTTCGGTTCCCGGAACCGCCTCGGCTATCGCCATGAGTGTCTTGTCGGTGAAGACGCAGAATGCCGGCTGCCCCAACGCCTCGGCCTGCGCCGCGCGCCAGTCCCGCAGCCGCTCGTACAGCCCCTCGTCGAGGTCGGAGGGGCAGTCCTCGCAGCGCATCAGCTTCATCTCGCCGCCGTCGCTGAGCACCCGGCCGCACACCCGGCAGCGGATCGGCCCGCGGCGCTTGCGGGGGACCGCGTCCCGCTCCTCGCCGCGGCCGGCCGCTCCGCCGGCGCCGCGCTCGATACCGCCGGCGCCACCGGGCGACCGCTGTCCGGCGGCCCCGGAGCCCGGTCGCAGCCCTTTCAGGAACCGGCTGGGACTCCGGTGGGCCCGGCCGCCGGGAGACCGCGAGAGAGCCCACGAGAGGCTCAGGTGGCGCCGGGCGCGCGTGATGCCGACGTACAGCAGGCGGCGCTCCTCCTCCTGCTGCTCGTCCGTCTTGGCGTACGTGATCGGGAGCATGCCGTCGGTGAGGCCGACCAGGAAGACCGCATCCCACTCCAGGCCCTTGGCGGCGTGCAGCGAGGCGAGCGTCACACCGTCGACGGTCGGGGCGTGCTGGGCATTGGCCCGCTCGTCGAGCTCGGCGACCAGGTCGGCGAGGGTGGCCCCGGAGCGGGCCCGCGCGAAGTCCTCGGCGAGCCGGACCAGGGCGGCCAGCGACTCCCAGCGGTCCCGCACGGCGCCGGAGCCGGCCGGCGGCCGGTCGCCCCAGCCCATCTCGCTGAGCACGGCCCGGACCTCGGAGGGCAGGTCCATGGCGTCGTCCAGCAGGGCGTCGTTCCCACCGAAGCGGGCGGCGGCGCGCAGCTTGTGCCCGGCCTCGCGGACCTCCGGACGCTCGAAGAACCGCTCGGCCCCGCGCAGCTGGTACGGCACGCCCGCGTCGGCCAGCGCCTGTTCGTACACCTCGGACTGGGCGTTGATGCGGAACAGGACGGCTATTTCGCCCGCGGGCACGCCGGAGGCGATGAGGTCCCTGATGCGGCGGGCGGTGCCCTCCGCCTCGGCGGGCTCGTCGCCGTACTCGGTGTGCACCGGCTCCGGGCCCGCCTCGCGCTGGGAGATCAGCTCCAGGCGGTGCTCGGCGGCGCGGCCGCGGGCCTGGGCGAGGAGGCCGTTGGCGAGGTGGACGATCTGGGGGCTGGAGCGATAGTCGCGGACCAGCTTCACGACGGTCGCGCCGGGGTGGCGGGTGCGGAAGTTCAGCAGGTGATCGGGGGTGGCGCCGGTGAAGCTGTAGATCGTCTGGCTGGCGTCGCCGACCACGCAGAGACTGTCGCGGTCGCCGAGCCACAGCTCCAGGAGGCGCTGCTGGAGCGGGCTCACGTCCTGATACTCGTCGACGACGAAGTGCTGGTACTGGGCGCGGACCTGCTCGGCGATGTCCGGGCGCTCCTGAAGCACGCCGACCGTGAGCAGCAGCACGTCCTCGAAGTCGATGACGCCGCGGTCCCGCTTGAGGTCCTCGTAGGTGCGGTAGATCTGGGCGATCTCGGCGGGGTCGCGGGGGGCCTCGCGGGTCGTCTTGGCCACGGCGGCGGGATAGTCGGCCGGCACGGTCTGGGTGACCTTGGACCACTCGATCTCGCCCGTGACGTCGCGCAGCTCCGTGCGGTCCAGGCGGATGCCGGAGCGGGCCCCGGCCTCGGCGACCAGCTGGACCTTGCGGTCCAGCAGCCGGGGGACCTCGCCGCCGACGGCCTTGGGCCAGAAGTACTGGAGCTGGCGCAGCGCGGCGGAGTGGAACGTACGGGCCTGGACGCCGCCGGCGCCGAGCTGGCGCAGCCGGCCGCGCATCTCGCCCGCCGCACGCGCGGTGAACGTGACGGCCAGGACGGTGCTCGGCTGGAGGATGCCCGCGCGGACGCCGTAGGCGATGCGGTGGGTGATCGCGCGGGTCTTGCCCGTGCCCGCACCGGCCAGCACGCAGACGGGGCCGTGCAGCGCGGTGGCGACCTCGCGCTGCTCGGGGTCGAGCCCTTCCAGCACCGCGTCGGCGTCCGCCGGGGCGACGGGGAAGTTCGTCGCCTGCGGTGCCTGCGGGAAGAGGGTGGGATCCGTTGCTGCTGTCACCCCGCCATGCTGCCAGGTCCACGGCGGCAGCCGAGAATGTTGTCCACAGCCGGGCTCGGCGGTCATACGAATACGCGCGCCCCGTAGGCGGCCGGGAATGGCCGGGAGTGGTCGCGCGTTGAACCGTTCCGGCCGCGGCAGATGCCGCGGTCCCCAGCAGCGCACAGCTGACCAGCACAAAGGAGTACGGGACTCATGGCGGGCACTGTCACGATGTACAGCACCACGTGGTGCGGTTACTGCCGTCGGCTCAAGGGCCAGATGGACCGCGAGGGCATCGCGTACACCGAGGTCAACATCGAGCACGACCCGGAGTCGGCGAAGTACGTGGAGACCGTGAACGGCGGCAACCAGCTCGTGCCGACGGTCGTCGTGGTTCCCGAGAGCGGCGGCGAGCAGCACGCCATGGGCAACCCGCCGCTCGCGTGGATCAAGGAGAAGCTCGCCGCCTGACGCTCGCGCGGCGCGCATGCTGTGAGGCCGGACACGTGAGGGCCGGAACCCGACGGTTCCGGCCCTCACGCATGTCCGCGGCCGCTACGGCTTCGGCAGCGGCTTGCCGTACCAGAGCTCGATCAGGCGGGCCGCGATGGAGATGCCGTACGGCGGCAGCACCTCGCCCGATTCGAACGCCTCGCGCAGGTCCTCGCGGGAGAACCAGCGGGCCTCCTCGATCTCCTCGCCGTCCACCTGGATCTCGGGCGAGGTGGCGCGGGCCATGAAGCCGAGCATCAGGCTGGAGGGGAAGGGCCAGGGCTGGCTGGCGACGTACTCGACGTCCCCGACGACCACGCCGGCCTCTTCGTAGACCTCGCGCCGCACCGACTGCTCGATGGACTCGCCGGGCTCGACGAAGCCGGCGAGCGTGGAGAACCGGCCCTCGGGCCAGTGCACCTGGCGGCCGAGCAGCGCGCGGTCCTCCTCGTCGGTCACGAGCATGATCACGGCCGGGTCGGTACGCGGGTAGTGCTCGGCCCCGCAGGCCTGGCAGCGGCGGATGTGGCCGGCGGCCGCGATGACCGTGCGCTCGCCGCAGCGCGAGCAGAAGCGGTGCAGCCGCTGCCAGTTCTCCAGGGCGACGGCGTGCACGAGCAGCCCGGCGTCGCGCTCGGACAGCAGCAGGCCGGCCTCGCGCAGCCCGGCCGGGCGCGCGGACTGGTCCATGCGCCCCGGCAGCGAGTCCTTCTGCAGCGCGAAGTACCGGACGCCGTCCTCGTCCTGGCCCAGGTAGTAACGGTGGGTCTCGGTCATCGGCGCCTCGAAGGAGGGCGTCATGACCAGTTCGGTGCGGCCGTCCGGGGTGTCGTCCACCAGCGCCTGGCCGCCCGAGACCACGAAGACGCGCGTCGTCGGGTGGCTCCACGCCGCGGCGAGCCATGCCTCGTCGAGTCGGTGATGCGCGCTGCGGTCGATGCCACTGTCGGCGCTGAAGGTGATGGGCCGGTGTGCGTCGTGATCGATCCGGGTGGTCACTGGTGTTTCCAACTCCCCCTATGCGAGAGGTGCGGGCTGCGTACGGATATGGGGCGGCGGCACTACGAGGGGCCCGACCGCGGAGAACGGGTCATGCCGGGCGCCAGTTCTCCGCCAGGTCGCCCCACAGATACGCCGCGGTCTCGACGCCCTTCATGAGCAGGTCCAGCTCGACCTTCTCGTTGGGCGCGTGCCAGCCGTCGGACGGGACGGAGATGCCCAGGAAGAGCACCGGGGCGCCGAGCGCGTCCTGGAGGTCGGCGGCGGGCCCCGAGCCGCCCTCCCGGGTGAAGCGGACCTGCTGTCCGAAGGCCCGGCCCATCGCGCGGGCGACCGACTGCAGGGCGGGGTGGTCCAGTGGGGTCAGACAGGGCCGGGTGGCGCCCCAGAAGGTGATGTCGTGCCGGATGCCGGCCGGCAGCCGCTCGGCGACCCAGGCACGCACGGCCTTCTGGACGGCGTCCGCGTCCTGGCCCACGACCAGCCGGAACGACAGCTTCAGCTGGGCGGAGGACGGGACGATGGTCTTGCCGCCGGGGCCTTGGTAGCCGCCGCCGATGCCGTTGACCTCGGCGGTGGGGCGGGCCCAGATGCGCTCCAGTACCGAGTAGCCCGCCTCGCCGAGGGCCGCGTGCGAGTGCGCCGTGCGCAGCCACGCGTCCTCGTCGAAGGGCAGCTCGGCGAAGAGCTCCCGCTCCCGCTCCGTGAGCTCGATCACGCCGTCGTAGAAGCCGGGGATCGCGACCCTGCGGTCCGCGTCGTGCAGCGCGGCGGCCAGCCGGGCCGCCTCGGTCGCCGGGTTCGGCACGGCGCCCCCGAAGGAACCGGAGTGGATGTCCTGGTCGGGGCCGTACAGGTCGATCTGGCAGTCGGTGAGGCCGCGCATCCCCGTGCACACCGTCGGGGTGTCCTTCGCCCACATGCCGGTGTCGGAGACGATCACCGCGTCGCACGCGAGGCGGTGCGCGTGCTTCGTGATCAGCGCGGGGAAGTTCGGCGAGCCGGACTCCTCCTCGCCCTCGATGAGCAGCTTGAGGTTGACGGCGGGGGCGGTGCGGCCGGTCGCTTCGAGGTGCGCCCGCACCCCGAGGGTGTGGAAGAACACCTGGCCCTTGTCGTCGGCGGCACCGCGCGCGTACAGCTTGCCGTCGGCGGTGTGCGGCTCGAAGGGCTCCGTGTGCCAGCCGTCCTCACGGGCGGCGGGCTGCACGTCGTGGTGGCCGTAGACCAGCACGGTCGGGGCCTCCGGGTCGCCGGACGGCCACTCGGCGAACACCGCGGGCAGGCCCTCGGTCTCCCAGACCTCGGCGGTCGGGAAGCCGGTCTCGGTGAGCTTCGCGGCGAGCCATTCGGCGCTGCGGCGTACATCGGGGGCGTGGCTGGGGTCGGCCGACACGGAGGGGATGCGCAGCCAGGCGCCGAGGTCGTCGAGGAAGGCGTCACGTCGGCTGCTGATGTACGTGCGGACAGCGCTGTCCGGGGTGCTGCTCATACCCCTGAGCCTATCGGCCCGTGTGGGTCGCACGGTCGTCGGTCTCACCTCCGTGACCGGCTGGGGACGCCCGGTCGCCGTCGTACGCCTCCGCCGCGCCGTCCGGCGCCTCGCCGAGCAGGATGCGTTCCAGCTCGCGGCGGCCCGGGAGGCGGTCGGGGCGCACGACCTCACCGCTGCGTACGTACACGAAGGCGGCGCGCACGGCGGACAGCGGAACGCCGCGCTGCTCGGCCCACCCGAGGCGGTACAGGGCCAGCTGGAGCGGGTCGGCGTCCTGGCCGCGGCCGGTCTTCCAGTCGACGATCTCGTAGGTGGGGCCTGCATAGCCGTCCGCCGCCTCCGGATCGGGGTCCTGGCGGTAAACGGCGTCGATGCGGCCGCGGATGAGCCGGCCCGCGAGGGTGAGCTGGACCGGCGCCTCCACTCGGTGCGGGGTGCGCCGCGCATACGGGGTGCGCGCGAACGCCTCCTTGAGGACGGCGAGGTCCCGCTCGTCGGCGATGCCGTCCTCGTACGGCTCGTCGTCGGCCGCGCCGGGCAGCTCCTCGGGGCCGAGCATCGGCAGCGTCAGCTCCTCGAAGCGGGACTCGACCCAGGCGTGGAAGCGGGTGCCGCGGCGCGCGGCGGGCTGCGGGGGGCGCGGCATCGGGCGGGCCAGCTCCCGCGCGAAGCCGTCCGGGTCGGCGGCCAGCCGCATCAGCTGCGAGGCGCTGAGCGAGACCGGCAGCGGCACGTCCTGGACGCGCGCCCTGGACCTGCGCAGCTCGCCCGCCAGCGCGTCGAGGTCCCGGTCCCAGGAAGCGATCGCCCGCCGCTCCTCGGGGACGAGCGTGGTCGCCGCGTCGGCCGCGTCGCCGTCCCGGGCCGCGGGGACGGTGGGGGCGGCTCCACCGGAGTACTCGGGAGAGCCCGGGTGCGCGGGGTCGGGCGCGGGCGCGGGGACCTCGGCCTCGGGGGCCCCGATTCCTTCGGAGGCGGCGTCGGCGGGGGCGCCCGCTTCGAGGTGCCGCAGGCGCTCCAGTACCGCTTCCGCCGCTCCCCGGCGCCGGGCCATCGCCTTCGGGTCCAGCGGGAGTGGCCACTCCCCCGTGCCGTCGTCGGCAGCCGCCACGAGGGCCGGGTTCTCCGCGTCCTCCTCGGGGGGATCGGCCCACTCCTCGACCTCGCCGTGGCCCGCCTCGCAGTGCGCGCGCAGCGCTTCCAGGAAGTCCGACGGGCCGCGCGGCTTCTTCTGGTCGGGGCCCCACCAGTGGCCGGAGCCGAGCAGCAGGGAGCGGGGGCGGGTGAACGTGACGTACCCGAGGCGCAGCTCTTCGGTGGACTGGTGGTCCTTCATCGCCTCCTTGAACGCCTTCATGCCGCGGCTGTCCCACTGCTGCACGTCGGGCAGGGTGTCGGCGTCGCC
Source organism: Streptomyces sp. NPDC026301 (assembly GCF_055567935.1). Classification (NCBI taxonomy): domain Bacteria; kingdom Bacillati; phylum Actinomycetota; class Actinomycetes; order Kitasatosporales; family Streptomycetaceae; genus Streptomyces; species Streptomyces sp. NPDC026301. Next base: position 115,083 of record NZ_JBVHPN010000009.1, on the reverse strand, counting down.
GCGCAGGCCGTGCGGCAGCACCTTGGCCTGGCTGGTCCAGGACTCGCGGGACCGGCTGCTGGGGAACTGCTTGTCGACCAGCCCGGGGACCGCGACCACGTCCCACTCCAGGCCCTTGGACTTGTGCGCGGTCAGGACCTTGACGGTGTTCTCGCCGCCCGGGAGGGAGCTGTCCAGGCCCTTTTCGTGCTGCACGGCCGTGCGGAGGAAGCCGAGGAAGGCGAGCAGCGTGGCCTCGCCGTCCAGGGCCGCGAAGCCGGCGGCGACGTCGAGGAAGGAGCTCAGGGTCTCGCGGCGGCGGGCGGCCAAGGCGTGCGGCGAGGCGGACAGCTCGACGTCGAGCCCCGTAGTGGCCAGGACGCGGTGCAGGACGTCCATCAGGGGGTCGCCGAGGGAGCGGCGCAGGTCGCGCAGTTCGGCGGCGAGGTGGGCGAAGCGGACCCTGGCGTCGGCCGAGAAGGGCAGCCCGGCTCCCGGCCCGTCGCCCTCGTGAGAAGCGCCGTCCGTCCCGAGGAACGTGTCCAGCGCGTCGGCGAGGGAGATCACCTCGGCGGGGTCGGTGCCCTCGACGGCTTCGACGAGGCGCCGCTCGGGGTCGTCGGAGGGCCCTTCGTGGTGCACGAGCGTACGGGCCAGGCGGCCGAGCAGGGCGAGGTCCCGGGGGCCGACGCGCCAGCGCGGCCCGATCAGGAGGCGGACCAGGGCGGCGTTGGCGGTGGGGTCCTGGAGGACCTCGCAGACGGCGACCAGATCGGCGACCTCGGGGAGGTGCAGCAGCCCGGAGAGGCCGACGACCTCCACCGGGATGTCGCGCGCGACCAGCTCGCCCTGGATACGCGCGAAATCGCCGGCCGTACGGCACAGGACGGCGATCTCGCCGGGCGGCGTGCCCGTACGGACGAGGTGCGCGAGGGAGTCGGCGAGCCAGCGCATCTCGTCGGCGTGGGTGGGCAGCAGGGCGCAGCGCACGATGCCGTCGCGCTCCGCGCCGGGTGCCGGGCGCAGCGCCTCGACGCCTTCGTGGCGCTCGCGCAGCGGGGCGGCCAGGCCGTTGGCGAGGTCCAGGAGGCGGCCGCCGCTGCGGCGGTTCTCGCTGAGCGCGAAGCGGCGCGCCGGGCTGCCGTCGGCGAACGGGAAGTGCCGGGGGAAGTCGTCGAGGTTGGCCACGGAGGCGCCGCGCCAGCCGTAGATGGCCTGGCAGGGGTCGCCGACAGCGGTGACGGCGTGCCCTGTACCCCCGCCGAAGAGCCCGGAGAGCAGCAGGCGCTGGGCGACCGAGGTGTCCTGATACTCGTCCAGGAGGACGACGGCGAACTCCTCGCGCAGCAGGCCGCCCACTTCGGCGCGTGTGGTGGCGAGCGTGGCGGAGAGGGCGATCTGGTCGCCGAAGTCGAGGAGGTCGCGGCGGCGCTTCTCGCTTCGGTACGCGCCGACCAGGTCGAGCAGCTCCAGGCGGCCGCGCACCGCCTCGGGGACCTGGCGCAGCTCGGCGTTGCTGAGCTTGGCGGCGTCCAGCTCGGCCAGCAGCCGGGTGTCGTGCGCGCGCAGCTCCTCGGGGGTGACGAGGTGCTCGGCGAGCTCGCCGTCGAGGGCGAGGAGGTCCTCGACGAGGGTGGGCAGCGAGGTGGTGAGCGCGGGATACGGGCCCGGCGCCGCGCGCAGCACCCGGGCGGCGAGCTGGAAGCGGGTGGCGTCGGCGAGCAGCCGGGCGCTGGGCTCGACACCGATGCGCAGGCCGTGGTCCTTCAGGAGCTGCCCGGCGAAGGCGTGGTACGTGGAGATGCGCGGCTCTCCGGGGGCGTCGTCGGCGCCGCCCCGGCCGGCCGGCACCGGATCGGGGTCGGTCACGCCGGCCGCGAGCAGGGCCGTGCGGACCCGCTCGGCCAGCTCGCCCGCCGCCTTGTTCGTGAACGTCAGGCCGAGGACCTGCTCGGGGGCCACCTGCCCCGTGCCCACCAGCCACACCACCCGGGCGGCCATGACCGTCGTCTTGCCGGAGCCGGCGCCGGCCACGATCACCTGCGGGGCGGGCGGCGCGGTGATGCAGGCCGTCTGCTCCGGGGTGAACGGGATGCCCAGCAGCTCTTTGAGCTGTTCGGGGTCGGTGATGCGTGCGGACACGTCCGAGACGGTAACGGGCGGCACTGACAACGGAGGAAAAGGGCCGGTCAGAGCCTGTAAAGGACTCGGGTGGCGCGAATCGTCACTCGACGACGTGCTGCCCCTCGGGCCGCGCCGAGCAGGAGCTCTTGAACGCGCAGTGGGCGCAGTGCTTGCCGGTCGAGGGGACGAAGCGCTCCTCCAGGACCCGCCCGGCGGCGGTGGCCAGCAGGTCGCCCACCCAGTCGCCGTCTAGGGGCTGCTGGGCCTGCACCACGGGGAGCGCGTCGCCGCCGTCCTTCTTGGGGGCGCCCTGGCGCAGGTGTACGAGCTCGGCACCGCCCGCTTCCGGAGTGCGCCCCTCGAAGACCTCGTCGACCGCGCCTTCGCGCACCGCGAGCTGGTACACGGCGAGCTGCGGGTGCCGGGCCACCTCGGGCGCTGTCGGCTTGCTCTTGCCCGTCTTGAAGTCCACGACGTACGCACGGCCGTCCGCGTCGGCCTCGACGCGGTCCATGCTGCCGCGGATGCGGACCGCGTACTCGCCCGCCGCACCGGCCTCGAGCGTCACGTCGAAGCCGTGCTCGGTTGCCACCGTGGTGCGGCCGAGCGCCTCGCGCTCCATCACGTGCCAGCGCAGGAAGCGCTCCAGGGCGGCGCGCGCGCTGTCCTTCTCCTGGCGCGACTTCCACGGCGCATCGAAGGCGAGCGCGTCCCATACGGAGTCCAGCCGCTCCATCAGGACGGCGAGGTCGGCGGGCGTGCGCCCGGCGGCGACCTCGTCGGCCAGCACGTGGATCACGTTGCCGAAGCCCTGCGCGGCGGTCGCGGGCGCGTCCGCCCTGACCTCCCGGCCCAGGAACCACTGGAGCGCGCAGGCGTTCGCGAGCTGGTCGAGCGCGCTGCCCGAGAGCGCCACGGGGGTGTCGCGGTCGCGCAGCGGTACGGAGCTGTGCGTCGGCTCGTACAGGCCCCACCAGCGGTACGGGTGCGCGGCGGGCACCAGGGGGCGGCCCTCGTCGTCCCGGAGTGCGGCCAGCCTGGCGAGCCGCTCGACGGCGGCCGCGCGCAGCGCTTCGGAGGCGCCGGGGTCGACGGTCGTGGCGCGCAGCTCGGCGACGAGCGCGGCCACCGAGAGCGGGCGGCGCGGGCGCCCGGTGACGTCCACCGGGTCGACGCCGAGCTCGGTGAGGAAGCGGGAGGGCTGGTCGCCGTCGTCGGCCGCGGCCTTCACGGCGGTGACGACCAGGCGCTCGCGGGCTCGGGTCGCCGCCACATAGAACAGCCGGCGTTCCTCGGCGAGCAGCGCGCCCGGGGTGAGCGGTTCGGCGAGGCCGTCCCGGCCGATCCGGTCGGCCTCCAGGAGGGAGCCGCGGCGGCGCAGGTCGGGCCAGAGCCCTTCCTGTACGCCGGCGACCACCACGAGGCGCCACTCCAGGCCCTTCGAGCGGTGCGCCGTCATCAGGCGGACCGCGTCGGGCCGTACGGTGCGGCGGGTCAGCGTGTCCGCCGCGATGTCCTGGTTGTCCAGCTCCTCCAGGAAGTTCAGGGCGCCGCGGCCGCCGGTGCGCTCCTCGGCGCGGGCCGCGGTCTCGAAGAGCGCGACGACGGCGTCCAGGTCGCGGTCGGCGTTGCGGCCCGCCGCGCCGCCGCGCCGGGCGGTCCGCTCCAGCCGCCCCGGCCACGGCGTGCCGTCCCACAGCTCCCACAGCGCCTGCTCGGCGGTGCCGCCGCCGGCGAGCAGCTCGCGCGCCTTGCGCAGCAGCAGGCCGAGCCGCTGGGCGCCTCGCGCGTACCCCGGGTCGTGCGCCACGAGGCGCTCCGGCTCGTCCAGCGCCTCGGCGATCAGCACGTCCGAGGGGCGCGGCACGGTCCGTCCCGCGGCCCGCTCCTCCTCCCGGAGCGCGCGTCCGAGCCGCCGCAGGTCGGCGGCGTCCATCCCGCCGAGTGGGGACGTCAGCAGCTCCATGGCCACTTCGGGCGCGATGCGCGTGGCCTCCGCGGGCGCCGCCGCGGCGCCGTCCGGTTCCCCCTCCGGCGCCTCCGCAGCCCCGTCGGGCGCCCCGGCGGCCTCCTCGCCGCCCTCCGGCTCCGCCAACGGCTCCCCGCCACTCTCCGGCGCCTCCAGCGGCTCCAGCGGCTCCAGCGGCCCTTCATGCCCCTCCGGCCCGCCGGCCGACTCCCCGTACGGCTCCCCGCCCGGCAGCTCGTCCCCGTCCAGTAGCTGGTCCCGGACCGGCAGCCCGTCCCCATCCGGTACCACCTCCCCGTCCGCCCCCGGCGCGTCCGTCGCCGCCACCCGCAGGGCCAGCAGCAGCGGTGCGACCGCGGGCTCGTGGCGCAGCGGGAGGTCGTCACCGTCGATGTCCAGGGGGACGCCGGCGGAGGTGAGGGCACGGCGTACGGACGGGATCGAACGGCCGCCGGCGCGTACGAGGACGGCCATGTCCTGCCAGGGGACGCCGTCCTCCAGATGGGCCCGGCGCAGGATGTCGGCGATGTTGTCCAGCTCGGCGCCGGCCGTGGGGTACGTGTACGCCTCGACCCGCCCGCCGTCCCGTACGGGCGTCGGCTCGCGGTGCTCCCGGACCTGACGGGCGGGCAGCCGGTTGAGCGGCATCCGGCGGGCGAGCACCCGGGTGGCGGCGACCAGCGCGGCCCCGGAGCGCCGCGCGGTGCGCAGCACCTGTACGGGCGCCGGCGCGCCGTCCGCGCGCCGGAAGGTCTCCGGGAAGTCGAGGATGCCGTTGATGTCGGCGCCGCGGAAGGCGTAGATCGACTGGTCGGGGTCGCCGAAGGCGATCAGGGTGCGGCCGCCGCGGCCCTCTTCGGGGCGCGCGGGCCCGCGGTTCCCGGCCAGCGCCTGCAACAGCCTGACCTGCGCGGCGTCGGTGTCCTGGTACTCGTCGACGAACACCGCGTCGTAGCGGCGCGCCAGCTCGGCCGCCACCTCGGGACGCTCGGCGAGCAGCACCGCGCGGTGCACCAGCTCGGCGTAGTCCAGCACTCCCTGGGCGTCCAGCACGTCGAGGTACTCGGCGAGGAAGCCCGCGGCCGCGCCCCAGTCGGGCCGTCCCGTGCGGCGCGCGAAGTCGCCCAGCGCGTCCGGGCCGAGCCCTAGCTCCCGGCTGCGCGCGAGCACGGCGCGCACCTCGTCGGCAAAGCCGCGGGTGGTCAGGCACGCCCGCAGCTCGTCCGGCCAGCCGACCGGCGCGCGGTGCTCACGGGCCAGCTCGGCCTGGCCGGCCAGCAGCTCGCGGACCACGAGGTCCTGCTCGGGACCGGAGAGCAGGCGCAGCGGGTCGGCGAAGAGGTCGGCGTCCTGATGGGCGCGGACCAGGGCGTAACAGAAGGAGTGGAAGGTGGTGGCCTGCGGGCTGCCCGCCCGGCGCACGGGCTCGTGCGCCCGCGCCCCGTTCTCGCCACGCGCCCCGTTCCCCTCGTCGGTCTCTCCGTCCGCCCCGGGCCCCGCCGCATGGCTCAGCCGTGCCGCCATCCGGTCGCGCAGCTCCACGGCGGCCTTGCGGCTGAAGGTGAGGACGAGGATCCGCTCGGGGTCGGTGCCTTCCCGCACCCGCCGGGTGACCGCCTCGACGAGCGTCGTGGTCTTGCCCGTACCGGGGCCGGCGAGCACGAGCAGCGGGCCGTCCTCGTGGTCAACCACGACGCGCTGGCGTGCGTCCAAGGCAGGAGGGCGCACCGCGTCCGGCCGGGTGCGCACGAGGCGGTACGCGCCGGGGGCATCCCGCCGCGCCGGCTGCGGATGCTGCCGGGCCTGCGGAATCGCCGAGGGGGAGGAACTCACGTGGATCGCCTGTGCCGGGGTCTGAGGTGCGGTTGCGGTGGTACTGGGGGCCTGGTGTGCCGATGCGGTGGAGACGGGGAGCCGGTGGGTGATGCCGAACGTCCCGTCTGCGGTGATGCTGGTGTGACGAAGTAAGGCTGTCGATGCGTGTGGTGTGGGAGTGCGGGATGGTTCGGGTGCTGATGTCCGCCGCGAGGGCTGCGCCCGACGCTACGCCAGGTGGCGCACGAGCCGCAGCGCGTCCCAGTACCGCGTGCCGGAAACCGCCTGCCGCCCCCTCAGTCGTGCGTGGCCCGTTCCGGCCCTTCCCGGCCGTCCCAGCGCGCCCGCCGCATGTCCACGCGCGGCATCGCCCGCTCCCCCGGTGCGCCCTCCGTACGCCGCGCCTCACGCAGCGGCGTGCCCTCGGCCCGGTACTGCTGCAGCGCGTGCCGCTCCTTGCCGGGCAGCAGCACGCCGTCCGCGCGCACCACGCGCCACCACGGCACGGCGCCGCCGTACAGCGACATCACCCGGCCCACCTGCCGCGGACCGCCCTCGTCCAGGTACTCGGCGACGTCCCCGTACGTCATCACGCGGCCCGGCGGAATCCGCTCGGCGACCCCCAGCACGAGGTCCGCGTACTCCGGGAGCTCGCCGTCAGGGGCGTCACTCCCACGCTCTTCGGTCCCACTCATTCGCCCCATCCTGCCGCACGCCACCGACAACGCGCCGCGTTCCCCGCCACGGCGGTGGCGTCACGTGCACGGCGGGCCGCCGCCGCGTACGCTGCGCATCCCGCGCCCCCGAAATGCACCCTGATGCCCCCCTCCGCACCGGGGCCGTGCCACCATCTTCCGGGCGGTGACTGGTGATACGAGATCAAGAAGAGAAGGCCGAGCAGGGTCAGGGCGCGGCGCCTCCGGAGGAGGCGGGCGCCCCTGAGGCGTTGGCCGGATCCGACCGCACCACCGACGATCACCGCTCCACGGACACCGACGGCACGACCACGAGGAAGCCGGAGCAGCCGGACCAGCCGGAGAGAGAACCGGGACAGCCGCTACAACGGGGAAGGGCTTCCACCACCGACATGGCACGTACGACCGAACAGGCCGGGCGGACCGACGCGCCCGAAGGGGCGGGATCGGCCGCCGGCCGCACCCCTAAGGACGAGCGTCCGCCACCGGGCGCGTCGCGCGACGACGCCCCGGGGCAGGACGCCGACAGACCCGGTGCCGACCGGCCGCGCCCCGTGAAGGCGCCCCGTACGGACCGCGCCGACCGCAGCGCCGCCGAAGGCGTCGGCAGCGAGTTCCACGTGGACCACATCTCCGGCGACGAGCCGCTGCTGCCCGCACGCGTGCACCGCCCCTTCGACCTGATGCGCTTCCTGCTCGGTGTGGTGGGGATCGGACTGGTCCTGGCGCTGGCGACGTTCGCGCACGGCACCACGCAGGGTCTGGAGAACGACATCGGCAAGGGCGCGGGACAGGCGCCCCAGCTGCTGATCACCTTCGCCGGGCTGACCGCGAGCATCGCCGTACTGATCGTTCCGGTCGCCTTCGCGATCGAACGGCTGATCAAACGGGACGGGCTGCGGATCGCGGACGGCGTGCTCGCGGCCGTGCTCGCCCACGGGGTGTCGCTCGCGACGGACCTGTGGGTGGCCGAGGCCGCTCCGGAGTCGATCCGGGACGCGCTCACCCAGCCGCTCGCCAACGGGGCGATCACCGCCCCCGTGCACAGCTACCTGGCGCCGGTCATCGCCTACATGACGGCCGTCGGCATGTCCCGTAGGCCGCGCTGGCGCGTGGCCATGTGGTGCGTGCTGCTCCTGGACGCCTTCGCGGTGCTGGTCGGCCGGTACACCACGCCGTTCGCCATCGTCACAACCGTGCTGATCGGCTACACGGTCGCCTTCGGCACGCTGTACGCGGTCGGCTCCCCGAACGTCCGGCCCACCGGCCAGAACCTCCTCGCGGGCCTGCGCCGGGTCGGCTTCCGCCCGGTCAGCGCGCTGCGCGCGGAGGACACCGCGTATCCGGAGCACTCCGACCGCGGCCGCCGGTACATCGTCACCCTGGAGGACGGCCCGCCCATCGACGTCACCGTCGTGGACCGCGAGCAGCAGGCGCAGGGCTTCTTCTACCGCGTGTGGCGGCGGCTGTCGCTGCGCGGCATCAACCAGCGCCGCAGCCTGCAGTCGCTGCGCCAGGCGCTGGAGCAGGAGGCGCTGCTTGCGTACGCGGCGATCGCCGCCGGCGCGAACGCGCCCCGGCTGATCGCCACCTCCGAGCTGGGCCCGGACGCCGTGATGCTCGTGTACGAGCACATCGGGGGCCGCACCCTGGACGCGCTCGCGGACGACGAGATCACCGACGAGCTGATGCACAACGCCTGGGAGCAGGTCGACGCGCTGCAGTCGCGGCGCATCGCGCACCGGCGGCTGGTCGGTGACGCGCTCCTGGTGGATCGTTCCGGCATGGTCGTCCTCACGGATCTGCGCGGCGGTGAGATCGCCGCGAGCGACCTGGTGCTGCGGATGGACGTCGCCCAGCTGCTGACCACGCTCGGCCTGCGCGTCGGCGCCGAGCGCAGCGTGCAGGTGGCGGTGGAGGTGCTCGGCCCGGACGCGGTGGCGGACAGCCTGCCGCTGCTGCAGCCGATCGCGCTCAGCAGGACTACCCGGGCGACTCTGCGCCACCTGGCGAGGGAACGGGCCAAGCGGGAGCGCGAGGCGGTGCTGGCAGCCTCGCAGGCCGCCAAGGCGGCCAAGGCGGAGGAGGGCCGCACCGACCGCAAGACGCTGCGGGCCGAGAAGAACGCCGAGAAGCGGGCGCTGGACGAGGCGATGGAGGAGGCCCGCGAGGAGGACCTGCTCACCCAGATCCGCCGCCAGGTGCTGCTGATCCGCCCGACCGCGCCGGTGGAGCCGGCCAAGCTGGAGCGGATCAGCCCGCGCACGCTGGTCAGCTGGATCGCGGGCGCATTCGCCGCGTACTTCCTGCTCTCGCAGCTCACGCACGTGAAGTTCAACCAGGTGATCGGGGAGGCGAACTGGGGCTGGGTGGCGGCCGCGATGTTCTTCTCCGCGCTGACCTACATCGCGGCGGCGCTCAGCCTGCTCGGCTTCGTCCCCGAGAAGGTCGGCTTCGTGCGGACGGTCATCGCGCAGATCGCGGGCAACTTCGTGAAGCTGGTCGCGCCGGCCGCGGTCGGCGGCGTGGCGCTCAACGCCCGCTTCCTGCAGCGGGCCGGCATCCGGCCCGGCCTCGCGGTGGCGAGCGTCGGCGCGTCCCAGCTGTTCGGCCTCGGCAGCCACATCCTGCTGCTGCTGACCTTCGGCTACCTGACCGGCACCGAGCGCACGCCCTCGCTCTCGCCCTCCCGTACGGTCATCGCGGGGCTGCTGACGGCGGCGGTGCTGGCCCTGGTCGTCACGGCGATCCCGGCGCTGCGCAAGTTCGTGGTCACACGGGTGCGGTCGCTGTTCGCGGGCGTCGTGCCGCGCATGCTGGACGTACTGCAGCGGCCGAAGAAGCTGGTCGCCGGCATCGGCGGGATGCTGCTGCTGACGGCGGCGAACGTGATGTGCCTGGACGCCTCGATCCGCGCCTTCGGGGGCAGCGACCAGATCTCGTACGCGAGCATCGCCGTCGTCTTCCTCGCGGGCAACGCGCTGGGGTCGGCGGCCCCCACGCCGGGCGGCGTCGGCGCCGTCGAGCTGGCCCTGACCGGTCTGCTGACCGCGGCGGGGCTGGGCAGTGACACGGCCCTGTCGGCGGTGCTGCTGTTCCGGCTGATGACGTTCTGGCTGCCGGTCCTGCCGGGCTGGCTGTCGTTCACATTCCTGACGCGCAAGGGAGCCCTGTAAGGGGCCGTTGCACAGTGATGTTCCGGGGCGCACGGCACGAGCCGCGCGCCCCGGGGACGCCAGGAGCGTCAGTCGTCCCAGAACGGCCGGGCCCGGGCCGCGGCCGCCGCGATCTCCGCGCCGTCCAGCGGCGTAAAGCTGAGCTCCACGCCCAGCAGCGGCCACTCCACCGCCAGTTCGAAGAGCTGCGGCGGCGGCAGCGGCCAGAGCCAGAGCGCGTACTCGCTGTTGATGTGCTCGCCGGAGCTGCCGCCGCCCTCCTCGTTCAGGGTCAGCACTGGCAGCTTCGGGTGCGGTCCGGGCCACTCGTCCTCGTGCTCGTGTTCGTCGACGGTGGTGACCACGCCGCCGTCCGCGAAGCGCACACCGAAGCGCAGCAGCTCGTCCGGATGCCGGCCCTCCGCTGCCGCCGCCTCCGCCGAGGCGATCTGCCACGGATCGTCGCTGAACCCCCACATGCCGCGGGAGACGTGCGCCCAGTCCTCGCGGCTCATGCCGGGACGGCGCCGGGCGCGCATACGGAGCCGGATCTCCACGCCGTCCTCATAGGCGACGGCCTGGGTCGCGACGATCGCCAGGTGGTCGTTGCGGGCCAGCACCCGCTCCAGGGGCACGATGCCGCCGATGACGTCCTCGGGCGCGCTCTCCCAGGGCACCCGCGCGAACACCGGTTCGTCGCCGGGCTCTTCGTCCCTCGGCCGGGGCGGCGGAAAGAAGTCCATACGGCAACGGTACGGCCGGGCCGTCCGGCGGCGGTACCGGTTTTGCCGCGCGCCCCGGGGCCTGGCGTCCGACATGCGGAAGGCCCGTCCGTATCGCGGACGGGCCTTCCTGCAAGCGCTGTGTGCGGCGCGGGCGGTCAGTAGATCGGCTTCTCCGGCTCGATCTGGTTGACCCAGCCGATGACGCCGCCGCCGACGTGCACCGCGTCCGAGAAGCCCGCGGACTTCAGGACCGCGAGGACCTCGGCGGAGCGGACGCCCGTCTTGCAGTGCAGGACGATCTTCTTGTCCTGCGGCAGGTCCTGGAGGGCGTTGCCCATCAGGAACTCGTTCTTCGGGATCAGCTTGGCGCCGGGGATCGAGACGATCTCGTACTCGTTCGGCTCGCGCACGTCGATGATCTCGATCTTCTCGTCGCCGTCGATCATCTCCTTGAGCTGCTTCGGAGTGATCGTCGCGCCCATCGCCGCTTCCTGGGCCTCGTCCGACACGACGCCGCAGAAGGCCTCGTAGTCGATGAGCTCGGTGACGGTGGGGTTCGGGCCGCAGACCGCGCAGTTCGGGTCCTTACGGACCTTGACCTGGCGGTACGTCATCTCCAGCGCGTCGTAGATCATCAGACGGCCGACCAGCGGGTCACCGATGCCGGCGAGCAGCTTGATGGCCTCGTTGACCTGGATGGAGCCGATCGAGGCGCACAGCACACCGAGGACGCCGCCCTCGGCGCAGGAGGGCACCATGCCGGGCGGCGGGGGCTCCGGGTACAGGCAGCGGTAGCAGGGGCCGTGCTCGGACCAGAACACCGACGCCTGGCCGTCGAAGCGGTAGATCGAACCCCACACGTACGGCTTGTTCAGCAGCACGCAGGCGTCGTTGACCAGGTAACGGGTGGCGAAGTTGTCCGTACCGTCGACGATCAGGTCGTACTCGGCGAAGAGCTCCATGACGTTGGAGGAGTCGAGGCGCTCTTTGTGGAGGTTGACCGTGACGTACGGGTTGATGCCGAGGACGGTGTCCTTGGCGGACTCGGCCTTGGACCGGCCGATGTCCGCCTGGCTGTGGATGATCTGGCGCTGCAGGTTCGACTCGTCGACCTCGTCGAACTCCACGATGCCGAGCGTGCCCACGCCCGCCGCGGCCAGGTACATCAGCGCGGGCGAGCCCAGGCCGCCGGCGCCGACACACAGCACCTTGGCGTTCTTCAGCCGCTTCTGCCCGTCCATCCCCACATCCGGGATGATCAGGTGGCGGGAGTACCTGCGGACCTCATCGACGGTGAGCTCCGAAGCGGGCTCGACCAGGGGTGGCAGCGACACGGGGACTCCGTTGGTCGGTAATTCATTACGGTTGTTCTCTCCGTAACACTGCCACGCCCTTCTTCATTCCGAGACACCCGGTCCGATGCGCGAGACGAATTCGTCCCAGTAGCCGGGCAGTGTTTCCCAGGCGTCTCCTGTGCCCCGGTCCCGGTGGTCGGTGAAGAAGACGGTGCCGGCGCCCTGCCACCGGGCGATGCGCAGCGCCTCCTCCAGATGCGGCCGCGGCACGCCGTGCACGAGGTGGCAGAAGCGCTCCGCGGGGTGGTCCGCCGTCCACTCCGCCACCTGTGACCAGCGGTACTCCGTCCACGGACCGGCGAAGGTGATCAGCTGGTCGGCGATCTCCGCGTACCCGGCACAGGGATGCGTGCCGTGCCGGAACACCAGGTACGCGTCGTCCCTCAGGGCGCGCAGTGTCGTGGCGATCCGGCGGGTCTCGGCGAGGTCTGTCCGCTCTGTGGGACAGCGGTCCAGAACGAAGCCGTCCACGCCGTACCAGTCGAGGTACCGGTGCGCCTCGGACACCAGCTCGCCGAAGCCCCGGGAGCCGTGTGCGGCGTCCAGGTGGCCGAGCAGCCGGGTGCCCGGGCGCTGACCGGCCGCGTACCGTCCCGGGCCCGCAGCGGCCTCCCGCAGCCGCGCCGCGGCGGCCAGGCAGTGCGGGTCGGGCCGGGAGCCGGGGCCGTCGGCGACGTTCAGCACCGCCCAGTGCAGCGGCCCGCCGCCGGACGGATGCGGGCCCTCCTGGGCCAGCCGGTGCAGCTCGCCCCATTCGGCCGGGGCGAGCAGCGGATGCGCGTAACCGGGCACCCCGACCCCGAACGGACCGGCGCCGAGCGCCGCGTCCAGGGCCGGCGTCGGAGCGGTCAGATGCGACATGCGGCCTCCATCCAGATGTCCGCGAGCGATTCCTCCAGTCCGATGCGCGGGCGCCAGCCGAGCCGGTCGCGGGCGGTACGGACATCGGCCTGCTGCCAGCTGCCGCAGCCGTCCGGGTACGGGTAGGCGGGTAGGCCGCCACCGGGGTGCTCGCCGGCCGGGCCCGGGATGGCGACCCGGCCGGGCGCGTGGCCGCCCGGCGCGTACCCGGGCGGCGCGTCCAGTTCGTGCAGCGCACCGCCGAACCCGGCGACTCTGGCGAGCACGGCGGCGGCCTCACGCAGTCGTACGGCTTTGCCGGTACCGATGTTCACCACCCCTTGGGCGGCGGACAGCGAGGCGGCGTGCACGGCGCGCGCCACGTCGCGTACGTCCACGAAGTCGCGCTGCACGCCGAGCCCGCCGAGCTTCAGTTCGCCCTCGCCGGACTGGAGGGCGCGGCGCATCGCCTCCGCGAGCCGGCCCAGCGGGGATCCGGCCGGCGTGCCGGGGCCGACCGGCGAGAAGATCCGCAGGACCACCGCGTCCAGGCCGGAGCCCAGCACCAGCTCGGTCGCGGCGAGCTTGCTGACGCCGTACGGGCCTCCGGGGCGCGGCACGGCGTCCTCGGCGGTGGACGAGCCGGGCTGCGAGGGCCCGTACTCGGAAGCGCAGCCCAGGTGCACCAGGCGGGCGCCGCAGCCGCTGCGGCGCAGCGACTCGCAGATCGTGGCGACCGCGACGGTGTTGTGCCGGGTCAGGTCGCGGGCGCCGCCGCGGGTCGCGCCCGCGCAGTTGATCACGACGCCCGGGTGCACCGCGTCCAGGAACCGGGTCAGCGCGCCGGGGCTGCCCGAGGCCAGGTCGAAGCGGACGTCCGCGTCGTCGCCGCGGCCGAGCGCGGTGAGCTGGACGGCGGGATCGGCGAGCAGCCGGTCGGCGACGTGCCGGCCGAGGTACCCGTTGGCACCGACGAGCAGAACCCTCATCGCGCGGCCCCCAGTTCTCGGACGGCCGGAACGACCGGCAGCACCGGAACGGCCGGAGCGGCGGCGGCCTGCTCCCGTACGGCCGGTTCACGTACGAGCGGCTCTCGTACGAGCGGTTCTCGTACGGCGTGGTGGACGGTCATGTGCGAGGGCTCCTCAGAGGGGTCGAAAAGGGTCGAGGGGGTACGGGGCGGGGGGTGACGAGTGGGGGCCGCGCGGGGCGTTACGGAGCGGCGGCCGCCGGCGGGCCGGGCGGCGGAGCGTCGGCGGGGCCCGGCCGGAGCGTGGCGGTGCCGGGCGCCGGGGAGTGCGCCGATGCGCCGGTCAACGCCCGCAGCCCGTAGGCGAACAGGCCGAGCGCGGCGGCCGTGCAGGCGGCGGCCGGGACGACGGCGGGGCCGAGCAGGCCGACCGCCGTCTCCACGGGGCGGGCCACCGCGGCGGCGCCCGGCAGCCGCCCCACGGGCAGCGTGGCCAGCGCGACGGCCTCCAGCGCACCCGCCGCGGCCAGACCGCGACCCGCCGCCACCGGGAAGCCGTGGACGGCCAGCAGGCGGGCGAGGAAGAGCAGCACGGCGAGAGTCAGCGCGGCGGCGAACGGGGTCAGCGCGCGGGGCGCCGGGAGCGCCGCCGCGCCGCCCGTGCCGAGTCGGCCCGTCAGGAGTCCCGCGACAACCAGCAGCGCGGCGGTCGCGGCCACGAAGAGCAGCATCGCGCCCGTCAGCAGGGGCCGCATCCCGGAAGCGAACTCCCCGAGGCCGCGGCTGGCCGCGAGGCGCCGCCGCCCCCGTACCGCGAACCACCGCACGCACCAGGCGGCGGGCGCGACCGCGCAGCACAGCGCGACGGCGATCACGGCGGCGGCCGGCAGCGGGCCGGGCGGGAACGGCGCGTGGGCGGCGACGGACGCCGGCCCGGTGACCGGCGGGAAGGTGCCGAACAGCGACGGGAGGGCGGCCGACAAGCGGTCGAGGGACACCTCGGGGCCGCCGTCCCGCAGCGCGCCGAGCAGCCGGTCGCCGCACAGGGCGTACCCGGCGAGCCAGCAGGTCCACAGGGTGGCCGCCCGGCCGGCGCTGTGCCCCGTGCGCAGCGGCCCGCTTCGTAGGCACAGCCGCAGCGCCAGTACGACGAACACCGCCCCGACGACGGCCAGGGCCGGGCGGAGGACGGTCGGTGCCGTGCCCTGGACCGCGGTGACGGCGGTGACGGTGGTGGCGGCCAGCGCGCCGGGCAGTACGTGCAGCGCCGCGCGGACCCGGCCGGACGGCAGTGGCGCCGGGTCGGCGGGGCGGGGCGCGGCCGGGGGCGCTTCGGCGCGCGGCACGCGGGCGTAGAGCTCCTCGGCGAGCGAGAAGACGTCACGGTGCCGGAAGCGGGCGGCCGTACGGTCGGTCACGCCGTGCGCCTCCAGCCCCGCCGCGATCTCCAGCGGGTCGACGGCCCGTTCGCACAGCTCACGGTGGCGGTGCATCAGCTCGCGCACGGGGTCGGCGGGGCCGCGCCGGGGCGGCACCTTCCGTGCGGGGGCCGCTCCGGGGGCGGGGGCTCGTCCGGGGGCTTGGTCCGCTCCGGGGGCAGGGGCCGCTCCGGAGGTGGGGGCCGCTCCGGGGGCCTGGTCCGCTCCGGAAGCAGGGGCCGCTCCGGGGGCAGCCGCGCCTCCCGAGGCGGGCGTCCTGCCCGCGTCAGGCGCCGGGGCGGGGCCGCCAGGGTCTCCGGGGTCGCCGGCGCCTACGGGGTCGTCGGTCCCCTCGGGGCCTCCCCCGAGCATCGCGCTGGAGCGGGGGTCCCAGCCGCCCGGGCTCTGCGGGGTCACGGGGGTGTCGGGCCGGTGTGCGGCCCGCGTCCGGTACGCGGTCATGCGTCGCCTCCTCCTCTCGTCCGGGCCACGCCGGCCGGCACCCGCGCCCCGGCGTCGTGCGGCGCGGCGGGCGGCCGCGCCCAGCTGGGGGTGTGGCCGCCGTCCTGCGGCGCGGACGACGGGCCGGGGGCGGCCCAGTGGTCCGGCAGGCGCGACTCGGCGGGGCGCGCGAAGGGGCGCGGCGCGCCGTCCACGTCCCGCTCCGCGTGCCGGACCGGGGCGCGGGACATCAGCTCCAGGTAGATGCCACGAAATGCCGCGATGTTCTGCTCGACGGTGAACAGTTCGAGTGCCCGGGCCCGGGCCGCGGCGCCCAGCCGGGCCCGCCGCTCCGGGTCGCCCAGCAGGGCGGTGCACGCGTCCGCCAGCGCCCGCGGGTTGCGCGGCGGTACGACCAGGCCCGTGCCGCCGATGACCTCGCAGACCGCGCCCACGTCCGTCGACACCGTGGCCCGGCCGCAGAACATCGCCTCCACCAGCGTCCTCGGGAACCCCCCGACGACGCTGGAGAGCACCAGCACCGCGCCCGCTTCGTACGCGTCGGCCGGCCGCGCCACCCCGGGGTCGCCGATCTCCTCGAACGAGACGGGACTCTCGCCGACCGTGACCGCGTCGGCGGCCTCGTCCGGGAAGAGCTGCGCGGCCAGCGCGCGGCAGTGCGCCAGATAGGCGGGCGCCTCCGGCCCGGCGCCGGGCGCACCGATGATCCGCAGGGTCGCGTCCGGCTCGGCCGCGCGGACCTGCGCGAAGGCGTGCAGCAGCCCGATGAGGTCCTTGTCGGGCTCGACCGTGCCGACCCACACCAGGGTCTTGGAGTCGTCGGCCGCGGCGTCCGGGACGCGGGCGAACGGCGCGGCGTCCATGCCCGGGTAGACCGTGCGGAGCCGGTCGCGGGGCGCGCCGCACCGCTCCTGCCAGCGGCGGATGCGGGTGTTGCCGGGGGTGATCAGATCGGCCGTGCGGTACGTCTCGGCGGCCAGCGCGCCCTCGAAGGCGGCCAGCAGCGCGTGCACGGGGGAGCTGAGCGCTGCGGTGGCGCGCGCGAGATGGTGCTCGCGCAGCCGTACGCCGTACTCCGTGACCAGGAGCGGAGTGCCGCAGAAGCGTTTGGCCAGCAGTCCGGCGAGGGCCGCCGGGCCACCGCACGTCGCATGGCACAGGTCGACCCCACCGAGGCCCCGCCCCTCGGCTCCCCCGGGCCGCGCGTCGCGCCCGTCCCCGTACGGACCGTCCTCACCGTCGCCGTACCAGTCCAGCGACAGCGGGCGCAGCGCGCCGTCGAGCGCCTCGGTGACGGCCAACAGGTCGGTGACCTGGGCCGCACGTGCGGCCGGCAGCGCGCCGGGGGCGCGGCAGGCGGCTTCGAGGACGCGGACGGCCGTTTCGGAGCGGAGCAGTTCGGGCAGCGTGCCGGCGCTGCGGGCCAGGTCCGCGAGGCCGTACAGGCCGGCGGCGAAACGGTCCGCCTCGTGCCCGGCCTCCCCCGGCGGGCCGCAGAACGCCGCCGCGAGATCGGTGAAGTGCCGGGCGAAGCGCTGCCGTTCGCGGCGGCCCGCGCCGGCCGCCCCGCCGCGCCGGGCCCCGCGCCGGCCACTCCGGGTCCGCGCGGCGTCGCGGCCGGGCGCGTGCGCCGCGGAGCCGTCGCCCAGCACGTACACCTCGAAGTCGTGGCCGGTGAGCCCGCGCACGAGGCGGTCGCACCAGGCACGCGTTTCACCGGACGCGTACGGATAGCCACCCTCGGTGAGCAGTCCAATGCGCACGAGCGCACCCCCGTCCTCGGATCGGCGTCCTTCCGGGCGGTGGCCGGATCGTCACCGCCTGCGACACGACGCTACGCAGAAGCACCGGTGGCGCGACGGACGGTTGTCCGTCGCACCACCAAAAGGGGTGAAGAGGCGTAACTTTCCACCAAGCTCAGCGTTCCGAGGCAGTACCGGGGCGTGGCGCGTCAGGCGGTCGGGAACGGCCAGGCGTTCGGGCGGCAGGTGGCGCCGTCCGTGGTCAGGAACTTGGTCTGCTGCATCATCACGGGCGCGAGCGCGCCCTGCCGGGGGCAGCCCTCGTGGTCGTGGCCGAGCCGGTGCCCCACCTCATGGTTGATCAGCATCTGCCGGTACGCGTACATCTTGTCGGGGCCGTACGTCGGCGCGCCGCGCGCCCACCGGTACGCGTTGATCATCACGCGCTCGGTCGCGGCGGAGTCGCAGGAGACCCGCTCCTTGCTGGTGTCCAGGCCGGACTTGGCGCACCACTCGTCGGTGGTGCCGGGGCTCGCCAGAGTGATCACGAAGTCGGCCCGGCCCGAGGCGACGCGGGCGAACGTACGCCGCCCCCCGTGCGCCCAACTGCGGTCGTCGTTCAGCGTCTTGTGCACCGCCTCGGCGAACAGCTCGCCGTCCAGCGGCAGTCCGTCCTCGATGTCGACGCGGTAGCGCACCACATGGCCGCGGCCCGGCGCCGCGGCGGCGCCCCCGACCGGCTTGAAGGTCCCGCGGCCCTTCAGGTCGGCGGCGAGCGGATACATCGTGGCCATCTTCGCCGCGTACGTGGCGGGCGCGGCCGTGGCCCCGCCGTGCGGCCGCCCCGCGTCCGGGCCCGGCGACGCGCCCCCGCCGCTCGCCGACGGCCCGTCGACGCCGTTCTTGCGGGCGTCGGCGACCTGGCCGGCGACCACCACCGCGAGCACGGTGGTCACCGCAGCGGCGGCCACACCGGTGAACGTGCGCCCCTTGGTGCCCTTCCGCCGGTGGGCGTCACCGGACACGTCCTCCAGTGCTCCCCGGGCCCCGAACTCCGCTTCGTAGGCGGCGATCTCGTCGTCCACCCCGGGCGCATACGGGGGCGACGCGGACGATGCGGAGAGCCCCTGCGGCGTGTCCGAGGCGGGCGAGGACGGCGCCACCATCGGGGGCTGCGCGGCCATCGGGGGACGCTGCGGTCCCGCGGCGGACGGAGCGCCGGCCGCGAAGTGGTGATCGTTGGCGAAGGCGTCCAGGTACTCCTGCTTCGGCCCCGGCCTGCGGCTGCCCGGGTCGACCGGCGTACCCAGTACGCCGGGCCGTGCGCCACCGGTACCGCGCTGGTGCGGCACCACGGGGACGCCCTGCCCCGGTGCGGCCTGCGGGCCGGCACCGGGCTCCCGCTGCTCGGGGTGCCCGCCGCGCACGGGAGCATCGGCCTCGGGGCCGGGCTCGCCGCGCCGTCGCCGGCGGCCCGTACCGGGCCCGGAGGCGGCCCGTGGGCCCGCGCCGGCGCCCTGGTCGGGCGTCGCCGCTTCGCCCGCGTCCACGGGTCTCCAGGAGGCCGCGTCGCGCTCGCCCCACGGGTCGGCGGTACCGGTCTCTTCAGTAACGGCGCCGCTCTCCGTGGTGTCGGTCGTCCCCTCCGGGGTCCGGCGGCTATGGCGTCCCACTGGGCCCGTCAGCTCCTGCTCGCATCGGCGGTCGTGTCGTCCAGCAGCTCCCGCACGGCGCGGGCGACGGTCGACGGGTACTCCATCATCGCGACGTGGCCCGCCTCGGGGAGGGTGAGCAGGCGCGAGCCGCGGAAGGCGGCGGCGGCCCTGCGGGCCATCCGGAAGGAGACCAGCCGGTCCCGGCCGCCGTAGATGAGCAGGGTCGGCGCGAGAACGCGCTCCGCCTGCCGCCACAGGTTGTGCTGGCCGCCGAGCGTGTAGGCGTTCACGATGCCGCGCGAGGCGCGCTCCATGACCTCCCAGAAGTACGGCAGCTGCAGCCGGCGCGCGGTCTCCTCGACCGCCGCCGCCACTTCCTCGGGCGTGACCATCCCGGGGTCGCCGTAGCAGAGGGCGAGCACCTCACGGGTGCGGCGCTCGGCCGTCCAGTCCCGCGTCAGGCGGCTGAAGAGGGTGGTGATGCCGGGGACCGCCAGCAGCGCCGTGGGCACCGCGCTGAGCTGCGGGCGCAGCTCGGGCAGCGCGGGCGAGACCAGCGTCAGGGTGCGCACGAGGTCGGGGCGGACCGCGGCGACCCGGGTCGAGACCGCGCCGCCCATGGAGTTGCCGATGAGGTGGACGGGGCCGCGGCCGCGCTGGTCGAGATACCGGATGACCGTGCGGGCCTGGCCGCTGATGGAGTAGTTGCCGTCGTCCGGGGGCGGGGAGTCGCCGAATCCGGGGAGGTCCAGCGCCTCGCCGTCCACCCGGTCGGCGAGCAGCGCCATGAGGGCGGACCAGTTCTGCGACGAGCCGCCGAGGCCGTGCACGTACAGGGCGGGCGGCAGGTCCTCGCGCACCCTGGCGGGCGCGCGGACGCTGAGCGTCACGCCCGGCAGGCTCACGCTGCGCAGCGTCTCCTCGGTGCCGACGCGCGGGCCCGGGCCCCCGGGCGGCACCGGGAGCGCGGTTCGGGTGTCCGGCGGCTCCGTGGAAGACATGCGTCGATGTTACGAGACGATCACGTCCGTTCCGGTGTGTTCGCCATCACACGTCTCTTGGGTCACGGCCGCGCCTTCGTGGCGCCGCCGTCACTTCTTACGTAGCGACGCGACCGCTTCGTAGCCGTGCGACCGCGCCTTCCGGTACCGCCACCCGTTCGCGGCGCGTACCGCATCGCGCCGGGCAATCCCCTCTCATAGGCTCGTGTAAAGGACGCTCACCCAGGAAAGGGGAGCCACCATGCCTGTCGACCCCACAGATCCGGATACCTTCGACGAGGACGAGACGACCGAAATCGACACGGAAGCACCGGAGGCGGATACCCGGGAACAGCTCATGAGCGTCGCGCAACAGCAGGACGACACACTGACCGGCGGCGATCCCGACGCGGCGAACGAAGCGGACCGTGCGGAACAGGCCCGGGTGGTCGAGCTGGACGAAGACGATTACCGGTGACCTGAGCCGGTATGTCGGCTTCCTGCAAGACCCGGGCGGATAAATTCTCGCTCCGGACCGCGCACAGCCTCGTTACCCAAAAGTACGATGGCGGGCGCGGTGCACCGGGCTGTGTGCATCTCGTACGGAACGACACTGGGAGGCGGCGTGAGCGCCATCGAGCAGACAGAGGCCGCGCGCCCTCGGGGCACGCGCCTGCCGCGCCGGGCACGGCGCAACCAGCTCCTGGGCGCCGCACAGGAAGTCTTCGTGGCGCAGGGGTACCACGCTGCGGCGATGGACGACATCGCCGAGCGGGCCGGCGTCAGCAAGCCGGTGCTCTACCAGCACTTCCCCGGCAAGCTCGACCTCTACCTCGCCCTGCTGGACCAGCACTGCGAGTCGCTGCTGCAGTCGGTACGAACGGCCCTGGCCTCCACCACCGACAACAAGCAGCGGGTCGCGGCGACCATGGACGCGTACTTCGCGTACGTGGAGGACCCGGGCGGCGCATTCCGACTGGTGTTCGAGTCGGACCTCACCAACGAGACGGCTGTCCGCGAGCGCGTGGACAAGGTCTCGCTGCAGTGCGCCGAGGCGATCAGTGACGTGATCGCGGAGGACACCGGGCTGTCCAAGGAGGAGTCCATGCTGCTGGCGGTGGGCCTGGGCGGCGTGTCCCAGGTCGTCGCGCGGTACTGGCTCTCCAGCGAGCGCACGGTCACCCGTGACACGGCGGTGCAGCTGCTCACCTCGCTGGCCTGGAAGGGCATCGCGGGCTTCCCGCTGCACGGCACCGAAGGCCACTGAGGCGGCCCCTGACGGAGCCCCCGGGGCGGGCGTCGGCAGCCGTGCCGGCGCCCGCCCCGACGGGGCGCCGGGCGCCTGTTCCGGTGCCGCTCCCGCGCCCTGACCAGCCGCACGCGGCCCTCGTGTTCGCTGCGGGCGTGTTCCGCGGCGCCTTGTCCGTCCCCGTACCGGGCTAATGTGTGCTGCGTAGGGCGCGGATCGTCGCGCACCCCGCCCCCTGGCCAGACCGGGGGGACCGAGACCGTCGGAGGGACATAAGCCGTGGAGGTCAAGATCGGCGTGCAGCACGCGCCCCGCGAGATCGTCCTGGAGAGCTCGCAGCCTGCCGAGGAGGTCGAGAGTGCGGTCGCCGCCGCGCTGGCCGGCACGTCGCAGCTGCTGAGCCTGGAGGACGAACACGGCCGCAAGGTCCTGGTACCGGCGGACCGGCTGGCGTACGTCGAGATCGGCGAGCCCGCCGGACGCAAGGTGGGCTTCGGCGCTCTGTAGACGCCTGCCGCGCACAGCACGTATGACGGGCGGCGCCCCGGGGAGACGTTCCCCGGGGCGCCGCCCGTTCGCTTGCGCCCCCTCTCCGCACTGTCGGGCGCTTTTCCCCTGCTCAGGGCGGTGATCGCACCTTTGTCCGGCCCGGCACGATTGCCCGTGGCGCGCCGTGGGTACGACCGCCCACGAATGGCCGTGACACCGCCGCGGCACGGCGGTGTCATCCGTGCGGGAGGGGAAACATGATCTTGGAAGTGCTCGGCGCCACCGCCCTGGGCCTCGCCCTCGCCCTCGCCGCCCTCCGGCGGCTGCCCGGCCGCTTCCCGAAGCGCAGCCTGACGCTGTCCACGGGCCCCGCGGCAGCCGTCTTCGGCGCACTGCTGGCGCACACGATCCTGGGCCCGGGGCAGACACCGGTAGTCCTTGTGGTGGCCGTGGGCCTGTCCGCGGCGCTGCTCTCGCTGCTGCTGCGACCCGAGCCCCGGCCCGCCCGGCGGCTGCGCCGATCAGCGACGGCCTGAGGCAGCCCGGCCCCGAGCCCCGAGCCCCGAGCCCTGACGGACAGCCGGTACGGACGGTTTCCGGCCGATGTCGCCACGCAGAAACGGCGCGTTTGCGTGCCGCACCATGTCAGTACGCGCGGTTTCCCACGACTGGAGCGCCGCACCACGTCAGTACGTCAACGCGCCCCGCACCTGCCGAAGCGGTGCGGGGCGCGTTGATGTGAGTGTCGTCTCACGTCCGTTACGCGGCCAGCCCCAGGGCCGCCATCCGCTTGGTGTGCGCCTCGGTGATGCGCGAGAACATCCGGCCGACCTCCGCCAGGTCGAAGCCGTCCGCCACGCCGCCGACCAGCATCGTCGACAGCGCGTCCCGGTCCGCGACGACCCGCTGCGCCTGGGAGAGGGCCTCGCCCATCAGGCGGCGCGCCCACAGCGCGAGCCGGCCGCCGACCCGGGGGTCGGCCTCGATGGCCGCGCGGACCTTCTCGACGGCGAAGGAGGCGTGCCCTGTGTCATCCAGCACACCGAGCACCAGCTCCTTGGTGTCGGAGTCCAGCCGGGCCGCCACCTCACGGTAGAAGTCGCTGGCGATGGAGTCGCCGACGTACGCCTTGACCAGGCCCTCCAGCCAGTCCGAGGGCGCGGTCTGGCGGTGGAACTCGTCCAGCGCGGCGGCGAACGGCTCCATGGCCGCGTTGGGCTCCGCGTCGATCTGCGCGAGCCGCTCCCGCAGCCGCTCGAAGTGGTGGAACTCCGCCGACGCCATCTTCGCCAGCTCCGCCTTGTCGTCCGTCGTGGACGCCAGCTTGGCGTCCTCGGCCAGCCGCTCGAAGGCGGACAGCTCGCCGTACGCGAGCGCGCCGAGCAGGTCGATCACCGCGGCCCGGTACTGCGGGTCGGCGGCCGCCTCCTCCCAGGTCTGGGCGGCGATCCCGGTGGGCTCGTCGGGCGTGGCGGGGGCGTCGGCGGTGGCGTTGTCAGGCGTCTCCATGAAGCGCACAATAGCCCGCTCCGCAACCCGGGGAAGGGCCTGGTCAGCCTCTCGGGTACCACCCGACCGAACGATTGCCCGGACACACATGCGCTCATCCGGGGTATGGTGGTAAAGAGCCCGCCGAAGTTTCGGTGGGTGTTTCACGAATGCGGATGCCCGGTCGGTGGCCCGATCGGCTCCACCCCGACCGCCCTCTGCCCCGACGCGTACGAGACGTACGCACGGCAGGGGAACACCGCTCGCGGCACGAGCGCCTGAGCGAAGGCAGTGGTCCCGCGCCATCCGGCCCTAGGAGGCCGGGCCGCGCCGAGTACGACCCCGTACGACGGCCGGCAAGGCACGGTCGATCCCCTTCGTCGCCTCGCGCCGCGTCTCACAGAAGAGGCAAGCATCCTGTCTACGTTCCGAGACCTCGGGATCCTCCCCGAGACCGCCGAAGCCCTCGAGGCAGTCGGCATCATGACTCCGTTCCCCATCCAGGCCCTGACCCTCCCGGTCGCCCTCTCCGGCTCCGACGTCATCGGCCAGGCCAAGACGGGCACCGGCAAGACCCTCGGCTTCGGCCTCCCGCTCCTGGAGCGCGTCACCGTCCCCGCCGACGTCGAGGCCGGCCGGGCCAAGCCCGAGCAGCTGACCGACGCGCCGCAGGCGCTGGTCGTCGTCCCCACCCGCGAGCTGTGCCAGCAGGTCACCAACGACCTGCTGACCGCCGGCAAGGTCCGTAACGTCCGCGTGCTCGCCATCTACGGCGGCCGGGCGTACGAGCCCCAGGTCGAGGCGCTCCAGAAGGGCGTCGACGTCGTCGTCGGCACCCCGGGCCGGCTGCTGGACCTGGCGGGCCAGAAGAAGCTGGACCTCTCGCAGGTCCGCGGTCTCGTCCTGGACGAGGCCGACGAGATGCTCGACCTCGGCTTCCTGCCGGACGTCGAGAAGATCATCCAGTACCTCCCGGCCAAGCGGCAGACCATGCTGTTCTCCGCGACCATGCCCGGTCAGGTCATCTCGCTGGCGCGGCGCTACATGTCGCAGCCGACCCACATCCGCGCCACCTCGCCCGACGACGAGGGCGCGACGGTCGCCAACACCACTCAGCACATCTTCCGCGCGCACTCCATGGACAAGCCGGAGCTGGTCTCGCGCATCCTGCAGGCCGAGGGCCGCGGGCTCGCGATGATCTTCTGCCGCACCAAGCGCACCGCGGCCGACATCGCCGACCAGCTCGCGCGCCGCGGCTTCGCCTCCGGCGCGGTCCACGGCGACCTCGGCCAGGGCGCCCGCGAGCAGGCGCTGCGTGCCTTCCGCAACGGCAAGGTCGACGTCCTGGTCTGCACCGATGTCGCCGCGCGCGGCATCGACGTCAGCGGTGTGACACACGTCATCAACTACCAGACGCCCGAGGACGAGAAGACCTACCTGCACCGCATCGGCCGTACGGGCCGCGCGGGCGCCAAGGGCACCGCCGTCACGCTGGTCGACTGGGACGACATCCCGCGCTGGCAGCTGATCAACAAGGCGCTGGACCTGTCGTTCAACGACCCGGAGGAGACCTACTCCACCTCCGCGCACCTCTACGAGCTGCTGAACATCCCCCAGGGCGTCACCGGCGTGCTGCCGCGCTCCGAGCGCACCCGGGCGGGCCTGGCCGCCGAGGACGTCGAGGACCTCGGTGAGACCGGCGGCCGCGGCCGCGGGCCGCGCAAGGGCGGCCGGGAGGCCGAGCGTGAGGAGGCGCGCCCGGAGCGTACGCGTACGCCGCGCAAGCGCCGCCGTACTCGCAACGGCGCCCCTCTCGACGGCGAGACCGCTGCCGCCGGTACGCAGGGCGGCGAGGCGGCCGAGGCCGCGGCGGACACCGCCGAGGGCACGACCGCGCCCCGCCAGCCGCGCCGCCGGCGCCGCACGCGCGCCGCCGCGTCCGACAACGCCACCACGTCCGCCGCCGCGCAGCGGACCGCCACCGCGCACGCCGTGGCCGAGCCCGCGCCGGCCGTCGCGCCGGCCGAGCCGGTGACCGCCGAGCCGGCGGCGCCCGAGGCCGCGACCGTTCCGGTGCAGAGCACCGGCCCGGACACCGCGCAGGAGGCGCCGGCCAAGCCGCGCCGCCGGCGTGCCCGCGGCACCCGCGCTCCCCAGGGCACGGCCCCCGAGGCCGCGGTCGCCACCGCCGAGGGCCGGGCGCCCGTCGCCAAGGCTCCGGCGCCCCGGCGTCCGGTGATCGTCAAGGAGGACACCTCGGTGGGCTTCCAGACGGTCGAGGTCGCCGCGCAGCGCCTGGCCGCCGAGCGCCGCGCCGCCGAGGAGGCCGCCGCCGCGAAGGCCGCCGAGCGCGCCGCCGCGAAGGCCACCGTCACGGAGAGCGCCCCCGAGGAGCCCGCCGCCGACGCGCCGGCCGCCAAGCCGCGCCGTACGCGCAAGGCCGCCGCCAAGAAGGCGGAGGCCGCGGTGGACACCGCCGAGGGCACCGAGGCGACGGCCGAGGCCACCGAGGCGACGGCCGAGGCCACCGAGGCACCGGCCAAGCCGCGCCGGACGCGCAAGACGGCCGCCAAGAAGGCCGAGACGGCCGTCGAGGCCGCCGAGGGCACGGACGCGACCGCCGAGGCCACCGAGGCGCCCGCCAAGCCGCGCCGGACGCGGAAGACCGCCGCCAAGAAGGCCGAGGCCGCGGTGGACGCCGCGGAAGGCGCCGAGGCCACCGCCCTCGCGGCGGACGAGGCCCCGGCCAAGCCGCGCCGTACCCGCAAGACGGCCGCCAAGAAGGCCGAGGCCGCCACCGGTGCCGCCGAGGGCACGGACGCGGACGCCGAGGCGCCCGCCAAGCCGCGCCGGACGCGCAAGGCCGCTGCCAAGAAGACGGCCGCGGCGCCCGAGGCCACGCCCGAGGGCTGATCCCGCGCACGCCGTCGACGGCCCCGTACCGCTCAGCCGGTACGGGGCCGTCGGCGTACGGACGGATCCGCCCACTGCCGTACGACGTATGCCGTACGCCGTACGGCGGAGCCGGAGGACGTCATCTTTCCGGCACCCGCCGGACATCCGTCCCGGATAGCCTCTGGTCCATGAGTAGGCCCCCGTTCCTTGAGCTGCCCGTGTGTGCCCGTGCGTACCGACTCGCCACGGGGCGGGGTGAGTTCGCTGTGCACGACGCGCGCCCCGACGGCCCCGTGCGCGGCACCGCCCTGCTGGTACCGGGCTTCACCGGCAGCAAGGAGGACTTCCTGCCGCTGCTCGCGCCCCTGGCGGCGGCCGGGTACCGCACCGTGGCCGTGGACGGCAGAGGCCAGTACGAGTCACCCGGGCCGCGCGAGGAACAGGCGTACGCCCAGGGCGAGTTGGCGCGGGACATCGCCGCGCAGGCCGCCGCGCTCGACGCGGGCCCGGTGCATCTGCTGGGGCATTCGCTCGGCGGACTGCTGGCGCGGGCCGCGGTCCTCGACGACGCCGCGCCGTACCGCTCGCTGACGCTGATGAGTTCCGGGCCGGCGGCGGTCGCCCCCGAGCAGCAGGCCCGCGCCAAGATGCTCATCGACGCGCTGACGACGCTGACGATGGAGGCCGTCTGGCAGGCGATGCGGGAGCTGGACCCCCCGGAGGCGGCGGGCGAGACCACCCCGCCGGAGGTCGCCGAGTTCCTGCACCGGCGCTGGCTGGGCACCGTACCGGAGCAGCTGATCGGCACCGCCCGGCAGATAGCGGGCGAGCCCGACCGGGTGGCCGCGCTGGCCGCCGTACCGCTGCCCAAGCACGTGCTGTCCGGCGCCGTCGACTACGCCTGGCCGGTGCCGCAGCTGGACGAGATGGCCGAGCGGCTCGGCGCGCGCCGCACCGTCGTCGCGGGCGCCGAGCACTCCCCCAACGTCGACCGGCCCGAGGAGACGGCGGCGGCCCTGGTCTCCTTCTGGGACGAGGCGGCCGGCCGGTAGCGCGCCCGTCCCGCCGCGCGACATCCCGGAATGGCCGGAACGGCACTCCTCCGGCCGCTCCGGGAAGCCGGCAGCCCCCGTCCGGGCGACCATCTGTAGGCAGCCACAGGCTCTCGGACACAGGCTCGGGCCCACCGCGCACCCGATGACGGAGGACGGACGGCCATGACGGACGACAGCGGCATTTCGATCATTCGCCTCTTCGACGCCCCGCGGGACCGGGTGTTCCAGGCGTGGACGACGCCGGAGGCCCTCGCGTACTGGTACGGGGGCGAGCTGGAGGTCCCCGTCGAGGAGATGGCGATGGACGTACGGGCGGGCGGCGCGTGGCACCTGGTCGTGCGCACCCCGGACGGCGGCGAGCTGCCGTTCCACGGCGTCTACCGGGAGATCGTGCCGCCCGAGCGGCTGGTCTTCACCCTGAAGGACGCCTCGGCCCCGGAGGACGCCGAGGGCGAGCTGGTCACCGTCGCCCTCAACGGCCTCGGCGACAAGACCGAGATGGACTTCCAGCAGACCGGCGGCACGCTGTCCGCCGGGCAGTACGCGCAGGCCAAGGCGGGCTGGACCGGCTTCTTCGCGCGCCTCGCGGAGTACGTGGCGCACTGACGCTCCAGGCCGCGCGCGGGCTCAGAACTGCGCCCGTACGTGCTCCCAGAAGCCGTCCCGCAGTACCCGCCGCAGGTCCGCGTACGGGCGCAGGGAGTGGCGCAGCAGGCCCTCGGCGGTGGTCAGCAGGTCCTGGTCGACGGCGCCCGGGAGGTACGGATGGCCGGGCAGCAGGTCGGCCGTCCAGTCCCGGCCGCGCGAGGCCAGCCACTGGGCGGCGATCTGCGCGCCGACGAAGCGGACGTCCTCGCGGCGGGGCGCCGGGCCGTCGTCGGCCGCGCCCGTGGGGCCGCTGTCGTAGACGGTGCGCTCGGTGACGTACGGCTTGCAGAACTCCAGGTCGAAGGTGCGCTGACTGTCGACCTCCCAGAGCAGCGGCTCGGCCTGGTTGCGCCCCTCGGTGGCCTCGATGCCCCACAGGTGCACCCGCGCGCCGTACCCCTGCGCCGCCTCGACGGCGGAGACCAGGTCCTCGTCGCCGCCGATGAGCACCGCGTCGCTGATGGCGCGGTGCCGGGCGAGCGACTCCAGGTCGGAGCGGATCAGGGAGTCGACGCCCTTCTGCTGGTTGTTGGCGTTGAGGTTGCCGAGGCGGACCTTGACGTCGGGGAGCTCGGCGATGGACTGCTGCTCCAGGGTGTGGATGCGGCGCCGCGCGCCGTCGTACCAGTACACCCGCAGCAGCCGGCTGTCGGGGAAGACCGTGCGGGCCATCTCGATGAACGCGTCGATGATCCCCTCGGCGTCGAGGTCGAAGGAGCGGCGGTCCTCCGTGCCGGTGACCAGCCGGCCGGCCGCGGCGTAGAGGTAGCCCGCGTCGACGAAGACCGCGTGCGTGGAGGGGGTGGTGGCGACCTCGGCCAGGACGCGGTTGAGCAGCTCGTTGGTGCGCTCGATGCCCGCCACGACAGCGGTGAGGTCGGTGGGGCCCGCGGGCCGGAGGTCGTCGTTCATACCGGTCCGATTCTCCTGGCGCGGGCGGGGGAGACACAACCGGCCGGGCGGCGTGCGACGGCCGTACTGACTGGTGAGTAATTAGCCTCGCGAAAATTTTCTTTAGCGTAGGGAATTATTGCTCAGAGCACTTCGTTGTCCCCTATGGCACGCCTGACACCGATGACAGGCACTCGTGCCGCTTCAGCAGTTCTCCTCAGGAGGATCAGACGAAGGGAGAAGCCCTTTATGCGCTTCGAAATCATGCACCTTGACGATGTCAACGGCATGGCCGTGGACAGCACCGTCGTGGACGCCGCCTCCGTCAATCAGATCGTGCAGCAGGCCGCCGCAATCGGCCAGCGCATCTACATCCGCCCCGCCGATTCCGCGGCGGCCGCTTCGTAACGCGGCCCCCGGCCTCTTCGGGCCATCGAAAGCAGCGCCCCCGTACGGACGATCCGTACGGGGGCGGCGTGTTGTACGGGGACGGCGCCTTCCGGCGCGGCGCGCACGCCCGGGCCCGGCTTCCCGGTGCGCACCGCTGGCGCCTCAGCCGGCGTTGATCACCTGGGTCACGCCATTGATGATCTGCTGGACGGCCAGCGCGGAGAGCATCATGCCGGCGAGCCGGGTCACCAGTACCACCCCACCGTCCTTGATCACCCGGATGATCACCAGCGAGAAGCGCATCACCAGCCACAGCACCACGTGGATCGCGGCGATCGCCGCCCAGACCGACACCTGGCCTGTGAACCCCTGCGCGTGCTGCACGGCGAGGATCACCGACACGATCGCGCCGGGCCCGGCCAGCAGCGGCATGCCCAGCGGCACGAGCGCGACGTTGACGTCCTTGGTCTGCGTCGGTTCCTCCGACTTCCCCGTCAGCAGGTCGAGCGCGATCAGCAGGAGCAGCAGCCCGCCCGCGATCATCAGCGCGGGCGTGGAGATGTGCAGGTACGCCAGGATCTGCCGGCCGCAGACGCCGAAGACGGCGATGACGCCGAACGCGACGGCCGCCGCCTGCCAGGCCATCCGGCGCTGCACCTTGGCCGGGCGGCCGGAGGAGAGGGCGAGGAAGATCGGGGTGATTCCAGGGGGGTCCATAATCACGAAAAGCGTGAGAAAGAGGGATCCGAAGACAGCGAGGTCGAACACGGTGATGGCCTTGCGAGGAGTGGTACGGACGCACGCGCACACCACGGCGCACGTACGGGGGGGGAGGAAGACGGCGCGGGGCGCCGGAAAGCCGCTGGGGGCGGAGAGGTGTGGGGCGGGGCGGCCCGGCTCAGCCGCCGGCGCCCGGGACGGGGAACGCGCCGGTCGCGCGGCGCACGATCTCCCCGTAGATCTCGGGGTCGGTGGTGTACTCGCCGAGCCGGCAGGTCTTGCGGCTGCCGTGGTAGTCGCTGGAGCCGGTGGTGAGCACGCCCAGGTCGGCGGCCATGCCGCGCAGCCTCTCCCGGGTCGGCGCGTCGTGGTCCATGTGGTCGACCTCGATGCCGTCCAGACCGGCGGCGGCCAGCTCGGCCATCGCGCTCTCGGGGACGCACACGCCGCGCTTGAGGGCCAGCGGGTGCGCGAAGACGGTGACCCCGCCCGCGGCCTTGACCAGCCGGACCGCCTCGAAGGGGTCCAGCTCGTGCTTCTCGACGTACGCCCGTCCGTCGTTGGCCAGCCACTCGGGGGTGAAGGCGTCCGAGACGGTGGGCACGACGCCCAGCTCGACCATGGCGGTGGCGATGTGCGGCCGGCCGACCGCGCCGTCCCCGGCGATCCGCGCGACCTGCTCCCAGGTGACGGGCACGCCGAGCTCCTGGAGCTTCGCGACCATGCCGCGGGCGCGCGGCACCCGGTCGTCGCGTACCAGCTCCCGCTCGCGGGCGAGCTCCGGCTCCTCGGGGTCGAAGAGGTAGGCCAGCATGTGCAGGCTGATGCCGTCGCCGCTGCCGTCGCGGGCCGGCAGCCGGCAGGACAGCTCGGCGCCGGTCACGAGCGTGAGGCCGGGCGGCAGTGCCGCCTTGGCCGCGGCATGTCCGCCGACGGTGTCGTGGTCGGTGAGCGCGACGACGTCCAGACCGGCGTCGGCGGCGTTGCGTACCAGTTCGGCGGGGGTGTCCGTGCCGTCGGACGCGGTGGAGTGGGTGTGCAGGTCGATACGCA
Organism: Streptomyces sp. NPDC026301; assembly: GCF_055567935.1. Taxonomy (NCBI): domain Bacteria; kingdom Bacillati; phylum Actinomycetota; class Actinomycetes; order Kitasatosporales; family Streptomycetaceae; genus Streptomyces; species Streptomyces sp. NPDC026301. The sequence goes on along the minus strand of NZ_JBVHPN010000009.1, from coordinate 84,321 downwards.
CGACGCGGACTCCAGACACGGACGGGACGGCGGACCGGGCAACGGCCGGACAGGGCGCCGGACAACAGGGGACGCCCCAAAGGATAACCGGCGTCCGGACGGCCACCCCCGCGCCGCTGTAGGCACCGCTCCCGGGCGCGCGGCTCTCGGCCCGAGTCTCAGGACAGGCCGCGTGCCGACCTCAGTACGCGATGCGCGCAGACCTCAGGACAGGATGCGCGGCGACAGCGCCCCGCACGGCAGCAGGTCGACCTCGGCACCCGCGTCCCGCAGGTCGGTCAGGACCAGTTCGTCGTACATCATCAGGCCCGACTGCTCGGGCCAGACGACCGCCCACAGCCACAGCCCGCACGCCTCGCCCGCGAAGACCGCGCGGTCCTCGGGGACGCCCTCGACGTGCCACAGCGGGGTGGGCCGGCCGGCGGCCAGCACCTTGGCGTGCGGCGGCCGCTCCACCTTCATGCGCGGGCCCGGGTCCGGGCCGTCGATGCCCGCATACCGCGCGCCGAGGCCGACGCCCAGCTCCTCGGCGACCAGCACCAGCTCGCCCGGCCCGCCCAGCGGTCCGGGTCCCGAGCAGGCCACCGCCGTGGCCCGGCCGCCGCTGCGGTCGTCCCCCGCACAGGCCACACCGGTGAACAGCCAGCCCACCGGCAGCGGCCACGGCATCCATACGGGAACGCGCGCACGGTTCACCACCACGGCCAGCGCTTCGACGCTCGGCGGCACGACCGGCTGGAGCGGGTGCACGGTGCCGTGCACGTCGCACTGCCAGGAGTCGGCAAAGAGACCGGGCGCCCGCACCCGGCCACCGCACTTCGGGCAACTGGGTTCGCCCCTCATAAAGCTCAACGGTCCTCCAGGGCCGCCCGCGCGTCAAGGACGATCACCCGTCCGGGGCGGCCCTGCGCCGCTCGGCACCGGTCACCTTCAGGCCAAACAGCCACTCCGATCACGCCATCTTCATACGGTGACGTTTCGATCTCCGTGCGTCGGCCCACAGGACCGCCGCGTCAGTCCAGGGGTACGCCGTTCCGCAGCGGGTCCCGCAGGTCGGTGCCCTGCTGGAGCCAGCGCTCCTCCAGGGCCGCCGCGCCGTGGACCCGCTTCCAGGCCGCCTCGTTCGGCGTCATCGGGAGCAGCGGCAGGAAGCGCACCGGGTCCATGGGGTCGTCGAGCTCCAGGTCCTCCACCAGTCCCCCGCCCTCGGTGACCAGCACCGAGGTGAAGGGGGCGCCCGGCCACAGCGGCTCACCCACGTCCAGGGACGCGCCCGGGGCCACGATGACGCCCTCGACCTGCGGGGAAGCGGCCAGTACGGCGAGGGACCTGAGCACCTTGTCGGTGTCGGCGCGGCCGTTCCGCACGGTCAGGACCAGCTCGGCGCGCGGGCCCCGCAGCGGGTCGGCGAGTACCTCCGAGGGGTCCGTCATGGGGTTGGCGGACATGCCGAGGGTGACGTATCGCACCAGCTCGCCGTCGGCGTAGCGCAGTACTTCGATGCGGTCCGTACCGAGGAACGTCACCGCCGCGCGCGCGTCCGGCTTCCCCAGGGCCATCAGCAGCCGGGCCTCGACCAGCTCAAGAACGTCAGACATGCGGCGAGCATAGGCCCGCGCGGGCACCCGGTATGGAACAGGCAAAGCGGCGGCGGAGCGGGGCCGTAACGGTTCAGTCGGCTGATAGCCTTGCCATCTGGTCAGCGAAAGACGTCGTCCCCCAGCAGGGACCGACCGGAGGAGGTGGGACTGGCATGGATCCTAGTCGACCGTGCAGTACCGGCAGTTCTCCCGTCCTCCCGCTGATGATGCGACTCTCCTGATCTCGAGAGCTTCCGTACCCCACCGCGTCGCGGTGAAACCGTGAAGTCCCTTCGCACCGGCAGCACCTGACGGAAGAACGCCTGCACCTCGGTTTTCTCTGTTCTTTCCGCACTGCGAACTGCCGTCAGCACCACCGCACGGAGCGCCGCCCGCTTTGCGGACGTACGGCCGACGATGCCGCGTACGTCCACGTTCCGGGTTGCGTTACGCCCCGCGCCCTCGGCTGACGGCCGGCCCGTGAAGGAGCCCGCCATGTCGATGATCCGCGACCTGCGCGCCGCCGTCCGCCCCTCCCGGCGGCGCGGCGACTCCCCGTACGAGTACGACACCACCCGCGCCGCCTCGGCCAACAGCGCCATCGTCGACTGCGGCGTCTACCGGGACGGACGCCGCGTCAGCAACCACGTCAGCCCCTCCGAGGCCATCGCCGACGTGCACGAGAACGGCGGCTTCACCTGGATCGGGCTGCACGAGCCGACCGAGCGCGAGTTCGCCGGCATCGCCCAGGAGTTCGGGCTGCACCCGCTGGCCGTCGAGGACGCCGTCCACGCCCACCAGCGGCCCAAGCTGGAGCGGTACGACGACACGCTCTTCACCGTCTTCAAGACGATCCACTACGTCGAGCACGCCGAGCTCACCGCCACCAGCGAGGTCGTGGAGACCGGCGAGGTGATGTGCTTCACCGGCCGGGACTTCATCGTGACCGTCCGGCACGGCGGCCAGGGCTCGCTGCGCGCGCTGCGGCACCGCCTCCAGGACGACCCCGAGCTGCTCGCCAAGGGCCCCTCGGCCGTGCTGCACGCCATCGCCGACCAGGTCGTGGACGGCTACATCGCGGTCGCCGACGCCGTGCAGGACGACATCGACGAGGTCGAGATCGACGTCTTCAGCTCCGGCACGAACGGCAAGGCGCAGGTCCGGGGCGGCAGCGCGTCCAAGGGCGACGCCGGGCGGATCTACCAGCTCAAGCGCGAGGTGCTGGAGTTCAAGCGGGCGGTCTCGCCGCTGCTGCGGCCGATGCAGCAGCTGAGCGAGCGGCCGATGCGGCTGGTCGACTCCGACATCCAGAAGTACTTCCGGGACGTCGCCGACCACCTGGCGCGCGTCAACGAGCAGGTGCTCAACTTCGACGACCTGCTGAACTCCATCCTCCAGGCCAACCTGGCGCAGGCGACGGTGGCGCAGAACGAGGACATGCGCAAGATCACGTCGTGGGCGGCGATCTTCGCCGTGCCGACGATGATCGCCGGGATCTACGGCATGAACTTCAAGTACATGCCCGAGCTGCACTGGAAGTACGGCTACCCGGCCGTCCTGATGCTCACGGTCGTCATCTGCTTCGGCATCCACCGCGGCTTCAAGCGCAACGGCTGGCTGTAGCGGGCGGGGGCGCGCACAGCGGCACGAGCGCTCGGCGCGGGGCGGCGGCACGCTCCCCGCACGGGCCCCTCTAGGCTTGCGGGCATGACGGAGACCGTGCCCCAGCCGCTGCTCGATCAGGCCCTCATCGAGGAGGCCACCAAGAAGTCCGGCCTCATCTGGGTCCAGGGGACCGAGGGCCCGGCCCGCGCGCTGTGGCACGTCTGGCACGACGGCGCCGCGTGCCTGGTCGGCGACGGCCCCCTGGAGCAGCCGCTCGCGGACCTCGGGCTCACCGACGGCGGCACCGCCACCGTCACCGTGCGCAGCAAGGACAAGGGCGGCCGGCTGGTCGCCTGGACGGCCCGGGTCACCGAGGCCGCGCCGCACAGCGAGTCCTGGGAGGCCGCCGTCGGCGAGCTGAAGGGCAAGCGGCTGAACGCGCCGGACGCGGACACCATGCCGGAGCGCTGGGCCCGCGAGTGCCGGGTGCTGCGGCTGGCCCCGCTCACGGAGGACGGGGCGCCCGCCGCCCGTACGGACTTCGGCGCGGACGCGCAGGCGGCCCGCCCGCTGCCGACCGGCGCCACGACCCGCGAGCCGGTCCCCGCCGCGCTCCCGAAGCTGCTGCGCCGGAAGCGGCGCGGCTGAGTACCGCCGCACAGGGAGCGTCGCTCCCGTAATGCCGGCGCGGCGGGATCAGTTCCCGCTGCCGAGGCTCTCCCCGTAGTCCACGACCTTGTCGTCGTCCGGGCGCTCCAGCTCGATGTGCTCGTCCCAGTCGGCGAAGGTGACCACGCCCGCGCCGCCGGCCCGCTGCAGCCGCAGCGGGTAGGGCTCGCCCTCCAGGGAGACGTCCAGCGTGCCCCCGTTGCCCCGCGCGGCCGCGACCCGGATCGTGCGGGTCCCGTCCAGGCTGCCGTGCGCACCCCGGGAGAGGCCGCCGTGCAGCGTGAGCAGCGTGTCCAGCAGCGGCTCCTTCTCGGTGAAGCCGCTGAACTGCCGGTAGGTGCGGTCCTCGGAGGGCACCTTCACGTACTTGCCGCCCAGCTTGGCGGCGGCCGCGGTGTCGCTACCGCTCGGCGAGGAGCCCTTCTGATGCGCCCAGAAGTCGGCATCCGCCTTCACCCACAGCGACCGGTCGATGCGCAGCAGGGAGAAGGTGGTGTCCTTCGTGGCGACCGTGCCCTTGCCGCCGTTCTGGGCCAGCCGCATGTCCAGTTCGTACGTGCTGCGGCCGCTGACGAGCTTGCCGGAGACGTGGACGCTCCCCGCGCTGTCCGCGGCGGCCAGCGTCTTCTTCCGGATCTTGGCGGGGGACAGCTTCCCGACGCCGTTGGTGCCCGCGTCCGGGTCCTCCGAGCCGCCACAGGCCGCCAGCGCAAGGGCCAGGCCCGCGCACACCGCCGCGACGGCCGTCGCCCGGCCCGCGCGGCGGCGGGCGGTGCGGGACCGGCGGCTCGTTCCTGGCGAACCTGGCGAAATAGCGGTCACGGCTGCCTGCCTCCTGGTGCACTGGGTCGGTCGCGGTGGCCTCGACGGCGTACGGCAGCGTACCGGTGCCCCGCACACCTTCCGACGCGGAGGGCCGGGGCGGAGAAGGGGACAGTCGTACGGTGGTGCCTGCCGGGGCACCCGTCCGGCGGGCGCGTTAGCCTGAAGTCCGGCTGAAGCGCGATTTCAGCCGTTTTATCGGGAGTCGGGTGGCCCTGGTCCGCCGGGAGCCGGAGGAGAAGGAGCGGAGGCGCGCGGCATGGCGGTGGTCACCCCCCGGGTGTTCGTCTCGCACCTCTCCGGCATCGCCGTCTTCGACCCCAACGGCGACCAGGTCGGCCGGGTGCGGGACCTGGTGGCCATGTTGCGGGTGGGCGGCCGGCCGCCGCGGCTGCTGGGACTGGTCGTCGAGGTGATCAGCCGGCGCCGGATCTTCCTGCCGATGACGCGGGTGACGGGCGTGGAGTCCGGCCAGGTGATCACGACCGGCGTGGTCAACATGCGGCGCTTCGAGCAGCGCGCCTCGGAGACCCTCGTCCTCGGCGAGCTGCTGGACCGCCGGGTGCGCATCGTGGAGACCGACGAAGAGGTCACCGTCCTGGACATCGGCATCACTCAGCTGCCGGCCCGCCGCGACTGGGAGATCGACAAGGTCTTCGTACGGAAGGGGAAGGGCGGGACGCTGCGGCGCCGCGGAGAAACGTTGACCCTGGAGTGGTCGCAGGTCACCGGGTTCTCTCTGGAGGAGCACGGGCAGGGCGCGGAGAGCCTGCTCGCCACCTTCGAGCAGCTGCACCCCGCCGACCTGGCGAGCGTCCTGCACCACCTCAACCCGAAGCGCCGCGTCGAGGTGGCCGCCGCGCTGGACGACGACCGGCTCGCCGACGTCCTGGAGGAGCTGCCGGAGGACGACCAGATCGAGATCCTCGGCAAGCTGCAGGACGAGCGGGCCGCCGACGTCCTGGAGGCGATGGACCCCGACGACGCCGCCGACCTGCTCTCCGAGCTCCCCGAGGAGGAGAAGGAGCGGCTGCTGACCCTGATGAAGCCGTCCGACGCGGCCGACGTACGGCGCCTGCTGGCGTACGAGGAGCGGACCGCGGGCGGCCTGATGACCACCGAGCCGATCGTGCTGGGCGCGGACGCCACGGTCGCCGACGCGCTCGCCCGGGTGCGCGATCCCGACCTCTCCCCCGCGCTCGCCGCCCAGGTGTACGTCTGCCGGCCGCCGGACCAGACGCCGACCGGCAAGTACCTCGGCGTGGTCCACTTCCAGCGGCTGCTGCGCGACCCGCCCTTCACCCTCGTCGGCGCCATCGTGGAGAGCGATCTGCCGCCGCTGCCGCCGGACACCCCGCTGCCGTCCGTGACCAGCTACCTCGCCACGTACAACATGGTCGCCGCGCCGGTCGTGGACGAGAGCGGGTCGCTGCTGGGCGCGGTGACCGTGGACGACGTACTGGACCACCTGCTGCCCGAGGACTGGCGCGAGACGGACCTGCACGGCGCGCCCGGGGTGGACGCCACCGATCACCTCGCCGGGGGCGAAGCGGACCGGGCGGAGGGCCGCGCCAACGGGCACGCGGGCGGCGCTCCGGGCAGCAGCGCCGCCGGCGCCGCGGGCGGGGGCGCGCATGGGCGTTGAGGAGCGCGAGAGCGCGAAGGAGCGGGCGCGGGCCGCCGCGGCCACCGGGGAGCGCGCGCGGGTGCGGCTGGACGTGCCGCGCGCGCCGCGCCGCAGCCTGCTGCCGGAGTACGACCCGGAGGCGTTCGGGCGGCTGTCGGAGAAGATCGCGCGCTTCCTGGGCACCGGCCGGTTCATCGTCTGGATGACCGTCCTGATCATCATCTGGGTCACCTGGAACATCTCGGCGCCCGCACCGCTGCGCTTCGACGAGTACCCCTTCATCTTCCTGACCCTCATGCTGTCCCTTCAGGCGTCGTACGCCGCGCCGCTGATCCTGCTCGCGCAGAACCGGCAGGACGACCGGGACCGGGTCAGCCGCGAACAGGACCGCAAGCAGAACGAGCGGTCGATCGCCGACACCGAGTACCTGACCCGCGAGATCGCGGCGCTCCGCCTCGGCCTCGGCGAGGTCGCCACCCGCGACTGGATCCGCTCGGAACTGCAGGACATGATCAAGGAACTGGAGGAACGGCGGGACGAGGACGGCGAGTACGAGGAACGCACGTCGGCCCGCCGCCACCGAGAGTGACGAACACGACCGCCGACGGGGCTTTCCGGAGGCCCCCTACTGAGCCGTACCATCGGGTCATGGCTACCGACACGCCCACAACGGCCGCTCCGAGCGAGGACGCGATCCGCGATGCGCTCGCGACGGTGAACGACCCCGAGATCCACCGCCCCATCACCGAGCTGGGGATGGTCAAATCGGTGGACATCGCGGCCGACGGCACGGTGTCGGTCGCGGTCTACCTCACCGTCTCCGGCTGCCCGATGCGCGAGACGATCACCAGCAACGTGCGCGACGCGGTCGCCGGGGTCGAGGGCGTCACCAGCGTCGCCGTCGAGCTGGACGTGATGAGCGACGAGCAGCGCAAGGAGCTGGCCACGGCGCTGCGCGGCGGCACCGCCGAGCGCGAGGTCCCCTTCGCCCAGCCCGGCTCGCTGACCCGGGTCTACGCGGTCGCCTCCGGCAAGGGCGGCGTCGGCAAGTCCTCGGTGACGGTGAACCTCGCGGCGGCGATGGCGGCCGACGGCCTGAAGGTCGGCGTCGTGGACGCGGACATCTACGGCCACTCCGTGCCGCGGATGCTGGGCGCCGAGGGCCGCCCCACCCAGGTCGAGAACATGATCATGCCGCCGGCCGCGCACGGCGTGAAGGTCATCTCGATCGGCATGTTCACCCCGGGCAACGCGCCGGTCGTCTGGCGCGGCCCGATGCTGCACCGCGCGCTCCAGCAGTTCCTCGCGGACGTGTACTGGGGCGACCTGGACGTCCTGCTGCTCGACCTGCCCCCGGGCACGGGCGACATCGCGATCTCCGTGGCCCAGCTGGTGCCGAACGCCGAGATCCTCGTCGTGACCACCCCGCAGCAGGCCGCCGCCGAGGTCGCCGAGCGGGCCGGCTCCATCGCCGTACAGACCCACCAGAAGATCGTCGGCGTGGTCGAGAACATGGCGGGCCTGGAGCTGCCCAGCGGCGAGATCGTCGACGTCTTCGGCACGGGCGGCGGCGAGCGGGTCGCCGAGGGCCTCACGAAGACGACCGGTACGCAGGTGCCGGTGCTCGGCTCCATCCCGATCGACGTGCGGCTGCGCGAGGGCGGCGACGAGGGCAAGCCGATCGTGCTCACCGATCCGGACTCCGGCGCGGGCGCGGCGATCCGCGCGATCGCCGGCAAGCTGGGCGGCCGCCAGCGCGGCCTGTCGGGCATGTCGCTGGGGATCACCCCGCGCAACAAGTTCTGAGCGCGTAGCCGGGCGATTTCCGGGCTTCACGGGAGGGGCGGGCCGTCGAACGGTCCGCCCCTTCGTCGTGCGGGCCGGGGCGTGGCGGGCCCCGGCGGGGGCTCAGCCCTCGTACGACTTGATGTCCTTCACGACCGCGAAGCCGAGCCCGTAGGCGCTCATGCCGCGCCCGTACGCGCCGATGTGCGCGCCGTCCGCGCCGTCGCCCGCGGAGCCCGCGAGCACCCAGCCGTACTCCGACTCGCGGTAGTGGAACGGCGTCGGCACGCCGTCCACCGGGAGCGTCAGCTCGCTCCACGCCTCGCCGGTCAGGTCGTCCGCCAGCTCCCACGCGAGCATGGTCTGCTGGTCCAGCCAGTCCTGCCGCAGCGCCCGCTCCATCTGCACCGGCCAGGTGCAGTTCAGCAGGCCCGAGCCGGCCAGCCAGGCGGCCGAGGACACCGAGGTGGCTTCCAGGACGCCCGTGCCGTCCGCGCTGCGCCGTACGGGGCGGCAGGGGACGGTGACCACGACGGCGAAGCGCTCGGCGTCCGGCACGGTCTCCACCCGAATGGTGGGCTCCTCGCCGTGCGCGAGCGAACCGTGCTCGACCGTGCCTTGGGGGGTGACGCCGGCGTGCATCAGCCGGCGCGGGCCCGTGAACGCCTCGTCCAGGCCGTACCACGGGAAATCGGCCATCAGATAGCCGTCGACCTTCTCCCCGGTGTCAACGGACACCGGGTGTGCGCCGGCCCGACTCTTCGTCTCCATCTGCGCGGAGCCTCCTCGTTGCCCTGCGTCGTGGGCGGCCCGCCCCCCTCAGGCGACCTCACCCCGGACACGGGGAGCATAGCCATACGCGTCAACACAGCCGGACATACGGACGTATCAGGTGGCGTCGGCGTCGAAAGGCGGACGGTCCTCCGCGGCGGGGGCCTCGCGCTTGGTCAACCGGTCGGACGTGCCGCTCGCGGCGTCCGGGGACTCCTTGGTGAGGCTGTGCCGGACGCCACCGCCGCCGTCGCCGTTGCCCCGGACGGCCTCCGTGACCTCGGCCATCTCCTGCTTCACGTCGAAGCCGTTGCGGATCTCCTGGAGGCCGTACTCGTCCTTCTCCAGGACGTGCTTGCGTACGAAGTTCTTCGGGTTCAGGTCCTCGAACTCGAAGTCCTTGAACTCGGGGCCCAGCTCCGAGCGGATGTCTTCCTTGGCGCTGTCGGAGAACTGCCGCACCTTGCGGATGAATCCCGTCACGTCCTGGATCACCTTCGGCAGCTTGTCCGGGCCGAAGATCAGTACCGCGAGGATCACGAGCGCGACCAGCTCGAGGGGTCCTATGTCGAAGAACACCTGGCAGCTCCTTGATCCGTCCGCGGCCCATCCTGCGGCCTACCGGCCAGGCCGACTATCACGGTACCTGGCCCCGGCCGTCCAACGGGAGTCACCCGCCCCAACACCGTGCAAACGATCGAGGCATCCGGGGGTGCCGGCGGTTCCGGTCGCCGGCGGTCAGGTATCGGCCAGGGTTCATCCAGAGGCCGGTCAGGGACCATCCAGGTACCGGTCAGCTCTGGTCGGTGGACGAGCCGAGGGTGATCTCGACCGTGCGCGGGCTGCCGTCCCGCTCGACTCTCAGCTTCAGCCGGTCCCCGGGGCGGTGGCTGCGGATCTTGATGATCAGCTCCTCACCGCTGTGCACGGGACCGCCGTCCACCTCCGTGATCAGGTCGCCCGCCTTGATGCCGGCCCGCGCGCCGGGCCCGCCGGGCGTGACCGCCGCGCCGCCGCCCCGGCTCTTGGCGCTGACCCGGGCGCCGTCCCCCGAGTACCCCATGTCCAGCGTCACGCCGATCACCGGATGCGTCGCCCGGCCGGTGTTGATCAGCTCTTCGGCGACGCGTTTGCCCTGGTTGATCGGTATCGCGAAGCCCAGCCCTATGCTGCCGCCCTGCTCGCCGCCGAGGCTGTCGCCGCTGCCGGCCGCGCGGATGGCGCTGTTGATGCCGATCACGTGCGCCCGGCCGTCGACGAGCGGCCCGCCGGAGTTCCCCGGGTTGATCGGCGCGTCGGTCTGCAGCGCGTCGACGTAGCTGACGTCGCTGCCGTCGCCGCTCTCGCCGCCCGCGGTGATGGGGCGCTGCTTGGCGCTGATGATGCCGGCGGTGACGGTGTTGGCGAGGTCGAAGGGCGCGCCGATCGCCACGACGGGGTCGCCGACGCGTACGTCGTCGGAGTCGCCGAGGGTGAGCGGCTTGAGGTCGCCGACGCCGTCGACCTTGACGACGGCGAGGTCGTAGCCGCTGTCCCGGCCCACGACGCGGCCGGTGGCGGTGGAGCCACCGCTGAACGTGACGGAGATCTCGCCGTCCGCGCCGCCGGCCTCGACGACGTGGTTGTTCGTCAGGAGATGGCCGCGGCGGTCCAGTACGAAGCCGGTGCCGGTGCCTTCCTCGCCGCCGCCGCGCACGTGCAGCGTGACGACGCCGGGCAGCGCGGCACGCGCGATGCCCGCCACGCTGTCCGGGGCGCGGCCGGACTGCTCCCCGGAGACCTGCGGCAGCCGGACGTCGCCGACGCCGCCGTCGCGCTCCATGTACGCGCCGACGCCGCCGCCCACGCCGCCCGCCACCAACGCGAGCGCGACGGCGCCCACGACGATCCGCCCGCGCCCGCGCCTGCGGCCCTCCGGCACCGGCGCGTCCGCGGCGGGCGGCACCGCCCAGGGGTCGTACCGCTCCCACGGGCCGCCCGATCCGGGGTGGGGGTGGGGGTGGTCCTGGTGCGGAGGCAGGGGCGCCGCGGCCGGTACGGGGGCCGTGGGGACGGCAGGGGCGGACGCCTGCGGGGTCGTGGGGGCGGGCGCCTGGGGGTACGGCTGCGGGCCGGCCGGTGCCGGTGCGGGCGCGGCCGGTGGGGGCGGGAGCGGGGTCGGGACGGTGACGCCCCGGGGCGGCGTCGGTACCGGACGCTGCACGGGCGGCGCCGGGGCCCACGGGCCGGGACCGCCGTACGGAGGCGTGCCGTACGGGTCCTCGGGATGCAGCGGCCGCGCGGGGTCGCGCGGGGGCTCGGCGTCGTCCGCGGGCGCGGCCGAGCGCGGCTGCGGCTGCGGCTGCGGCTGCGGCTGCGGCTGCGGCTGCGGCTGCGGCTGCGGCTGCGGCTGCGGCTGCGGCTGCGGCTGCGGCTGCGGCATGATCGTTTCGTCCGGCGTTTCCGAAGGTGCCGGCCCGGGTGCCGCGCCGGGCGCCGGAGACGGCCGCGGCGCTTCGGCCCGGCGGCCGGTGGTCGCGTCGGAACGGTCCTCGTGGTGGGGCCCGGAGGCCGTGCCCTCGTTCATGTTCTCCCCACAGTTCGCCCGCGTGCGGAGCCGCGCGCCCCCCTGGGCGTGCTGATGGCGCGATACGCGGCCCTGCCGCGATTCAACCAGGTTCGCGGCGGGCGCGCGCAGGGCCCGGTGGCTGTCGGGCCCTGGTGACGGCGGAGGCCGGCGCGCGGCCTGACGCTATGTCAGGGAGCTGCCGAGGCGCTCCGGGTCAGCAGCGGCCGCTTCGGCTCCAGCGGAGGCAGCGGCGCCGCCGGATACGGCGTGCCCGTCGAGGCCGGGGAGGCGAGCGCCGAGGGCAGCGGGCCGCGCCCGGACGGGCCCGCCGAGCCGTCCGTACCGCCGCCGGCTCCGGTCCCCGCGCCGGGGAGCCCGTGCGAGGCACCCGCCGACGTCCCCGCAACGGCGCCCGTGCCTCCGTCCGTGCCGAGCCCGGAGACCGCCGCACCGGACCCGGAAGGACCGGACGAGCCGGGGGCTATCAGGGGGCTCAGGCGCGCGCTGCCGTCGCCGGCCAAGGGGGAACCGTAGGTGACCGGGAGGGAGGCCGCCGCGGGATAGAACTCCGCCGACGCCGCGGCCGGCGTGGACCGGCCCTGCAAGGCGCCGAGCAGCGCGTCCCGGTCCCGGGACCCACGCCCCGCACCCGGCCGCTCACGCCCCACGGCGCTGCTCGCTTCCGCCGCCGGCGAGGCCGTCAGCGGGCTGTTCGCGCCCCCGCCGCGCCCCGCGGCCGTGTCGACCGCCGCCTCCAGCGGCAGCGCGCCGCTGAGCGCGAAGGCCGCCAGGGAGACCGCGCCCGCCGCGGCGAATGCGAACCGCCGCCGGGGCGAGCCCGCGCCGGGGGCCGCACCGGCACCCGCGCCCGGCCGCGCGCCGGCCCGCCCGTGCACCGGGAAGCCGCGCTCCGCCCGCTGCGGGAGCATCCCCGGAACCGCGTGCGCGCCCGAGGGCGCGTACGCGAAGGACATGCCGCCGCGGCCGAAGCCGCCGCCGTCCAGTCCGCCCCGGCCGAACGCACCGCGCCCGAGGCCGCCCTCACCGAGCCGGCCGGCGGGCGCGCCGGGATCACCCCCGGGCAGCCCCTGGAGCCGGGCCAGCAGCCCTTCGGAGGGCCCCGGCGGAGCCATTCCGGCGAAGACGTTCTTCAGCTCCCGCTGGGCGTCCGCCTCGGCCTTGCACTTCCCGCACGTGGCGAGGTGCGCGAGCACCCGCTCACGCTGATCGTGCCCCAACTCCCCGTCGACCAGAGCCGCGAGGCGGTCGCCGAGATGCTGCTCAGCGGGGGACTGACCGCCGCTACCGCTCACGCGATTCCGACCTCCCCTGTCGTCAGGGGCGCGAACGCGCGCTGCCGCTGCTCGCGCTCCCGCTCCTCGGCGCGCGCCGCCGGGGAGCGGTGCTTGAGCGCCTTGCGCAGGTGGGAGCGGCCGCGGTGGATACGGCTGCGGACCGTGCCGAGCTTCACGCCGAGGGTCGCGGCGATCTCCTCGTACGACAGGCCCTCGATGTCGCACAGGACGACGGCGGCGCGGAACTCGGGCGCGAGGGTGTCCAGCGCCTGCTGCACGTCGGCGTCGAAGTGGGTGTCGTTGAAGTGCTGCTGCGGCGACGGCTCGCGGCTGGGCAGCCGCTCGGCGGCGTCGTCGCCCAGCGCGTCGAAGCGGATCCGCTGCCGGCGGCGGACCATGTCCAGGAAGAGATTGGTCGTGATGCGGTGCAGCCAGCCCTCGAACGTCCCGGGGGTGTACGTCGAGAGCGAACGGAAGACGCGGACGAAGACCTCCTGGGTGAGGTCCTCGGCATCGTGCTGGTTTCCCGTCAGGCGGTAGGCGAGGCGGTACACACGAGCACTGTGGGTGCTGACGATCTCCTCCCAACTGGGCGGAGTCCACGCCTGCGATTCCGCATCGGCGGCGAAGGTCGCGGTGGGTGCGGAGTCGTTCGCGCGGGCACGGTCAGCATTGTTGGTCACGGATTTCGGCTCGCCGGCGGACCTACGAAAGCGCAGAAGCGTTCTTCGGTCACCCGCCGCAGCCGCACCTCCCCTGGTGGCTCTGGTGGTGTCCAGTAGAGCCCCTACCATATCCACCTCACCCGTTAGCTCCGGATAAGCAGTTTTGACCTGCATTTGGTCCGGCTTGCGGTTCTCTTCCGTCTTCACCTGCGCATCCCCCCTGTTCCCCTTCAACGCCCGGTCCCATCTGCGGGTTCCCGCACTCAGCGGATACAGTCACGGTTGCGTCAACTACGGGGACAGGAGAGGGCCATTACCGGCAACCGGCAGACGAGCTTGGCATTCGCCGAGGCATACGGCGCCGGGACCATCGACGACACGGCCGACGCCGCCCTGCACTGGTCCCGCGACCGGGCCCGGGAAGCCGGCATCCGCACGGTCTCGACCGGCACCGGATCGGCCCTCAGCCTGCTCGCCGCGACCGCGGACGCCAAGGCCGTCGCGGAGATCGGCACCGGCACCGGCGTCTCCGGCATCTACCTCCTGCACGGCATGCGCGCCGACGGCGTGCTGACCACCGTCGACCTGGAACCGGAGCGGCAGCAGTTCGCCCGGCAGGCGTTCCGCGCCGCCGGCTTCGCCGGCAACCGCGCCCGCTTCATCCCCGGCGGCGCCCTGGAGGTCCTGCCGCGGCTCGCCGACGGCGGCTATGACCTGGTCTTCTGCGACGGCGACCGCATGGAGTACGCCGAGTACCTCGCTGAATCGTTGCGCCTGCTGCGCCCCGGCGGGGTGGTCTGCTTCGAGGGCATCTTCGCCGATGGCCGGACCGTCGACTCCGGCGTGCAGCCTGCGGAAATACAGCGGCTGCGGGAGCTCCTGCGGTCCATTCGCGAGAGCGTGCACCTGGTGCCGTCGCTGCTGCCGGTGGGCGACGGCCTGCTGTGCGCGGTCAAGCGCACCTGAGGGGACGCCGCCGAGGGCCCCTGCACCGCCGCCGAGCAAGGGTGCGTAGGGTGCGAGCGGGCGAGAGCGCGTACGCCAGGGCTGAGAATCGATACGTCAACGCGCGTACACACGGACGCGTATTTCTCCGTCCGCCGCTGCACCCGGGGTACGACACGGCCCCGGGGCCGGGCGCGTATCGCATACGCACCGTCCACCGGGGCCGGACATTCAGTGAGGCTCCGCCCGCGTCAGACGCAGACCTTGTCGAGGGCCTCGCCGAGAGCCTTGGCTTCGTCCGGAGTCAGCTCGACGACGAGCCGACCGCCGCCTTCGAGCGGAACGCGCATGACGATGCCCCGCCCCTCCTTGGTCACCTCGAGCGGGCCGTCGCCCGTCCGCGGCTTCATGGCCGCCATGCTCGTTCCCCTTCCTGAAACCAGCTCATCGTCAGCCGACGGCCCTCTGGAGAGGGGCACGCGTCACCGGCATCGAACACATTGCTTCCATGTCATTATCCCGCATCGCAGGACCCGATGACCAACATCAGCGGGCATCCCTTCGGCAACGTACATTCGCAAAACCACCCAATTCGGGGAGTCACCTGCGATACTGCGCCACCTGCCACTACGCGGTGGACTGTCTTTCTTTGATGTACGTCACACCACAGCGCCGATGATCTCCGGCATCCTGATCGCCGGCTGCACTTGTTTCCGCAGTCCGAGCCGCGACGGAGGGGATCCCACCATGGCCGATACCGTGCTCTACGACGTCACCGACGGCGTTGCCACGCTCACGCTCAACCGACCCGACGCGATGAACGCGCTCGACACCGAGACCAAGATCGCCCTCCGTGACGCCGTGCGCGAGGCCGCGGCCGACCCCGCCGTCCGCGCCGTCCTGCTGACCGCGACGGGCCGCGCCTTCTGCGTCGGGCAGGACCTCAAGGAGCACATCGGCTCACTGGAGAAGGACCGCGCGAGCGGCGAGGGCTCCACGATGAGCACCGTGCGCGAGCACTACAACCCCATCGTCGAGGCGCTCACCGGCATGGCGAAGCCGGTGGTGGCGGCGGTGAACGGGGTCGCGGCCGGGGCCGGCGCGGGCTTCGCGATGGCGGCGGACTACCGCCTCGTCGCCGACTCCGCCTCCTTCAACACCTCCTTCGCGGGCGTCGCGCTGACCGCCGACTCCGGCATGTCCTGGACGCTGCCGCGGCTGATCGGCCACGGCCGCGCCGCCGATCTGCTGCTCTTCCCGCGCAGCATCAGCGCCCAGGAGGCGTACGAGCTGGGCATCGCGAACAAGGTCGTACCGGCGGCGGAGCTGGCCTCGGAGGCCCGCGCGCTCGCGCTGCGGCTGGCGCAGGGGCCGACCGCCGCATACGCCGCGATCAAGGAGTCGCTGGCGTACGGCACCGACCACTCGCTGACCGAGACCCTCGCCAAGGAGGACGAGCTGCAGACGCGGGCCGGCGCCTCGGAGGACCACGTGATCGCGGTGGAGGCGTTCGTGAAGAAGGAGAAGCCGAAGTTCGTCGGGCGGTGACGCCCGTACGGGGCCTGTCCGGGCCCGCCCGGCCCGGGCCCCGCACCGGGCCTGTCCGGCCCCGCGCGGGGGCCTACGCCGCCGTCTGCGCCGCCTCCGTCTCCGCGCGTACGTGGCAGTCGGCCAGGTGGTCGTTGACCAGCCCGCACGCCTGCATCATCGCGTACGCCGTCGTCGGGCCGACGAAGCGGAAGCCGCGCTTCTTGAGGTCCTTGGCGAGCGCGGTCGACTCGGGGGTGACCGGCGGGACGTCCGCGGCGCTGCGGGGCGCCGCGCGGGCCGCGCGGTCCGGGGCGTACGACCAGATCAGGGCGTCCAGCTCGCCGGGCGCCAGCTGCGCGGCGAGCCGGGCGTTGGCGAGCGTCGCGGAGATCTTGAGGCGGTTGCGGATGATGCCCGGGTCGGCGAGCAGTCGCTGCGCGTCCTCCTCCGTGAACCGCGCAACCTCGGCGATCCGGAAGCCCGCGAAGGCCGCGCGGAAGCCCTCCCGGCGGCGCAGGATCGTGATCCAGGACAGGCCCGACTGGAACGCCTCCAGGGACATCCGCTCGAAGAGCGCGTCGTCCCCGTGGACCGGGCGGCCCCACTCGGTGTCGTGATACGTGCGGTAGTCCGCCATCGATTCGGCCGCCATGCCCCAGGGGCAGCGCGGCACGCCGTCCGGCTCGGTCAGGACGCCGCTCATGCGGTCGCACCGCCCTCGGGGGTCTCGCGCGGGTCGGCGGACCGTATCCCGTCAGGCAGGTCGGCGCCCTCCCCCGGCGTCGCCGGGCCCGCGTCCGCCACCGGGCCCCGGTCGCCCATCGCCGCCGCGTGCGCCCCCGCGAGGGCCGCCTCCAGCTCGGCGATCCGGGCGTCCCGCTCGGCCAGCTCGGCGCCGAGGCGGTCCAGTACGTCGTCCACGTCCGTCATGCGGTACCCGCGCAGCGCGGGCGGCAGCCGGACCTCCTCCACGTCGGCCCGGGTGCAGGGGCGGTCGGCGGGCAGCGGATCGTGCAGCCGCTCGGGCTCGGCCTCCCGCAGCGCGCCGCCGTCACCGCCACCGATCACGGCGAGCGTGACCACGGCGACCACCGCGACCAACGCGATGAGCAAGAACCAGAACACGACCATCTCCCCACGCTGTCCGTCGTCCATTGATCGTGCCATGTGCCTCTGACAGTTAAGGTCACTGGCGGACGACCATGAGGGAGTAGGGAAATGCTGCGGCTGGGGAATCGCGAGTTCGGCGTGCACGAGCCGGTGATCATGGCGATCGTGAACCGTACGCCGGACTCCTTCTACGACCGGGGCGCCACGTTCCGGGACGAGCCCGCGCTCGCCCGCGTGGAGCAGGCGGTCGCGGAGGGCGCGGCGATCATCGACATCGGCGGGGTCAAGGCCGGGCCCGGCGAGGAGGTCACCGCCGAGGAGGAGGCGCGGCGCACGGTCGGCTTCGTGGCCGAGGTCCGCAGGCGCCACCCGGACGTGGTGATCAGCGTCGACACCTGGCGGCACGAGGTCGGCGAGGCGGTCTGCGAGGCCGGTGCCGACCTGCTCAACGACGCGTGGGGCGGCGTGGACCCGAAGCTCGCCGAGGTCGCGGCCCGGTACGGCGCGGGCCTGGTGTGCACGCACGCGGGCGGCGTGGAGCCGCGCACCCGGCCGCACCGGACCACGTACGAGGACGTGATGGCCGACATCCTGGACGTCACCGTCGGGCTCGCGGAGCGCGCCGTGGAGCTGGGCGTACGGCGCGACGGGATCATGATCGACCCGGGGCACGACTTCGGGAAGAACACCCGGCACAGCCTGGAGGCCACGCGCCGGCTCGGCGAGATGACGGACACCGGATGGCCGGTGCTGGTGTCGCTGTCCAACAAGGACTTCGTCGGCGAGACGCTGGACAAGCCGGTCAAGGAGCGGGTGCTGGGCACCCTCGCCACGACCGCGGTCTCGGCGTGGCTCGGCGCCCGGGTCTACCGCGTCCACGAGGTCGCCGAGACCCGGCAGGTGCTGGACATGGTGGCCTCCATCGCCGGGCACCGTCCCCCGGCGGCGACCCGCCGCGGACTGGCCTGAGACGGGCCGCGGCCCCGGAGGACCCGGGGGCCGCGCGCCGCCTCACCGGGGCCGCGCCGTCCTCACCGGGAGGGCCCGGGTCCCACTTCCTTCGTGACCAGCGCGACCGCCTCGTCCACGTCGTCGCTGAGGTGGAAGAGGTCCAGGTCGCGCAGGGACGCCTTGCCCTGGTCGATGAGGGTGCCGCGCAGCCAGTCCACCAGGCCGCCCCAGTACTCCGTACCGAAGAGCACGATGGGGAAGCGCGTGACCTTACGGGTCTGCACGAGGGTGAGCGCTTCGAAGAGCTCGTCCAGCGTGCCGAGGCCGCCGGGCAGCACGACGAAGCCGCGCGCGTACTTCACGAAGCAGGTCTTGCGCACGAAGAAGTACCGGAAGTCCACGCCGAGGTTGACGTACTCGTTCATGCCCTGTTCGAAGGGCAGCTCGATGCCCAGCCCGACGGACGTGCCGCCCGCCTCGCTCGCGCCCCTGTTGGCGGCCTCCATGGCGCCGGGGCCGCCCCCGGTGATCACCGAGAAGCCGGCCTCGACCAGCGCCCGGCCCAGGCCGACGCCCGTCTCGTACTCGGGCGAGTCACGGGGCGTGCGGGCCGAGCCGAAGACGCTGATCGCCGGGCCCAGTTCGGCGAGCGCCCCGAAGCCCTCGACGAACTCCGACTGGATGCGCATCACGCGCCAGGGGTCGGTGTGCACCCACTCGGAGGGGCCTTCGGAGTCCAGCAGCCGCTGATCGGTGGTGCCTGCTCGCACCTGGTCGCGGCGGCGCAGTACCGGGCCGAGTCGCTGCTGATCGCGCTCGGCTGCCAGGGTTTCGCGCTCGGCTGCCTCAGGATCGGCCATGGTGTGCTCCCTCCGCAGGGTCTCCCGCCTGGGCGGAAGACAGATCGTTGCCGGTAAAGCGTATGTGCACAAAGGTGACGAGCGGCGGAATTCGGTCTGACGGTGGCCCCGGCCGCCGCGCAGCGCTCCGGTGAACCCTTACCCGCGCAGGCCACTGCAGGTCACCGGAACCCCGGTCACCACATTTCCGGACCCGTGGGACGCGGCTCAGCCGGCCAGCCAGGCCCGCAGCCGCTCCTCGCACTGGATCACGTGCGCGGCGACGACGTGCTCGTCGCGCTTGTGGGCCAGCAGGGCGTCCCCGGGGCCGTAGTTGACCGCCGGAACGCCGAGCGCGGAGAAGCGGGAGACGTCCGTCCAGCCGAACTTGGGCATCGGGGTACCGCCGACCGCCTCGATGAACGCCTTGGCGGCGGGGTGCGAGAGGCCGGGCAGCGCGGCGGTGGAGTGGTCGTCGACCGTCCACTCGACGATGTCGCAGTCCGCGAAGACCTCGCGCACGTGGGCGAGCGCCTCCTCGCCGCTGCGGTCGGGCGCGTAACGGAAGTTGACCGTGACCGTGCACTCGTCCGGGATGACGTTGCCCGCGACGCCGCCCTCGATGCGGACGGCGTTCAGGCCCTCGCGGTACTCCAGGCCGTCGATGACGGCCCGGCGCGGCTCGTACGAGGCCAGCCGCTCCAGGATCGGGGCCGCGGCGTGGATGGCGTTGGACCCCATCCAGCTGCGCGCGGAGTGGGCCCGCTCGCCCGCGGTGCGCAGCAGGACCCGCAGGGTGCCCTGGCAGCCGCCCTCGACCTGATTGCCGGACGGCTCCAGGAGGACGGCGAAGTCGCCCGCCAGCCAGTCCGGGTGCTCTTCGGCGATCCGCTTCAGGCCGTTGTGCTCGGCGGCGATCTCCTCGGCCTCGTAGAACACGAAGGTCAGGTCGCGGTTGGGCTCGGGCACCGTGGCGGCGACGCGCAGCTGGACGGCGACGCCGGACTTCATGTCGGAGGTGCCGCAGCCCCACAGGACGCCGTTCTCGTCCAGCCGGGAGGGGACGTTGTCCGCGATCGGCACGGTGTCGAGGTGGCCGGCGAGCACGACCCGCTCGGCGCGGCCGAGGTTCGTACGGGCCACGATGGTGTCGCCGTCGCGGTCCACGGTCAGGTGCGGGAGCGCGCGCAGAGCGGTCTCGACGGCGTCCGCGAGGGCTTTCTCGTCCCGGCTGACGGACGGGACGTCCACCAGCGCGGCGGTCAGCTGCGCGGCGTCGAGCGACAGGTCGAGTACGGGGGTCTGCGCGGGGCGTTCCATGGTCCCGACCCTACCCGTCGCCGGTTGCGCCCCTGTTGCGCGCGGCGGTGCGCACCCGGAGGTCCGCAGGGGGCCGCCCGTGCGCTCCAGTACCGTATTGCGCGTGCTTCGCCGTCCCCAGCGTGCCCCCGTCCGCCGCAAGCGCCTCATACGCCTGTTCGCGGCTTTTGCCGTGCTGCTCGGGCTCGCGGGGTACCTCGTCGTGCAGTACGTGACCGGCGGCCCCGGTGCGCCGCGCTGCACGGTGCAGCCGGAGGGCGGCGGCGATCCGTACGAGCTCTCACCGGAGCAGGCGGCGAACGCCGCGACGATCTCCGCCGTGGGCGCCTCACGCGGGCTGCCGGAGCGCGCGGTGACGATCGCGCTCGCGACGGCCATGCAGGAGTCGGGGCTGCGCAACATCGAGTACGGGGACCGCGACTCCGTCGGCCTCTTCCAGCAGCGGCCCTCCCAGGACTGGGGCACGGCCGAGCAGATCATGGACCCGGTCTACGCCTCCGGTGAGTTCTACAAGCACCTGGTGCAGGTCCCCGGGTACTCCCGGCTGCCGCTGACCGTCGCGGCCCAGAAGGTGCAGCGCAGCGGGTATCCGCAGGCGTACGCCAAGCACGAGGCGAACGCATCGCTGCTGACCGGCGCGCTGACCGGGCGCGCGCCCGCGGCGCTGAGCTGTGCGGAGAGCCGGCCGGCCGAGGACGCGCCGGGCGGCACGGCGCAGGTGCGCGAGAAGCTGGTGCGGGAGTTCGGGCCCGAGGTGCTGCCGCGGGCCGTCACGGCCGACCGGGCGGCGGCCGGCCGGACGCTCGTGGTGCCGGTGACGGCCGGCGCGGACACGGCGGCGCGGCAGCGCGGCTGGCAGCTGGCGGCCTGGGCGGTGGCGCACGCGTCGGAGTTGCGCATCGAACGCATCTCTTACGGTGATCGCCGGTGGACCGCGGCGGATTCCGGGAAGGGCTGGCAGAAGGTGTCCGGCGATTCCGGCGGCACTTCGCCGACGGATGTTCGGATCACCACCGCGCAGTAGTCCGGGTATTCCCTCGACAGTGGGAATGGCGTCAATCCAGGTCGACAATTCCCGGCATTTTCCTCACCCCTGCCGCTGACCCGTAACTTCCTTGGGGCAGAAGAGGTGTGACGTTCTTTCACCTCCTCCGGACGTACGAATTTCGCCCACTTTCATCCGAAGCAGATAATGCGATGCGTTACCAATTCTTTACCGGGGCGCACCGCAACCTTCGGGGCTCTGGCGCGGTATTCACTGCGTCCGCCCGGCAGTCGACTGCCGCCGCCCGGCGGGCACCGCACGTCTGTACAGAAGAACAAGTCCCTCTCCGTCAAAGGAGCACCATGTCCCTCCCCCTTACGCGTCGGATCGCCCGGGCCGCGCTGCTGGTCGCAGCGGGCGCAGCTCCCGTGGTCGGCGCCGCCGGCTCCGCGAGCGCCGTGGACCTGCCCAAGGCCGCCGACCTGGGTGGACTGACCAAGGTGGACCCGTCGAGCGTCACCGAAACCGCCGGCAACGCCCTGGAGAACACCAGCGCCGTCGCCGGCCCGGTCGCCGGTGAGGCCGTGAAGGAGGCCGTCCCGGAGGCCGGCCGGACCGGCAACGAGACGCTGCGCAAGCTCACCCCCACCGCCAAGAAGACCACCGGTCACGTCACGGGCGACACCAAGGACGCCGTCGGCGAGACCACCCGGTCGCTGCCCACCGAGGGACTCACCAAGGACCTGCCGCTCGCGGAGCAGCTGCCCGCCGGCGAGCTGCTCGGGCAGCTGCCGGTGACCAAGGGCCTGCCGACCGACAGCCTGGGCGGCCTGCCGGTCACGAGCCTGCTCGGCGGCCTGGGCGGCCTGGGCGGCTGAGTCCCCCGCCGAACGCGCGAAGGGGCCTCGGGAGCAGTCGCTCCCGAGGCCCCTTCGCGTGCGATGCCGATGCGCTACTCGGCGAGCCGGCGGACCGCCGCGTCCACCCGCTCATCGGTGGCCGTGAACGCGATCCGCACGAACCGCTCCCCCGCCGGGCCGTAGAAGTCGCCCGGCGCCACGAGGATGCCGCGCTTGGAGAGGTCGCCGACGGTGTCCCAGCAGGGCTCGTCGCGGGTCGCCCACAGGTACAGCGACGCCTCGCTGTGCTCGATGCGGAAGCCCGCGGCCTCGAAGGCGGCGCGCAGCGCGGTACGGCGGCGGGCGTAGCGCTCGCGCTGCTCGGCGACGTGCTCGGTGTCGCCCAGCGCCGCGATCGTGGCGGCCTGCACGGGCGCCGCGACCATCATGCCGCCGTGCTTGCGGATCTGCAGCAGCTCGCCGAGGACCGCCGCGTCACCGACGAGGAAGGCCGCGCGGTAGCCCGCCAGGTTGGAGCGCTTGGAGAGCGAGTGCACGGCGACGATGCCGTCGTACGAACCGCCGTTGACCTCCGGGTGCAGCACGGAGACCGGGTCGGCCTCCCAGCCCAGCTCCAGGTAGCACTCGTCGCTGAAGATCAGTACGCCGTGCTCGCGGGCCCAGGCGACCGTGCGGCGCAGCTCGTCGGCGCTCAGCACCCGCCCGGTGGGGTTGGACGGGGAGTTGAGCCACAGCAGCTTCAGGCCGGTGGGGTCCAGCTCCGTGGGGTCGTCGTAGACGACCGGCTCGGCGCCCGCCAGCCGCGCGCCGACCTCGTACGTCGGGTACGCCAGGCGCGGGTAGCCGACCTTGTCGCCGGCGCCCAGGCCGAGCTGGGTGGGCAGCCAGGCCACCAGCTCCTTGGAGCCGACGACGGGCAGGACGTTGGTGTGCTCCAGGCCGGGCGCGCCGAGCCGGCGGCCGGCCCAGCCGGTGAGCGCGTCGCGCAGCGCCGGCGTGCCCCACACGGTCGGATAGCCCGGGCTGTCCGACGCGTCGGCGAGCGCCTTCTGGATCAGCGGCGGCACCGGGTCGACCGGGGTCCCCACGGACAGGTCCACGATGCCGTCGGCATGCGCGGCGGCCGTCGCCTTGTAGGGCTCCAGCCGGTCCCAGGGAAAGACAGGGAGGCGTGCGGATACTGCGCCCACGTTGCTCTTCTTTCGTACGTGTCGGGGAACGGCTCGGTCCCGTACGGCGGTGCAGGCCGTACGGGACCGGAGCGACGCTGTGGCCCGCCGCTTACTGGTTCTGCGGCGGCAGGGCGGCGATGAAGGGGTGGTCCTTTTCGATCAGGCCCAGCTTCGACGCACCACCGGGCGAGCCCAGCTCGTCGAAGAACTCGACGTTCGCCTTGTAGTAGTCCTTCCACTCCTCCGGGGTGTCATCCTCGTAGAAGATGGCCTCGACCGGACATACCGGCTCACAGGCGCCACAGTCGACGCATTCGTCCGGGTGGATGTACAAGGACCGGGAGCCCTCGTAGATGCAGTCGACCGGGCACTCCTCGATGCACGCCTTGTCCTTGACGTCGACACAAGGCTGCGCGATGACGTAGGTCACGCTGTCGTTCCTCCTCGTTAGGGCCGGCGGACCGTCTTTGGGGCGGCCGCCTCAGGGCGCGCGGGAGCGCGGCGTCGTCGATGCCCGCACCTAGTATCTCCGGTCCCGGGCACGAGACGAACAAGAGGGGCGGGCACAGCTGTGGAATTCACCACGGGCGGACGACTGGAGGTCGCCATCACCCCTGCTGACGTGGGGAAAAGGGTATCGGTACGCAGGCTGGCCGAGCCCGGCACGTCCACGGAGCGATTCACCGACACGGTCGGCGTTCTCACATCGTGGGACGATGGTGTGCTGAGCATCACACGACGGACCGGTGAGGAGGTGCGGATCATGGAGAGCACGCTGGTCGCGGGCAAGGTCGTGCCCGCCGCGCCCGCCCGCCGGAGAGGCCCCGCGACGAGCGCGCGGGAGCTCACGGAGGTGGCCGCGCGCGGCTGGCCGGCTGTCGAGACGGAACGGCTCGGGGAGTGGACTCTCCGAGCCGCCGCCGGGTTCACGCGGCGGGCCAATTCGGTACTTCCCCTCGGCGACCCCGGGATCCCGCTGGACGCCGCGCTGGACCGCGTCCGCGCCTGGTACGCAGCCCGCGGCCTCCCCCCGTACGTCGTCGTGACCACCGGCGCGGCCGGCAGTGACGAGCTGCTCGCCGCGGAGCTGGAGCAGCGTGGCTGGGCGGCCGAACGGCACACGGTCGTACGCGTCGGGGCCCTGGCCCCGCTCGCCGACACCGAAGCGGACACCGGCCGGGTGCGGCTGTCCCGGGAGCCGGACGCCGGCTGGACGGCGGTGTACAACCGGAGCGCCGACGCGCCGCCCGAGGCGGCGAAGGTGCTGACCGGTGGGCCGTCGGTGTGGTTCGCGACAGTGCCCGGCGAGGACGGGCCCGCCGCCATCGGGCGGGTGGTGGTCGACGGCCGCTGGGCGGGCTTCGCGGCCCTGGAGGTCGCCCCGGACCACCGCCGGCAGGGCCTGGCCACGCTGGTGATGGCCGCGCTCGCCGAGCGGGCGCTTCAGGAGGGCGCCTCGGCGGCATACCTCCAGGTCGAGGCGGACAACGACGGGGCCCGGGCGCTGTACGACGGCCTCGGCTTCACCGACCATCACCACTACCACTACCGGCGCGCCCCGCAGGACGGCCCCCGCTGAACGGGTACGGACCTGACATGCACCCCGACCCCGAACCCGGCCGCGACGCCGCCGCACGGCGGGAACGGTTCGCCGCGGCCGCGCGCGAGAAGCGCCCCGACCTGTCACTGCTGTGCCTGCTGCTGGCCGCGGAGGCCGATCCGGGGCTGGACGAGCACGCCCTGGACGCCACGCAGATCGAGCTGGACCGGCTGGCAGGGCTGCTGCCGTACCAGCCGGCCGGTGGGCCACGCGCCTGGGCCCGTAACGTCGCCGAGCTGCTCGGCCACCGCTGCGGCTTCCACGGCCTGCCCGCCGACTACCAGCGGCTGGAGTCCTCGCTGCTCCACGAGGTACTGCGGCGCCGCCGCGGGCTGCCGATCCTGCTGTCCGTGGTGTGGACGGAGGTCGCGCGGCGGGCCGGGGCACCGGTGTACGGCGTGGCGCTGCCCGGGCACTACGTCGTCGGGTTCGGCGACCCGTACGGCGCACACGTGCTGGTGGACCCGTTCGACGGCGGGCGCGTCCTGACCGACGAGGACGCCGGGCTGCTGGTGGCGGGCGCGACCGGCGAGCCGCTGACGCCGCAGATGCTGGCGCCCGCCGACCCCCTGGAGACCGTGCTGCGCATCCTGAACAACATCAGGGCCTGGGCGGCGGCCCGCCCCGAGCGCAGCGACGTACGGCTGTGGGCGATCGAGCTGTCGCTGCTGCTGCCGAGCCATCCGGCGCGGCTGCGGCACGAGCACGCCAAGGTGCTGGTGGAACGGGGCGACTTCCTGCGCGGCGCGGCGGAGCTGGAGGAGTACGCGACGGTGGTGGAGACGGTGGACCCGACGGCCGCCGAAACGGTCCGCCGACAGGCGGCGGCGGCCCGGGCGATGCTGAACTGAGGGCGGCACGGGGAGATCGGCGCGAGGAGGTCGGTGCGGGGCGACGCGGTGAGAGTGATACGGGCGATCGGCGCGGGGAGAGCGGCGCGGGCCGGGCGCGGGGCTGCGCCCGGTGCGGGTGCGTCAGCCGACCGTACGGGTGCGTCGGCCGACCGTACGGGTGCGTCGGCCGACCGTACGGGCCGGGGCCGCCGGGGTGTCCGTCCGGGCATGTGCGCGGCCGGCCTCCGGGGCGCCCGCCGCCGGCCGCAGCGGGGCGCTGTCCGGGCTGCGCCGGACGACCAGTACCGTCGCGTCGTCCCTCAGCACCCCGCCCGTGAAGTCCTCCAGGTCGGCGCGGAGGGCCGTCGCCAGCTCGGCCGGGCCGAGCCCGGTCCAGCCGGCCAGCCGCTCGCTCAGCGGGTAGAACGTGCCGTCCCGGCCGCGTGCCTCGGTCACGCCGTCGGTGCACAGCACGGCCCAGTCCTCGTCCAGCGGCCACGTGCCGTAGGCCCGGCGCCGTTCGCCGGTCAGGTCGCCCAGGCCGAGCGGCAGCCAGTGGCCCTCGTCGCGCTCGGTGAGAGAGTCGCCGCGGACGACGTAGTACGGGATGTGGCCGCAGGACAGCGAGCGGCCGCGTCCCTCGGGGCTGACCTCCATGAGCAGCGCCGTCACGAAGCGCTCCTTGCCGCCCTGCGCGACCGCACGGGCGTTGTGGCGCTTCAGGGACGCCTCCATGCGTTCGGCGACCCCCTCCAGCGTCTCTTCGTAGTGCGCGGCCTCGCGGAAGGACGCCAGCGCTTCGTGGCCGGCGCCGATCGCGGGCATGCCCTTGCCCTGCACGTCACCGATGACCAGGCGGGTGCCGTACGGCGTCTCGACCGCCTCGTAGATGTCGCCGCCGACCCGGGCGCCCTCCAGGGCGGAGACGTAGAAGCCCGCGACGCCGTACGGACCGGCGCGCAGCGGCAGTTCGTGCAGCATGGCCCGCTGCACCTCGTCGGCGACCAGCCGGGTACGGGAGTACACCTCGTCGCGCCGCCGCCGGTTGTGGCACAGCCCCAGGGCGAACGCGGCGACCACGAGAGTGCCGACGATCCCCACGAGGGAGCCGGACACGGTCCAGTCGACGAAGTTGAGCGAGTAGATCCAGGCGCTCGCGGCGACGAACGTGACCGTCACCGCGGCGGTCCAGCGGGCGGAGCAGCGCAGCGCGGCGAACATGGGCACGACACCGGCGAAGGAGATGATGCGCACCTGCGGGCCCGTGGCCCAGTCCGCCAGCGCGAGCAGGACCACCACGGCGATCAGGAGCAGTGCTCTCCGGCGGCCGGAGTGCTTCAGACGCGTGAAAGGCATAGCACTGTCCAGCATGCGCCCGCCGACCGCCGCCCTACAGGGGCGAAGGTCCCGTCTACGGGCGCGGTGCGGCGCGCTAGAGCCAGCCCTTGTCGCGGGCCGTGCGGGCGGCCTCGGCGCGGTTGCGGGCGCCGGTCTTCTGGATGGCGGTGGAGAGGTAGTTGCGGACGGTGCCCTGGGAGAGGTGCAGCGCCTGCGCGATCTCGGCGTTCGTGGTGCCGCCGGCCGCGGCACGCAGCACGTCGCTCTCCCGGTCGGTGAGCGGGCTCGCGCCGTCGGCGAGGGCGGCTGCGGCCAGCGCCGGGTCGATGATCCGCTCGCCGCGCAGCACGCCGCGCACCGCGTCCGCGAGCCGGGCCGCGGGGGCGTCCTTGACCAGGAAGGCGTCCGCGCCGGACTCCATCGCGCGGCGCAGGTACCCGGGCCTGCCGAAGGTGGTCAGGATGACGATCCTGACGTCGGGGAGCGCGGCGCGCAGCTCCGCCGCGGCGTCCAGGCCGGTCATGCCGGGCATCTCGATGTCCAGCAGCGCCACGTCCACGGCGTGCTCCCTGGCCGCACCGACGACCTCGTCCCCGCGCGCGGCCTGCGCGACCACCTCCAGGTCCGGCTCCAGCCCCAGCAGCGCGGCCAGCGCTTCCCGGACCATCGACTGGTCCTCGGCGAGCAGCACTCTGATCATGCCTGCACCATATCGGCGCTTTCGAGGCCGGGCGCCCGCCTCGGCCCTTCTCTCCCCCCGCCCCCGCCCCTCCCCCTCCCCTCACCCCCTCCAACGGGCCGTACCGCCCCACCGGCCGTACCCGTCCCACCGGCCGTGCCCGTCCCACCGGCCGTACCCGTCCCACCGGCTGGGCATGGCCTACCGGCTGGGCTCCTGCCCGCTCTCGTGCGGCGCCTTGGCCGGCTGTGGCCCCAGTGGTACGTACGCCCGGAGGGCGAAGCCGTTGCCGTGGGGGGACGGGCCCGTTTCCAGTCGGCCGTCGGCCGGGGCGAGGCGCTCGTGGAGGCCGCGCAGGCCGTTCCCGTGGGCGAGGGCGCGCGGCGGGCCGACGCCGTCGTCCAGCACGGTCAGGCACAGCAGACGCCGCTCGTCCGCCTCCCACTCCTCGCTCAGCAGCAGCTCGCACCGGCCCGCGCCGCTGTGCCGTACGACGTTGGTGACCGCCTCGCGCAGCGCCCAGGCGAGCGCGCCCTCCGCGTCCGGGCTCGGGGACGGCCCGTCGGCCCGGCCCCGGGCCCGGTCGCGGAACTCCTCCAGGGCCGGGTCGACCTCCGCGGTGATCCCGGCCGTACGGAGCGCGGCGCGGGCCCCGGCCAGTTCGACGGCGAGCCGGGGGCGGCGGAAGCCGGTGACCGCCTCGCGGACGTCCACCAGCGCCTGCCGGCCGACCTGCTCGATGTCGGCGACCTGGCGGGCCGCGTCGTCGGGCCGGTCCGGCAGCATCCGGCCCGCCAGCTCGCTCTTGAGCGTGATCAGGGAGAGCGAGTGCCCGAGGAGGTCGTGCAGATCGCGGGCGAGCCGCAGCCGCTCCTCCTCGGCGGCGAGCCGGGCCACCTCCTCCCGCGCCTCCCGCAGCTCGTTCGTCGTACGGATCAGCTGCTGGATGCCGACCATCGCGAACCCGCCGAGCAGCGCCGGAAGGGCGTAACCGGCCAGGTAGACGCGGATGTTCCCCCAGCGCCAGCCGATCAGCACGATCACGGCGGTGACCGCGGGGACGGCCCAGCGGGACCACTTCCACGGCAGCACCGCGGCGCAGGCCATCCCGACGTACGCGAAGAGCACCAGCCAGTTCGGGCCGAGCCAGAGCGCCAGCGGCACGGCGAGCGCCGCGAGCACCGCCAGCGCCGCGTACTGCAGGCGCGGCGGCAGCTCGTCGTGGACCGGCCCGCCGCGGGTGAGCCTGCCGTGCATGAGCTTGCGGAAGAGCAGGAAGCAGTAGACGCCGCAGAAGGCGAGCAGTCCGAGGATGCCGAAGGTCCGCTGGGGAACGGTCATCCGGCCGCCGGCCAGCTGGCCCACCGGGCCGCCCAGGTAGGCCAGCCAGACCAGCACCCACACGGCCTTCGCGAGTGCCTCGCGGCGGGTGACCGGGGCCTGGCCGATGGTCACGGAGAAACGGGGCGCCTGCCCCGCTGCCCCGGGCCGCCCGCCGGCCCGCGTCATCCCGTCCGCTTCCACGCCCTCATGCCTTCTCTCTCCTCACCCGCGCCCGGGGCCCTCCGCACCGACGCCCGCGTACTTTCCTCACCGGCATCCCGCCGCCCTCACGCCTTCCGAGTGTCCTTGCGGTACAGCCAGGCCGCCAGGCCGGCGAATATCAGCAGGTACCCCACCAGGATGGCGACGTCCTTGGCGTGCGGCGCGCTGCCGCCCTCGACGGCCGTGCCCAGCGCCGCGTATGCGTGGGTCGGTATCCACTCCGCGATGTTCTGCACCCACTGGGGAAGGATGGTCAGCGGCATCCACAGGCCGCCGGCGAAGGACAGCACGAAGTAGACCAGCATCGATATCGGCCGGACCGCGTCACCGGTGGCGAGGTAGCCGATGGCGACGCCGAGCGCGGCGAAGACGAAGCTGCCGAGCCAGGTGCCGATCGCGATGGCGGCCCACTGCCACGCCTCCAGGCGGACGCCCTTGACCACGGCGCCGATGATCAGGACGAGGACGATGGAGGGCAGGCTGACGGTGGCCGCGGCGGCGATCTTCGCGGTGACGTAGCCGCGGCCGGGCAGCGCGGTCAGCCGCAGCTGCCGCACCCAGCCCTGCTCGCGCTCCTTGGCTATCCGCTCGCTGCTGCCGAGCAGAACGGCGGTCATGGCGCCGAACGCGGCCATGGCCACCATGTAGTACATGCCCATGTTCAGCGTCGTGCCGGGGAGCGGCTTGCTGTCGGCGCCGCCGGCGATGATCAAGTACAGCACCGGTGGGTAGAGCACCGAGAAGAACATGAACTTCTTGTTCCGCAGGGTGCGGCGGATCTCCAGCGTGATCAGGGTGGTCATCGTGCGGACTCCTCGGGCGTGCCGGCGTCCGCGCGTGCGTCGGAAGCCGTGGTGATCGCGATGAACGCCTGCTCCAGGCCGAGCCCGGTGACCTCCAGATTGCGCGGATACAGCCCGAGGCCGTACAGCGCGTGGACCGTCGCGTCGGCGTCGGCGGACTGGAGGCGCACCGTGCGCCCGGAGGTCTCCAGGGCGGTGAGGGACGGCAGGCCGCGCAGCGCGTCCCGGTCGGCCGGCCCGTCGAGGTCGAAGCTGATCCGGCGGGCCCCGGCGCGCGCCTTGATCTCGGCGGCGGTGCCGTCGGCGAGCACCCGGCCGCGGTGCAGCACGATCACCCGGTCGGCGATCTCGTCGGCCTCTTCGAGGTAGTGGGTGGCGAACAGCACCGTGCGGCCCTGGCTCGCCTGCTCGCGCATGGCGCCCCAGAACGTCTGCCGCGCGGAGACGTCCATGCCGGTGGTCGGCTCGTCCAGCACGATCAGCTCGCTGGCGCCGGCGGTGGCCAGCGCGAAGCGGACCCGCTGCTCCTGGCCGCCGGAGAGCTTGTCGACCAGGCGGTCGGCGATGGCGGTGAGCCCCGCGGTGGCCATGACCTGGTCGACGGGGTGCGCGGCGGGGTGCAGGTCGCAGGCGAGCCCGACCAGCTCGCGGACGGTGACGCCCTCCATGAGGCCGCCGCTCTGCAGCATGGCGCCGACCTTGCCGGCGGCGATGGCCTGCTGCGGGCCGGTGCCGAAGAGGGACACCGATCCGGTGTCGGGGCCGCGGAGGCCGAGGAGGAGGTCGAGGGTGGTGGACTTGCCGGCGCCGTTCGGCCCGAGGAGGGCGACGGTCTCGCCCGGGTGCAGCTCCAGGGTGAGGTCGGAGACGGCGCGGACGCGGCCGTAACTCTTGCTGACCCCCGTGAAACTGACCACGGGCGGCCGGCCGGCGCTGTGGCCGGTGGCGGCTGCGGTGGTTGCTGTGGTCGTCATGGCATCCAGCGTGGCCGACCGACCCGTCGCCGCGGCAGTGCCGTGTGTCGTGGGTCCGGGATGACAGATGTCATGGGACAGCCCCCACGGGCGTGCCGTGGGGGCTGTCTCCGTCGTCGTCGCCGCGGGTCAGCTCGGGTTCGTCGGGATGGTGACGACCCGCTGGGCCGGGGTGGCGCCGCGCAGCGCCTGGCTGACGGCGCCCGCGACCTCCTCGACGCTGACCGGCTTCTTCGAGCCGTCGCCCTTGGTGACCATGACGCCCTTGAAGGTGTCGCCGTAGAGGGACTTCAGGGCGGGCCGGTCGTAGTACTCCACCAGTTTGCCGTTGACGGGCTTCATGGAGAGGAACTTCGGGATCGACTTCTCGGGGCTGAAGGACACCGTGTGCTGGGCGTCCGTCCGCACCGTGATCAGCCCGGACATCGCCGGCTTGGCGAACTCCTTCAGGGCGCGGTTCACCTCGGCGTCCGGGACCGTCGGCCGCTGCATGCTGGTCTTCAGGGCGACGGGCTGCCCCTCGGTGCCGGCGAGCCGGTCCTGGTACGCCTGCGTGACCTCCTGCTTGGCGGCCGCGACGTCGATCGACTTGTACGGCTTGCCGTAGTGCGGGACGGCCTTGCCGGCGGCGAACACTATGCCACCGTCCTTGGCCGCGCCCTGCTCGCCCGCCACCGCCTTCAGGGCGATGTCCAGCTTCTCGTCGTCGACGATCATCGAGGGCTCGGCCGTACGGGCGCCGCCGAAGAGCGAGCCGATGACCGAGACCGGGTTGTAGTCGCGGCCCGCCGCGCCCCGGACGGTGGCCTGGGTGTCGATGTCCAGGCCCGCCTTGGCGGGCAGCAGGGTCTGCGGCTGTCCGTCGACGGTCAGCTTCAGCGGCGCTGTCCTGGTGTCCTTCAGGGCCGCGTCGAGCTTCTCGACGGCCTGTTCCTTGGTCGTGCCGCCGATGTCCACGCCGAGCGCGGTGGTGCCGCCTGGCACGTCGGAGTGGTCCAGCAGCAGCCCGGCTCCGTAGGCGACGCCCGCGAGCACGACGATGCCGCCGAGCGCGAGGACGAGCTTGTTGCGGCCCTTCTTGCGCGGGTTGATCGGCTCGGGGATCTTCGCGCGCTGCGGGGGCTTCGGCGCCGCGGACGCGTCGGAGGGGCCCGGGTGGCCCGCGCCCTTCGAAGCGGCTCCCTTCGAAGCGCCTCCCTTCGGCGCCGCGCCGTCGGCGGACACCGTGGGGATGCCGCTGACGAGCGTGTCGCTGGAGGTGCGGCCGTCCGTGCCGGTGACCGGCCCCACGGCGCCCGCGGACGGGCCCGGCTGCGGGGTCAGCTCAGCGGTGTCATCGCTCCGGGGCGGCGGGGTCGCGCCGCCGGTGAGCGCGCCGCCGGGCCACTCGCCGCCCGGCCACTCGCCGGCGCCGGAGAGCCCGCCACCGGGCCGCTCACCGGTGAGCCCGGAGGGCCCGGCGGGCCCCGACGGGGGCAGCGTCTCGCCCGCCGCCAGCGCCTCCAGCCCGGAGCGCGGCCGACCGCCGTCGCCCCCGCGACCGGCGCCCGGGAAGTCGCTCCCGGAACCGGCCCCGGGGAAGTCGCCCCCGGGCCCCGCGCCCGGGAAGGAGAGGTCGCCGCTGGCCGGGCCGGTCGTCGGCCCCGACGGGCCGGGCGTACCGGGCGCGGTGCCTCCGGGGCCCGCCGGGCCGCCGCCACCGGGCGCGGCCGGGCCGTCGGAGAAGTACGGCAGGACGGAGTCCTGGCCGGGCGCGGGCTGCCCGGGGCGGCCACCGCCCGCCGGGCGCTGCGGGAACTGCCCCGTACCGGAGCCCTGGCCGCCGGCGGGCGGGGTGCCGCCCTGCGCAGCGGGGGCCTGGCCGGCCGCCGGGCGCTTGGACCGGCGCGGCGCGAACCAGTCGCTGGTACCGGGCGGGGGCGCGGGCTCCTTCCGGTCCTCGGGCGCGTTCTCGGCGGACGCGGCGGGCGCGGGCGGCGCGGCCTGCGGCCGGGGCCGCGGCGTACTGCCCGTGCGCTCGGCGTTCCGGCCGGTGCCGGCGCGGCCGCCACCGGCCCCGTCGGCGCCGTTCGCAGCGGTGTCCTCGCCGACCGGCTTGCGCACCACGACCGGCGGGATCGGCCGCGATCCCGGAATGTTGATCTTGATGCGGGTGGTCAGCGTGGTCTCGGTCTTGGGCTCCTCCGGCCGCGCTGCTACCGCCTCGTCGGCGTCGCCCTGGCGGGTTCCGTACGGCGGGGTCCCCGAGGGGTAGGCGGCAGCGCCGCGCCCCTGGGGCCCGGAGGACGAACTGTCAGATTCACGACTCAAAGCAGGATCTCCCGGTTGGCTCCGCCGCTCGTCATCGACGTGCTTGGGCGGCTCGGCGGCGCGCACCACCATACTGTCCGGCGCGGGCGGTAATCCGGGGTGCGGAGGAACGCTCCCCGTACGGACGCCCGCCCGCGCCGCCGAACAAGGGCCTCGGACGGCCCGTCACATGCCACGTCGGACCGCACCCAGGTGCGCCGAGCGCCCCATGGACGCCGTGGTACAGATCACAGCGACGGCGATGCCGCCCAGCAGGAAGGCGTAGGCCCCCAGCCCGGCGCCGAAGACGAAGTCGCCCTCGGCGCGCGTCGTACTGAGCGCGATCACCGTCACCAGCCAGGCGGCGGCCGGGGCCAGCGCCCCGACGACCGAGACGGCCGCCCGCGCGCCCCCGGTGAACAGCGCCGCGGCGCCCGCCAGCGCGAGCAGCAGGCCGCCGGGGAACCACGCCCCCTGGACCAGCGCCCCCGCCCCCGCGACGAGCACGCCGAGGACGACCAGGAGCACGTACAGCCCGGCCTTCAGCGCGCCGCCGGGGGGCGTCTCCGGCTGCCGCGGGGCCTCGGCCGCGGCACCCCCGGCACCTCCGCCGCCGGACGCCCGGCTGCGCTTGTCCGCCCCGTCCTTGCCGCTCATCGTGCCGTCTCCCTCGTGTCCGATGCCGTCCCCGGCCCGTCCTGCGTCCGTACGCCCGCGAAGAGGTCGTCCTCGCGTTCGCCCTCCCGCGCGCCGGACGTGCCGCGCACGAGACGGTAGTGCTCGGTGCCGAACAGCGGCTGGCCGAGGTCGTTGGAGAGCGCGAAGAAGGGGCCGTCCACGGCGATCTGGGTGACGTGCGCGCGCATCGCCGCGGCCTTGGCCGCGCCGTGCTCGGGCGCGGCCGCGATCGAGGCGGTGACCTCGGCGTCCGGCACCACTCCGGGGACGTCGTCCACGGCGGCGACGCCGGGGAAGGACAGCCCGGCCGCGCGCAGCCGCTCGAAGCCCTCCTCGACGACGGAGCGCGGATTGCAGTTCCAGTAGATCTTCTCGATCACATGGGCCGCGCCGAGCTCCGGCCGGAAGGCGGGATCGGCGGCCAGGTCGGCGGCGCGCATCGCGACCCGGTGGGCCTGGATGTGGTCGGGGTGGCCGTAGCCGCCGTCCGGGTCGTAGGTGAGCAGGACCTGCGGGCGCACCTCGCGGACCACGGCGACCAGGTCGCCGGCGGCCGTGTCCAGGTCGGCCTGCCAGAAGGCGTCCGGGCGGTCGTTCTGGGGCGCGCCCATCATCCCGGAGTCGCGGTAGCGGCCGGGAGCGCCGAGCAGACGGTGGTCGGTGACGCCCAGCTCGGCCATGGCGGCGGCCAGTTCGCCGCTGCGGTACGGGCCGAGCACGTCGTCCTTGTCGGCGGCCAGATGCGCGAGGTGCGGCGGGATGACCTCGCCCTCCTCGCCGAGAGTGCAGGTCACCAGCGTGACGAGGGCGCCCTCGGCCGCGTATTTGGCCATGGTGGCGCCGTTGTTGATCGACTCGTCGTCCGGGTGCGCGTGCACCAGCAACAGACGGCGGGCGGGAAGGTCGGACATGGGGACAGCGTACGAGCCGTACGTGCGGCACGGAGAACCCGACCGGATGATCCACCCGGTCGGGCCCGCACGCCTGCGCTCACGATCGGAACGTCACACTCAGAACGTCACGATCGGCATGTCATGGCCGGAACGTCACAGTCGGCCCATCACGGTCGGAACAACACGTCACATCACGGAACATCACGGTCAGCACATCGCGGTCAGAACTTGATGCCACCGATCATCCCCGCGACGTTGGTGGTGAACTCTCTGATGGTCGGCGCGATGGACGAGCTCGCGATGTAGAACCCCAGCAGTATGCAGACGACTGCGTGGCCCGCCTTCAAGCCTGACTTCTTCACCAGCAGGAAGACGATGATCGCCAGCAGCACCACCGCCGAAATCGAGAGTGCCACGGCGGTCACCTCCAAGTACGCACGGACGGAACAGGATTGGGCAGGTACGGCCCCGGCCCTTTGGCCAATGGCTCCATACCCACACGCCCCAGCGATCATAACTATCGATGCCCACGCATATGCCGGTGCACGGTTGCAGAGTGGGGGCGCACACGATCTTGACGAGTGCGGTCGCGGTGAGCCCCGCGGCCCTTACGCTCGGGCCCATGACCGGACAGCTCTCATTTCCCCGGCAGCACGCGCGCACCCAGCGCTTCAGCCTGGGCGTGCCGCGCGGCTTCAGCATCTCGCCGGATGGTACGCGCGTCGTCTTCCTCCGTTCCCGATCCGGCACCGATCGGGCGAATCTGTTGTGGGTCCATGACCTTGACGCCGGGCGCGAGTACCCCGCCGCCGACCCGGCGGGGCTGCTGGGCGGCACCGACGAGGAACTGTCTCCGCAGGAGAAGGCGCGTCGCGAGCGGACCCGCGAGGGCTCGGCCGGCGTGGTCGGCTACGCCACCGACGCGGCCGTGGAACTGGCCGCCTTCCCCCTCTCCGGACGGCTGTTCGTCTCCGAGCTGCGCGCCGGCACCTGCCGCGAACTGCCCGTTCCCGGCCCGGTGGTGGACCCGCGCCCGTCCCCCGACGGCCGGTACGTCGCGTACGTGGCGGAGGGCGCGCTGCGCGTCGTCCCCGTGGCGGGCGAGGGCACGGCGGACGGCGACCGGGCGCTGGCGGCGCCGGACGGGCCGGGCGTGACCTGGGGTCTCGCGGAGTTCATCGCGGCCGAGGAGATGAGCCGGTACCGCGGCTTCTGGTGGTCGCCGGAGAGCGACCGGCTGCTGGCCGCGCGGGTCGACGACGCCCCCGTACGGCGCTGGTGGATCGCCGACCCGGCGCACCCGGACAAGGCGCCCGCCGAGGTCGCCTACCCGGCGGCCGGCACCCCCAACGCCGAGGTCACGCTCGCCCTGCTGGGCCTGGACGGGGAGCGCACGGACGTCGTCTGGGACCGCGAGCGCTACCCGTATCTGGCCCGGGTGCACTGGTCGCCCGCCGGCCCGCCGCTGCTCCTGGTGCAGTCCCGCGACCAGCGCTCCCAGCGCTATCTGGCGGTCGACACCGATACCGGCGCGACGCGCCTCGTGCACGCCGACGAGGACCCGGTGTGGGTCGAGCCGTACCCGGGCGTGCCGGCCTGGACGCCGGACCGGCGGCTGGTGCGGATCGCCGACGAGGGCGGCGCGCGCAAGCTCTTCGTCGGGGACCGGCCGCTGACGTCCGCGCCGCTGCACGTGCGCGGGGTGCTCGACATCGGCCAGGAAGATGTCCTGTTCTCGGCGAGCGCCGAAGACCTGCACGACATCGGGATCTACCGGGCCTGGTACCGCGGCAGCGGCGACCAGGGCGGCTGGGAGCGGGTGACGGAGCGCCCGTACGCCTCGTACTCCTCCGCGGTACGGGTGGGCGAGGTGGCGGTCGTGTCGCACATGTGCGCGGAGCGGCCCGGGGCGCAGGTGGAGGTCCTGCGGCTGAGCGACGACGGCAAGGAGACCCGGCTCGCGGAGATCCCCTCGCACGCCGAGACGCCCGTACTCACCGCCCGGCCGCGGTTCGTGACGGCGGGCGAGCGGGACATCCCGTGCGCCGTCCTGCTGCCGACCGGTTACGAGGAGGGGGACGGGCCGCTGCCGGTGCTGCTGGACCCGTACGGCGGGCCGCACGCGCAGCGGGTGCTGGCGGCGCACAACGTCTTCCTCACCTCGCAGTGGTTCGCCGACCAGGGCTTCGCCGTGGTGGTCGCGGACGGCCGGGGCACGCCGGGCCGCTCCCCCGCCTGGGAGAAGGCGATCTCGCGGCGGGTCGCGGAGGTGGCGCTGGAGGACCAGGTGGACGCGCTGCACGCACTGGCGGAGCGCTTCCCGCTGGACCTGGACCGGGTGGCCATCCGCGGCTGGTCCTTCGGCGGGTACCTCGCCGGACTGGCCGCGCTGCGCCGCCCGGACGTCTTCCACGCGGCGGTGGTGGGCGCGCCCGTCACCGACCAGCGGCTGTACGACACGCACTACACCGAGCGGTACATGGGCCACCCGGACGAGGATCCGGCCTCCTACGTACGGAATTCCCTGGTCACCGACGCGGGCCTGGTGGAAGCGGCCGAGCAGCACCGGCCGATGATGATCATTCACGGGCTGGCCGACGACAACGTGGTCGTGGCACATTCGCTGCGGTTCTCCTCGGCGCTGCTGGCGGCGGGCCGGCCGCACGAGGTACTCCCGTTGTCCGGCGTGACCCATATGACGCCACAGGAACAGGTGGCCGAAAACCTACTCCTTCTGCAAGTCGCATTCCTCAAGCGGAGCCTGGGCCTCTCCTAGTACCGGAGAAACGTGTGCCCCGCCGCATGGATATGTGCACGCGGGCGTGGCACGGAACGGGGCGAAAAGCGACCGGCCGGGGAAGCTGTTGGCCTCCCCGGCCGGTCAACGGCACCCGCACGGCCGTACGCTGTCAAGGATGGCGCGTTCGTATATCGGTGCTGCGACAGCCAAGTGTCCGTCTTGTTAAGGATGTTGGGGACGAAATGTCCCCCATGCCGTACACCTCCGGTAACTGTCAAGCACGCCGGGGCGTCAATCTGCGCAATCTTCGCTCAAGAAGCGAACAAGGTGGCTACGGTCCGTCCGCAGACTCTTGACTCCGCCGTAAATCACTTGCGAAAGTCCGCTCAACCAGCGGTGCAACTCTGTGCCGCTTCATGTTCCAAGAGAACTCGGCGCGGGGGCACTTCGCGATGACTAGTCCATCCCAGACCGCGGTTTCCAAGACCGACACCCCAGGACTTGGACCCGATGGGCTGAGCAAGGGAAAGGACCGCAAGGGCGGCGAATTGGTCGGCCGTTCGCCGGGCCAATTGATGTGGGCGCGCTTCAAGCGTGACCGGACCGGAGTGATCAGCGCCTACGTCGTGCTGTTCTTCTTCGCCGTCGGCCTGCTGGCCCCTGTGATCTCCGCGCTGTACGGCAAGGACCCCTACACGCGGTACGGCATGATCACGCCGGGCCTGCTGACCAACGGCTACCCGACGCAGCCCAACGGCGGCATCTCCAGCGAGTTCTGGTTCGGCATCGAACCGACCCTGGGCCGGGACGTGTTCATGCAGCTCGTCTACGGCATCCGCACCACGCTGTACACCGCGGTCGCGATCACCATCGCCTCGGTGCTCACCGCCATCCTGCTGGGCGTGGCGGCCGGCTACTTCGGCGGCAAGATCGACTACTTCATCGGCCGCTTCATCGACCTGCTGATGGCATTCCCGAACCAGCTGTTCTTCGTCGCCTTCGTCCCCGTCGTGGCCGCCATCGTCGTGGCCCCCGAGGACGCCATGCCGACCTGGCTGCGCGCGATCATCCTGATCCTGGTGATGTGGTTCCTCGGCTGGATGAGCCTGGCCCGCCTGCTGCGCGGACAGGTCCTGTCGCTGCGGGAACGGGAGTTCATCGAGGCCGCGAAGGTCTCCGGCGCCTCGCCCGCCCGCATCATCCGGCGCGAGCTGCTGCCGAACGTGGTGACCCCGATCCTGGTCCAGACGACGTACATGCTCCCGAACTTCGTGACGTCCATCGCGGGCCTGTCCTTCCTGGGCGTCGGCTACGTCGAGCCCACCCCGGACTGGGGCCGGATGTTCGCCAACGCCGCCGACTACTACCGCAACGACATCACGTACTTGTTCTTCCCGGGTCTGGCGATGGTGATCTTCATCGTCGCCTTCAACCTGCTCGGGGACTCGGTCCGGGACGCTTTCGACCCGAAGCGGGCTCGATGAGATCCGTTCCGTGGGGGGTGCTGCCACCCCGGCACCGCACGAGTCAGGCAGCAGCAACGGAACAACGACAGGCAGGTGCATACACCGTCATGAGCAGCAACCGTACGCGCAGAACTCACGCCACCCTCGTCGCGCTGGCCGCAGGCGCGCTGGTCCTCACCGCGTGCAGCAGCGGCGCGGGCACCGGCACGGGCGGCGGCAACGACCGCACGGGCGCGGAGAAGCAGCGCGCGCAGATCGCTTTCGGCAACGCCGCGGCGTCCAAGGGGGCGGCCGAGGAGGTGCCGGGCGCCCAGAAGGGCGGCACGATCAAGGTCTACCAGCGCGACACCTACTCGCACCTGGACCCGGCGCAGATCTACGTCAGCGACGAGGGCGCGCTCGCCACGCTGCTGTTCCGCAAGCTGACGACCTACCACATGGACAACAAGGGCAAGTACACCATCGTCGGTGACCTCGCCACGGACAGCGGCCAGTCCTCCGACGGCGGCAAGACCTGGAAGTACACCCTGAAGGACGGGGTGAAGTGGGAGGACGGCTCGCCGATCACCGCCAAGGACATCCGGCACTCCGTCGAGCGGTCCTTCGCCCCCTTCATCACCGACGGCCCGTACTACCTCCAGCAGTGGCTCGCGGACTCCACGGACTACCGCAAGCTCCTGAAGGACGGCCCGTACAAGGGCAAGCACCTCCCCGACAGCGTCCTTGAGACGCCGGACGACAAGACCGTCGTCTTCCACTTCAAGTCGCCGCACCCCGACCTGCCCTACGCCCTGGCCATGGCGGGCTACGCGGCGGTGCAGGAGAAGAAGGACACCAAGGAGAAGTACGACAAGGCCCCGCAGTCCTCGGGCCCGTACAAGATCAAGCCGGGGTCCTTCAAGTCCGGCAAGGGCATGACGCTGGTCCGCAACACCGCGTGGGACCCGAAGACGGACAACTCCCGCCACCAGTACGTCGACAAGTTCGACATCCAGTTCGGCGTGTCCTACCCCGACTCGACCCAGCGACTGATCGCGGACAACGCCGACAACCAGACGGCGGTCAGCTTCAACAACCAGGTCGACGCGGCCAGCATGCAGACCGTGGCCAACGACCCGAAGGTCAAGAAGCGCTCGACCTCGGGCTACCAGCCCTACGTCGGCGTCATCAACTTCAACATGAAGCGGATCAAGGACAAGAAGGTCCGCGAGGCCCTCGCCTACGCGATGCCGACGCAGGCCGTACTGGACGCCTACGGCACCCCGGGCGGCGGCGAGCTGGCCGGCAGCTACGTCAGCCCGACGGTCACCGGCTTCAAGGACATCGACCCCTACGGCAAGCTGAAGAAGCCGCTGGGTGACGTGGCGAAGGCGAAGAAGATCCTGAAGGACGCCGGCAAGACCGGCATGAAGATCACCTTCGCCTACATGAACTCGCCCGAGCCGCAGAAGTACTCGGTCTCGATCGTCGACAACCTCAAGAAGGCCGGCTTCGACGTCCAGCCGAAGGACCTGCCCTCCGACACGTACTACGACGTGATCGGCAAGGTCGACAACAAGTTCGACATCTACGCGTCGGCGTGGGGCGCGGACTGGCCGAGCGCCTCGACCGTGCTGCCGCCCACCATGGACGGCCGGCAGGTCCAGGACGGCTCGCCGAACTACTCGCACTACAACAACCCGGCGGTCAGCAAGGAGATGGACCGCATCTCCAAGATGTCCGACCAGGAGAAGGCGTCCGAGGAGTGGTTCAAGCTCAACGAGAAGATCCTCAAGGAGGACCTGCCGGCGATCCCGACCTTCTACTACAAGCAGATCCAGCTGCACGGTTCCAAGGTCGGTGGCGTCGTGAACAACGACGTCATCAGCGGGGTCGACCCGACGAAGCTGTTCCTCAAGAAGTAGCCGTGCCCTCGCGCCGGTAATCCTGGCGCCCGGTGTGCCCGCCCGGACCGGACGGGCACACCGCGCGGTCCCCACCCACCTCCTTCCGCTGCCCCACGAGAGCTGCGATCTGCCATGCTTCGTTTTCTCTTCCGCCGGTCCCTCGGCGCGCTCGTGATCCTGCTGTTGATCAGCGCGTTCACCTTCTTCCTGTTCTTCGCCGCACCACGGGATCCCGCGCTGCTGTCCTGCGGAAAGAACTGCACCCCGGACGCCATCGCCCTGATTCACAAGAACCTCGGCATGGACAAGCCGATCCCGGTCCAGTACTGGGACTTCATGTCCGGCATCGTGACCGGGCGCGACTTCGCCCAGGGACCGTGCCCGGCCCCGTGCTTCGGCTACTCCTTCGCCAACGGCGACCCGGTCTGGAACACGATCGTCGACCGCTTCCCGACGACGCTCTCGCTGACCATCGGCGGCGCCGCGGTCTTCCTCACGATCGGCCTGGGCACCGGCATGATGGCCGCCTGGAAGCAGGGCAAGCTGATCGACAAGGTCTTCAGCTCCGCCTCGCTGGTGCTCAGCTCGATGCAGATCTACTTCATCGGCCCCATCGTGCTGGCCCTGCTGGTGTACAACCTGGAGATCCTGGGGCAGCCGAAATACGTCAACTTCACGGAAAATCCAGCGGCCTGGTTCATGGGGCTGCTGATCCCCTGGTGCGTGCTGTCGATCATCTTCACCGCGCAGTACACCCGTATGGCGCGCTCCTCGATGATCGAGCAGCTGGCCGAGGAACACGTCCGCACCGCCCGCGCCAAGGGCATGTCCCAGCGGACGGTCTTCTTCCGCTACGCCTGGCGCGGCTCGCTGATCCCCATCGTCACCATCTTCGGCATCGACCTCGGGTCGCTCTTCGGCGGCGCGATGATCACGGAGCAGACCTTCGCCCTGCCCGGCCTGGGCACCCTCGCGGTGAAGTCCGTGCAGGAGACCGACCTGCCCATGGTCATGGGCGTGATGCTGTTTGCGGCGGCCTTCATCGTCCTCTTCAACATCATCGTCGACGCCTGCTACGCGTTCATCGACCCGCGCGTGCGCCTGTCCTAGGAGAGCCCCCAGTGACCACACTCACCAAGACCGAAGGCGCACCGGTCCCGACCGGATCGGACCCCTTCCTGTCGGTACGCGACCTGTACGTGCGGTTCTCCACCGAGGACGGCATCGTCAAGGCCGTCGACGGGCTCTCCTTCGACCTGCGCAAGGGCCAGACGCTCGGCATCGTCGGCGAGTCCGGCTCCGGCAAGTCGGTGACCAACCTCGCCATCCTGGGCCTGCACAACCCCGCCTCCACCGAGATCGCCGGCGAGATCACGCTGGACGGCCAGGAGCTGACCGGCGCCCGCGAGCGCACGCTCCAGAAGCTCCGCGGCAACAAGATGGCGATGATCTTCCAGGACCCGCTGACGGCGCTCTCGCCGTACTACACGGTGGGCCGGCAGATCGCCGAGCCGTTCATGAAGCACACCGGCGCGAACAAGCGCGAGGGCCGGCAGCGCGCCATCGAGATGCTGACCAAGGTCGGCATCCCGCAGCCGAACCTGCGGGTGGACGACTACCCGCACCAGTTCTCCGGCGGCATGCGCCAGCGCGCCATGATCGCCATGTCCCTGGTCTGCAACCCCGCGCTGCTCATCGCCGACGAGCCGACCACCGCGCTCGACGTCACCGTCCAGGCCCAGATCCTGGACCTCCTCAAGGACCTCCAGCAGGAGTTCGGCTCGGCGATCATCCTGATCACCCACGACCTCGGCGTGGTCGCCAACATGGCCGACGAGCTGCTGGTGATGTACGCGGGGCGGGCGGTCGAGCGCGGCACGGTCAAGGACATCCTCACCGCGCCGCAGCACCCCTACGCCTGGGGCCTGCTGGGCTCGATGCCGCGCCTGTCGGCCAGCGTCGACGAGCCGCTGAACCCGATCCCCGGCTCCCCGCCGAGCCTGCTCAACCCGCCGACCGGCTGCCCCTTCCACCCGCGCTGCGCGTTCACCTCGGAGGTGGGCGGCAATCGCTGCGCCGACGAGCGGCCGCTGCTGGCACCGGGGCGCGCCTCGGCCTGCCACCTCACCGCCGAGCAGAAGCACACCTTCTTCACCGAGCAGATCAAGCCCCGGTTGGGCTAGGGAGCGACGACCATCATGAGTGAAGCCAAAGACGTCACCCTGCCCGCTCCCCGCGAAGCCGTCCCGACGGGCGAGCCACTGCTGGTCACGGAGGGCCTGACCAAGCACTTTCCGATCATGGGCGGCTTTCCGTTCCGGCGGAAGATCGGCGCCGTACAGGCGGTGGACGGGCTCGACCTGACCGTGCACGCCGGTGAGACCTTCGGCCTGGTCGGCGAGTCGGGCTGCGGCAAGTCCACGACGGGCCGGCTGCTGACCCGCCTCCTGGAGCCCACCAGCGGCAAGATCGCCTACCGGGGCCAGGACATCACCCACGCGAACCGCAAGCAGCTCGCGCCGGTCCGGTCCGAGATCCAGATGATCTTCCAGGACCCGTACTCCTCGCTGAACCCGCGGCAGACCGTCGGCACGATCATCGGCGGCCCGATGGAGATCAACGGGATCAACCCGCCCGGCGGCCGCGAGAAGAAGGTCCGCGAGCTGCTGGAGACCGTCGGCCTCAGCCCGGAGCACTACAACCGCTTCCCGCACGAGTTCTCCGGCGGCCAGCGGCAGCGCATCGGCGTGGCCCGCGCGCTCGCCCTGGAACCGAAGCTGATCGTCGCCGACGAGCCGGTCTCCGCGCTGGACGTCTCCATCCAGGCGCAGGTCGTCAACCTCCTCCAGGAACTCCAGCGCGAGCTGGGCATCGCGTTCCTCTTCATCGCCCACGACCTGGCGATCGTGCGGCACTTCAGCCAGCGGGTCGCGGTGATGTATCTCGGCAAGATCGTCGAGGTCGGCGACCGCGAGTCCATCTACTCCCGGCCCC
Source organism: Streptomyces sp. NPDC026301 (assembly GCF_055567935.1). Taxonomy (NCBI): domain Bacteria; kingdom Bacillati; phylum Actinomycetota; class Actinomycetes; order Kitasatosporales; family Streptomycetaceae; genus Streptomyces; species Streptomyces sp. NPDC026301. Next base: position 40,524 of record NZ_JBVHPN010000009.1, on the reverse strand, counting down.
GCCACCCGTACACGCACGCGCTGCTCTCCGCGGTGCCGGAAGCCCGGCTGGCCGGTGAGGGCGAGGACGATCGCGAGCGGATCCGGCTCGCGGGCGATGTGCCGTCGCCCGTGAACCCGCCCTCCGGCTGCCGCTTTCGCACGCGGTGCTGGAAGGCGCAGGACAAGTGCGCCGCTGAGGAGCCGCCGCTCCTCCAGATCGCGGGGAATGCGGCCGGGCATCTGACGGCCTGCCACTTTCCGGAGGAACCGACGATCGCTGCGCGCGATGAGGACATTGTCCTGGACCCGGCGCTGGCGGCGATCGAGAAGTCCTCGGATCCGGACTGACGGCCCGCCCGCCGCGGTGGGCAAGGACGGTGGCCGACCATCCCGCCATACCGATTGCTCGCGCAGTTCCCCGCGCCCCCTCAGGGGCGCGGGGAACTGCGCGAACGGCCACGACGGCGCGGCAGCCGGCTACTCACTCGGCACGACATGGCGCTCCTCCGCGAAGTGGCAAGCGGAGGGGTGCGCCGGCCCCGCGGCCCCCGCGAACCATTCGGGGACATCGAGCGGCGGCACGACATCGGCACAGACCGGCTGTGCCTTCCAGCACCGAGTCCGGAAGCGGCAGCCGGACGGCGGATCGGCCGGCGACGGCACGTCCCCGGTCAGCAGGATGCGCTCGCGGTGCTCGCGCGCCTCGGGGTCCGGGACGGGAACGGCGGACAGCAGCGCCTGGGTGTACGGGTGCGTGGGGTGCCCGTAGATCTCGTCCTCGGTGCCGGTCTCCACGATCCGGCCCAGGTACATCACGGCCACCCGGTCCGAGATGTGCCGCACCACCGACAGGTCGTGCGCGATGAAGACGTAACTCAGGTCGAACTCGTCCTGCAGGCGCTCCAGCAGGTTCACCACCTGCGCCTGTACGGAGACGTCCAGCGCCGAGACCGGCTCGTCCGCGACGATGATCTCGGGCCGCAGGGCCAGCCCCCGCGCGATGCCGATCCGCTGCCGCTGCCCGCCGGAGAACTGGTGCGGGTACCGGTTGACGTACTCCGGGTTCAGCCCGACCACGTCCAGCAGCTCCTGCACCCGGCGCCGCCGGTCGCCCTTCGGGGCCACCTCCGGATGGATGTCGTACGGCTCGCCGATGATGTCGCCGACCGTCATGCGGGGGTTGAGGGAGGTGTACGGATCCTGGAAGACCATCTGGATGTTGCGGCGCACCGCCTTCAGGGCGCGCCCGGACAGCTTGCCGATGTCCTCGCCGCGGTAGCGGATCGCCCCCGCGGTCGGCCGCTCCAGGCCGACCAGCGTCTTGGCGACGGTGGACTTGCCGCAGCCGGACTCCCCCACGATGCCGAGCGTCTCGCCCTCGCGCAGGTCGAAGGAGACGCCGTCGACCGCCTTGACCGCGCCGACCTGCTTCTTCAGGACGACGCCCTGGGTCAGCGGGTAGTGCTTGACCAGGTCCCGCACTTCGAGAATGGCCTCAGCGGTCATGCGGCGGCTCCTCGTCACGCACGGTCTCCTCCCAGAAGTGGCAGGCACTCGAGCGGCCCGGTGCCACGTCGTACAGGGGCGGGCGGTCCGTGGTGCACACGTCGCGGGCCCGGGGGCAGCGCGGGTGGAACGGGCAGCCGGGCGGGATGGCGGTCAGGCTCGGCGGCAGGCCCTTGATCGCGTACAGCTCCTGGCCCTTCTGGTCCAGCCGCGGGATGGAGTCCAGCAGGCCGCGGGTGTACGGGTGGGCCGGGGCCCGGTAGAGGTCGTGCACGGGCGCGTGTTCGACGATCCGGCCCGCGTACATCACCGCGATCCGGTCGGCGACGTCCGCGACCACGCCCAGGTCGTGGGTGATCAGGATCAGCCCCATGTCGTACTCGCGCTGGAGGTCGGCCAGCAGGTCCATCACCTGCGCCTGGACCGTCACGTCCAGCGCCGTCGTCGGCTCGTCGGCGATGATCAGGTCCGGCTCCAGGGCCAGCGCCATCGCGATCATGATGCGCTGGCGCATACCGCCGGAGAACTGGTGCGGATAGTCCCCCACCCGGCTGCGCGCGGCCGGGATCTTCACCCGGTCCATCAGCTCCACGGCCCTGGCCCGCGCCTCCTTCCGCTTCAGGCCCTGGTGGACCTCGTACATCTCGCCGAGCTGCGCGCCGACCGACAGCACGGGGTTCAGCGAGGAGAGCGCGTCCTGGAAGATCATCGCCATCCGGGCGCCGCGGACCTTGCGCCGCTCCTCGGGCGCGGCCTTGAGCAGGTCCCGGCCCTGGAAGAGGATCTCGCCGCCGGTGACGAAGCCGGGCGGCGAGTCGAGGATGCCCATGACGGCCTGGGCGGTGACGGACTTGCCGGACCCGGACTCGCCGAGCACGGCGAGCGTCTCGCCCGCGTCGACGCGGTAGTTGACGCCGTTGACGGCCTTGGCGACGCCGTCGCGGGTGCGGAACTCCACGTACAGGTCGCGCACGTCGAGCAGCGCGGGCGGCGCCGCGCCCGGGTCCGGCCCCGCCTGGGGGTTCGTCGCGGTAGCCATCGGCGGTCTCCGCCTCCTCAGCGCAGCTTGGGGTCGAGGGCGTCGCGCACCGCGTCGCCGAGCATGATGAACGCCAGCACCGTGATCGACAGCGCGCCCGCCGGGTACAGCAGCATGTGCGGCGCGTTGCGGATGTAGGTGGAGGCGGTGGAGATGTCGATGCCCCAGGAGACGGTGGGCGGCTTCAGGCCCGCGCCGAGGTAGGACAGCGTGGCCTCCAGGGAGATGTAGGTGCCCAGCGCGATGGTGGCGACGACGATGACGGGGGCCACGGCGTTGGGCGCGATGTGGCGGAGCAGCAGCCGGCCGGGGGAGGCGCCGAGCGCCCGCGCGGCCTGGACGTAGTCGTTCTGTTTGGCGGTGACGACGGAGCCGCGGGCGATCCGGGCGATCTGCGGCCAGCCGAGCAGCACGATGAAGCCGACCACGGGCCACACCGTCTTGCTGGTCACGACGGACAGGAAGACCAGGCCGCCGAGCAGCACGGGGATGCCGAAGAAGATGTCGGCGAGGCGCGAGAGCAGCGCGTCCCACCAGCCGCCGAAGAAGCCGGCGAGACCGCCGAGGACGCTGCCGAGGAGGGCCGCGCCCGCGGTGGCGCAGACGCCGACGGTGATGGAGGCGCGCGCGCCGTAGACGGTACGGGTGTAGACGTCCCGCCCCTGGGTGTCGAAGCCGAAGGGGTGGCCGGGCGCGGAGCCTTCCTGGGCCTTGGAGAGGTCCGCGCGGTAGGGGTTCCCGTCGGCGATCAGCTGCGGCCAGATCGCGATGACGACCAGGAAGAGGATGATCAGAGCCGAGACCAGGAAGACGGGGTTGCGCCGCAGGTCGCGCCAGGCGTCGCCCCACAGGCTGCGCGGCTTGTCGCGCGGGCTCCCGCCCCGGCCGTTCCGGCCGCCCTCCAGCGTCTCCGCCTCGGCCATCGCCAGGGCGGTGGGGCCGCCGTCCCCGTGGGTGACCGCTTCTTTGGGTACGTAGCGCTCAGGCATAGCGGATCCTCGGGTCGAGGACGGCGTACAGCAGGTCGACGACGAGGTTGGCGAAGAGGAAGACCAGCACGAGGACGGTGACGAAGCCGACGACGGTGGGCGAGTTCTGCCGCAGGATGCCCTGGTAGAGCTGGAAGCCGACGCCGTGGATGTTGAAGATCCGCTCGGTGACGATGGCGCCGCCCATCAGCTGGCCGATGTCCGTGCCGATGAAGGTGATCACCGGGATCAGCGAGTTCCGCAGCAGGTGCCGGGTGACGACCCGGCGCCGCGGCAGCCCCTTGGCCACCGCCGTCCGCACATAGTCCGCGCGGGCGTTCTCTGCGAGCGAGGTGCGGGTCAGCCGGGTGACGTACGCGAGGGAGACCAGCGCGAGCACCACGCCGGGCAGCAGCAGCTCGTCCAGATACGCGTCGGTGGAGACCGTCGGCTTCACCCAGCCCCACTTCACGCCCAGCAGGAACTGCAGCACATAGCCGCTGACGAAGGTCGGGATGGACACCACGACCAGGGTGAAGACGAGGACCGAGGTGTCCAGCGCGCGCCCGCGGCGCAGCCCGCTCAGCACCCCGAGGGTGATGCCGACGATGATCTCGATGACGATGGCGACCAGGGTCAGCCGCAGGGTGACCGGGAAGGCGGTGCCCATCAGCTCGGTGACCGGCTGCCCGTTGAAGGCGGTGCCGAAGTCCCCGCGGAAGATCTGGCCCATGTAGTGCAGGTACTGCTTCCACAGCGGCTGGTCGAGGAGGAGTTCCTCGCGGATGCGCGCCGCGGTGGCGGGGTCGGGGGCGCGGTCGCCGAACATCGCGGCGACCGGGTCCCCCAGCGCGTACACCATGAAGAAGATCAGGAACGTGCTGCCGATGAACACCGGGATCATCTGGAGCAGCCGCCGGATGACGTAGCGTCCCATGAGGTCAGCTGCCGACCTTGATCCGGTCGTAGACGGGCACGCTGAACTGATTGAGTCTCACATCGCTCAGCCGGTCGGTGTAGCCGCCGCTGCCGTTCTGGTACCAGAGCGGGATCACCGGCATGTCCTTCGCCAGCACCTTCTCCGCGTCCTGGAACTTCTGCACCGCCGCCTGCCGGTCGGTCTCCGCGTTGGCCGCGTCGACCAGCTTGTCGAACCGCTTGTTGCTGTACTTTCCGTCGTTGGAGGAGGCGTCGGTGTAGTACATCGGCTGCAGGAAGTTCTGAATGAGCGGATAGTCCATCTGCCACCCGGCCCGGAACGGCCCCTTCATCTTCTTCGCCGTGATCTGATTCCGGTAATCCGCGAAGGTCCCCACCGGATTTCCCACGCACGCCTTGTCGTTCTTCAGCACCTTGTTGACGCTGTTGCAGAGCGCGTCGACCCAGTCCTTGTGCGAGCCGGTGTCGGCGTTGTACGTGACGGTGACCTTGCCGCCGGGCAGCCCGCCGCCCTCCTTGATGAGCTTGCGCGCCTCGGCCGGCTTGTACTCGCACGCCTTTCCGCACAGCCCTGCCTGATACCCGCCGTCGGCCTTGAGCACCGGCGAGGTCCAGTCACTGGCCGGGGTGCGGGTGTTCTGGAAGATCTGCCGCGTGATCGTCTTGCGGTCGATGGCCATGGACAGCCCCTGCCGTACCTTCGCCATCTTCTCCGACCCCCACTTCGGGTCGTACATGGGAAAGGTCAGGGTCTGGATGATCCCGGCGGGCTGATTGATGTACCGGTCACCGAGGTCCGCCTTCGCGTTCTTCAGCTGCGCGGCGGGAATGTCGTCGCTGAGGTCGAGATTGCCGGCCTGCAGATCGGTGTAGGCGGTGTTGTTGTCGGTGTAGACCCGCAGGTCCACGCCGCCGTTCCGGGCCTTGTCCGGGCCCTTGTACCCGCCCCACTTCCGCAGCTTCATCGCCGAGCCCTTGGTGTAGGACTCGACCTTGTACGGCCCGTTCCCGACCGGCTTCTTCAGCCAGCCGTCGTGGTCCTTGAAGAAGGCGCGCGGCAGCGGCGCGAAGGCGGGATAGCCGAGCGTCTGCGGCCAGGTGGAGAACTTCTGGTTGAGCCGCACGGTAAAGGTCCGGTCGTCCTTCACCTTCAGCCCGGAAAGCGTCTTGGCGCTGGACTTGCCGCTCTCCGGATGAACCTTCTCGTACCCCTCGATGTACCCGAAGAAATACGCGTTCTTCTGGTTGTTGTCGATCAGCGCCCCGTAATTCCAGGCATCCACGAACGACCGCGCGGTGACCGGCTCCCCATTACTGAACTTCCAGCCCTTTTTGATCGTGACCGTGTAATTCTGCTGATCCTTGGTCTCGATCTTCTGGGCGAGCATGTCCTTGGCCGCGCCGGTCTCCGGGTCGTACCGCTTGAGCCCCCGGAAGATCATGTCGAGGACCTTGCCGCCCTGCACCTCGTTCGTATTGGCGGGCTCCAGGGGGTTCTGCGGGTCCCCCCAGGACGAGCTGAGGACCCCCTTGCCGTCCCCGCCACCGCCGCCCCCGCCGCCACCACACGCCGTCGCCACGAGGGCGACGGCCACCGTTCCCACCGCCCACTTCGCACGGGTGGCTCCACGCATCCGGTGCCTCCTCCGACCAATAGGTACGTAGGCCCACATAACAGCCCAGAGAAGGCGCCCCCGCACCCGGACCTCCCCCGTCCGAGCACGCCACGCCGCACAATCCCCCCGAACGCACGAAGCGCCCGGAGCGGAGTGCTCCGGGCGCCTCGAAGGTGGAAGTGCGGGCGTCAGGCCGCGCCCACCACGTCCTTCTCCTCCGCGAAGTGGCAGGCCGACTCGTGGGCCGCGAGGGAGTCGGTGTCCTTCAGGACCTCGGGGACGGCGAGGAGAGGGGTCTCCTCGGCGCACTTGTCCTGGGCCTTCCAGCAGCGGGTGCGGAAGCGGCAGCCGGACGGCGGGTTGGCCGGGGAGGGCACGTCGCCGCTGAGGATGATCCGCTCACGCCCGCCGCGGGCCTCCGGGTCGGGGACCGGGACGGCCGAGAGGAGGGCCTGGGTGTACGGGTGGGTGGGGTGCTCGTAGATCTCCTCGTCCGTGCCGATCTCGGCCATCCGGCCCAGGTACATCACGCCGACGCGGTCGGAGATGTGCCGGACGACGGAGAGGTCGTGCGCGATGAAGAGGTAGGAGAGGTCGTACTCGTCCTGAAGGCGGGCCATCAGGTTGATGACCTGGGCCTGTACCGAGACGTCGAGCGCGGAGACCGGCTCGTCGCAGATGATGATCTCGGGGTTGAGCGCGAGGCCGCGGGCGATGCCGATGCGCTGGCGCTGGCCGCCGGAGAACTGGTGCGGGTACCGGTTGAGGTACTCCGGGTTCAGCCCGACCACGTCCAGCAGCTCCTGGACCTTGCGCCGGCGGTCGCCCTTCGGGGCCACCTCGGGGTGGATGTCGAAGGGCTCGCCGATGATGTCGCCGACCGTCATGCGCGGGTTGAGCGACGTGTAGGGGTCCTGGAAGACCATCTGGATGTTGCGGCGGACGGCCTTCAGGGCGCGGCCGGTGAGCTTGGTGATGTCCTCGCCCTTGTAGAAGACCTCGCCGGCGGTCGCCCGCTCCAGGTTCATCAGGAGCTTGGCGACGGTGGACTTGCCGCAGCCGGACTCGCCGACGATGCCGAGCGTCTCGCCGCGGTACAGGTCGAAGGAGATCCCGTCGACCGCCTTGACCGCGCCGACCTGCTTCTTGAAGAGGACGCCCTGGGTGAGCGGGAAGTGCTTCACCAGGTTGCGGACCTGGAGGATCGGCTCGCGGTCCGTGCTCTTCGTGACGGACTCAGCCATGGAGCGTCTCCTTCCAGAAGTGGCAGGCGCTGCCGCGGCCCTCGGCGACCGGGGCGAGCGCCGGGACGTCCGTACGGCAGATGTCCTGCGCCTTGGGGCAGCGCGGGTGGAACGCGCAGCCGCCGGGGGCGTTCAGCAGGTTGGGCGGCAGGCCCTTGATCGCGTACAGCTCCTGGCCCTTCTGGTCCAGGCGCGGGATGGAGTCCAGCAGGCCGCGGGTGTAGGGGTGCGCGGGCTTCTTGTACAGCTCGCCCACGGGTGCCTGCTCGACGATGCGGCCCGCGTACATCACCGCGATCTTGTCGGCCACGTCCGCGACCACGCCGAGGTCGTGGGTGATGAGGATCAGGCCCATGTGGTACTCGCGCTGCAGCTCCGCGAGGAGGTCCATGACCTGGGCCTGGACGGTCACGTCGAGGGCCGTGGTGGGCTCGTCGGCGATGATCAGGTCCGGTTCCAGGGCGAGCGCCATCGCGATCATGATGCGCTGGCGCATACCGCCGGAGAACTGGTGCGGATAGTCCCCCACGCGGTTGGCGGCCGCCGGGATCCTGACCTTGTCCATCAGCTCGATGGACTTGGCCTTCGCGGCCTTCTTGGACAGACCCTGGTGGACGCGGAACATCTCGCCGAGCTGGTAGCCGACGGAGAGCACCGGGTTCAGGGAGGACAGCGCGTCCTGGAAGATCATGGCGATCTTGGCGCCGCGGATCTTCCGGCGCTGCTCGCCGGACATCGTCAGCATGTCCTGGCCGCGGAAGAGGATCTCGCCCTGCGGGATCCTCGCCGGCGGCATGTCGAGGATGCCCATGATCGCCTGGGCGGTGACGGACTTGCCGGAGCCGGACTCGCCGAGCACGGCGAGCGTCTCGCCCGCGCTCACGCTGTAGTCGACGCCGTTGACGGCCTTGACGACGCCGTCCCGGGTGTGGAATTCGACGTGCAGGTCGCGGACCTGGAGCAGCGGCGAACCGGCCGCTTCCGGGGTCCGCGGCCCGGGCACGGCCGCGGTCTTCTCGGTGGTGGTCACGTACGCCTCCCTCAGCGCAGCTTGGGGTCGAGGGCGTCGCGCACCGCGTCGCCGAGCATGATGAACGCCAGCACCGTAAGAGACAGCGCGCCCGCCGGGTACAGCAGGGTGTGCGGCGCGTTACGGATCTGGGTGGCGGCCTGGGAGATGTCGATGCCCCAGGAGACCGTCGGCGGCTTCAGGCCGACGCCGAGGAACGACAGAGTGGCTTCCAGCGAGATGTACGTACCGAGCGCGATGGTCGCCACGACGATGACGGGCGCGAGGGCGTTCGGCGCGATGTGCCGGAGCAGCATGCGCGGGGTGGACGCGCCGAGCGCGCGGGCCGCCTGCACGTAGTCCTGCTGCTTGGCGGTGATCACCGCGCCGCGCGCGATACGCGCGATCTGCGGCCAGCCGAGCACGGCCATCAGCAGCACGACCGTGAAGATCGAGCCGCCCTTGACGACGGACAGGAAGACGATGCCGCCGAGCAGGATCGGGATGCCGAAGAAGATGTCGCCGATCCGGGAGAGCAGCGAGTCCCACCAGCCGCCGAAGAAGCCGGCCAGGCCGCCCATGACGCAGCCGAGGACGGCGGCGAGGAGGGTGGTGCAGATGCCGACGGTGACGGAGGCGCGGGCGCCGTAGACCGTACGGGCGTAGACATCGCAGCCCTGCTTGTCGAAGCCGAAGGGGTGGCCGGGGGCCGCGCCCTGTGCGGACTTGGAGACGTCGCAGGCGTACGGGCTGGTGCTCGTCAGCAGGCTCGGCCAGATCGAGACGACGACGAGGAAGAGGATCAGTACGGCGGAGATGTAGAAGATCGGGTTACGGCGCAGGTCCGTCCAGGCGTCGCCCCAGAGGGAGCGGGCCTTGTCCTGCTGCTCGCCCCGCACGACCTCGGAGGCCGCCACGGCCGCCGCGGTGTGGGCGCTGGGGTCAATCACGTCAGGCATACCGGATCCTCGGGTCCAGGACCGCGTAGAGCAGGTCGACGAGCAGGTTGGCGGCGAGGAAGACGACCACGAGCACGGTCACGAAGCCGACGACGGTCGGCGCGTTCTGCCGCAGGATGCCCTGGTAGAGCTGGTAGCCGACGCCCTGGAGGTTGAAGATCCGCTCGGTGACGATGGCGCCGGCCATCAGGCCGCCGATGTCGGTGCCGAGGAAGGTGACGACCGGGATCAGGGAGTTGCGCAGCAGGTGCACGCTGATCACGCGGCGGCGCGGCAGGCCCTTGGCGGTGGCGGTGCGGATGTAGTCGGAGCGGATGTTCTCCGCGATGGAGGTGCGGGTCAGCCGGGCCACGTACGCCAGCGAGACGCCCGCGAGGACGATGCCGGGGAGGATCAGCTCCTCGAAGCGCACCTCGGTGGAGACCGACGGGGGCAGCGCGCCCCACTTCACGCCGACGAAGTACTGCAGCAGATAGCCGGTGACGAAGGTCGGGATGGAGATCACGAACAGGGTGAGGACCAGCACGCCGGTGTCGATCAGACGGCCGCGGCGCATACCCGCGACGACGCCGAGCCCGACGCCCACCACCAGCTCGATGACGAAGGCGACCAGGGTGAGCTGGATGGTGTTGGGGAAGGCGTCCCCCATCAGCTCGATGACCGGGCGGCCGTTGAAGGCCGTGCCGAAGTCGCCCTGGAAGATGCCCGCCATGTACTGCAGGTACTGGCTCCACAGCGGGTCGTTCAGGTGCAGGGACTCCCGGATCTGGGCGGCGGTCGCCGGGTCGGGGGTCCGGTCTCCGAACATGGCCGCGACGGGATCGCCGAGCGCGTAGACCATGACGAAGATCAGGAAAGTGGTGCCGATGAAGACCGGCACCATCTGGAGCAGTCGTCGCACGACGTAGCGCCCCATGTGTCCTCCAGAAATGCGCCGACGCGGGGGCAGCCGGGCCCGGGGCCTCCTCGACTTCGAAGAGGCGCGGGTGACCGGCTGCTCCCTGCCGCCGTGAGCGGTTGGTTCGGTGCGGCCCGCTCAGGGGCTGCGTCGGGTCAGCTCTTGACCTTGATCTGGGTGTAGACCGGGACGCTGAAGGCGTCGAGCTTGACGTCGGAGACGTTCTGCGACCAGCCGGCGACGCCGTTCTGGTAGAAGAGCGGGATGGAGACCATGTCGTCGAACACCAGCTTCTCGGCGTCCTGGTAGAGCTTGGTCGCCTTCTTGGTGTCCGGCTCGGCCGCGGCCTGCTTCAGCAGGTCGTCGAACTTCTTGTTGCTCCAGTGCGAGTCGTTGGAGCTGGCGCCGGTGGCGTACAGCGGCGTCAGGAAGTTCTCGATCTGCGGGTAGTCCATCTGCCAGCCGGCGCGGAAGCCGCTGGTCATCTCGCCCTTGGTGATCTGGCTGCGGAAGTCGCCGAAGGTGCCCACGGGGTTGCCCACGCACGCCTTGTCGTCGCCCAGCACCTTGTTGACGCTGTTGCAGACCGCGTCCACCCACTCCTTGTGGGAGTCCTTGTCCGCGTTGTAGCTGATGGTCATCTTCCCGCCGGGGAGGCCGCCGCCCTCCTTGATGAGCTTCTTGGCCTCGGTGGGGTTGTACGTGCAGGCGTCGCCGCAGACGTCCTTGCTGTAGCCGTTGGCGGCACCGAGCACCGGGGAGGTGAGGTCGGTGGCCGGCGTACGCGTGCCGTTGTAGATCTTCTCGGTGATCTGCTTGCGGTCGATCGCCATGGAGATGCCCTTGCGGACCTTCTCCATGCCCGGCTTGCTCCACGCGCCCTTGTCGACCGGGAAGGTGATGGTCTGGTTGATGCCGGCCGGCTGCGAGACGTAGTTGCCCTGCAGGTCGGTCTTGGCGTTCTTGATCTGCTCGGCGGGCAGGCTGTCGAGCACGTCGATGTTGCCGGCCTGCAGGTCGGAGTAGGCGGTGTTGGAGTCCGTGTAGACCTTCAGCAGCACGCCCTTGTTCTGCGGCGCGTCGTCGCCCTTGTACTTCTTGTTGGGCACGAGCTTCATCTGCGTGCCCTTCTGGTACGAGGCGACCGCGTACGGGCCGTTGCCGATGGGCTTGTCCAGGTAGCCCTTGTGGTCCGTGAAGAACTTCTTCGGCAGCGGCGCGAACGCCTTGTAGCCCAGGCGGATCGGCCAGGTCGACATCTTCTGGGTCAGCTTGACCGTGAAGGTGTGGTCGTCGACGACCTTCAGGCCCGACAGGGTCTTCGCGGTCGGCTTGCCCTTGGCCGGGGCGACCTTGTCGTAGCCCTCGATGTCGGCGAAGAAGTAGCTGTTCTTCTGCTGGTTGGTGGCCAGCGCGCCGTAATTCCAGGCGTCGACGAAGGAGTTGGCGGTCAGCGGCTCGCCGTTGGAGAACGTCAGGCCCTTCTTCACCTTGATGGTGAAGGTCTGCTGGTCCTTGGTGTCGATGGACTCGGCGGCGTCGTTCGTGGCCGCGCCGGTCTCCGGGTCGTACTTCTTGAGGTTCTGGAAGATCATGTCCAGGACCTTGCCGCCCTGCACCTCAGTGGTGTTGGCGGGCTCCAGCGGGTTCTGCGGGTCGCCCCAGGCGGACCGTACGACTCCGGCCTCGGAACCCGCGCTGTCACCGCTTCCGCCGCACGCCGTCACACCGAGGGCGATGGCTATGGCTCCTGCGACCCAAGTGGCGCTTCTGGCACCGCGCATGGGACTGCCTCCTCATGAGTCCATTCGTGACATGGAAAGGAGCCGGCCGTCCGCTGACACCCCTGACAGCGCGCGACCAGCCCCCGATGCTCGTGAGTCGGCGCCTTGCACAGCGCGTGACCCATTGACCCGAGCTCAATAGCCCCCATCCTCAGTCACGTTCGCCCCATAAGCCACGAGTTAGTGGTTACTTTTTGGTCACATCGCGGAGAGACCGGTTCGGAATCCGGACAAACCAATCTATCCAGACGGGAACGAAAGGGACTCCATGCCACCGTCCGCTCACACTCCGTCCGCCATCCGAACGGCCGCCGAACTGTGCGGGGTTCAGGCACTCTTGACACCCCGCCAACCGGCGGGGTAAGGACCCGCCGTTGGGCGGGTGGCGCGGTGGGCCGGCGGTCAGGCGGCCGGTCGCGGCGCACACGCCGACGGCCCGGCCCCCGCGCTGTGCGGGGCCGGGCCGTCGGACGGGACTGCGGGGCGCGTCAGTTGTGCTTGGCGCGCGAGGCGGCGCGGGCGCGCTCGCGGGCGTCCAGGTTCACCTTGCGGATGCGGACGGCCTCCGGGGTGACCTCGACGCACTCGTCGTCGCGGCAGAACTCCAGGGACTGCTCCAGGGAGAGCTTGCGCGGCGGCACGATCGCCTCGAAGGAGTCGGCCGAGGAGGAGCGCATGTTGGTGAGCTTCTTCTCCTTGGTGATGTTGACGTCCATGTCGTCGGCGCGGCTGTTCTCGCCGACGATCATGCCCTCGTACACCTCGGTGCCGGGCTCGGTGAAGAGCACACCGCGCTCCTGGAGGTTGGTCATCGCGAAGGCGGTGACCGAACCGGAGCGGTCGGCGACCAGGGAGCCGTTGTTACGGGTCGTCAGCGTGCCGAACCAGGGCTCGTGGCCCTCGTGGATCGAGTGCGCGATGCCGGTGCCGCGGGTGTTGGTCAGGAACTCCGTACGGAAGCCGATCAGACCGCGGGACGGCACGATGAACTCCATGCGGACCCAGCCGGAGCCGTGGTTGGACATGTTGTCCATCCGGCCCTTGCGGACGCCCATGAGCTGCGTGACCGCGCCCATGTGCTCCTCGGGCACGTCGATGGTCATGCGCTCGGTCGGCTCGTAGGTCTTGCCGTCGACCTCCTTGGTGACCACCTGCGGCTTGCCGATGGTCATCTCGAAGCCCTCACGGCGCATCTGCTCGACCAGGATGGCCAGCGCCAGCTCACCGCGGCCCTGCACCTCCCAGGCGTCGGGGCGCTCGGTGTCCAGCACGCGCAGCGAGACGTTACCGATCAGCTCGCGCTCCAGGCGGTCCTTCACCTGGCGGGCGGTGACCTTGCGGTCCTTGACCGCGGCCTTGGCGTCCGCGCCCTTGCCCGTGCCGCCGCGGCCGACCAGCGGCGAGGTGTTCGTACCGATGGTCATCGAGATCGCGGGCTCGTCGACCGTGATCAGCGGCAGCGCGACCGGGTTCTCCGGGTCGGCCAGCGTCTCGCCGATCATGATGTCGGGGATACCGGCGACGGCGCAGATGTCACCGGGGCCCGCCACCTCGGCCGGCTTGCGGGTCAGCGCCTCGGTCATCATCAGCTCGGTGATGCGGACGTTCTGGATCGAGCCGTCGCGCTTCATCCACGCGACCGTCTGGCCCTTGCGCAGCTCGCCCTGCTCGACGCGGAGCAGCGCGATACGGCCGAGGAAGTTGTCCGCGTCGAGGTTGGTGACGTGGGCCTGCAGCGGCGCGGCCTCGTCGTACTCGGGGGCCGGGACGGTCTCCAGGAGCGCGGTGAAGAACGGCTCCAGGTTCGTGCTGTCGGCCGGGACGGTGCCGTCCTCCGGCTTGGTCAGCGACGCGACGCCGTCACGGGCGCAGGCGTAGACGATCGGGAACTCGATCTGGTCCTCGTCCGCGTCCAGGTCCAGGAACAGGTCGTACGTCTCGTCGACGACCTCGGCGATCCGGGAGTCGGGGCGGTCGGTCTTGTTGATGCACAGGATGACCGGCATCTTCGCGGCCAGCGCCTTGCGCAGCACGAAGCGGGTCTGCGGCAGCGGCCCCTCGGAGGCGTCGACCAGCAGGACGACCGCGTCGACCATCGACAGACCGCGCTCGACCTCACCGCCGAAGTCGGCGTGGCCGGGGGTGTCGATGATGTTGATCGTGATCGGGTCCCCGCCGGCCTTCGGGTGATACTTCACCGCGGTGTTCTTGGCGAGGATCGTGATGCCCTTCTCACGCTCCAGGTCGTTGGAGTCCATCATGCGCTCGTCGAGGTTCTCGGCGGCGTGCGCGGCGAAGGCTCCCGCCTGCTTGAGCATGGCGTCGACAAGGGTGGTCTTGCCGTGGTCGACGTGGGCGACGATGGCGACGTTACGAATGTCGTGGCGCGTGGGCACTTGCGGCGCTTCTCCCGGAATTGTGGTTGACGGCGCGTACGGTCCGGCACGCGCGCCCGCCGGGCATGCAGACGCCACGGCCTCACTCCATCGTACGGGGCTGGCGCGGCATTGGCCGCCCCAGCCCGTTCGCACCCGCCCTGACCTGCTACTTCTTGTAACCGATGTCCTGGTAGACGGGCGTCGCGAAGCCGAAAGCGCCCACATTGGCCAGCCCGGACCTGGCCGCGACGAGCTGCGGCTGCCGGTACAGCGGGATCGATCCTGCGGCCGCCCAGATCCGCTGGTCGGCCTGGCCGACGAGGTCCCGGGCCGCGTCCGGGTCGAGCTCGGCGGACGCCTGGTCGAAGAGCTGGTCGATCCGGTCGGTACCGACCCGGGTGTAGTTCTGCTCGACGGTCAGCGAGCCGTCGGCGGCGGGCCGGGGCTTGGCGTAGATGGGCCGGGCGTCGGTGGCCGGGTAGGCGCTGCCGGGCCAGGAGTAGAGCGCCAGGTCGTAGTCGCCGGACGCGATGTGGTCCTCGAAGTAGCTCTTGTCGGCCACCTTCTGCACGGTCGTCCGTACGCCGATCTTCATCAGCATTTCGGAGATCCGGTCGGCCACCGTACGGAGCTGGGCGGTGCCGGGGCCGTCGGGCAGGACGAAGCGCAGCATGAGCGGCCGGCCGTTCTTCTTCACGAAGACGGCGCTCTTGCGGGCCGCGGCGTCGTCCTTGCCGTGTGCGTGCCCGCCGCCCTTGGCGTCCTTGCCGGTCCTGGCGTCCTCGCCGGCCTTTCCGGCCTTGTCGCCGTGGGCGTTCTTCTCGTCGTCCGCGCCCGGCGCGTTCCCGGCCTGGGCGCCGCCCTGGGCGGCCGGCCGCTGCCGTGCCGCGGCCCCGTCCGCACGCTCCGCCCCGTCCGCCCGCTCGGCCGCGGCCGCGAGCCGGTTCCGCTCGGCGGCGGCCGCGGCCTCCCGGGCCTGGATGGCGCTGAGCGGGCCGGCCGGCCCGGTGCCCGCGACCTCCCGGCCCGCGCCCGGCTTGGTGTCGTCCCAGCCCGGCAGCCCGGAGCCGGCCGCGAGCGCGGTGGGCTCCCGCTGGGCGGCCTCCGCCAGCACGTCGGCCGCGTCCCAGGCGTCCGCCGCCCGGCCGCTGGCCCGCTCGTACGACGCGTACGCCGCCGACCCGGTGTCCCCCGCGGCGTGCCGCCGGTCGGCGCGCGCCGCCGCGTCGTACAGCGCCGCGCTCTGCCGCAGCAGCGCCACCCGCTGGAGCCCCGCCGACCCGGGGCCGGTCAGCGCGGAGAGCGGGGCGGCACCGGTCGCGGGACCGGCCGCGGGCCCGGCCGCCGGGCGGTCGGCCCCGGAGCGGGCGGAGCCGCCGTGCGGCTGCCGGGCGCCGGGCGCGTCGGGGGCGTGCGCGCCGTCGGCGTCCCGCTGCCCGTTCCCGTCGCCCGTCCGACCCTTCTCGTCGTCCGTCCGCCCGTTCTCCCCGTCCGTCCGGCCGCCGTCCGCCGCGCTGCGCCGCTGCTGCGCCTCGCGCTCGCCGGGCTGCGCGTCGGTCTTCTCCTCGGCGCCGCCCTGCGGCATCCGCCAGCCCGCGTCGGCCAGCAGCGCCTGGGCGGCGGCGGTGTCCTGGCCGCCCAGCGCGGCGCTGTTGTCGCGGTACCCGGGCTGCCCGGCGAGCAGCAGGTGGCTGCCGACCGGCGCCGCGGGCAGCCGGAGCGGGCCCAGTACCTCCTTCGCCAGCGCGCCGCGGTCGATGGCGCGGGCCACCGCGCGGCGGACCCGCTCGTCGGTGAGCGGCCCCGTGCTGCCGTTGAGGGCGAGCTGCGTGAAGGACGGCGAGAGGGCGCGGTGGAGGGTGTAGCCGCGCAGCTGTGCGCGGCGCTCGGCGGCGGCCGCGGCCTCCTTGCGGTGCCGCTGCTCCACCTTGCGCTCGGCGTCGGTGCCGCGGGCCAGCGCCTGGTGGCGCAGCGCGTCGGCGGAGACGGCGCCGCGCGGCGCGTCGTCCCCGACGGCGGCCTGCTGGTTCCCGCCGCTCGCCGTGGTGAGCTCCTTGGCCGTGCCGCGGTCGATCTCCGCGACGTCGATCTTCCCCTTGGCCAGCGCGGCGGGCCGCTTCGTGGCGGGCAGCTCGGTCAGCACGATCTTCTTCAGCCGGGCCCGGGCGCCCCACCACTTCGCGTTCCGTACGAGGGTGACCGTGCCGGCCTCGGCGTCCCGCTTCTTCACCCGGAACGGCCCGGCGCTGCTCGCGAGCTTCTTGCGCGCGCCGTCGTTGAACGCCGCCGGGCTGCCCATGACGCTCTTCGGGTACAGCGGCGTGAAGAGCGACTGCCAGTCGGCGTACGGACGGTCGAAGGTCACCCGGACCTCGCCGGGACCGGCGCCCGGCTCGACCTTCTCGATGCGGTCGTAACCGGCGTTGCGCGCCGTCCAGTACGCGGCGTTCCTGCCCCGCAGCGCCTTCCACTGCGCGGCGAAGTCGGCCGCCGAGATCCTCCGGCCGTCGCTCCAGCGCGCCGCGGGGTTGAGGCTGTACCGCACGACCTGCTTCGGCTCGCGCTGGGTGACCTCGGCGGCCTTGAGGTAGTCGGGGTTGTGCTGCGGCACGCCGTTGGCGTCCAGGGTGAACAGCGCGGGCAGCACGGCGCCCGCCACCGTGTCCGTGCTCTCGCCGGCGTCCGCCTGGAAGGCGTTGAAGGTGCCGGGCAGCTCGTCCACGGCCCAGCGCACCGTGCCGCCGTCGCGCAGCGTCGCCGGGGCCGCCGGGGCGATGTCCTGGCTCCCGGCGCCGGCCGGCCGCGCCTCGTCACCGCCGCTGCAGCCGGCCAGTACGGGCAGCGGGAGCAGCGCGCCCGCGGTGAGGAGCGCGACCCGGCGGCGCCCGCGGCCCGCCGTCCGGCCGCCGCTCGCGCCCTGCGGTCCGACGTCGTCGGTCATCCTGTTACCTCCGGGCTCGCCCGTGCGGCGGCGCCGCCGCTGATCACATTCGGCCGACTTTGCGGCTCATCACATCTATGGCCCGTCCACTCAAAACGACGGCGCGCCGCGCGCCCCGGCGACACGACGGCCCTACTCCCCAAGGCCACCCGCCCGGCCCAACGCATTCCGGTACGACCGGTCACGCCCCCCTATGCGCCATCGTGACCCGGAATACCGGCGAATCCCTTCCCAACCGCGACTGTGACGCGCGACACTCGCAGGCGCATGAGATTGCCGACCGCACCCTCGGAAGTGAGGGCTCGTCATGTCCTTGCACGATGATCTGACGGCTGTGCAGCGCAGCCTGGACGACCTGGTCCGCTCGGTGGGACGCCTGGAGCAGCGGGTCGGCGGCGGACTGGAGATCCGCCGGGTCCGCAGCGACACCGAGCACCTGCGCGAAAGCCTCGAACTGCTGCGCGCGCAGTCCGCGACCGACTCCGGCGACCGGCCGGTGGAAGGCCGCGCGGTGTCCGACATGGTGACCATCCCGGACGCCCCGTACGACGCCTCCCTGTGGACCGACGCCGAGGACGAGGGGCTGGGCGCCCGCGACCGCCGCGCCCCGTAGCGACGCGACCACCGCGCACCGCAAGCGACTCACGCCCGGCCGTCCCCCCTCAGCCCTGTCACCCCCCGCTCACGGAGACCGACGTTGGCCACAGGCACCGAACCTTCATCGAAAACCGGCGCGAGCGGGGTGCACGGCCCCGCTCGCGCCGCCATCCCCGCCCGTCACCTGCGCACCGAACGCTGGTGGCTGTACCCGGCGAGCACCGCGGCCGGGCTGCTCGCGTTCGTCGTGTACTCGACGTGGCGGGCGTTCGCGAACGCCGACTACTACCACGCGCCCTACGTCTCGCCGTTCTACTCCCCCTGCCTCGCGGAGAACTGCGCGACGATGCGGCACGGCCCCAACTGGGACCTGTTCGGCAGCTGGTGGGGCCTGTCCCCCGCGCTGCTGATCCTGATCTTCCCGCTGGGCTTCCGGCTGACCTGCTACTACTACCGCAAGGCGTACTACCGCGGCTTCTGGGCCTCGCCCCCGGCCTGCGCGGTCGCCGAGCCGCACAAGACCTACAGCGGCGAGACCCGCTTCCCGCTGATCCTGCAGAACATCCACCGGTACTTCTTCTACGCCGCGCTGCTGGTCGCGGGCGTGCTGACGTACGACACCGTGCTCGCCTTCCGCGACGCGAGCTACGCGTGGGGTCACATGGGGCTCGGCGGCCTGGTCTTCCTCGTCAACATCGGGCTGATCTGGGCTTACACCCTCTCCTGCCACTCCTGCCGGCACATCGTCGGCGGCCGCCTGAAGCACTTCTCCAGGCACCCCGTGCGCTACCGGCTGTGGGGCTGGGTCGGCAAGCTCAACGCCCGGCACGCGGCGCTCGCCTGGGCCTCGCTGATCAGCGTGGCCGCCGCCGACTTCTACGTCTACCTGCTGTCCGTCGGGGCCTTCGACGATCCGCGGTTCTTCTAGAGCTTCCAGGAAGGTGCGCAATTCATGACGCAAGTCGAACGGCAGGCCTGGGACGTGGTCGTGGTGGGCGCGGGCGGCGCCGGGCTGCGGGCCGCCATCGAGGCCCGCGAGCAGGGCATGCGGACGGCGGTGATCTGCAAGTCGCTCTTCGGCAAGGCCCATACGGTCATGGCCGAGGGCGGCATCGCCGCCAGCATGGGCAACGTCAACGAGGGCGACAACTGGAAGGTCCACTTCCGCGACACGATGCGCGGCGGGAAGTTCCTGAACCACTGGCGGATGGCCGAGCTGCACGCGCGCGAGGCCCCGGACCGGGTCTGGGAGCTGGAGACCTGGGGCGCGCTCTTCGACCGCACGCCCGACGGCCGCATCTCGCAGCGCAACTTCGGCGGGCACGAGTACCCGCGCCTCGCGCACGTCGGCGACCGTACGGGCCTGGAGCTGATCCGCACTCTCCAGCAGAAGATCGTCTCGCTGCAGCAGGAGGACGAGCGGGAGTTCGGCGCATACGACGCGCGCCTGAAGGTGTTCCAGGAGTGCACGGTCACCCGCGTATTGAAAGAGGACGGCCGGGTGGCAGGAACGTTCTGTTACGAGCGGGAGTCCGGCCGGTTCTTCGTCCTGGAGGCACCCGCCGTGGTGCTGGCCACCGGCGGCATCGGCAAGTCCTTCAAGGTCACCTCGAATTCGTGGGAGTACACGGGCGACGGCCACGCGCTGGCGCTGCTCGCGGGCGCGCCGCTCGTCAACATGGAGTTCGTGCAGTTCCACCCCACCGGCATGGTCTGGCCGCCGTCGGTGAAGGGCATCCTCGTCACCGAGTCGGTGCGCGGCGACGGCGGGGTGCTGCGCAACAGCGACGGCAAGCGCTTCATGTTCGACTACATCCCGGACGTCTTCAAGGAGAAGTACGCGCAGTCCGAGGACGAGGGCGACCGCTGGTACGACGACCCCGACAGCAACCGCCGGCCGCCCGAGCTGCTGCCCCGCGACGAGGTCGCGCGGGCCATCAACGCCGAGGTCAAGGCGGGCCGCGGCTCCCCGCACGGCGGCGTCTTCCTGGACGTCTCCACGCGGATGCCGGCCGAGGTGATCCGGCGCCGGCTGCCCTCCATGCACCACCAGTTCAAGGAGCTGGCGGACGTGGACATCACGACCGAGGCGATGGAGGTCGGACCGACCTGCCACTACGTCATGGGCGGCGTGGACGTCGACCCGGACACCGCGGCAGCGGCCGGCGTCCCCGGGCTGTTCGCCGCGGGCGAGGTCGCCGGCGGCATGCACGGCTCCAACCGGCTCGGCGGCAACTCCCTCTCCGACCTGCTGGTCTTCGGGCGGCGCGCTGGACTGTACGCGGCGGAGTACGCGGCCGGGCTCACGCACGGGCTGCGGCCCGCCGTGGACCCGCGGGAGATCGAGGTGGCCGAGGCGGAGGCGCTGCGGCCGTTCAGCGCGGAGGGCGCGGACACGCTGCACGCCGGGGGTCCGGCGGAGAATCCGTACACCCTGCACCAGGAGCTCCAGCAGGCGATGAACGACCTGGTGGGCATCATCCGGCGGCAGTCGGAGATGGAGCAGGCGCTGGAGAAGCTGGCCGGCCTGCGGGTGCGGGCGCGGCGGGCCGGGGTGGAGGGCCACCGGCAGTACAACCCCGGCTGGCACCTCTCCATCGACCTGCGGAACATGCTGCTGGTCAGCGAGTGCGTGGCGCGGGCCGCGCTGACGCGCAAGGAGAGCCGCGGCGGCCACACCCGCGAGGACCACCCCGAGATGGACCGCCGCTGGCGCCGCGTCAACCTGCTGTGCCGGCTGGCCACGAACGACGGCCGCCCCGAACTCCCCGAAGACCCGGCGCTCGCCCACATCCAATTGGAACGGCGGGAGACGCCGGCGATCCGCGCCGACCTTCTGGAGCTGTTCGAGCGGGACGAACTGGCGAAGTACCTGACGGACGAGGAGCTGAGCTCGTGAGTTCGTACGACGCGCACTTCAGGGT
Organism: Streptomyces sp. NPDC026301; assembly: GCF_055567935.1. NCBI lineage: Bacteria > Bacillati > Actinomycetota > Actinomycetes > Kitasatosporales > Streptomycetaceae > Streptomyces > Streptomyces sp. NPDC026301. Next base: position 19,741 of record NZ_JBVHPN010000009.1, on the reverse strand, counting down.
GTGGCGGGGGGACGCTGCGGGCGGCAGCCTCGGCGACTTCACCGTCGAGGTCAACGAGGGCGAGGTGGTGCTGGACATCATCCACCGGCTGCAGGCCACCCAGGCGCCGGACCTGGCCGTGCGCTGGAACTGCAAGGCCGGCAAGTGCGGTTCCTGCAGCGCGGAGATCAACGGCCGGCCCCGGCTGCTGTGCATGACACGGATGTCCGTCTTCGACCGCGCGGAGACGGTCACGGTCACCCCGATGCGGGCCTTCCCCGTCATCCGCGACCTGGTCACGGACGTCTCCTTCAACTACGCCAAGGCCCGCGAGGTGCCGTCCTTCGTGCCGCCCGCCGACCTCAAGCCCGGCGAGTACCGCATGCGGCAGGAGGACGTCGGCCGCTCCCAGGAGTTCCGGAAGTGCATCGAGTGCTTCCTCTGCCAGGACACCTGCCACGTCGTCCGCGACCACGAGGAGAACAAGGAGGCGTTCGCCGGCCCCCGCTTCCTGATGCGCATCGCCGAACTGGACATGCACCCGCTGGACGCGGCGGCGGACGAGGGCCTGGACCGCAAGAGCACCGCCCAGGACGACCACGGCCTGGGCTACTGCAACATCACCAAGTGCTGCACCGAGGTCTGCCCCGAACACATCCGCATCACCGACAACGCGCTGATCCCGCTGAAGGAGCGGGCGGCGGACCGCAAGTACGACCCGTTGATCTGGCTGGGCAAGACGATCCGCCGACGCCGGTCGGGGTGACCCGGCCGGCGTGACGGTCAGAACAGGTCCAGCAGCGCATCCGTCGGATCCGGCGCCTTGGTGTCCCCGTCGGGCAGGTCGAGCTCGAACCAGACGGTCTTGCCCCGCGGCGTACGGCGGCTGCCCCAGCCCCTGCTGAGGAGGCCGACGAGCTGGAGGCCGCGGCCGCCCTCGTCGGTGTCCCGCGCCCGCCGCCGCCGCGGCTGTGCGAGGTCCGCGTCCCAGACCTCACAGACCAGGGTGCGGTCCAGCAGGAGGCGCAGCCGGATGTCGCCGTGGCCGTGCCGCAAGGCGTTCGTGACCAGCTCGCTGACCAGCAGTTCGGTGGTGTCGACGAGGGGCTCCAGGCCCCAGTCGGTGAGCTGGTCGCGGGCCAGTTCGCGGGCGCGGGCGACCGAGCGGGCCTCGGGGGCGAGGTTCCAGTCGCCGACCGCGTCCTTCGGCAGGCCGTGCACCCGGGCCATCAGCAGGGCGATGTCGTCCTCGCCGTGCCGGGTGTCCAGCGCGGACAGTACGTGGTCGCAGGCGTCCTCCAGTGGGCGGCCCGCCTCCGACAGGGCCGCGCGGAACGCCTGCAGACCCTCGTCGAGCGGGTGGTCCCGGGACTCGACCAGGCCGTCGGTGTACAGCGCGAGCAGCGCGCCGTCCGGCAGCTCGACCTCGATCTCCTCGAAGGGCTCGCCGCCGACGCCCAGCGGCATGCCGGGCGGGACGTCGAGGAGGAGAGCGTCCTCGCCCTCCTCGACCAGGACCGGCGGCAGGTGGCCGGCGTTGGCGAACGTACATCGCCGGGTGACCGGGTCGTAGACGGCGTACACGCAGGTGGCGAGGTAGACCTCGGAGAGGTCGGTGGCGCGGTCGGTGCGCCGGGAGCCCGCGTGCGGTCCCGCCTCCGCTCCGGCGTCCGCGCCCGCTGCCGTACTCCCGTACGCGCCCGCTGCCGCGCCGATGTCCGCGCCCGCTTGCGGACCGGCGCCCCCGGCGGCTCCGCGCCCCCGCGGGCCCGAACGCCCGTCGCTGCCCGTGGCCCCCAGCCCGCGCGCGATCTCGTCGAGCGCCGAGAGCACCTCGGCCGGCTCCAGGTCCAGCAGCGCCAACGTCCGCACCGCCGTACGCAGTTCACCCATGGCGACGGCGGCGCGCAGGCCGCGCCCCATGACGTCGCCGACGACCAGGGCCGTGCGGTGGCCGGGCAGCTCGATGACGTCGAACCAGTCGCCGCCGACCTCCGTGGCGGTCGTACCCGGCAGATAGCGGCAGGCGATGTCCAGGCCCGCCGCCTCCGGGTCGCCGGGCGGCAGCAGGCTGCGCTGGAGGATCAGCGCGCGCTCGTGCTCGCGGCGGTACAGCCGGGCGTTGTCGATGCAGACGGCGGCGCGCGCGGCCAGCTCCACGGCGAGCGCGGTGTCCCGCTCGCCGAAGGACTCACTGCCCTTCGTCCGCGAGAACTGCACGAGGCCGACGACGGTGTCGCGGGCGACCATCGGCACGGCGAGCGTCGAGTGCACGACCGCGCGGCCCAGTTCGGGCCGCTCGTCGGTCTCGCGGCCCGGGATGATCTGCGCCTCGGCCGTACGGAGCGCCCCCGCACAGGGGGAGTTGAAGGGGAAACGGTGCACCGCGCCGACCGCGACCGGCGCGCCGTCGTCCTCCGCCGCGTCCCCGCCCGGGGCGCTGCCGCGGCCGCCGCCCTCCGGGAGCGGCCCGTCGGACACGGCGCTGGCGAAGGCGACCCGGCGCAGCTCGGCGCTGCCGTCGGTCATGCCGGGCGGCGCCTCGTCCCCGGCCAGCAGCCCTTGGTACAGGTCGACCGAGGCCAGGTCGCAGAACTGCGGCACGGCGACGTCGAGGAGGGTGCGGGCGGTGGTCTCCAGGTCCAGCGAATTGCCTATGCGCGCCCCCGCTTCGTTCAGCAGGGCCAGATTGCGGCGGGCGTTGGCGGCCTCCCGCTCGGCGCGGCGGCGGCCCGTGACGTCGGAGGCGAGGGCCGCGACCCCGATGGGGCGGCCGCTGGCGCTGTGCAGCCGGTACAGCGACACCGACCAGCGGCGGCGCTCGTCCGTGCCGTGCGGCGTGCCCACCAGCTGCATCTCGGCGACCGGGTCGCCGGTCTCCAGGACCCGGCGCAGCGCGGCGTTGAGCCGCTCGGCCTCGGGGCGTGGCAGGTACTCCTCGGGCGCCGCGCCCTGGAACCTGCTCGGCGGGCCGCCGAAGACCGTGGCGAAGCGCTCGTTGACCCGGCGCAGCCGCAGGTCCGTGCCGAAGAGCATGAACCCGATCGGGGACTGTCCGAAAACCGCCTGCGCGGCGGCGAGGTCGGTCTCGATGCCGCGCAGCGCCCGTACGTCGACGACCAGGCAGACCGCGGCGCGCTCGCCGGTGCCGGTCTCGGACGGCATGACGTAGATCTCGGCGAGGCCGTCGACGGGCGCTTCCGGGCCCGTGCGGTACGGCACCAGGCCGGTCCATTCGCGGCCGTCGAGGATCTCGCTGACCGTCCTGTGCCCGGCCTCGCGCAGCTCGCGCGGGACGAACGCCTCCACCGGATCCTGCCCTATGGCGTCCTTGGCGGGGATGCCGAGCATGTCGGCGGCGCGGCGGCTCCACTGCTCGATGCGGCCGTCGGGGCCCAGGGCGAAGGAGGCGACGCGGATGTAGTCGTAGATCGATCCGGGCGCGCTGCTCTGCCAGACGGGCGGGCCGTCCGGTACGTCCATCCGGCCCGACCCATCCCTCATCGCAGGGTGTTCCTCACCCGCTGACATCTCGCTCACGAGCCCCGTCCCCTCCAGCTCATCGTGCCCGGACCGGACAGGCCGAGTATCCAGCAACACGGCTATCCGGAACACGGTCCTCACGATCACAGCACAGTCTCGATCGCAGGTCATCGACGAGGTCTCGATGAATTCGCAACGATCGCAACCCACCCAGACTCATAACCAGCCACGGTCCGCTCCAACCTCCCCACCAGGCACGAAGCAGTGTTTTCTGCGCGACGGCCACAAGGGGCGCGACCGCCCGGCGGGCGTCAGCCGGTTTCGGCGAGCTCGAACCACACCGTCTTGCCGCTCCTGCCCCGTCGGGTGCCCCAGCGGCGGGCACTGCATGCCACCAGCTGCAGCCCGCGGCCGCCCTCGTCGTCGGGCGCGGCCGTGCGCTCGCGGGGCGGGTCGGGGAGCGGGTCGGACACCTCCACGAGGAGGTCTCCGCCGCGCAGCCGGACGATCCGTACGCCGATCGGCCCGCTGGCGTACCGCAGGGAGTTGGTCACCAGCTCGCTGACCAGGAGGACGGCCACGTCCACCGCCGGCTCCATGTCCCAGTCGTGCAGCGTCTCGCGGACCATGGCACGGGCCGTACGGACCACGCCCGGCTCGGCCGGGAAGCTCCACTCGGCGATCGGGGGGACCGCTGCCGTGCCCAGCCGGCGGGCCTGCGACGCAGGCGACCCCGTGGGCCCTGCCGCTGCGCTGTCGCTCACGCCGATCACTTCCCCAGCCCGATGCTCCCCCGGCGGTTTTGTACATTTTGAGGGGGGTTAATCAGCACATACCCGATATCAGGGTTCGGTTATCGCCCCAAGAGGGTCAACCAGGTGCATCGTGGCGCGAACGGCGTAGCCCGTCAGTCGAGCGCCCCCTGCCCCATGAGCAGGCGCATCGCCTCGGCGACCGCCGGCCGGTCCTGGTCCAGCCAGTCCACCGTGCCCTCGTCGCCCGGCGGCAGCCAGCGCAGCGCATCGTGGTCCTGCAACGGCCGCGGCGTCCCGGAGACCAGCCGTACGGTCCACACCTGGAGCACCAGCCCGGACTTCAGCGGCCACTCCCCGGGGATGCGCGCCAGCGGCTCGACCGCGACGCCCAGTTCCTCGCGCAGCTCCCGTACGAGCGCCTGCTCGGGCGTCTCGCCGGCCTCGACCTTGCCGCCGGGCAGCTCCCAGCGCCCGGCCAGCTCCGGCGGCGCGCTGCGCCGCGCGGCCAGCAGCCGCCCCCGGTCCAGCACCGCTCCGCCCACCACCACACGCACCGCACTCATGCGCGGCAGCCTATGCGGCCTCGATCGTCAGGCCGTGGCGCGGTCGACCCGCTCGACCACATAGAGCCGCTCGCGGCCGCGGCCGCCGAGCCGGTCGGCGACCTGCTCCGCCTCCGTGCGGGTGGCGTACCGGCCGACGCGGTAGCGGTTGCCGTTGTCGTCCTCGCGGATGACCAGCCACGGCAGTACGGCGCCACTGTCGGTCATCGCGCTCCTCCGTCCGCCGTCCGGCGCGCCGTGGCGCGCCCGTCCTGCACTAACACCGAAAACCCGATCCGCATATGCCCGAGCCTACGCCCGACCTTCACGCACCGGATACGTCTTTGCACAAAGAGGCACCGAACCGGCCATGTCACCGTCCACATCCATTGCCCCGCGTCACTCGTACCGCGGACCGGCCGGTAGCGGGCCCGGAAACGACGGCCGCCCGGCACCGAGACGGTGCCGGGCGGCCGGAGCAGTGCGGGCGGTGGATCAGACGCGGGCGTCGACCTTCTCGGCCGGGTCCCGGCCGTCGTCGTCACCGTCAGTGGCCTCGTCCCGCTCGGCGGCGGCGCGCGCCTCGGCCTCGGCCACGAGGAGCGAGGGGTTGCGCCAGGAGCTGCGCACACCCCAGTAGTAGAAGGCCAGGGCGATCACCACGACGACCCCGAGGTCCACGCCCTGCGGGATGAAGCCGCGGCCGCCGAACTCCGTGCCGCCGCAGTACGACACCGCGGCCATGACCAGCAGGTACGCGACCACCCAGGCGCCGGCCTTCAGGTGCGGCTTCAGCTCGGCCCAGGGCTTGCGCAGCTCGTACCAGGCCCAGACCGGCAGGCCGACGGCCATGATCAGGATGACCTTGCCGGTGAGCGGCCAGCGGCCCCAGTACAGGACGAGCGAGCCGAAGACCATCGCGATCGGGGCGATGACCGGCATGGCGCGCAGCTTCACCGGGCGCTTGAGGTCCGGCGAGAGACGGCGCAGCGACATCACGGCGACCGGACCCGTGATGTAGGAGATGACCGTCGCGATGGAGACGATCTCGGCGAGCGAGCCCCAGCCGCGGAAGACCGCGAGGAAGAGGAACGCGATGACCAGGTTGAGGACCAGGGCCGGGCGCGGCACACCGGTCTTCTTGTCGACCTTGCCGAAGATGCCGGGCAGGTGGCCGTTCTCCTGCACGCCGTGGATCATGCGCGAGGTGGTGGCGGCGTAGATCATGCCGGTGCCGGACGGGGAGATGAAGGCGTCCGCGTACAGCAGCATCGCCAGCCAGTTCAGGCCCCAGGCGAGCGAGAGGTCGGCGAGCGGGGAGTTGAAGCCCAGCCCGGCCCAGCTGCCGGCCTTGGTCAGGTCGTGGGCGGGCACGCCCATGAGGAAGGCGACCTGCAGCGCGAGGTAGATCACCAGCGCGATGACGATCGAGAGGATGACCGCCTTGGGCAGCGACTTGCCGGGGTTGCGCGCCTCGGCCGCCATGTTCAGCGGGGACTGGAAGCCGTTGTAGGCCCAGACGATGCCGGAGAGGGCGACGGCGGTGAAGACCGCGCTCCAGCCGTTCGGGGCGAAGCCGCCGAACTGCTTGACGTTGCTCGTGTCGAAGTGCGCCAGCATCAGCGCGCCCGCGGTCATGATCGGCACGACGACCTTGAAGACCGTGATCGCGGTGTTGGTCTTCGCGAACAGCGTGATCGCGAACCAGTTCAGGAAGAAGTAGAAGATCAGCAGCACGCTGGCGACCGCGACGCCGGAGCCGGTGAGCTCCTTGCCGTCGTACATCCCCTGCGCCCAGCCGAAGTCCCAGGAGCTCATGTACTGGACGGACGCGGTGGCCTCACCGGGGATGACCGAGACGATCGCGATCCAGTTGGCCCAGGCGGCGAGGTAGCCGGCCAGCGAGCCGTGCGAGTACTGGCCGTACCGGACCATGCCGCCGGCCTTGGGGAACATCGCGCCCAGCTCGCTGTAGGTCAGCGCGATGGTGAGGGCGACGACCGCGCCGATGACCCAGGCCAGAATGGCGGCAGGACCGGCGATGGCGGCGGCGCGCTCGGCTCCGAACAGCCAGCCGGAGCCGATGATCGACCCGAGTCCCGTGGCCGTCAGGGCGATGGTCCCGAGGGACCTGCGGTAGTTCGAGTGGGAGCCCTGCTCCGCGCTCGGGGTCTTCGGCGTGCTCAACGTGCTTGGTCTCCTGATCTTCCCCCACGGCCGTGCACAAACTTCGCCATCGTAAGAGCGAAACGGAAGATCGGAATCCAATGTTCGGTCAAATATCCCCGTTCACTTGGGCGGTGTGAGTTTTTCAACATCGCAAAGTGGGCGACAAATGCGGACATTGCCGGGCGTTGCGGGTGCTGACCTGGTGGTTACGCACCAGTACGGACGGTGGTGCGCCGCCGTCAGCCACTCGCCCAGCATGGGCACTTCACTACCGGGAACGGTGTCCCTTCACCACTACCGGGACCGGCGCCTCTTCCCCGCCTCTCCCCCGCGTCACTTCACCGGGAGGTGGTATGCGACCCGGTGCCGGTCGGCGAGCATGACGACATCGGCGGTCTCCACGGGGCGGCCGCCCGCGTAATACGTCCGCGAGATGACCAGTACGGCATGGCCGGGCACGCCGCCCAGCACCATCGCCTCCTCGGCCAGCCCCGGCCGGGCCCCGACCTCCTCGACGACGTTGTCGACGATCACGTCGATGGCCGCCATCCGCTCGACCACGCCGCGCCCGGCGAGCGGCCCCTCCTCGGGCAGCATCACGGGCGTCCGGCCCGTCACCTCCAGCGGCTCCCAGGAGGTGGAGAGCATCACCGGCTCGCCCTCGGTGCGGAAGAGGTAGCGGGTGCGCATGACCCGCTCGCCCGGCCGGACGCGCAGCCGGGCCGCGATCGCGTCGCTCGCCTCGTCCTGCTCGCTGCTGGACTCCCAGGTCCCTTTGACCTTCTCGTCCGACTGCTCCTGGCGGAACGGCGTCGCGCCCGCCCCGGTGCGGAATCCGGCGCGGGCGATACGGCGCTGGGCGGGGCGCTCGCGGACATACGTGCCCGACCCCGAGCGGCCCTCCACCAGCCCTTCGGCCATCAGGACCTTGCGGGCTTCGAGGGCGACGGTGTCCGAGACGCCGTACTCCTCGCGGATACGGGCCTGCGAGGGGAGGCGGGTGTGCGGCGGCAGCACGCCGTCGACGATCTTCTGACGCAGGTCGCCGGCGACGCGGAGGTACGCGGGCTGCTCACCGAAAGGCACATGCCCTCCCAAGGGCTTGACAGTCAGCAACAGCGTGGCAACCCACCGTTGCCACTCGCAAGCCTGGGCCACTTATTCACCCGATGTGATGACATGCAGCTCAGCAGGCACAGGAGCGGGCGCCACCCGCGCCCCCGGCGCGCGCCATGACTCCGCGCCGGCGCCATCCGGACGTCCGCCACCTCACCCACGGACCCCGCGACCGACGAGGATCAGCCGTTTCGGACCGGCCCGTTTCCGCCATCCCCGGCCACCGCACCGTGGCATGCTCGAAGCAGGCGTACGCCGTCCGCCGGTACGCCGCGCAGGGACGCGCACGCGGTGCGCCGCCCCGGGAAGGAGCCTCTCGTGCCCGCACCCGACACCACGGCCCCCGGACCGGCCGGCCTCACGCCGCTGCCCGACGACTGGCAGCGCGCCCTGGCGATCGTCGCCCACCCCGACGACCTCGAATACGGCGCCGCCGCCGCGGTCGCCGAGTGGACCGACGCCGGCCGCGAGGTCACGTATCTGCTGGTCACCCACGGAGAGGCGGGCATCGACGGGATCGGGCCCGAGGAGTGCGCGGTGATCCGTGAGGCCGAGCAGCGGGCGAGCGCGGCGGCGGTCGGCGTGCAGAACGTGGAGTTCCTGCGCCATCCGGACGGCGTCATCGAGGCCGGTCTGCCGCTCCGCCGCGACCTGGCTGCCGCGGTCCGGCGGCACCGCCCGGAGCTGCTGATCACGCTCAACCACCACGACACCTGGGGCGGCGTGCACTGGAACACGCCCGATCACCGGGTGGTCGGGCGGGCCGTCCTGGACGCGGCGGGCGACGCGGGCAACCGCTGGATCTTCCCCGAGCTGCTCAAGGAGTACGGGCTCGCGCCCTGGAACGGCGTGCGCCGGGTGGCGGTCGCCGGATCGCCGCACCCCACGCACGCCGTCGAGGTCGGCCCCGGCATCGAGCGCGCCATCGCCTCGCTCGCCGAGCACCGCTCGTACATCGAGGGCCTCAACGGCGGGGCCCAGGACCCGCTGGCCTACGCCCGCGGCTTCATCGAGCAGATGCTGCAAATGGCGGGCGACCGCCACCGCGGCCTCCCGGCGGTCACGTTCGAGGTCTTTCCCCGCTGAGCACGACGGTTGCCAGGTCCGCGCCTGCGCGGAGCAGTGCCACGCTTCGTACGGCGAGCCGGTCAAGACGTTGCTGCAGGATGCGTTGGGGCTCTTCCAGGCCGTCGAGCCCGTGCAGAGCGCCCATGATCTCGCGCACCGCGGGAACGCCGTGACCGGCACCGCGCAGGGCCGCGACGATGCGGGCGGCTCTGATCGCCGACAGGCCGTAGCGACGGGCTCGCAGTGACGTCACGCGCTCGGGGAGGACGAGCCCTTCCTGCTCCCAGAACCGCAGCGTCGAGGGACGTACACCGAGCGCCCCGGCGAGCTCTGTGATCGTCATCGCGTCACTCCCCCGCTCGGGCTCGGGTGTGCGCGTTTCGGCCTGGATCGCACGCAGGGCCTGTTGGGCCCGCAGCGCCTCGTCCCGTTCCCGCGCGAGCCGGACGTGGACCGCGTTGATCTCCGCGGCCGCCCTCTCGATCGTCGCTGTGCGCAGCTCCGCGAGCAGCTGCCGTGCGGCCACCGGCCCCACGGCAGCCGCGAGTCCTCGATAGGCACGAAGAGCGTGCACGTGAGCGGGTGTGTAGGACCGGTAGCCGTTGCTCGACCGGGCGGCCGGGGGAATGACTCCCAGCCGCTCCAGGTCGCGCACCTGTTGCACCGAGTACTCCGACGCCCGGGCGACATCGACTGTTCCGAGCCGTACGCGTGGCGCACCGCTCACCGGCTCGCCCATGGCCAACCCCACATCAGCACTTGAAGGTGACGCTTGAACCATGAGTATGGAACAGATGGCACAGATCCTCGCGACCGTGCGGGGCTTCGACGGGGCACTCGTGGTCGTCCCGGGACCGGGCGAAGGCGGATTTCCCGAGCTCACATGGGGGGGGACGCGTTCTTCTACTACGCCCCCGACGGCCGGATTCCGCACCGCGTCCAGCCGTACGGGACGATCGTCACCAAGAACTACCCCGACGACACCGCTTCCGACCTCGACCCTCCGGGCCGCTGGCGCGTGAACGTCCACGTCGACCGTGCGACGTTCCAGGAGCTCACCGGGGAGGAGCCGCGCGGCCTCGGCCGCCCGCGCGACCACGCGGCCACCGACAGTGTGCTGCCGCATCCGGTGTACGGCTCGCTCGGCTGGGTCTCTGTCGTCAATCCCGGTGAGGCGACGACGGACACGATCGTGCGGCTGCTGCGCGGCGCCCACGACGCCGCTCGTGCCCGGTTCGCGCGGCGACGCGACGCGAGCCCGGGCTGACGCGGCGGTCAGGCAGCGGCCCGGACGTGTGCGGCCGCGCGCTCCGCCTCTCGTACCACCGCCTCCGTGTCGACGCCGACCAGCTCGCCGTGGGCCTTGCGCGGCTGTCCGTCGACGAAGACGTGGGAGACGTTCGGCGGCTGGCCGTTGAGGACGATCTGGCTGATCCAGTCGAAGCGGGGCGCGAAGTTGAGCGTGCCGGGGTCGAGTACGAGGACGTCGGCGCGCTTGCCGGGCGTCAGGGAGCCGATCCGGTCGGCCATCCCGATGCACTCGGCGCCGCCGAGCGTCGCCATCCGCAGCACGGCCGGGAGGGTGGGGTGGATCTCCGCGTCCTCGTGCAGCGCGCGCTGGAGCCCGACCGCGGCCTTCATGACGTTGAACATGTCCGAGGTGTCGTTGGTGCCGCCGTCGTGGCCGAGCCCAGCCTTGACGCCGCGCCGGTGCATGGCGGGCAGCGGCATGATCCCGGAGGCCAGCCGCATGTTGCTGAGCGGGCAGTGCGCCACCCGCACGTCGTGCTCCGCGGTCAGCGCGATCTCCTCGTCGATGAGGTGGATCGCGTGGTTCATCAGCAGCCCGGGCCCGAAGGCGCCGGCCTCGCGGAGCGAGCGGATGGGGTCGTCCGCGCGGTCGTCGCGGTGCTCCAGTACATGGGAGTTGAGCATGAGGCCAAGGTCGTCCGCGACTTCGCGGAAGCGGCGCAGCTCCGGTACGGCCTTCATGCCCGCGTGCACGGACACCTGCGCGGAGGCCAGCGGCAGCGGGTCCAGCAGCTCCTTCTTGACGCGCGGGAGGAGGCCGATCGCGTCGGCGGTCTGCGCCATCGCGTACACAAAGCGCAGCCCGGTGTCGTCCAGCGCCCGGATGTACTGCTCGCTGGTGTCGTACGGGATGGCGTGCACCCAGTCGACGACGGTGGTGACGCCGGCCTGCAGGGCGTCCAGGGCGGCGAGGTGTACGAAGCGGTACATGTCCGCGGCGTCGATCTTGGGGAGGGTGGCGCGGTTGCAGGCGGCCAGCCAGCCGTTCAGGTCCTGGTCCGAGCAGCCGCCGCGGATGCTGGACTGCCACAGGTGGTTGTGCAGGTCGACGAAGCCGGGGAGGACGAGCTTGCCGCGCGCGTCCACCACGCGGGCGCCCTCCGGGGCGGTCAGCCCGTGCCCCACCGCGGCCAGCCGGCCGCCCCGCATCAGTACGTCCGCGTGCTCAAGGGTGCCCAGCTCGCCGGCCCCGATGTCGGGGTCCATGGTGAGGACGAGGTCGGCGTTGCGGAGGAGGGTGGGGCGGGCGCGGTCGTCGGGTGCGGGCGGCGCCTTCGTCTGCGGGGCCGCACCGGCGATCCCTGCGGCCAGCGGCACGCTGCCCAGACCTGCCAGGACGGTTCTTCGCGTCAGTCTCGGAAAAGTCATCTCGATGTTGTACCGCGGGTAACACGCCGTCCCGAGAGGCGCGTTCCAGCCAACTGACACTCTGTCAATTACCCTGACTCACAGCTCAACTCTTCGTAGGATCAACCCACTTGCTCAGCAGTCGGCGGACCCCGGCCAGGGACCGCCGCGCCTCAGGGGTCCACACCGCGCTCACGTACACGTGGCCCGCCTCCGGCTCGCACGTGAACGTGCCGCCGTTGCCGGCCGCCGCCAGCCGGTCACCCAGCAGCCGCGCGTCGGCGGCGAAGAGGTCCCGGCCGCCCTGGAAGACGTGCACCGGCGGCAGCCCGGCCACGTCCGCGAACCGCGGGCTGAGCAGCGGGCAGCGCGGATCGGCGCCGTGCGCCCACAGCCGCCCGGCCTCGATCAGGTCATCGGTACGGAGCAGCGGGTCGAGGGGCTCCAGCGCCGGCAGCGCGGGGTGCGACATCGTGAGGTCCAGCCACGGCGAGAACAGCAGTACCTGACGCGGCGGGGGCAGGCCCGCGTCCCGGTACGCGACGGCCTGGCCGAGCGCGAGCCCGCCGCCGGCCGAGTCGCCGCCGAGGGTGACGTTCCCGGACCCCGCCTCGGCGCACAGGGCGTCGTAGACCGTACGCAGCAGGGAGTACGCCGCTGGCGCGTCACCCTCGGGGGCGAGCCGGTAGAGCGGCACGGTGAGGGTGACGCCGGTGCCCTTGGCGGCGTGCTGGAGGAGCCACCAGTGCGCGGTCTGCAGCGGGAAGGCGTACGCGCCGCCGTGCGTGTAGAGCAGGTGGCGGCCGGTGGCGCCGCGGCGCGGGGCGAGCCGCAGGACCGGGCGGCCGGCCACCGTCGAGCGGGTGACCTCGTAGCGGGCGCGCAGCGGGGCCGGTACCGGTGCGGCCTGCGTGGCCGGCGCGCACGTCCCCGCCATCGCTCACCTCACCCCTTCGCGGTGCCCCTCGCCGCCGCGCTCCCGGCGCCGTCTCCCGCGGCGTCCTTTACGGAGCCGTCCCCCGCAGCATCCTTCGTGGGGCCCGCCACGCTGTCCAGGAACCCGGCCGCCAGCTCCGTGAATTCCGCCGCCCGCTCGATCTGGGGCATGTGCCCGGTGGCGGGAAAGAGGTGGCTGCGGGCGTGCGGCAGCGCGGCCACCGCGGCGTGGAAGTGCTTCACCGGCAATACCGCGTCCGCGTCGCCCCAGACGACGAGGGTGGGCACGCGGGCCGCCGCGGTCCGCGCGAGGAGGGCGCGGCGCCAGCCGGGGTACGACCCGAGGACCGGCACGCCCAGGCTCAGCAGCGTGGCCATGAAGGTGCCGCGGAAGTCGGGCTGCCGGCCGACCAGCCCGGCGTGCCGGATCAGCTCCTCCGTGGCGTGCCGCGGGTCGTGGAACAGGTCGCGGTTGACCTGGACGCCGGCCTCCCGGGCCCGGACCCGGAACCGCTTTCCGACACCGGGCAGCGCCGCCAGTGCGGCGTACCCCATGGAGCGCGGCGAGAGGTTGGCCTCGCGGCCGAAGCCGGCGCTGTTGGCGAGGACGAGGGCTGCCACCCGGTCCGGGTACTCCGCCGCGACGGTCATGGCGACCGCGCCGCCGAGCGAATTGCCCATCAGGTGCACGGGCCGTCGCTCCCCCAGCGCGTCCAGCACGCCGATCACGGCCCGCGCGAAGGAGGCGAGCCCGGTGCGGCCCTTCATGCGCCGGGTCAGGCCGAAGCCGGGCAGGTCGGTGCTGATGACCCGGTGGCCGCGCGCCGCGAGCAGGTCGTGGGTGAGCTGCCAGTCCTCCAGGCTGCGCGCGATGCCGTGCAGCAGCACGACGGGCGGGCCGTCGCCGGTCGCCTCGCCGGTCGCCTCGCCGTTCGCTTCCCCGCTGACGCGTACGCGTACGGGATGCCCGTCGACGTCTACGTACACCGTGTCGGTGGCGGTCACTTGGCGGCCTCCGCCCGCGTGTGCGCCCGGTCCTGCCCCGGCGTACCGCCCGGCGCGTGCTCCGGCTCGCGGCCCGGCGCCTGCTGCCCGCGGCGCACCGCCGCGCGGGGCGTGGGCTTCAGCGTGCGCCCGAGGTTCGTCCGCATCGTCGTGGCGGCGTCCAGCACGTAGTTCTGGCGTACCTTCCACGGCCCGCGGTCGCCCTGGCGCGGGAACGCGTCGATGGAGCGCTTGACGTATCCGGCGGCGAGGTCGAGCAGCGGCCGCTCGGCGAGCGGACCGCCGGGCTCGGGCACCACGGCCGCGTAGTCGTTGCGGTCCATGTAGTTCAGCACCTTGCACACCAGCCGCGAGGTGAGGTCGGCGCGGAGCGTCCAGGAGGCGTTGGTGTAGCCGATGCAGACGGCGAAGTTGGGCACGCCGGTCATCATCGCGCCGCGCCACACGAACTGCCGCGACAGCTCGACCGGCCGCCCGTCGATCTGCGGAGTGATGCCGCCGAAGGCGAGCAGCCGCAGCCCGGTGGCGGTGACGACGACGTCCGCCTCCAGCACCTTCCCCGACTTCAGCCGGATGCCCTCGGGCACGAAGGTGTCGATGTGGTCGGTGACGACCTCGGCCCGGCCCTGCTTCAGCGCCTTGAAGAGGTCGGCGTCCGGCACCGCGCACAGCCGCTGGTCCCAGGGGTTGTACGAGGGCGTGAAGTGGTCCCGCACGGCCTGCTCGTCCTTCAGGACGCGGGTGTTCAGACGGGTGAGCAGCTTCCGCGCGGCCTGCGGGCGGCGCCGGCAGAACTGGTAGAAGCCGATCCCGAAGAGGATGTTCTTGGTCCGCACGGCGCGGTGGGCCACGCCCGCGGGCAGCACGCCCCGCACCTTGTCGGCGATCTTGTCCCGGCCGGGCACGGCGCTGATCCAGGTCGGCGTGCGCTGCAGCATCGTGACCCGCTCGGCCCGGCCGGCCATCGCGGGCACGAGCGTGACGGCGGTGGCCCCACTGCCGATGACGACGACGCGCTTGCCCGCGTAGTCCAGGTCCTCGGGCCAGAACTGCGGGTGGACGACGGTCCCGGTGAAGGAGCCGAGGCCGGGGAAGTCGGGCGCGTGACCCCGGTCGTAGTCGTAGTACCCGGCGCAGGAGTACAGGAAGTCGCAGGTCAGGGTGGAGCGTACGGCTTCGCCCGTCGCCTCGTCGGTGCGTTCGAGGGTCAGCGTCCAGCGCGCGTCGCGCGTCGACCAGTCGGCGGAGAGCACCTTCGTGCGGTACCGGATGTGCCGGTCGATCCCGAATTCCGCCGCCGTCTCCTTGATGTACCGCAGGATCGACGGTCCGTCGGCGATCGACTTGGCGTCCCGCCACGGTTTGAACGGATAGCCGAGCGTGAACATGTCGGAGTCCGAGCGGATGCCGGGGTAGCGGAAGAGATCCCAGGTGCCGCCCATGGACGCGCGGGCCTCCAGGATCGCGTACGAGCGCCCCGGGCACTCCGTCCGCAGCCGGTACGCCGCGCCCACGCCGGACAGCCCGGCGCCCACGATCACGACATCAAGGTGCTCGGAGTCCGGCCGCCGGCCGTCGGAATTCGTCATGGCCCCAGTCTGCGCAATGGGGCGGGTGGGGTTCTTGACTTCACACGACACGTATTTGACCCTGAACGACATGTCGGTGACCGGACACAGGCTCTCAGCATGTCGGTGATCAGATCGGCGGGGCTGCGCGGCTTCCGTGCGACGGTCGCCGAGCTGGGCGGCGACGCCGAGGAGTACGCCGCGGCCGCCGGCCTGCCCGTCGCCGCGCTCGACACCGACGACCTCCTGGTCGACGACCAGGCCATGACGAGGGTGCTGGAGCTGGCCGCCGCCGGGCTGGACCGCCCCGACCTCGGCCTGCGCGTCGCGACCCGCCAGGACTTCGGCATGCTCGGCGCGCTGGCCCTGGCCATCCAGCACTCCCCCACCGTCGCCGACGCGCTCGAATGCACCTCGCGCTACCTCTTCGTCCACGCGCAGGCCCTCAGCCTCACCCTCGAACCCGACCCGTACGACGCGCCGGGCATCGCCGCCCTCCGCTACGGCCCGCACCCCGGCCTCCCCGCCCCCGTCCAGGGCACCGACCTGGGCCTCGGCTTCCTGCACCGCGCGATCCAGTTCCTCGTCGACGGCCCCTACGGGCTCCGTACTGTAGAGCTCCCGTACCGCCCCGCCGCGCCTCTCTCCACGTACGAGGAGTTCTTCGGCGCCCCCGTACGCGTCGCCCGCCCCGCCGCCCTGCTCCGCGTACCGAAGAGCCTCGGCGACCGGCCGCTCGCGGGCGGCGACGAACACCTCCGCCGGCTCGCCCTGGCGTTCCTCGCCGAACAGGCGCCGGACGAACGCGCCGATCTCGTCCTCCGGGTCCGCGGCGCGGTACAGCAGTCCCTGGGCACCACCCCGCCCGACATCGGCGCGGTCGCCCGGCTGCTCAGCATCCACCCGCGCACCCTGCAGCGGCGGCTGCGCGACGAGGGCACGACGTACGCCGCGATCCTCGACGACGCACGCCGCCAGGCCGCCCGCCACTACCTCACGGGCACCGCCATCCCCATGACCCAGATCGCCGCCCTCCTCGGCCTCTCCGAACAGTCGGCCCTGACCCGCTGCTGCCGGCGGTGGTGGGGGGTGTCGCCGACGGGGGTGCGGCGCGGGGGACTGCTTCCGGAGAGTGGTACGAGCTGACCCCGGGTGTCGTCCAAGGGCCGGCCCCGTGTCGTCCAGAGGCAAGCCTCTGTCGTGCAGGGTCAAGCCGGGCGCGGTGCTTCACGGGCAGACTGGTGCGGCCGGAGATCACCGAAGCCCGCCCACCCCGGAGGAGCCCCATGCCTGCCGCCGCCCTCTCCCCGTACCGTTTCGCCGGAGGTACCGCGGTCGTGACCGGCGCGGCCGGCGGCATGGGCGAGCAGCTGGCCTACGGGCTCGCGGCGCGCGGCAGCGGACTCGTCCTCATCGACCGGGACGCCGACCGGCTGGCGGACGTCGCCGCCAAGGTGCGCGCCGGGCACCCGCACCTGACCGTCGACACCCACGTGGCCGACCTCTCCGACACCGACGGACTGGACGCCCTCGTCACCCGGATCACCGAGGCCCATCCGCGCATCACGCTCCTGATCAACAACGCCGGGGTGGCGCTCGGCGGCCGCTTCGAGCAGCTGACGGCCGAGGAGTTCGACTGGGTGCTGGCCGTCAACTTCCGCGCCCCGGTGGCGCTCACCCGCCTCTTCCTTCCGCACCTCCTGCGCTCCCCCGGCAGCCACATCGTCAACGTCTCCAGCCTCTTCGGGCTGATCGCGCCGCCCGGCCAGTCGGCCTACGCCGCCAGCAAGTTCGCGCTGCGCGGCTTCAGCGAGTCCCTCCGCCACGAGCTCGCCGACCGCGCCACCGGCGTCACCACCGTCCACCCCGGCGGCATCCGCACCCGTATCGCCGAGAACGCCCGCGTGGCCGCCGCGGCCGACGCGGCCGAGTCCCGCGCGGGCAAGGAGAGCTTCGCCAAGCTGCTGACCTACCCGGCCGACAAGGCCGCCGAGCAGATCCTGGCGGGCATCCGCGCCCGCAGGCCCCGGGTCCTGATCGCCGCCTCCGCCGTCGTCCCCGACCTGCTGGCCCGCCTCTTCCCCGCCTCGTACATGAGTGTCATGAACCGCCTCCGCCCGTCCGGCGCGGCACGCCGCTAGGACAGGCCCGGTAGGACAGGCCCGGTAGGACAGGTACCGCGTACTGGCTCACCGACGTACTCGCTCACCGGCGTACTGGCTCAGCGGCTCCCGTACGTGACCGGCTCACCGGCGTACTCGCTCACCGGCTCCCGTACTTGGCGGCGTACTTCCGGGCGATCTCCAGCTGCTCGCGTTCCATCCACTCCGCGGCGACCAGCATGTCCGGCAGCGACTTGCGCTCGGTCGTCACGGCGCGGAACAGCCGCCCGACCGTGACGTCGTGATCCGGGCGGTCCACCACCTCGACCCGGTCGCCGGCGCTGAACTCCCCCGGCTCGATGACGCGCAGCATCGCCCCCGAGGAGCCCGCCAGCGTGAACCGCCGCAGCCAGCCCTTCTCGGCGAGCCGGCCCGCGAACGTACGGCACGGGATACGGCCCCCCGTCACCTCCAGCACGACCTCGTCGCCGACCCGCCACCGCTCGCCGACCAGCGCCTCCCGCAGGTCCATCGCCGCGGTGGTGAGGTTTTCCCCGAACGCGCCGTTGGCCAGCGGCCGCCCCAGCTCCTGCTCCCACGCGTCCAGGTCCTCCCGCGCGAACGCGTAGACGGCCCGGTCGTCGCCCCCGTGGTAGCGCAGGTCGCAGACCGAGTCCCCGGCCACCCCGCTCGCCCCGACTCCGGCGGGGCCGGGGGCGGTCACCCGCACCGGCCCGGTCACCGGCTGCTTGTCGATACCGGTCGTTCCGGACGGCGCGTCGGTGTACTCGACCGCCTTCGCCGCCCCGACGTTCACACTGAGGATCTTCATATACCGAATCTATGCCGTAACGGGATCATCGGGTCGTAGTCGGGCGGCTTTTCGGTACGCCGCCACATGGTTATCCACAGGCTCCGTACCCTCGATTGCAGCACCCACCCCGACTTGATAAATATGGCTCCACTTAAAACGACAGCCGTCCAGCCGGCAGGGGGAGCCTGATGAAGTTCGACATGGGATCGCAGACGTTGTCGACGCTGCAGTCGAAGTCGCGTGGGTCGAGTGAGGACCTGGGCTCGCTGATCCGGCAGCTGGTCGATGCGGCGGCGCCGTTGGAGGGCAAGTTCAACGGCTCCGGCAAGGCCGCCTTCGACCGGTTCAAGGCCCACTCGGACGAGATCGCGTCGTCGCTGCAGAGTTCCCTGTCGGGGATTCTCGGCGGCCAGAAGGGCATGGACGCGGCGTTCAGCTCCGGCGATCAGGAGCACGGGGACAACGCGCGGCAGCAGATGTCGGCGGCGAATTTCGACGCGGCGCGCTTCGGCGGCCGCTGATCGTTGGGCGCGGCGCGCTTCGGCAGCCGCTGATCGTTGGGCGCGGCGCGTTTCGGCGACCGCTGATCAATTGTCTTCCGGCTGCTGGGTGGGCCGGTGTGTGTGACGGGGAGTGTGTGTGATGGCTGGTGGACAGGATCGTCGTTCGTACGACACGACGGCGTCGGGTGATGCGCAGGGCAATATCCAGACGGTGATCGCGCGGCTGGAGCAGGTGATCACGGCGCGCGACGGTCAGGTGAAGGCGGCGATGGCGGACTTCACCGCCGATGGCGTGGCGGATGAGTACCACGGCAAGGAGCTGCGCTGGAACCGTGCCTCGCAGGAGGTCAAGAACATCATCCAGCTGCTGAAGACGACGCTGGAGAAGAACGACGGCACGGCGCAGCACACGCTGTCCAAGGCCAAGGCTGCGGTCGACAACATCGGCTGACCCGCTCGGCAACGGGCGGGACGGTAACGGGGAGCGTGGGTAGGCATGGCGGGCTGGGACCTGCATCCGCAGGGCATTTCGAGCGTGCTGAAGACGACCGGTGAATTCGCCGGGAAGATCGAGGGGCACGCCAAGGCGTACGGGGAGCATCTGCAGTCCGCCGCGAGCAGCGCGGGCACGATCACTGCCGAGGGCGAAGCGCACGGCGGCGGTCAGGGCGGCAAGGGCGGGGAGAAGGCCGCGGGCGGTCTGGTGGCGCTGGCCCTGTCGCAGTTCGCCGAGCACACCACCAACGACCTGAAGTTCATCGCCGCCCGGGCCGGCAAGTCCCTCACGGGCGCGGTGGACGCCACCACCGCCTACCTCAACGGCGACCTGGACATGGCCGCCGACGCCCAGCACAAGGCCCTCGGCGCGGTGGACCTGGACCCGAAGAAGCCGGGGGCGCAGCAGTCGTGAAGATCGAGCTGAAGCCGGACCAAATCCCCCAGTACACCGGCGATCTGGAGCAGCTGGAGAAGGACCATGCCGCGCTGAAGTCGGATGCCGGGCACATCCGCACCACCGGCTCGGACGTCCACTCCCATTTCCA
>NZ_JBVHPN010000008.1:308101-401858 GCF_055567935.1 Streptomyces sp. NPDC026301 | reverse complement strand
AACAGGGGAACAACACCGGAGGGGGCGGGAGACGTCCCCCCCCCCCCCCCCCCCCCTCTTCTCCCCCCCCCCCCCCCCCCCCCCCCCCCCCTCTTCTCCCGCCACCGTGCTTTTTCCCGGATGTCTCACGGCCGGTCTTGACGCGTGAAGTTGGCGGATTGTGCGTACTGCCGAGAAGGCGTGCGGGCGGTCAGGCTGGGGAGGAGCACACACAGCGCCGAGTGGAACACGGAGCGTGAACCATGGGGATGGCGAGGGCACGGCGCCGGTTGCGAGGGGGGACGTCATGAGCGACGGACCGAAGGGGGGCGAACGGGATGAACGGGACGAGGGGATCGAGCGTCCCGAGGCGGCGGAGCGGGCGGAGGAGGCGCAGGGGGAGGACGACCGCCGGGCGGAGCTGCGGGCCAAGGTCCGGGAGGCCAACCGGCAGAGCACGCTCTGGCCGCGGTGAGGGATCCTGGAGCGGTAGTAGCAGTGACGGCAGCCGCCGCCCGAGACACCCGGAGGGACCATGTCCGCCGCACCCGCCAACGGACCGCTCTCCGTCGACCGGGCGCTGGACGTGCTCGACGCGGTGGCCGGGTCGCCGGGGCCGGTGACGGCCAAGGCGCTGGCCCGGCGGCTGGGCTGTTCGCTCTCCACGGTCTACAACTTGCTGGGGCCGCTGACCGCGCGCGGGCACGTCACGCGTACGGCCGGGGGTTACGCCCTCGGGCCCCAGGTGCCCGCGCTGTACCGGGCGTTCCAGCGGCAGACCGGCATCGAGGACGACGCACGCGAGCTGCTGCTGCACGTACGGCGCGCGACCGGGGCGCACGCGTACCTCAGCGCGGTGGGGCAGGGGCGGATCGCGGTCGTCGACAGCACGCTGCCGGTGTCGGCGGCCGGCGGGCCGTTCGCGGTGGGGCCCGACCACGGCGCGCACGCCACCGCGCACGGCAAGGTGCTGCTCGCCGCGCTGAACCGGCCGGCGCGCCGCCGCTATCTCGCCGCGCACGGGCTGCCCCGGCTGACGGACCGTACGATCACCTCGCCCGAGCGCTTCGAGGCGGAGCTGGTGCGGGTGCGCCGGAAGGGGCTCGCCGTGTCGGTCGGCGAGACCGATCCGGCCCACACCTGCCTCGCCGTCCGCCTGCCGGGCGAGGGCCCCGACGGCTCCGTCCGCGCGCTGTC
Source organism: Streptomyces sp. NPDC026301 (assembly GCF_055567935.1). Taxonomy (NCBI): domain Bacteria; kingdom Bacillati; phylum Actinomycetota; class Actinomycetes; order Kitasatosporales; family Streptomycetaceae; genus Streptomyces; species Streptomyces sp. NPDC026301. The sequence continues at coordinate 400,682 of NZ_JBVHPN010000008.1, read as the reverse complement.
GGTGTCCCTGCCGACCGCCGACTACCCGGCGCGCCGGGGCGAGCTGGCGTCGGTACTGACCCGGGCGGCGGCGGGGGCCTGAGTACCGCGTCGTGGGTGACGCGTTTTCCGGCATCGGTGGAATGGCGGCCCCGCCGGCTCGCGGCGCGGCCGCCCGCGGCGCACAGTGGTCGCATGATTTTCATCGCTGTGAAGTTCACCGTCCGGCCCGAGAAGAGCGACCAGTGGCTGTCGCTGACCGAGCCCTTCACGCTCGCCACCCGCGCCGAGCCGGGCAACATCTTCTTCGAGTGGTCCCGGAGCGCGGACGACCCGAACCAGTTCGTGCTGCTGGAGGCGTTCGCGGGCCAGGAGGCGGGCGCGGCGCACGTGCAGTCCGACCACTTCAAGGACGCGATCGAGCTGATGTCCGGGCTCGTCGCGAGCACCCCGGAGATCATCAACGTCGAGACCGAGGGCACCGGCTGGGGCGAGATGGCCGAGGTCAAGCCGCGCCAGTAGTGAGCACATGAGCGGTCGTAGTACCGCAGAACGTACTGTAGTACGGCTCATGCCTTGAAGTACGGCGAAAGGGCCGTCGTCCCGAGCGGGGGACGACGGCCCTTTCGCCGTGTGCAGGGATCAGGGATCCGGAGGGGCCTCAGCGGACGCGGACGGCGCCCGTCGGCTGGTCGTAGCTCATGTCGCGCTGCACGACACCGGTGCTGGAGTTCTGCGCGCCGATGAACTGGCCGTCGCCGATGTAGACCGCGACGTGGTACGCGCTGCCCGCGCTGCCCCAGTAGAGGATGTCGCCCACCTGGAGGTTGTCCAGGCCGACCTGGGTGCCGGCGGTCGACTGGTCCTGGGAGACGCGCGGCAGGTCGATGCCGATCTGGCGGAACGCGGCCTGGGTGAGGCCGGAGCAGTCGTACGCGGACGGGCCGGTCGCGCCGCTCACGTACGCCTTGCCGACCTGGGCCTTGAGGAAGCTCACCAGGGAGGCGGTGGAGCCGGAGACCGGGCCGGTGTCGACCGAGGCGCTCACCGAGAGGGCGGGGCGGTCGTCGGAGCGGGAGGCGCGCAGCTGGGCCTGCTCGGCCTCCTTGGCCTCCTTGGCCTTGCGGGCCGCGGCGGCCCGCTTCTCCGCCTCGGCCTTGCGCTTGGCCTCGACGGCCTTGTCCTTGGCCTTCTGCGCGGCCTTGTCGGCCTTGGAGAAGACCGAGTCCTGCGCGGCCTGCAGCTCGTACTGGTCCGCAACCTGCTGGGTGGTGTCCGCGGTCCTGGCCACGGACGTGGCGAGCGCGGCGGTGACGGTCGGCAGCTCCTGGGTCTCGGAGGCCGGCTTCTCACCAGTGGCGTTCGCGGGAACGGCGGTACCGGTCACCGCCAGCGTGAGGATGCCACCGGTGAACCCTGCGCGCACGGCTCGCGAAGTCGCGGAGCGGCGGGGCTTCCGGTGGCTGGGTATGAGTGCGTTCGGGGACATGGCACCACGGCTATCAGGAGCCCCAGGTTGCTGCCAACAAAGGTGGTGTGCACCACTTTTGACGCGTACACGGTGAACAAACCGGACCAATCGGCCAGTCGCGTGTTGGCCGAGGGGGTGTCCGAATTTCGTGATCATGTTCCTGCGCACGGCATTTACCGCTCGATGCGCCCCAGCACGGCACTTACCACCTTCGCAACCGACACGCCAAGGCTTCCCCACCGTCAAGGTTTCAGAAGCGTGAAACGCGTGGGATAGCTCACTCCTGAGTGGCCGTTATGTCCTCGTGATGCGCGCTCGTGAAGCAATGCACGTACCGACGATCACGGCGGGGTCACGACTAGGTCACGCGGACGGGTGGGCACGCGCTAGCAGTTGACGGTGTCCAACGCCAATTTGCTTGCGGAGCGTAGCTCTTGATAGAGGGGGCACCCTCTTGACCAGCGACAACCGCTGCTTTTGTCACTTCAAGTGATCACTCCGCCGCTTCCGGTGCGAAGATCACCGCTCATCCGGCTTCATGATCCTTCGTCAGGTGGTGGAGATCACAAAGCCGTTGTCGCAGCCCGTGTCGCAGATCACAGACTCACGGGCATAGGATGCAGGCGGCCAGGGCTTGTGAACTGCCTCACATAGAAGCGATCTCTGTCGAGATCCGTCGAGGAGTGAACGGGCCCGGGGCCGGACCGCCAACCAGTCATCGTCGACTGAAGGGAGCGAGGACGGTGAACGCCTATGCGCCCATCCTCGTACTGGGAGCCCTCGGGGCAGGCTTTGCGATCTTCTCTGTCGTCATGGCCACGCTCGTCGGACCCAGGCGCTACAACCGGGCCAAGCTCGAGGCGTACGAGTGCGGGATCGAGCCGACCCCACAGCCTTCAGGCGGCGGCCGCTTTCCGATCAAGTACTACCTGACGGCGATGCTCTTCATCGTCTTCGACATCGAGATCGTCTTCCTCTATCCCTGGGCCGTCACCTTCGACGCCCTGGGGTTGTTCGGGCTCGTCGAGATGCTGCTCTTCGCGCTCACCGTCTTCGTCGCCTACGCCTACGTATGGCGGCGTGGCGGCCTGGAATGGGACTAGGGGTCACCCAATGGGACTTGAAGAGAAGCTGCCCAGCGGCTTTCTGCTGAGCACCGTCGAACAGGCCGCGGGCTGGGTGCGCAAGTCATCGGTCTTCCCGGCGACGTTCGGGCTCGCGTGCTGCGCCATCGAGATGATGACCACCGGCGCCGGCCGCTACGACCTGGCCCGCTTCGGCATGGAGGTCTTCCGCGGCTCGCCCCGGCAGGCCGACCTGATGATCGTGGCCGGCCGGGTCAGCCAGAAGATGGCGCCCGTACTGCGCCAGGTCTACGACCAGATGCCGAACCCGAAATGGGTCATCTCCATGGGCGTCTGCGCCTCTTCGGGCGGAATGTTCAACAACTACGCGATCGTGCAGGGCGTGGACCACATCGTCCCGGTCGACATCTATCTCCCGGGATGCCCGCCCCGCCCCGAAATGCTGATGGACGCCATCCTCAAGCTCCACGAGAAGATCCAGGGCTCCAAGCTCGGGGTCAACGCCGAGGAAGCGGCCCGCGAGGCGGAGGAGGCGGCGCTCAAGTCGCTCCCGCTGATCGAGATGAAGGGGCTGCTGCGGTGAGCGACCCGAAGAACGGCGCGAACGCCCCGAAGAACGGCACGGGGGCCAACGGGGTCAACCCCGACAAGGACCTCAACGCGCAGAACCTCCCCGGCCAGCGCGGCGACCAGGGCGAGGTCATCGGCACCCGGCGCGGCATGTTCGGCGCGAACAACGGCGGTGACACCTCCGGCTACGGCGGTCTCGTACGGAGCGTACGGCTGCCGGGCGCGACGTCCCGGCCGTACGGCGGTTGGTTCGACGAGGTCGCGGACGAGCTCGAAGGCGCGCTGGAGGAACAGGGGCTGGTCCCTGAGAACGTCATCGAGAAGACGGTCGTCGACCGCGGCGAGCTGACCTTCCACATCGAGCGGGAGTACCTCCCGGTCGTCGCGAAGACGCTCCGCGACGACCCGGCCCTCCGCTTCGAGCTGTGCACCGGCGTCAGCGCCGTGCACTTCCCCGGCGACAAGGGCCGCGAGCTGCACGCCGTCTACCACCTGCGGTCGATCACCCACACCCGGCTGATCCGGCTGGAGGTCTCCGCGCCCGACGCCGACCCGCACATCCCGTCGGTCGTCGCCGTCTACCCGACCAACGACTGGCACGAGCGCGAGGTCTACGACTTCTTCGGGCTGATCTTCGACGGCCACCCGGCGCTCACCCGGATCATGATGCCGGACGACTGGCAGGGCTTCCCGCAGCGGAAGGACTACCCGCTCGGCGGTATCCCCGTCGAGTACAAGGGCGCCCAGATCCCGGCTCCCGACCAGCGGAGGTCGTACAGCTGATGTCCACTTCGTCCACTTCCCACGCGACCCCCCGCGAGACGACCGAGGGCACCGTCTACACGGTCACCGGCGGCGACTGGGACGAGGTCGTGGCGGCCGCCGCCAAGACCGACGACGAGCGCATCGTCGTCAACATGGGCCCGCAGCACCCCTCCACGCACGGCGTGCTCCGGCTCATCCTGGAGATCGACGGCGAGACCGTCACCGAGGCCCGCTGCGGCATCGGCTACCTCCACACCGGCATCGAGAAGAACCTCGAATACCGCACGTGGACCCAGGGCACGACCTTCGTCACGCGGATGGACTACCTGACGCCGTTCTTCAACGAGACGGCGTACTGCCTGGCCGTGGAGAAGCTGCTCGGCATCGAGGACGACATCCCGGACCGGGCCACGATCATCCGCGTGCTGCTGATGGAGCTGAACCGGCTCTCCTCCCACCTGGTGTGCATCGCCACCGGCGGCATGGAGCTCGGCGCCACCACGATCATGATCTACGGCTTCCGCGACCGCGAACTGGTCCTGGACATCTACGAGCTGATCACCGGCCTGCGCATGAACCACGCGTTCGTCCGGCCCGGCGGCCTCGCCCAGGACCTGCCGCCCGGCGCCGTCGACCAGGTACGCGCCTTCGTGAAGAAGATGCGCAAGAACCTCACGGAGTACGACAAGCTCGCCACCGGCAACCCGGTCTTCAAGGGCCGCATGCAGGGCATCGGCCACCTGGACCTGGCCGGCTGCCTGGCCACCGGCGCCACTGGGCCGGTCCTGCGCTCCGCCGGGCTGCCGCACGACCTGCGCAAGTCCGACCCCTACTGCGGCTACGAGACCTACGACTTCGAGGTCCCGACCACCGACACCTGCGACGCCTACGGCCGCTTCCTGCTCCGCCTGGAGGAGATGCGGCAGAGCCTGCGCATCGTCGAACAGTGCCTGGACCGGCTGGAGCCCGGCCCGGTCATGGTCGGGGACAAGAAGATCGCCTGGCCCGCGCAGCTCGCGCTCGGCCCGGACGGCCTCGGCAACTCCCTGGACCACATCAAGAAGATCATGGGCACCTCCATGGAAGCCCTGATCCACCACTTCAAGCTGGTGACGGAGGGCTTCCGGGTCCCGCCCGGCCAGACCTACGTGGCCGTCGAGTCCCCCAAGGGTGAGCTCGGGGTGCACGCGGTGAGCGATGGCGGGACCCGTCCGTACCGCGTCCACTTCCGCGATCCGTCCTTCACCAACCTGCAGGCCATGGCGGCGATGTGCGAGGGCGGCCAGGTCGCCGACGTCATCGTCGCCGTCGCATCCATCGACCCCGTGATGGGAGGCGTCGACCGGTGACCACCAGTTCTTCCGAGGGCGTCAGTTTGGGGATGCCGCAGCTCCCCGCCCCCGATTACCCGGCCGACGTACGGGCCCGGCTCGAAGCGGACGCGAAAGAGGTGATCGCCCGCTACCCCGGCTCCCGCTCGGCCCTGCTGCCGCTGCTGCACCTCGTCCAGGCCGAGGAAGGGCACGTCACCCGCACCGGCATCCGCTTCTGCGCGGAGCTGCTGGACCTCACCACCGCCGAGGTCACCGCCGTCTCGACCTTCTACACGATGTACCGCCGCAAGCCGAGCGGCGACTACCAGGTCGGGGTGTGCACCAACACCCTCTGCGCCGTCATGGGCGGCGACGCCATCTTCGACGAGCTGAAGGAACACCTCGGCGTCGGCAACGACGAGACCACCGCCGACGGCAAGGTCACCCTCGAACACATCGAGTGCAACGCCGCCTGCGACTACGCGCCTGTCGTGATGGTCAACTGGGAGTTCTTCGACAACCAGACACCGGAGAGCGCGAAAGCGCTGGTCGACGACCTGCGGGCCGGGCGGCCCGTCGCCCCCACCCGCGGCGCGCCCCTGTGCACGTACAAGGACACCGCCCGCATCCTGGCCGGCTTCCCCGACCGGCGTGAGGGCGCGGTCGAGGCGACCGGCAGCGCGGGGGCCGCCTCGCTCGCCGGGCTCCGGCTGGCCAAGGGCGAGGAGCTGCCGGGCGGCACGGACCACGTCGTCGCCCCGCGCGACGGCGCCCACCCGACGGACGAGGCACCGGCCGACCGCGCGCCCGGTGAGGCTCCGGCCACCCACCCGAGCTCGCACGACGCCCCGCGCGACACCTCGGCGTCCGACCCTCACCACCCCGCCGGACCCGCCGCCGAGGAGGGAGAGTGATGACGTTGTCCACGGAATACGGTGGCTCTTCCCAGCCGGAGGCCGGGGGAGAGACCAGCCCCGAAAAGCTGCTCACCCCCGTCCTGTCGGCCTTCTGGGACCAGCCGAACTCCTGGACCCTGGAGACCTACCGGCGGCACGACGGCTACGAGGGCGCGCGCAAGGCGCTGGCCATGGCCCCGGACGACGTCATCGCGTACGTCAAGGACGCGGGGCTGCGCGGCCGCGGCGGCGCCGGCTTCCCCACGGGCATGAAGTGGCAGTTCATCCCGCAAGGGGACGGCAAGCCGCACTATCTTGTTGTCAACGCCGACGAGTCGGAGCCGGGGACCTGCAAGGACATCCCGCTCCTCTTCGCGAACCCGCATTCCCTCATCGAGGGGATCGTCATCGCGTGTCACGCGATCCGGTCGGAGCACGCGTTCATCTATCTGCGCGGCGAGACCGTGCCCGTACTGCGGCGCTTGCACGAGGCCGTACGCGAGGCGTACGCGGCGGGCTACCTCGGCAAGAACGTGCTGGGGTCCGGACTCGATCTGGAACTCACCGTGCACGCGGGCGCGGGCGCGTACATCTGCGGCGAGGAGACCGCGCTGCTGGACTCCCTGGAGGGCCGTCGCGGACAGCCCCGGCTGCGTCCCCCTTTCCCTGCGGTGGCCGGCCTCTACGCCTGCCCCACTGTCGTGAACAACGTCGAGTCCATCGCGTCGGTTCCCGCCATCATGAACCGGGGCAAGGAGTGGTTCCGCTCCATGGGCAGCGAGAAGTCCCCGGGCTTCACGCTCTACTCCCTCAGCGGCCACGTCACCAACCCCGGCCAGTACGAAGCCCCGTTGGGCATCACGCTGCGCCAGCTGCTCGACATGAGCGGCGGCATCCGGGCCGGCCACCGGCTGAAGTTCTGGACCCCGGGCGGCTCGTCCACGCCGATGTTCACCGACGAGCACCTGGACGTCCCGCTGGACTACGAGGGCGTCGGCGCGGCCGGCTCGATGCTCGGCACCAAGGCCCTCCAGTGCTTCGACGAGACGACCTGTGTCGTACGGGCGGTGACGCGCTGGACCGAGTTCTACGCGCACGAGTCCTGCGGCAAGTGCACGCCGTGCCGCGAGGGCACGTACTGGCTCGTCCAGCTGCTGCGGGACATCGAGGCAGGCAAGGGCCGCATGGCGGACCTCGACAAGCTGAACGACATCGCCGACAACATCAACGGCAAGTCCTTCTGCGCCCTGGGGGACGGCGCCGCCTCGCCGATCTTCTCCTCGCTCAAGTACTTCCGCGCGGAGTACGAGCAGCACGTCACCGGCAAGGGCTGCCCCTTCGACCCGGCCAAGTCCACCGCTTGGGCCGACAAGCACCTGGAGGTGAACGCATGACAGTGACCACTAACCACGCGCCCTCCGGGGGCGGCGAGGCGGCGGTCCCGCCCGAAGACCTCGTCACGCTGACCATCGACGGCATCGAGATCAGCGTGCCCAAGGGCACCCTGGTCATCCGGGCCGCCGAAATGCTCGGCATCGAGATCCCGCGCTTCTGCGACCACCCGCTGCTGGACCCGGCCGGCGCCTGCCGCCAGTGCATCGTCGAGGTCGAGGGCCAGCGCAAGCCGATGGCCTCCTGCACGATCACCTGCACCGACGGCATGGTCGTGAAGTCCCAGCTCACCTCGCCGGTCGCCGAGAAGGCGCAGCGCGGCGTGATGGAGCTGCTGCTGATCAACCACCCGCTGGACTGCCCGGTCTGCGACAAGGGCGGCGAGTGCCCGCTGCAGAACCAGGCCATGTCCGCCGGACAGGCCGACTCCCGCTTCGAGGGCAAGAAGCGCACCTTCCAGAAGCCGGTGCCGATCTCCCAGCAGGTACTGCTGGACCGCGAGCGCTGCGTGCTGTGCGCCCGCTGCACCCGCTTCTCCAACCAGGTCGCCGGCGACCCGATGATCGAGCTGCTGGAGCGCGGCGCGCTGCAGCAGGTCGGCACCGGCGAGGGCGACCCGTTCGAGTCGTACTTCTCCGGGAACACCATCCAGATCTGCCCGGTCGGCGCGCTGACCTCGGCGGCGTACCGCTTCCGCTCCCGCCCCTTCGACCTGGTCTCCTCGCCGTCGGTGTGCGAGCACTGCGCGGGCGGCTGCGCGACGCGCACGGACCACCGGCGCGGCAAGGTCATGCGGCGGCTCGCGGCCGACGACCCCGAGGTCAACGAGGAGTGGATCTGCGACAAGGGGCGGTTCGCCTTCCGGTACGGGCAGCTGCCCGACCGGCTGGAGACGCCGCTCGTCCGGGACGCGTCCACGGGTGAGCTGACCCCGGCGAGCTGGCCCGAGGCACTGGAGGCGGCGGCCCGCGGGCTCGCCGCAGCCCGGGGCCGGGCCGGCGTGCTGACCGGCGGCCGCCTCACCGTCGAGGACTCCTACGCGTACGCCAAGTTCGCGCGGACCGTCCTGAACACGAACGACATCGACTTCCGGGCCCGCGTGCACAGCGCGGAGGAGGCGGGCTTCCTCGCGGCACAGGTCGCGGGGCACGGCCGTGACCTGGACGGACAAGGTGTCACCTACCGCTCGCTGGAGGCCGCGCCGGCCGTCCTGCTGGCGGGCATCGAGGCCGAGGAGGAGGCGCCCGGCGTCTTCCTGCGGCTGCGCAAGGCGCACCGCAAGAACCGCCAGCGCACGTTCGGGCTCGCTTCGTACGCCACCCGGGGGCTCATCAAGGCGGGCGGCACGCTGCTGCCCGCGGCGCCCGGTACGGAGACGGAGTGGCTGGACGCGCTGGCGGGCGGGGTCGGACTGGAGGGCGAGGGGCAAGCGGCGGCCGAAGCGCTGCGGGCCGAGGGCTCGGTGATCGTCGTCGGCGAGCGGCTGGCCGCCGTACCGGGGGCGCTCACCGCCGCGGTACGCGCCGCCTCGGCCACCGGTGCGCGGCTCGTCTGGATCCCGCGCCGGGCGGGCGAGCGGGGCGCCGTCGAAGCGGGCGCGCTCCCCGGGCTGCTGCCCGGCGGCCGGCCCGCCACCGACCCGCGCGCCCGCGACGAGGTCGCCCGCGCCTGGGGCGTGGCCGCGCTGCCGCACCGGCACGGCCGGGACACCGGGCAGATCCTGGAGGCCGCGGCCACCGGCGAGCTGAACGCCCTGGTGGTGGCCGGCGTCGGGGTGGCCGACCTGCCCGACCCGCGGCGCGCGGTCGAGGCGCTGGACGCGGTCGGCTTCCTGGTCAGCCTGGAGCAGCGGCCGAGCGAGGTCACGCAGCGGGCCGACGTGGTGCTGCCGGTGGCGGCCACGGTGGAGAAGGCCGGCACGTTCCTCAACTGGGAGGGCCGGGCACGGCTCTTCGAGGCCGCGCTCAAGCCGGACCAGATGACCCGCCGCCACCTGCTCCCGGACGCCCGGGTGCTGCACATGCTCGCGGACGCGATGACCGCGGCGGACGACGCCGTACCGGGGCTGGCGCTGCCGGACGTGCGCGCCGTACGGGCCGAGCTGGACCGGCTCGGCGGCTGGGACGGGCAGCGCGCCGCCGGTGACCTGCTCGCCGGCACCGAGGCGCGGGCGCTGCCCCGGCCCGGCGCGGGCGAGGCGGTGCTCGCCGGGCACCGGCTGCTGCTGGACCTGGGGCGGATGCAGGAGGGCGACGCGGCGCTGGCCGGCACCCGGCACGCCGCGGTGGCCCGGATGTCCGCCGCCACCGCCGCCGAGGCGGGCCTCAAGGACGGCGCGGAGGTGCGGGTCACCGGCCCGCGCGGCGCGGTGTCCTTCCCCCTCCAGGTCAGCGAGATGCCCGACCGGGTGGTGTGGCTGCCGCTCAACTCGCAGGGCGGCGGCGTCCCGTACGACACCGGAGCGAACCCCGGTGACCTGGTGACGGTCGCCGCGCAGACCGCGGGCCCGGCGGCCCCGGCGGACGGCACGGAGGTGGCGGAATGATGAGTCTCGCCGCGGAACAGCTGGCGCTCGGCGCGGACCGGATCGCGCTGGCCGCCGAGGACCTGAGCGTCTTCGGGCGCGACCCGTGGTGGCTGGTGGTCATCAAGGCGGTCTTCTGCTTCGCGTTCCTGATGCTGACCGTGCTCTTCTCGATCGTCTGGGAGCGCAAGGTCGTCGCCTGGATGCAGCTGCGCATCGGGCCCAACCGGCACGGCCCCTGGGGCATGCTCCAGTCGCTCGCCGACGGCATCAAGCTGATGCTGAAGGAAGACGTGATCGTCAAGCGGGCGGACAAGGCGGTGTACGTCCTCGCCCCGGTCGTCGCGGCCATCCCCGCCTTCATGGCGTTCGCCGTCATCCCGTTCGGCCCGGCCGACAACGAGATCTCGATCTTCGGGCAGCGCACGACGATGCAGCTGACCGACCTGCCGATCGCCCTCCTCTACATCCTGGCCACGGCCTCGGTCGGCATCTACGGCATCGTGCTCGCGGGCTGGTCCTCGGGCTCGACGTACCCGCTGCTCGGCGGGCTCCGCTCGTGCGCCCAGATGATCAGCTACGAGATCGCGATGGGCATGGCCTTCGCGTCGGTGTTCCTCTACTCCGGCTCGATGTCCACCTCGGCGATCGTCGACGGGCAGCAGAGCACCTGGTACGTCGCGCTGCTGCCGGTCTCCTTCCTGATCTACATCGTGGCGATGGTCGGCGAGACCAACCGTGCGCCGTTCGACATGCCGGAGTCCGAAGGCGATCTGGTCGGCGGCTTCAACACGGAGTACTCCTCCATCAAGTTCGCGATGTTCATGCTCGCCGAGTACGTCAACATGGTCACCGTCTCGGCGGTCGCGATCACCCTCTTCCTCGGCGGCTGGCGCGCCCCGTGGCCGATCAGCACCTTCTGGGAGGGCGCGAACCACGGCTGGTGGCCGCTGCTCTGGTTCACCATCAAGATCCAGCTGCTGCTCTTCTTCTTCATCTGGCTGCGCGGCACGCTCCCCCGCGTCCGCTACGACCAGTTCATGAAGCTGGGCTGGAAGGTCCTCATCCCGGTCTCGATGGTCTGGCTGATGCTGGTCGCGACGGTACGGGCGCTGCGCAACGAGGGTTACGACTTCCAGCGGATCGTGCTCTACGTCGGCGGCGCCGCGGTCGCCCTGCTGCTGATCTCCTTCGTCGCGGACTTCTTCCGCAAGAGCGAGAAGGAGGAGGCGGTGCCGGCCGCCGAGGAGCCCTTCGACGCGATGGCGGGCGGCTTCCCCGTACCGCCGCTGCCCGGGCAGACCCTGCCGCCGGTGCCACGAAGGCGGTCGCGCCACCAAGATCGCGAGCTGATTGTCAGTGGTGGGATCAATACTGACAGTGACGAAAGTGGGAAGGGGGACAACGGTGTCTGATTTCCAGAATCCGGTGGCCGGCTTCGGCGTGACCTTCAAGGCCATGTTCAAGAAGCGGCTCACCGAGCAGTACCCGGAGGAGAAGAAGCCGACCGCGCCTCGTTTCCACGGCCGGCACCAGCTCAACCGCCATCCGGACGGCCTGGAGAAGTGCGTGGGCTGCGAGCTCTGCGCCTGGGCCTGTCCGGCCGACGCCATCTATGTGGAGGGCGCGGACAACACGGACGAGGAGCGGTACTCCCCGGGCGAGCGGTACGGCCGCGTCTACCAGATCAACTACCTCCGCTGCATCCTGTGCGGCCTGTGCGTCGAGGCGTGCCCCACCCGCGCGCTCACGATGACGAATGAGTACGAGCTGGCCGACCGCTCCCGCGAGTCCCTCATCTACACCAAGGAGGAGCTGCTCGCGGGCCTCGAAGAGGACATGGTCGACAGCCCGCACGCGATCTTCCCCGGTATGACGGAGAAGGACTACTACAACGGCCTGGTGACGGAGGCCGCGCCGGGCACGGAGCGGCAGGTCGCGGTCAGCAAGGGCGAGCGGCCGGGCGAGGGCACGGGCGGGACGCCCGAGACCCCGGCCCCCACGGCCGAGCGCCCGGCGGGGACGGGGGTGGAGGCATGAGCAGCGCAGTACTGGCCGCGGCTTCCACGACCTCCACGGGCGAGGCGGTGCAGTTCTGGATCCTCGGCACGGTCGCCGTGCTCGGCGCACTGGCCACGGTCCTGATGAAGCGGGCGGTGCACAGCGCGCTCTCGCTCGCCGCCACCATGATCATCCTGGCGATCTTCTACCTCGCCAACGGCGCGTACTTCCTCGGCATCGTCCAGGTCGTCGTCTACACCGGCGCGATCATGATGCTCTTCCTCTTCGTGGTCATGCTGGTCGGCGTCACGGCGGCGGACTCCCTCAAGGAGACGCTCAAGGGCCAGCGCTGGCTGGCGGCCGGCGCCGGCATCGGCTTCGGCATCCTGCTGATCGCCGGCCTCGGCAACGCCTCGGTGCGCCACTTCAACGGCCTCGGCGAGGCCAACGCCGGGGGCAACGTCCAGGGCCTGGCGGCCCTCATCTTCACCAAGTACGTCTTCGCGTTCGAGCTCACCGGCGCGCTGCTGATCACCGCGGCGGTCGGCGCGATGGTCCTCACGCACAAGGAGCGCACCGAGCGCGCCAGTACCCAGCGCGAGCTGGCCGAACAGCGCGTACGGGAAGGCCGGCAGGTCACGCCGCTGCCCGCGCCGGGGGTCTACGCCCGGCACAACGCGGTCGACGTGCCCGGTCTGCTGCCCGACGGCACCCCCTCCGAGCTCACCGTCAATCCGACCCTGCGCAAGCGCGGTCAGATCCGGGACGTGTCGGGGGATGCGCTGGCTGAGCTGGCGGCGCTGGAGCGGCGCTCCTCGGAGTGGCTGGAGCGCGGCGAGGAACCGACCCGCGGCGAGCAGGTCCGGGAGCGCGGCGAGGAGGCCACGCGATGAATCCGATCAACTACCTCTATCTGGCGGCGCTGCTGTTCACCATCGGCGCGGCCGGGGTGCTGATCCGGCGGAACGCCATCGTGCTCTTCATGTGCGTCGAGCTGATGCTGAACGCCTGCAATCTCGCCTTCGTGGCCTTCTCGCGGCTGCACGGAAATCTGGACGGCCAGATCATCGCGTTCTTCACGATGGTCGTCGCCGCGGCCGAGGTCGTGGTCGGCCTGGCGATCATCGTGACGATCTTCCGTACCCGCCATACGGCCTCGGTCGACGACGCCAGCCTGATGAAGCTGTAAGGGGTCGCACTCGTGGAATCTCTGATCGCGCTGCTCGTCGGGGCACCACTGGTCGGTGCGGCCGTGCTGCTCTGCGGCGGCAAACGCCTGGACCGTACGGGCCATCTGCTCGGCACGCTGCTCGCGGTGGTGTCGTTCGTCATCGGCCTGGTGCTGTTCGCCGACATGCTGGGCAGGGGCGCCGAGGACCGCGCCCTGCACCAGCACCTCTTCAGCTGGATCCCGGTGGGCGGCTTCCGGGCCGACGTCGCCTTCCAGCTCGACCAGTTGTCGATGACGTTCGTGCTGCTGATCACCGGTGTCGGATCGCTGATCCACATCTACTCGATCGGCTACATGGAGCACGACGAGCGGCGCCGCCGCTTCTTCGGCTATCTGAACCTCTTCCTCGCGGCGATGCTGCTGCTCGTCCTCGCCGACAACTACCTCCTGCTGTACGTCGGCTGGGAGGGCGTCGGCCTCGCCTCGTACCTGCTCATCGGGTTCTGGCAGCACAAGCCGAGCGCGGCGACGGCGGCCAAGAAGGCGTTCCTGGTCAACCGGGTCGGCGACATGGGCCTGTCCATCGCGATCATGCTGATGTTCACCACCTTCGGGACGTTCGCGTTCGGCCCGGTGCTGGGCGCGGTGGGTGACACGAGCGAGGGCAAGCTGACCGCCATCGGGCTGATGCTGCTGCTGGCCGCGTGCGGCAAGTCCGCACAGGTGCCGCTGCAGTCCTGGCTGGGTGACGCGATGGAGGGCCCGACCCCGGTCTCGGCCCTGATCCACGCCGCCACGATGGTCACCGCGGGGGTCTACCTGATCACCCGCTCCGGGGCGATCTTCAACGGGGCGCCGGACGCGCAGACCGCGGTGGTCGCGGTCGGCGCGGTCACGCTCCTCTTCGGTGCGATCGTCGGTTGCGCGAAGGACGACATCAAGAAGGCGCTCGCGGGCTCGACGATGTCGCAGATCGGCTACATGATCCTCGCGGCCGGCCTCGGCCCCATCGGGTACGCCTTCGCGATCATGCACCTGGTCACCCACGGCTTCTTCAAGGCGGGCCTCTTCCTCGGCGCCGGTTCCGTGATGCACGGGATGAACGACGAGGTGGACATGCGGCGTTACGGCGGCCTGCGGAAGTACATGCCGGTCACGTTCGTCACCTTCGGGCTCGGCTATCTGGCCATCATCGGCTTCCCCGGCCTGTCCGGCTTCTTCTCCAAGGACAAGATCATCGAGGCGGCGTTCGCCTCGGGCGGCACCCAGGGCTGGATCCTCGGGGGCGCGGCGCTGCTCGGCGCCGGGATCACCGCGTTCTACATGACGCGCGTGATGCTGATGACGTTCTTCGGTGAGGAGCGCTGGCGCAAGGCCCCGACCCCGTCGCCGGCCGAGCCGAGCGTGGAGCCCGCGGCCGAGACCCGCGGCGAGTACACGCCTCCGCATCCGCACGAGTCGCCGAAGTCGATGACGCTCCCGATGATCCTGCTGGCGTTCGGCTCGGTCTTCGCCGGCGGCCTGTTCAGCATCAACGAGGCGTTCGTGCACTGGCTGGAGCCGGTCACCTCCTTCGAGCACGGCCACTCCCCGCTCAGCGCGGCCGCGGTGACCTCCGCGACCATCGTGGTGCTGCTGCTCGGTGTCGCCCTCGCCTGGCTCCAGTACGGCCGCAAGCCCGTCCCGGCGCTGGCCCCGCGCGGCTCGCTGCTCACCCGCGCCGCCCGGCGCGACCTGCTCCAGGACGACTTCAACCACGTCGTACTGGTCCGCGGCGGCGAGCAGCTGACCCGCGCGCTGGAGCGGATCGACCACTCCGTCGTCGACGGCGCGGTCAACGGCACCGCGGTGTCGGTCGGCGGTCTCTCCGGCCGGCTGCGCCGCCTGCAGACCGGCTACGTCCGCTCCTACGCCCTCCAGATGCTGGGCGGCGCCGCGGTGCTGGTCTTCGCGACCCTGCTGATGAGGGGTGTCTGAGCCATGTCGTTTCCCCTGCTGACGGCCGCCGCCGCGGTCCCGGCGATCGGCGCGGTGGCCACGGCCGCGGTGCCCGCCGCGAAGCGCACCGCCGCCAAGTGGCTGGCGCTGCTCTTCTCGCTGGCCACGCTGGCGCTGGCGCTGGTGATCGCGGTCCGCTTCGACCCCGGCGCCAAGGGCCCGTTCCAGCTCTCCGAGTCGCACGCCTGGATCGCCGACTTCGGCGTGCGGTACGAGCTCGGCGTGGACGGCATCGCGGTGGCGCTGATCGCGCTGACCGCCTTGCTGGTCCCGTTCGTGATCCTGGCGGGCTGGCACGACGCCGACGCCCTTGAACAGGACAACTCGAATCGGCGCTGGCGGCCCACCCAGGGCCTCTTCGCGCTGATCCTCGCCGTCGAGGCGATGGTGATCCTCTCCTTCGAGGCCACCGACGTCTTCCTCTTCTACATCTTCTTCGAAGCCATGCTGATCCCGATGTACTTCCTCATCGGCGGCTTCGGGGACCGGGCGGGGACGCAGGACGCGGCGGAGGGCGCTGCCCGGCGCTCGTCCGCCGCGGTGAAGTTCCTGCTGTACAACCTCGCCGGCGGCCTGATCATGCTGGCCGCGGTGATCGGTCTGTACGCGGTCACCGCCGACCAGCTCGGCAGCGGCACCTTCTCGCTCTCCCAGATCGTGCAGGCCCGCGCGGCCGGCGAGCTGACCATGGGCGCGGGCACGGAGCGGCTGCTCTTCCTCGGCTTCTTCTTCGCCTTCGCGGTGAAGGCGCCGCTGTGGCCGCTGCACACGTGGCTGCCGGGCGCCATGGGCGAGTCCACGGCGCCGGTCGCGGTGCTGATCACGGCGGTGGTCGACAAGGTCGGCACGTTCGCGATGCTCCGCTTCTGCCTCCAGCTCTTCCCCGAGGCCAGCAAGTGGGCCACGCCGGTGATCCTCGTCCTGGCGCTGGTCAGCATCCTGTACGGCGCGCTGCTCGCGGTCGCCCAGCGGGACATCAAGCGCCTGATCGCGTACGCGTCCATCTCCCACTTCGGCTTCATCGTCCTCGGCATCTTCGCGATGACCAGCCAGGGCCAGGGCGGCGCGACGCTGTACATGGTCAACCACGGCATCTCCACCGCCGCGCTGATGCTGGTCGCCGGCTTCCTGATCACCCGCCGCGGCTCCCGCCTGATCGCGGACTACGGCGGCGTGCAGAAGGTCGCCCCGGTGCTGGCCGGCACGTTCCTGATCGGCGGCCTCGCCACCCTCTCGCTGCCCGGCCTCGCGCCGTTCGTCAGCGAGTTCCTGGTCCTGGTCGGCACGTTCAGCCGGTATCCCGTCCTCGGCATCATCGCCACGGTGGGCATCGTGCTGGCCGCGCTGTACGTCCTCGTGCTGTACCAGCGCACGATGACCGGGCCGGTCAAGGCCGAGGTCCAGGGGATGCCCGACCTCAAGGCCCGGGAGCTGGTGGTGGTGGCGCCGCTGATCGCGCTGCTGCTCTTCCTCGGCGTCTATCCGAAGCCGCTGACCTCCATCGTCAATCCGGCGGTGGACCACACGCTGTCCGTCGTGGACAGGCAGGACCCCAAGCCCGACGTACGGGTCAACGCCGTGCCGCCCAAGGCCGGCTCCGATCGAGATGCGGAGGCCGCGAAGTGACACCCGTGGCAGCGGTCCACACCCTGTGGACGATGGCGGACGGGGCGGCCGGCTCCCCGTTGGCCCCGGACGGCCCCGGCAAGATCCCGGCGCCGCACATCGAGTACGCCCAGCTGGCACCGACCCTGATCGTGCTCGGCGCGGCCGTGCTCGCCGTGCTGGTCGAGGCGTTCTGGCCGCGCCGCGGCCGGTACTACGCGCAGGTGCTGCTCTCCGTGGTCGCGCTGGCCGCCGCGTTCGCCGCGGTCATCGGCCTCGCGGCCGGCGGCTTCGGCTCGACCAAGGCGCACATCGCCGCGATGGGTGCCCTCGCGGTGGACGGCCCGGCGCTCTTCCTGCAGGGCACGATCCTGCTGGTCTCGCTGATCGCGGTCTTCACCTTCGCCGAGCGGAGGCTCGACCCCGCGGCGCACGGCCGCCCGGTGGACTCCTTCGCGGCCCAGGGCGCGGCGGTCCCCGGCGGCGAGGCGGAGCAGGCGGCCGTCAAGGCGGGCTTCACCACCACCGAGGTCTTCCCGCTCCTGCTCTTCGCGATCGGCGGCATGCTGGTCTTCCCGGCGGCCAACGACCTGCTGACCCTCTTCGTCGCGCTGGAGGTCTTCTCCCTCCCGCTGTACATCCTGTGCGCGCTGGCCCGCCGCCAACGGCTGCTCTCGCAGGAGTCGGCGGTGAAGTACTTCCTGCTCGGCGCGTTCTCCTCGGCGTTCCTGCTCTTCGGCATCGCCCTGCTGTACGGCTACGCGGGCACGGTGACGTACGCGGGCATCGCCGAGGTCGTCAGCGACGGCGCCAAGCAGATCGACCCGGCGCTCGCCGACACCATGGGCAATGACGCGCTGCTGCTGATCGGCGGCGCGCTGGTCGTGATGGGCCTGCTGTTCAAGGTCGGCGCCGTCCCGTTCCACATGTGGACCCCGGACGTGTACCAGGGCGCGCCGACCCCGGTGACCGGCTTCATGGCCGCCGCCACGAAGGTCGCCGCGTTCGGCGCGCTGCTGCGTCTGCTGTACGTCGCGCTGCCGGGCCTGCGCTGGGACTGGCGCCCGGTCATGTGGGGCGTGGCGATCCTGACGATGCTGGCCGGCGCGGTCATCGCGCTCACCCAGACCGATGTGAAGCGGCTGCTGGCGTACTCCTCCATCGCGCACGCGGGCTTCATCCTGGCCGGCGTGATCGCCACGAGCAGGAACGGCATCTCCTCGGTGCTCTTCTACCTGCTCGCGTACTCCTTCGTGACGCTCGGCGCGTTCGCGGTGGTCACGCTGGTGCGGGACGCGGGCGGCGAGGCGACGCACCTGTCCAAGTGGGCGGGGCTCGGGCGGCGTTCGCCGCTGGTCGCGGCCGTGTTCGCGGTCTTCCTCCTCGCCTTCGCCGGCATCCCGCTGACCTCCGGGTTCGCGGGGAAGTTCGCGGTGTTCAAGGCGGCGGCGGAGAGCGGCGCGGGCTGGCTGGTCGTGATCGGTGTGCTCTCGTCCGCGGTCGCCGCGTTCTTCTACATCCGGGTGATCGTCCTGATGTTCTTCAACGAGCCGAAGGCGGACGGCCCGACGGTGGCGGTGCCCAGCCCGCTGACCATGACGGCCATCGCGGTCGGCGTAGTGGTGACGCTCGTACTGGGCCTGGCGCCGCAGTACTTCCTCGACCTGGCGGGACAGGCGGGGGTGTTCGTCCGCTGACCCGGCGAGGTTTCCGTACGCACGAAGCTGCCCGGCACTCCCGCGAGGGGTGCCGGGCAGCGGCGTACAGAGGCAGTACGGCCGGGTACGTCAGCCGTTCTGCTGGAAGCCGTCCAGCGACGAGGGGTCGATGGACGGCAGGTCCGTCGTGCCCTCGGTCCGGGTGAAGACGGACTCCTTGCCGGAGGCCCAGCGCACGGTGAGCTTCTTGCCCCGGAGGCTCTGCACCGTGCCCGCGGAGTGCTCGGTGTCGCCGTCGGTGCACTTGAAGACGAGCTCGACCGGCTTGCCGTCCACGACCTTGCCGCCGCAGGACTTCTTGCCGATCAGTACCGCCTCGTGCTTCGAGACGGACAGGATCAGCAGGCCCTTGTCGGCGTGTTGCGCGTTCGTGGTCCAGCCGCCCTCCAGGGACGCCACGGAGACGTCGCCACCGGGCGTCCGTCCGGCCGACGAGGCGGACGGCGACGGCGACTGCGACGGTGACTTCTTCGCGCCACCGCCGGTGTCGCCGCCACCGCATCCGGCGAGCAGGACCGCGGCCGCGGCGGCCGCGGCGGCGAACGAAATGCCCTTGCGCACGTTGATCTCCTCGGGAAAGCCGCTCAGTTGGCGCCGGACGGCAGGTCGGGCTTGGGGATCTCCACCTTGCCCTCGGTCTTGGTGAACTCCTCCGTGGGCCCGTTCTTCCAGCTGACCGTGAGCTTGTCGCCGGTCTGCTCGACGTTGCCCATGGAACGGGTGTCGTCGCCGCCGCTGCACTTCAGCGCGAGCATGGTGGTGCCCATGTCCTGGACCTTGCCCTGGCAGGCGGTCTTGCCCGCGGACAGGGTCGCGGACTCGCCGATGACCGCGAGGGTGACCGTGCCGTTCGCGGACTTCGACTGCCACGCGCCGTCGATGCCGCTCGCGGGCTTGTCGGCGCCGTCCGCCGACTGCGACGGCTTGCTCTCCTTGCCGCCCTCGCCGCTGCTGCCGCATCCGCTGAGCAACAGCGCGGCGATGGCGGCCGCCCCGGCGATCTGCGCTGCCTTGCGCACGTACGTCTCCTCCGTTGTGGGACAGGATTCGTGAGGCTAGCAGTCACGCGCATGACAACCGCCCCATCCGCACCGCGAGATGCCTCTTGCCCGACGCGCAACGAGCGCCCGTTCCGTACCGGTCTCCCGGGACATGCCTAAAGAGTTAGCAATGTCCTGAAATGGATTGGCGAACCGCCCATTGGGGTTCTAGCGTCCTTTCGGGGCGCGGCCGGGGTGGGGCTGTGGCCATAGGGGGGACACGTGGCTCGAGCCAGCACGCGGTTCACGGTCGACCGGACCGTGCCAGGGCTGATTGTGAAGATCGGTGATTATCCGCTGCACCACGGCGGGGTGGGGGCGATCCGCAGCCTGGGACGGCTCGGCGTGCCCATGTACGCGATCACCGAGGACAGATACACGCCGGCCGCGGCGTCGCGGTACCTCAAGGGGCGGTTCGTCTGGCCGACGACCGGCCGCGAGGACCCGGAGCGGCTGGTCGACGGCCTGCTGCGGATCGGCCGCCGCATCGGCCGGCCGACCGTCCTGGTGCCGACCGACGAGGAGGCAGCGGTACTGATCGCCGAGCACGCGGACGTCCTGGGCGACCGCTTCCTCTTCCCGCGCACCCGGTCCGGGCTCTCCCGCAGACTCGCCAGCAAGCAGGGTCTGCACGAGCTGTGCACCGAACACGGCATCCCGTCCCCCCGGGCGGCCTTCCCGCAGACGCAGGCGGACATCGAGGACTTCGCCGCGCAGGCCCGCTTCCCGGTCGTCGCCAAGAACCGGGAGGCGTTCCAGCGCCGCAGCCGGCCCGCCGTGAACGGCACCACGCGCATCGCGGACGCCGCCCACCTCCGGCATCTCGCCAAGGACTGGGGCCCGCACCCCGGCGTGATCCTCCAGGAGTACCTCCCGCGCGAGGAGGCCGAGGACTGGATCGTGCACGCGTACTTCGACGGGGACAGCGCGGCGCTGACGATGTTCACCGGGGTCAAGGTCCGCTCCTGGCCGCCGCACGCCGGGATGACGGCCTGCGCGTATGTCGTGGACAACCCCGAACTGGCCGAGATGACCGCACAGTTCATCAAGCGCGTCGGCTTCAGCGGCATCGTCGACCTGGACTGGCGCTACGACCGCCGGGACCGGCGCTACAAGCTGCTGGACTTCAATCCGCGGATGGGCGCGCAGTTCCGGCTCTTCGAGAACGAGGCGGGCATCGACGTCGTCCGCGCCCAGCACCTGGACCTGACCGGGCGCGCGGTGCCGGAGGGCGAGCAGCGGGCCGGCCACCGCTTCGTGGTGGAGAACATCGACCTGCCCGCCTGGCTGGCCTACCGCCGCAGCGGCTACACCACGCCGCACGTGCCGGACCGCGCGGCGAGCACGGAGCTGGCCTGGCTCGCCGCCGACGACATGAAGCCGTTCTTCACCATGCTCGCGCGCTTCGTCCGGCCGGGCGCCAAGCATCTGTGGCAGCTGTGGCGCGACCGGTCGGGCCGGTGGCACGACCGCTGACGCCCCGTGCGCCGCCGGCGCGCTCCCATTCCACCGCACGGTTCCGGGCAGCGCGGCCCCGAGCCGTGCACCGGTACGCAGTACGACGCATCAGCAGCACCCTGGGGAGGGAAACCCGAGTGAACACTCCGGTAGCAGTCATCGGCGCAGGCCCCTTCGGCCTGTCCACCGCCGCTCATCTCCGCGCACGCGGCATACCCGTACGGACCTTCGGCCGCCCGATGGTGAGCTGGAGCGAGCACATGCCGGCGGGCATGATCCTGAAGTCCACGCCGGCGGCGTCCAGCATCGACGCCCCGCAGCCCGGCCACACGCTCGTCGACTACTGCGCGGCGGCGGGGGAGCGGCGGTACGAGTCCGACTGGGACATCATCCCGGTCGAGACCTTCGTCCGGTACGGCCGGTGGTTCCAGCAGCGGCTGGTGCCGGACCTGGAGGAGGTCCGGGTGGTCTCCGTCGACCGGCAGCACGGCGGGTTCGACCTGAAGCTGGACAGCGGCGAGCAGTTCCGCGCCCGGGCCGTGGTCGTGGCCACGGGGCTCAGCGGCTTCGCCCACCTGCCCGGTGAGCTGGCCGACGCCGTACCGGATGGACCGACCCCCACTGGGCCCATCTCGCACACCTCCCAGCACGCCGACCTGTCCGGGTTCGCGGGCCGCGAGGTCGTGGTCGTGGGCGCCGGACAGTCGGCGCTGGAGAGCGCGGTGCTGCTCGCGGACGCCGGCGCCTCGGTGCGGGTGTTGGCCCGGGGCCGGCAGGCGGTCGGCTTCGGCGCGCCGCCGGACCAACAGCCGAAGCTGCGCCCCGAGACGCCGTTCGGCAACGCCTGGTCGCTGTACGCCTTCTCGTACCACGCGGACGGCTTCCGTTATCTGCCGGCGCCGACCCGGCAGTTCCTGGTCAAGCGGGTGCTGGGGCCGCTGGGCGCGTGGTGGCTGCGGGACCGGTTCGTGGGCCGGGTGCAGGTGACCACCGGGCGGCGGATCGTCCGGGCCCGGGTGGAGGGCGGCCGTCCCGTGCTGTCGCTGCGCGGCTCCGACGGGTACGACGGTGAGCTGGCCGCCGACCACGTGCTGGCGGCCACCGGGTACCGGGTCGACCTGGGCGCGCTGGACTTCCTCGGGCAGGGGCTGCGCACGGAGCTGGCGGTGGGCGCGGGCGGCCCGCGGCTGGGCGCCGGCTTCGAGTCGTCCGTGCCGGGCCTGTACTTCACGGGGCTGCCGGCGGCGGCCAGTTACGGCCCGGTGATGCGCTTTGTCTGCGGCACGGAGTTCGCCTCGCCGCGGCTGGCCGCTTCGCTGGCCCGCACCCGGTAACGCTCCGCGGGGGGCGGTTTGTCGGCTGCGGCGCCGTCGTGGCTGGGCGCGCAGTTCCCCGCGCCCCTGAACGGCCGGGCCTCGTACGGCAGTTGATGCCGTACGAGGCCCGGCCGTTCTTCGGGCTCACACCGCCGTGCGGGGGATCCGGCGGTGCCAGGTCCGGCGGAAGACCTCCTCGTCCCCGTCCCGGCACACGACCTCGTTCTCCGTCACGAAGTCCCCGCCCTCCGTGGTGATCTGCGAGCGGGTCTCGATGCGCGCGTCCCAGCCGAGCTCCGGCCGGTGCAGCCGGATCGACCAGTCCGAGCGGGTCGCCGCGCTCTCCGGGTCAGCGCTGTCGATCCGGTACGTCTCCAGCGCGTCCTCGGTGAACTCCAGCCCGTCCGGGTAGATCCGGGTGCCGCCGTAGCGCGGGTCCACCTCCAGCGTCCAGGTGCCGGCCGCGACATCGCGGACGACCTTCCGCTCGGGCCGCTGGTCGGCGCCGCCGGGGAAGACCACGCCGAGCGGCTCGGACTGCTCGGGCGCCTCGAAGGTGATCTCCGGCTCCTCGGTGCCCGGGGTGCGGACCGGGAGTTCGACGGTGCTGGCGGCCGGGTCGACCGTCCAGCCCGCCTCGCTGCCGGCGTGCGGCCAGATCCACGGCCAGTACGCGGAGGACAGTGCGACGCGGATGCGGTGCCCGGCGGGGAACGCGTGTCCGATGCCGTTCAGCTCGAAGGTCACGTCCTCCGTGGCGCCCGGCGTCCACTCCACGGCCCGGTCCCGGCCGTGCCGGGTGAGGAGGTTGAGCACGCCGCGGGTGACCAGCGTGGACGAGCCGTCCGGCGCCACGTCGCAGACGCGGGCGATGACCTGGCCGCGCGGCACCTCGGAGGTCAGTCGCAGGGTGACCCGCGGCCGGCCGAGGATCTCGACCCGTTCGGTCAGCTCCGGCAGGTCGAAGCAGACCGAGCGGCCGTCCTCCTCGCGCTGGTCGGGCGGCAGGTCCGCGTCGTTGCCGAACGGGAAGTAGCGGCCCGCGTCGACGCCGGTGTGCTGCGGCGAACGGACCGGCAGCGGCCGGTCGCCCGGCAGGGTGTACGCCGTCGGCGTGACGTTCGGCGAGGGCCAGGCGGGGTCGGCGACCCAGCGGCCCGGCAGCTCGTCGTACACCGTGGCCGGCGGGTGCGACTCGCTGATCCAGGAGCGCAGCAGCGGGTCGTCCTCGACGCCCCGGTCCTCCCCCTTGAGCCAGTGGTCCCACCAGCGCAGCGTCTCCTGGAGGAAGCCGATCGCGGGGCCCGGCGGCAGGCCGCGGTCCGGGTACTGGTGCGACCAGGGCCCGATGAGCCCGCGTACGGGCGCGTCGAGGTGCTGGACCAGGCGCAGCGCGGTGTCCCGGTACGGGTCGTGCCAGCCGCCGACGGCGAGCACCGCCGCCTTGATCGCGGAGTAGTCCTCGCAGACGCTGCCGTGCTGCCAGTACGCGTCCCGCGACTGGTGGTCCAGCCAGGTGTGGATGAACGGGTCGACCGCTTCGAGGCGGTCCGTCCACTGCTTGCGCCAGCCCTCGCCGACCTGCGCCGGGTCCGGCGGGCGCGAGACGAAGGCGAGCATCGTGGCGGCCCAGGCATGCATGTCCACGGCGAGCAGCGAGCCGCCCATGTAGTGCACGTCGTTGTCGAACCGGTCGTCCGCCGAGCAGACCGTGACGATCGCCTTCAGCGCCTCGGGCGCGCGGGCGGCCAGCTGGAGGCTGTTGAAGCCGCCCCAGGAGATGCCGAACATCCCGACCTTGCCGGAGCACCACGGCTGCGCGGCCAGCCACTCGATGACGGCCACGCCGTCGGCCAGCTCGGTCTCGGAGTACTCGTCGGTCGGCAGGCCCTCGGAGTTGCCGTGGCCGCGGACGTCGACGCGGACGGAGGCGTAGCCGTGGCCCGCGTAGTACGGGTGGCGCTGGGCGTCGCGCGGCGCGGTCCAGTCGCTCAGCCGGTAGGGCAGGTATTCGAGCAGCGCGGGGACGGGCTCCGTGCCGTACGGGCGCCAGACGCGGGCGTAGAGCTGCGTGCCGTCCGGGAGGGGGATGCGGACGTCCTCGCAGAACGTCCGGTACGGGAAGTCGGTGCGGATGCGCATGGTGCCGGGTCCAATGGGGGGTCAGTGAACGGGGTGCATGGTGCGGCGCAGCCAGGGTCCGGCGGCGATCACCGCGAGGCCCACGACGACCGCGAAGCCGCCGTTGAGGCCGAAGTACAGGTCGTTGGCGATCTCGCCGAAGTACTTCACGACCTGCGCCTGGATGCCGTTGGCCAGGGCGAGGGAGAGGAACCACAGGGCCATCGTCTGGCTGGCGAAGGCGGCGGGCGCGAGCTTGGTCGTCGCGGACATGCCGGTGGTCTCCAGCAGGATGTCGCCGAGGCCGAGCAGGACGAAGGAGATCAGGAGCCACCAGGCGGCCATCTTCCAGTCGCCGGTCTGCCCGTGCGTCGCGGGGACCATCACGAGGAAGGACAGGCCGCCCAGGATCACGCCGTAGGCGATCTTGTGGGAGGCGTGCGGCTGGCGCCTGCCGAGCTTGACCCAGACGGCCGCGACGACCGGCGCGAGCAGTACTTCGGCGCCGCCGAGCACGGAGCCGTACCAGGTCGAGGGGAACTCCCAGCCGAGGATCTCGGTGTCGGCATGGCTCGCGGCCAGCAGCGTCATCGTCGAGTACGACTGGAAGAGGACGAAGTTGAAGACCACCGAGGCGGCGAAGAGCACGAGGTAGGGGCGGAGCCGGCCGCGTTCCTCGGTGCTCACCCGGGGGCTGCGGAACATCACCACGAAGTACGCGACGGGCGCGATCACCGAGATCACGGTCAGCATGTCCACCGTGCGGTCCATGGTCAGCCAGCCGGCCAGGGCCAGGCCCGTGGCGACGGCGGCGACCAGCACGCAGCCGCCGGCGATCAGCCAGGTCGCGCGGCGCATCGCCGCCTGCGGCAGGGCGAACTCGGCGCTGTGCTTGCGGCCCGCGAGGCCCTTGCGGCCCGCGACGTACTGGATCAGACCCAGCGTCATGCCGATCGCGGCGGCCGAGAAGCCCCAGTGCCAGCCCTGCTTCTGGCCCAGCCAGCCGATGATCAGCGGGGCGAGGAAGGCGCCGATGTTGATGCCCATGTAGTACAGCGCGAAGCCCGCGTCCCGGCGCTCGTCCTCGGTCGCGTAGAGCTTGCCGACCATGGTCGAGACGTTCGGCTTCAGCAGGCCCGTGCCGGCGATGATCAGGCCCAGGCCCACCCAGGTCATGGCCGCGGTGGGCACCGCCATGGAGTAGTGGCCGCAGGCGATCAGGACGCCGCCCCACAGGACCGCGCGGTAGGACCCGAGCATCCGGTCGGCGAGCCAGCCGCCGGCGACCGAGACGAGGTAGACCAGGGTGCCGTAGGCCGCGGTGACGGAGGCGGCGGTGTTCTCGGCCATGCCCAGGCCGCCGTGCGCGACCTGATCGGCGAAGTACAGCACCAGAATGGCCTGCATGCCGAGGAAGGAGAACCGTTCCCAGACCTCCAGGCCCGAGAGGGTCAGCAGGCCGCGCGGGTGACCGAGGAAGGAATGCTCGTCGCGGGGGTGCGGTGGTCCGGACACGGGTGTGGCTCCTGGGACTCGGGTGGATTAACTTGCTTCTGCTGTCCGTTCCTCCCGGTACAAAACCCACGACGTTGGGTGATCAAGAACATACCGGGCCCGGTGCGGCGCCGCCCTCCGGGCCGCCGGGTGCGGCAGACGGACGGGCGCTCATGGTGATCGAACTGCGACCGGATACGCTGGCCAATGGTGGAGACAGCGACAGATCGACAATCCGTTTGATCGTCAGCAGACAGGAGTAACCCTCGTGACCGTCGTCGGGCCCTTCGGGCTGAGCGTGCGGGACCAGGCTCTTGAGGCCGATGTCCAGGCCGGGTTGGCGGCTGTCGAGGAGGGCCTGCTGGAGGCCACCAAGAGCGACGTGCCGTTCATCACCGACGCCGCGCAGCATCTCGTCCGCGCGGGTGGCAAACGTTTCCGGCCGCTGCTGGTGATGCTGGCCGCCCAGTTCGGTGACCCGCACGCGCCGGGCATCGTGCCCTCGGCCGTCGTCGTGGAGCTGACGCACCTGGCGACGCTGTACCACGACGACGTCATGGACGAGGCGGACGTGCGCCGCGGTGTGGAGAGCGCCAACGCCCGCTGGGGCAACTCGCTCGCCGTCCTGACCGGCGACTTCCTCTTCGCGCGCGCCTCGCACATCCTGGCCGACCTGGGCCCGGAAGCGGTCCGCATCCAGGCCGAGGCGTTCGAACGCCTGGTGACCGGCCAGATCCTGGAGACCGCGGGGCCGCGCGACGGCCGTGACCCGGTCGGGCACTACCTCGACGTCATCGCGGGCAAGACCGGCTCGCTGATCGCCGTCGCCGGCCGCTTCGGCGCGATGATGTCCGGCGCCGACGAGGCCACGGTCGACATCCTCACGCAGTACGGCGAGCGCCTGGGCACCGCCTTCCAGCTCGCCGACGACGTGCTGGACATCGCCAGCGACGCGGGCGAGTCCGGCAAGACCCCCGGCACCGACCTGCGCGAGGGCATCCCGACGCTGCCGGTCCTGCACCTTCGCGCGCTCGCCGCCTCCGACGCGGCCACCGAGGAGGACCGTGCGCTGGCCGCCCTCCTGGACGAGGACCTCACCGACGACGCCCGGCACGCCGAGGCGCTGGCCGGGCTGCGCGCCCACGCCGCCCTGCGGCAGGCCCGCCGCGACACCATCCGGTACGCCGAGGAGGCCCGCGCGACGCTGGCCCCGCTGCCGGACTGCGCGGCGAAGACGGCTCTCCAGGAGCTGTGCGACGCGGTGGTGTACCGGGCGGGCTGACCGCCCGCGCTCGAACTCCGTACAGAAGCCCGGCGGGAGTACGCCGGGCTTCGCCCGTGGCAGTACGCCGCGCGCCGCCCCTCAGGGGTCGTCTCATCCTTCAGCAGTACATGGTTCCGGCCCCGGGGCTGACGCTTCGGGATGGCGGATTTGGTGGCATTGACACCACCACGCCATGGCGGAGCGGGACACAATGAGCCCGAGGTGTGGACGAGTGCGTTGCGTTGAGACCGCCGCCTACGACGGAGGTAGAAGCACATGCCACGGAACGAAGCGTCACGGGTCACCGGTGAATGGGACGACGGGGGGAAACGTACGGGACGCCGCAAGGTCGTCCGGTACGGCGTCCCCGTCGCGGTGGCGGGGGTGGCGGCGGCGACGATCGGGCTGGTCCCCGCGTTCGCCGGAGCCGGCGATCCCGACCTGCCGGAGATATCCGCGCAGGACCTGATCGCGAAGGTAGCGGCGTCGGACGTGCAGCAGCTGTCCGGCACGGTACGGACCAGCACGGACCTCGGCCTGCCGGAACTGCCCGGCGGCATGGGCGCGGGAGCGCTGGGCTCCGGTCAGGGCAAGGGCGGCGCGTCCGCCGACCCGAAGGACAAGCTCATGGAGCTGGCGTCCGGCACGCACACGCTGCGGGTCGCCGCCGACGGACCCGACCGGCAGCGGGTGTCCGTCATCGACAAGGCCGCCGAGTACAGCCTGGTCCGCGACGGCGAAAAGGTGTGGGGGTACGACAGCGGCAGCAATACCGCCTTCCGCGCCACCGGCCCGGAGGCGGACACCGCGAAGAAGGGCGAGCAGCGCCGGGCCGTGCCGAAGGGCCTGGGCGACGTCACCCCGCAGGAGCTCGCCGAGCACGTCCTGGACGCGGCCGGTGACACCACGTCGGTCACCGTCGATGGCACCGCCAAGGTCGCCGGGCGGGACGCCTACCAGCTGCTGGTCAAGCCCAAGCAGGCCGGCTCCACGGTCGGTTCCGTGCGCATCGCGGTGGACGCGGACAACGGCGTACCGCTGAAGTTCACGCTGACGCCGAAGAGCGGCGGCGCACCGGCCCTGGAAGCGGGGTTCACCACGGTCGACTTCGCCAAGCCCGCTGCGGGCACCTTCGCCTTCGCCCCGCCCAAGGGCGCGAAGATCATCGACGGCGACCGGGTCCGTACGCAGCGGCACGACGACGCGGCCGGGACCGAGGCCGGGGACCTCCCGAAGGGCCTGCCCGGCGGGCTGCCGCAGGGCCTGAACGGGGCGCGGTCCGGCGACCGGGGTGGCATGGACGTCATCGGCCACGGCTGGACCGCGATCGCGAAGATCGAGGGCGCCGGCGCGGCCCCGGGCAAGGAAGGCGCCGCGGGCCACAAGGCGGAGGCGTCCAAGGCCGGTGCCGCCGCGGGCGACGCCGGGAAGTTCCTGGACTCGCTGGGCGAGAAGGTGACCGGCGGCTTCGGCTCGGGCCACCTCTTCAGTACGCGCCTGGTCAACGCCCTGATGACGGACGACGGCACGGTCTACGTCGGCGCCGTCGACCGGCAGACCCTGATCAAGGCGGCCGACGCGGCGAAGTGACCGCGGCGGTGGTGGCGCCCGGCCACCACCGCCCTCGGCAGCTCGCCGACCGGGCGCGGCCGACGCTCCGTGTGGCGGCCGCGCCCCCGGCCCGGACCGTAGTGGGGGAGTGCATGGCGCCACCGTCGCCGGACGGGGAGGACGGAGCGCGTCCCGGTGCGCCCGTTATCGAAACGCGCGGCCTGACCAAGACGTACGGCAGCGGGCCGCCGGCCGTCGACGGGCTCGACCTGTCCGTGCCGCCCGGCAGCATCTTCGGCTTCCTCGGCCCCAACGGCTCGGGCAAGACCACCACGATCCGCATGCTGATGGGCCTGATCGAGCCGACGGCGGGCGGCGCCCGGCTGCTCGGCGAGCCGATGCCCGGCGCCGCGCGGCGGGTACTGCCCCGGGTCGGCGCGCTCATCGAGGGCCCGGCCCTGTACGGCTTCCTCACCGGGCGGGCCAACCTCCTGCGGTACGACGCCGCCGACCCGACCGCCGATCCCCGCACCCGGGCCGCGCGGGTCGCCGCCGCCCTGGAACGGGTGGGCCTCGCGGCCGCCGCCGGCAAGAAGGCACGCGCGTACTCCCTCGGCATGAAGCAGCGGCTCGGGCTGGCCGCCGCCCTGCTCCGCCCCCGCGAGCTGCTGGTCCTGGACGAGCCGACCAACGGCCTGGACCCGCAGGGGATGCGGGAGATCCGCGGCCTGGTGCGCGAGCTGGCCGCCGACGGCACGACCGTCTTCCTCTCCTCGCATCTCCTGGACGAGATCGAACAGGTCTGCACGCACGCCGCCGTGATGTCCCGCGGCCGGCTGATCACCCAGGGCACGGTGGCCGGGCTGGCGGCCGGCGCCCGTGGCCGGCTGGCCGTCACCACCCCGGACACCGCGGACGCGGCCCGGGTACTGAAGGAGTACGGCGTGACCGGTCTCGTCGTCACCGAGGACCGGGTGACGGGCGAGCTGCCGCCGGACCCGGGCGGCACGGCCGGGGGACCGGATCCGGCCGACGCGGGTGGGGCAGCTGATCCGGCCGATGCGGGCGAGCGATGGGATCCGGCCGACCTGAACGCCGCGCTCGTCACGGCCGGCGTGCGGGTCCGCGGCTTCGGCACCGAACGCGCCTCGCTGGAGGACGTCTTCGTGGCACTGACGGGGGAGGGCTTCGATGTCGCGGGCTGAGACGGCGGGGACTGAGACGGCGCGGGCCGAGGCGGCGGGGGCCGGGACGGCCGAGGCGGCGCGGCGGGCGGCGGTCTCCCGGGGGCCGCGTCCGCTGTGGACGCTCGGCCTGCTGCGCAATGAGATCGGCATGACGTTCCGGCGCCGCCGCACCCTCGTCCTGCTCGCCGTGCTGGCCCTGGTGCCGGTACTGGTCGGGATCGCCGTCCGCGTCCAGACCGCGGACGGCGGGGCCCGCGGCGGCCCGGCCTTCATCTCCCTGGTCACGAACAACGGCCTCTTCCTGGTCTTCACCTCCCTCGCGGCCACCCTGCCGGTGTTTCTGCCGATGGCGCTCGGCGTGGTCGCCGGGGACGCGATCGCGGGCGAGGCGGGCGCCGGAACGCTGCGGTACCTGCTCGTCGCCCCGGCCGGGCGGACCCGTCTGCTGCTCGTCAAGTACGCGGCCACGCTGGTGTTCTGCCTGGTGGCGACCCTGGTGGTGGCTGCGTCGGCGCTGGCCGTCGGCGCGCTGCTCTTCCCGCTGGGCGAGGTCACGCTGCTGTCGGGGACGACCGTGCCGTTCGCGGAGGGGCTGCTGCGGGCGCTCGCCGTCGCGGGCGTGGTCGCACTCTCGCTGATCGGCGTGGCGGCGCTGGGGCTGTTCGTCTCCACGCTCACCGGCAGCGGCATCGCGGCCATGGCGATGACCGTGGGAGTGGTGATCACCCTGCAGATCCTGAACACCATTCCGCAGCTGAACGCCGTCCAGCCGTACCTCTTCCCGCACTACTGGCTGAGCTTCGCCGACCTGCTGCGCGACCCGGTCTACTGGGAGGACATCCGCCGCAACCTCGGCCTCCAGGCGGTCTACGCGCTGGTCTTCGGCTCGGCGGCCTGGGCCCGCTTCACGACGCGCGACGTCACGGCCTGAGGAGCGGTACTCGTACGGGCAGCGGCCCGGGACGTCCGCGCCGTGCGCAGCGCGTCCCAGGTCAGCACGGCGAGCGCCAGCCACACGAGGGCGAAGCCCGCCCAGCGCTCGGGCGGCATGGCCTCGTGGAAGACGGTGAGGCCGAGGACGAACTGGAAGGTCGGCGCGAGGTACTGGAGCATGCCGAGCACCGAGAGCGGCAGCCGGACGGCGGCCGCGCCGAAGGCGATCAGCGGCAGCGCGGTGGCGAGGCCGGTGCCCGCGAGCAGCGCGGCCTGCCCGATGCCGCCGCCGGCGAAGCCGGACTCGCCGCGTACGCCGAGGAGGATCAGGTACGCCAGCGCGGGCAGGAACTGGATCACCGTCTCCGTGCTGAAGCCCTCGATGCCACCGAGCTTGATGCCCTTCTTGACCAGGCTGTACGTGGCGAAGGACAGCGCGAGGCCGAGCGCGATCCAGGGCACCCGGCCGTACGCCACGGCCATCACGAGCACCGCCAGCGTGCCGACGCCGACCGCGGCCCACTGCGGCGGACGCAGCCGCTCGCGCAGGAAGATCACGCCGAAGGCGATGCTGACCAGCGGGTTGATGAAGTACCCGAGGGACGCCTCCAGCACATGGCCGGCGTTGACCGCCCAGATGTAGAGGTACCAGTTCACCGAGATGACGGCGGCCGCCGCCACCACCATGCCGAGCCGCTTCGGCTGCCGCAGCAGCGGGCGTATCCAGGACCAGCGGCGCAGCGCGATCAGGAAGACCAGGGCCACCGGCAGCGACCAGGCCATGCGGCTGGCCAGGATCTCGGTGGGGGAGGCGGCGGACAGCAGGTGCCAGTAGAGGGGGAGGAAGCCCCACATGCCGTACGCCACGAAGCCGTAGGCCAGGCCGGTGCGCTGGTCGGACGGAGACGGCAAGGGGTCCTCCTGGGCGAGCGGGGGCGGGCGTCGGCGCGGCGTGCCGAGCTCTCCGAAGGTAACGCCGCCGGCCTCGCATGTCATGCCCGTATCTCAAATACGGTCGTTACATATCCGGAGTCGGGCAGGCCGGGGCGGGCACACGTACGGCTGCCCGGGACCGCGCCCGCAGGGGCGGTCCCGGGCAGCCGGGAGAGAAGGCGGCGGCCGTAAGGGCCGCCCGGCCGTCAGCCGACGACCGTCCAGGTGTCGTTGCCGGCGAGCAGGGTGGCGAGGTCGCCCTTGCCCTTCTGCTCGATGGCCGCGTCCAGCTGGTCGGACATCAGGGTGTCGTACACCGGCCGGTCCACGCTGCGCAGCACGCCGATGGGCGTGTGGTGCAGGGTGTCGGGGTCGGCGAGCCGGGAGAGGGCGAAGGCCGTGGTGGGGGAGGGGTTGTGCGCGTCGTGCACGAGCACGGCGTCCGTCCCTTCCTCGGCGACGTCGATGACCTTCAGGTCGCCGGTGAGCGGGTCGCGGACGACGCCCTTGGAGCCGAGGCCGTCCTCGGCGGGAGCGCCGAACCGGATCGGCTGCCCGTGCTCCAGGCGGATCACGGCCTCCTCGGCCTTGTCCTTGTCCTTGAGCACCTCGAACGCGCCATCGTTGAAGATGTTGCAGTTCTGGTAGATCTCCACCAGCGCCGTGCCGGGATGGGCGGCGGCCTGGCGGAGCACGCTCGTCAGGTGCTTGCGGTCGGAGTCCACCGTGCGGGCCACGAAGGACGCCTCGGCGCCGATCGCCAGCGAGACCGGGTTGAAGGGCGCGTCCAGCGAGCCCATCGGCGTCGACTTGGTGATCTTGCCGACCTCGGAGGTGGGCGAGTACTGGCCCTTGGTCAGGCCGTAGATCCGGTTGTTGAACAGCAGGATCTTGAGGTTGACGTTGCGGCGCAGGGCGTGGATGAGGTGGTTGCCGCCGATGGAGAGCGCGTCGCCGTCACCGGTGACCACCCACACCGACAGGTCGCGCCGCGAGGAGGCCAGGCCCGTGGCGATGGCCGGGGCGCGGCCGTGGATGGAGTGCATCCCGTAGGTGTTCATGTAGTACGGGAAGCGGGAGGAGCAGCCGATGCCGGAGACGAAGCAGATGTTCTCCTTCGCCAGACCGAGCTCGGGCATGAAGCCCTGCACGGCGGCGAGGACGGCGTAGTCGCCGCAGCCGGGACACCAGCGCACTTCCTGATCGGACTTGAAGTCCTTCATGGACTGCTTGGCCTCGGCCTTGGGCACCAGGGAAAGCGCCTCGATCTGCGCCGCACCCTCCGCGATCGTCTCAGTCATTGATGGCCTCCTTCGGGCCCTGCTTCATAACCTCTTCGAGGTGGGCGGCGAGCTGCTCTGCCTTGAAGGGCATCCCGCTGACCTGGGTGTGGGACCGGGCGTCCACGAGGAACTTCGCCCGCAGCAAGGTGGCGAGCTGGCCGAGGTTCATCTCGGGGACGACCACCTTGTCGTAACGCCCCAGCACCGCCCCGAGATTCCCCGGGAAGGGGTTGAGGTGGCGCAGGTGCGCCTGGGCGATCTCGCCGCCGGCGCGGCGCACCCGGCGCACGGCCGCGGTGATCGGGCCGTACGTCGAACCCCAGCCGATCACCAGCGTGTCGGCCTCGCCTGACGGGTCGTCGACCTCCAGGTCGGGGACCTCGATGCCGTCGATCTTGGCCTGCCGGGTGCGGACCATGAAGTCGTGGTTGGCCGGGTCGTAGGAGATGTTGCCCGTGCCGTCCTGCTTCTCGATGCCGCCGATGCGGTGCTCCAGGCCCGGGGTGCCCGGCACCGCCCAGGGGCGGGCCAGGGTCTGCGGGTCGCGCTTGTACGGCCAGAAGACCTCGGTGCCGTCCGCCAACTCGTGGTTGGCCGAGGCGGCGAACTGCACGCGCAGGTCCGGCAGTTCGTCGACCTCCGGGATGCGCCACGGCTCGGAGCCGTTGGCCAGGTAACCGTCGGAGAGCAGGAAGACCGGCGTGCGGTAGGTCAGCGCGATACGGGCCGCGTCCAGCGCCGCGTCGAAGCAGTCCGCCGGGGTCTTCGGCGCGACGATCGGCACCGGCGCCTCGCCGTTGCGCCCGTACATCGCCTGCAGCAGGTCCGCCTGCTCGGTCTTGGTCGGCAGGCCCGTGGAGGGGCCGCCGCGCTGGATGTCCACGATCAGCAGCGGCAGTTCCAGGCTGACGGCCAGGCCGATCGTCTCCGACTTCAGCGCCACACCGGGCCCTGAGGTGGTGGTCACCGCGAGCGAGCCGCCGAACGCCGCGCCCAGCGCCGCGCCGATCCCCGCGATCTCGTCCTCCGCCTGGAAGGTCCGCACACCGAAGTTCTTGTGCTTGGACAGCTCGTGCAGGATGTCGGAGGCCGGGGTGATCGGATACGAGCCGAGGTAGAGCGGCAGGTCCGCCTGGCGGCCCGCGGCCACCAGGCCGTAGGACAGTGCCAGATTGCCCGAGATGTTGCGGTACGTGCCCGTCGGGAACGCCTTCGTCGCCGGCGCCACCTCGTAGGAGACCGCGAAGTCCTCGGTGGTCTCGCCGAAGTTCCAGCCCGCCCGGAAGGCGGCGACATTCGCCTCGGCGATGTCCGGCTTCTTGGCGAACTTCTGCCGCAGGAACGCCTCGGTGCTCTCCGTCGGACGGTGGTACATCCACGACAGCAGGCCCAGCGCGAACATGTTCTTGCTCCGCTCGGCCTCCTTCCGGGACAGGCCGAAGTCCTTCAGCGCCTCGATCGTCAGCGTCGTCAGCGGCACCGGATGGACGTTGTACGCCTCCAGCGAGCCGTCCTCCAGTGGGCTGGTGGCGTACCCGACCTTCGCCATCGGGCGCTTGGTGAACTCGTCGGTGTTCACGATGATGTCCGCGCCGCGCGGCACGTCCGCGAGGTTGGCCTTCAGCGCCGCCGGGTTCATCGCGACCAGGACGTTGGGCGCGTCACCGGGCGTGAGGATGTCGTGGTCGGCGAAGTGCAGCTGGAAGCTGGACACGCCGGGCAGGGTGCCGGCGGGCGCCCGGATCTCGGCGGGGAAGTTCGGCAGGGTCGACAGGTCGTTGCCGAACGAGGCCGTCTCGGAGGTGAACCGGTCACCCGTGAGCTGCATACCGTCACCGGAGTCGCCCGCGAACCGGATGATCACCCGGTCCAGCCTGCGGACCTCCTTGCCGGCGCCGTTCTCCGTGGCAGGGGGTTGCGGCTGTTCCCCTGCGAGCGCACCGTCGGTCTTGTCGGCTGGGCTACTGACCTGGCTGGTCACTGCTTCGGACCTCCCTCAGGGCCTGGGGTGTCCCCGCCGTGGGCAGGGCATCCGGGACGCAACGTGCGGACCTGTCGTCCCATGGCCATCGTACGTGGGTAAGGGTCGCCTTCCTTGAGGCGATCACATGCTGGACGTGAAAGTGAGACGCTGCGCTCGCATGGTGGCTGCAGGCGCGAGATGCCGCTCTGTCATATTTCGCCATGAATCATCCGCCCCCCGCGGCTTCTTCTGTAGGACGCTCTCCGTGCTTCAACGGTTGATCAGCGCTCCGTACTCCGTGCCGGAGTGACCCCCGCACCGGCACCGTCGGCTGACAGCCTGTCAGGTGGTCAGGAGTTGAGGTAGGTGAGCACTGCAAGTACACGACGGTGATCCCCGTCACTCGGGGCGAGGCCGAGCTTGAGGAAGATGTTGCTGACGTGCTTCTCCACCGCGCCGTCGCTCACCACCAGCTGCCGGGCTATCGCGGAGTTCGTCCGTCCCTCGGCCATCAGTCCCAGCACCTCGCGCTCCCGCGGGGTGAGGCCGGCCAGTACGTCCTGCCTACGGCTGCGGCCCAGCAACTGGGCGACGACCTCCGGGTCGAGCGCCGTGCCGCCTTCCGCGACCCGCACCACCGCGTCGACGAACTCACGGACTTCGGCTACCCGGTCCTTGAGCAGATAGCCGACGCCCCGGCTCGAACCGGCCAGCAGCTCCGTCGCGTACTGCTCCTCGACATACTGCGACAGCACCAGTACTCCCAGGTCGGGATGGTCCCGGCGCAGCCGGACCGCGGCACGCACCCCCTCGTCCGTGTGCGTCGGCGGCATACGGACGTCCGCGACGACCACGTCCGGCAGCTCCCCCTCGGCGGCCAGCTCCCCGATGGCCTTGATCAGCGCCTCCGCGTCGCCCACACCGGCGACGACCTCATGCCCCCGATCGGTCAGCAGCCGCGTCAGGCCCTCTCTCAGCAGCACTGAATCCTCGGCGATGACCACCCGCACGCTGTTCTCCACGATCTTCGGCTCCCCCACCCGTTCTCGGCTCGACGTTCATCAGCATCCCAGGATTCGGACGCGCGCGTCGGATCACCGTGCGGGTTGTGGATAACTCGGAATGGCCGATTGCGGACGGCCGCGGGAGCACCGCGCGGACCTGCGGGATCTCCGCGCGGTAGGCGCGGTACGACGATCGGCGGAGACGGCTTCCGCCGCCTCCGCCACGCCCCGCCCGCCGGCCGCCCGCCGGCCGTCAGCCGCGCCGTCAGTCGGCCGTCAGCCGCGCCGTCAGTCGCGCCAGGGCAGCTCCGCCGTGATCGCCGTCGGGCCGCCCGCCGGCGAGTCGATGACCAGCAGCCCGTCCACCGCGTCCAGCCGCTCGGCCAGGCCCGCCAGGCCGCTGCCGGAACCGGTGTGCGCGCCGCCCCGGCCGTTGTCGGAGACCAGCACGATCAGCCGGTCCTCGGCCCGCCACACATCGACCGACGCGCCGCTCGCCCGCGCGTGCTTGGAGACGTTCTGCAGCAGCTCCGAGACCGTGAAGTACGCGATCCCCTCGATCGCCGCGGCGGGCCGCGCCGTCAGATCCACGCTGACCTGCACCGGCACCGTGCAGCGCGCGGCGAGCGCGGAGAGCGCCGGGTCCAGACCGCGGTCGGTGAGGATCGCCGGGTGGATGCCGCGGGCCAGGTCGCGCAGCTCCTGGAGCGCGATCTTCACCTCGCCGTGCGCTTCGTCCACCATGCGGGCGGCGGCCTCCGGGTCCTCCTGCAGCTTCTCCTTGGCCAGCCCCAAATCCATGGCGAGCGCCACGAGCCGGGCCTGCGCCCCGTCGTGCAGATCGCGCTCTATCCGCCGCAGGTCGGCGGCCGCGGTCTCGGACACCGCCGTACGGTCCGACTCCAGCTCCGTGACCCGGCCGGCCAGCCGGGACGGGCCCAGCAGTCCGTGCACCAGCAACCGGTCCACCTGGCTGAGGCCGCGCACGGCCCCGCCCCAGACCAGTACGACCAGCAGCCCGACGACGCTGGTCACGGCGATCTCGAAGGGGGTGTCCAGATACATGCTGTGCGTCCCGTCCCCGAACAGCTGGATGCCGTCCCGGCCGAGGTACATCGGGAAGGTCCAGCGCCACAGCGGGTACGTGAACAGGCTCCAGCCGAGCGACCACAGCGTCACCGAGACGGTGAACGCGAAGACCGCCCACGGGAAGTGCAGCAGGCAGTACAGGAGGTGCCGCCAGGACGTGCCGCTCTTCAGCACCGCGCCGATGCGGCCCATCAGGCTCGGCTTGGTGGCGCGGACCGGTTCGGGAGCGCGCACTTCCAGGCCGAGCAGGGCACGCGCCCGTACGCGCTCCAGCGCGCCGAGTCCGCGGCAGCCGACGAGGCCCGCGGCCAGTACGGGTATGCCGAGGAACGTGATCAGCAGGCCCGCGCCGAGCGACGTCATCGTGACGGCGTAGGTGAACATCACGATGGCGATCGGCAGGCTGAGCAGCAGATAGAGGAACTCCCGCCAGGTCCGGCCGGCGAAGGGCGCGCGCAGCACGAAGGGGACGCGGTGCGGGCCGCGGCCTTCGGAGGCGTGCGGCGCAGGGGACGGCGAACCGTATGCGGTGTCCATGGCGTCTCGTTTCATCCGTTCTACTGATGAGCGGCGGGGCTTTCCCCGCCTGGATAGGCCGCCTTCAGGCGGTGCGCCCGCCTCCGGAGGCAGCGCCCGCTACGGCGCGCTGCGCCACGGCAGCTCGGCCGTGATCTGCGTCGGCCCGCCCGTGGGCGAGTCGAGGACGAACAGCCCGTCGACCGAACCGAGCCGCTCGGACAGGCCGGCCAGCCCGCTCCCCGCGTCCAGCCGTGCGCCCCCGCGTCCGTCGTCGCGCACCTGTATGAGCAGCCGGTCCTCGGCCCGCCACACGTCGACCGACGCGCTGCGCGCCTGGGCGTGCTTGGAGACGTTCTGCAGCAGCTCGGAGACCGTGAAGTACGCGATGCCCTCGATGGCCGGCGCGGGGCGGCTCGCGATGTCCGCCGACACGGTGACGGGCACCGTGCAGCGCGCGGCCAGCGCCGAGAGCGCCGGGCCCAGGCCGCGGTCGGTGAGGATCGCCGGGTGGATGCCGCGGGCCAGGTCGCGCAGCTCCCGAAGGGCCAGCTTCACCTCGCCGTGCGCCTCGTCCACCATTCGCGCCGCCGCGTCCGGGTCCTCCAGCAGCTTCTCCTTGGCCAGCCCCAGCCCCATGGCGAGCGCCACGAGGCGGGCCTGCGCCCCGTCGTGCAGGTCGCGCTCGATGCGCCGCAGGTCGGCCGCCGCGGTGTCCACGACCGCCCCGCGCCCCGACTCCAGCTCGGCGATCCGCCGCTCCAGCTCGTCCGAGGGCGACAGCAGCCCCCGTATCAGCGCGCGGTCCACGTTCGTCAGCCCGCGCGCCACCCAGGGCAGCGCCGGCCAGGCCACGAAGAGCGACACGAAGGTGAGCGCGAAACTGAGCACGCCCCACGGCAGCCGTACGAAGACGTAGAGCGCGTGCCGCCAGCCGACCGGGTCCTTCAGGCGCGCCCACAGCCAGGGGAAGAAGCCCCGTTCGAGGGCGCGCGGCGGACTGGGCTCGGCGACGCGCACCCCGAGGAGCGCGCGGGCCCTGGCCCGCTCAAGCCTCCCGTACTGCCGGCAGCCCCCCAGGACCAGCGCGAGCAGCGGCAGCCCGATGACCGTGACCGACAGGCCCAGGCTCGCCGCCAGCCAGCTCACCAGCAGCGCGAAGGCCGTCACGTCCAGCGGGAAGTTGGACAGCAGGTGCGTGATCTCGCGCCAGGTCCAGGCGCTCAGGGGCGGGCGGGGCGGGGGAGGAACCAGGACGAATGCGTCGTCGTGGCCCTCGTGGGGGCGCGTGCCCGGGGCGGAGGTCACCGTCATACGGGCCAGCTTGCCGGGCCGCACGGCCCGCGACCATGGGGTGGATAGGTGGGGTGAAGTGGGGATATCCCCACCTCCCCGCCGGTGGGACTGATGGGCCCCGCCCCCGCAGGGCCTAGACTCCCGTCAGTACAGATCGTCGAAAAATTTCGGCGAAAGCGGTTGCAGAGGGGTGGCCCGGCGCGTACGGCGCGTACGAGGCGGCCCGCTGCACACGAGCAGTCAGGGAGCGAGGGGCGGACGTGCCGGACGCGACCGTACGCACCATCAGCGCCGCGGACTACTTCCAGGGCTATTCGGCTGTCGGGCTCATCGCCGTGATCGGCGTGCTCTTCGTGGCCGTCGCCTTCGGGTCCGCACGCCTGATGCGGCCTGTGGTGCCCACACCCGAGAAACTGCTCACGTACGAATGCGGAGTGGACCCCGTAGGGGAGGGCTGGGCACACACCCAGGTCCGCTACTACGTATACGCGTTCCTGTACGTCATCTTCGCCGTCGACTCGATCTTCCTGTTCCCCTGGGCGACGGTCTTCGCCGCACCCGGTTTCGGCGGCATCACGCTGGTGGAGATGTTCATCTTCCTCGGCTTCCTCGCTGTCGGCCTGCTCTACGCATGGAAGAAGGGCGTCCTGGAATGGACGTGACCCCCGCCTCCGCGGCCAACGGAGCCTCGCCGGGCCCCGAGCTCCTGCCCGAGCCGCGCCGCCTCGGCCCGCTGGCCCGCCTGGCCCCCGAACCGATGAAGGTGGTCCTGAACTGGGGCCGCCGCTACAGCCTGTGGGTCTTCAACTTCGGGCTCGCCTGCTGCGCGATCGAATTCATCGCCGCGTCCATGGCGCGGCACGACTTCATCCGGCTCGGCGTGATCCCGTTCGCGCCCGGCCCGCGCCAGGCCGACCTGATGGTCGTGTCCGGCACGGTCACGGACAAGATGGCGCCCGCGGTCAAGCGGCTGTACGAACAGATGCCCGAGCCGAAGTACGTGATCTCCTTCGGGGCCTGCTCCAACTGCGGCGGCCCCTACTGGGACTCGTACTCCGTCACGAAGGGCGTCGACCAGATCATCCCGGTGGACGTGTACGTACCGGGCTGCCCGCCGCGCCCCGAGGCGCTGCTGCAGGGCATCCTCAAGCTCCAGGAGAAGATCGCCCAGGAGTCGCTGGCGGAGCGGTACGGCCACGGCGGCGAGTCCGGGAAGACCGGCAAGGGCGCGGGCCGGCCGTCGGCCAAGGCGCTGCGGAGCGGGCTGGTGGCCCCGCCGGCGCCGCCCGCCGCCGGGCCCGGGCAGCCGACCACCGAGCAGCCGCCGTCCGAGCAGACCGGGGAGGACACCCGATGACGGACCGGTCGCCCGAGCCGGGCACGCCCGAAGAGGCGACGCCCGCAGCACCTGAAGGCAAGCCCGCGGCACCTGAAGGGGCGTCCGCGGCACCTGAAGGGGCGCCCGCCGAGGCCCCCGAAGGCGCGCCCGAAGCTGCCCCCGAAGCCGCGCCCGCGGCGCCCGTGGGGTGGCTGCCGGAGCCGGCCGAGCGGATCTTCGGGGCCGGGGCCACGGCCGAGGAGGCATACGGCCTGCTCACCGTGGACGTACCGGCCACGGCCTGGACCGACGCGCTGACCGCCGCCCGGGACGCCCTGGGCTGCACGTACTTCGACTGGCTGAGTGCCGTCGACGAGCCCGGTACCGGGTTCCGCGTCTGCGCGCACGTCGCCGACGTATCCCGTACCGGGGACATCCGGCGGCTCCTCGTACGGACGACCGTGCCGCACGAGGCGGCCGTGCTGCCCACGGCCATCGGCGTGTACGCGGGCGCGGGCTGGCACGAGCGCGAGACGCACGAGATGTTCGGCGTGGACTTCACGGGCCACCCCGGCCTCGCGCCGCTGCTGCTGCCCGACGGCTTCGAAGGCCACCCGCTGCGCAAGGACTTCGTGCTCGCCGCGCGGGTCGCCAAGGCGTGGCCGGGCGCGAAGGAGCCGGGCGAGTCCGAGCACGGCGGCCCCAAGCGCCGCCAGATGCTGCCGCCCGGCGTGCCCGACCCGAACGAGTGGGGCCCGCTCAAGGGCCAGCTGCCGCCCGCTCCGGCCCGTCCCGCGCGCGGAGCCGCCCGGGGCGCCCGAGCGGCCGGCGGTGCCGGTGCGGCGGGGCGTGCTGCCGGGGCCGGCCGGGCGGCCGGCGCGGGCCGGGAGGCAGCTGCGGGTGCCGCCGGGGAGCGGCCGGCCCGCCGGACGCGGAGCGTGAGCGCCGGGTCGGCGAGCCAGCAGGCCGCCGCGGCCGCCGAGACGCCCGACTCCAAGGGCGTCGAACCGCCGAAGGACACGGAGGCCCCGAAGGCCGCCGAGGCCGCCAAGGAGGCGGCCGCGGACCCGGCCCGTACGACGGGGCCGACGGCACCGGACACCGCGGCGTCCGCCCCCCGGACCGCTCCGCGCTCTTCGGACGCACCGTGGCACCATGCGCGTCCCGCGTTCGAAGGCGAGCCGTCATCGGAGGGCGAGCCGTCCTCCGGGGACAAGCCGTCACCCGAGGGCGAGACCCCG
This sequence comes from Streptomyces sp. NPDC026301, assembly GCF_055567935.1. Lineage (NCBI taxonomy): Bacteria > Bacillati > Actinomycetota > Actinomycetes > Kitasatosporales > Streptomycetaceae > Streptomyces > Streptomyces sp. NPDC026301. The sequence goes on along the minus strand of NZ_JBVHPN010000008.1, from coordinate 359,187 downwards.
AAGGCCGAGCCCTCCGAGCCCGCCCCGAAGGCCGAGGGCGGCGCCCGTAAGGACGCACCGGCCGACGACACGGCACGTACCGACGACACCGCACGTCCCCGCGGCACCGACCGCACCGACGACGAGACAGGAGGCGGCCCCGCATGAGTGACACGCTCGCGATCGTCCTCCGCGTCCTCGCCGTCTTCGTGATCTTCCTGGTCTTCCCGCTCGTCATCGGCCAGACCGAGCACAAGGTCATGGCGCACATGCAGGGCCGCCTCGGCCCGATGTACGCGGGCGGCTTCCACGGCTGGGCGCAGCTGGTCGCCGACGGCGTGAAGTTCGCGCAGAAGGAGGACATCGTCCCGGCGGGTGCCGACCGGCGGATCTTCCAGCTCGCGCCGGCCGTCGCCCTGCTGCCGTACCTGCTCGTCCTGATCGCCATCCCGGTCGGCCCGGGCAACGCGGTCGGCCAGGCGCTCGACGCGGGCGTCTTCTTCGTGCTCGCGGTGATGGGCGTCGGCGTCCTCGGCTCCCTGATGGCCGGCTGGGCCTCGGCGAACAAGTTCTCCCTGCTCGGTGGCCTCCGTACGGCCGCGCAGCTGCTGGCGTACGAGCTGCCGATGCTGCTCGCCGCCGCGTCCGTCGCGATGGCCGCCGGCACGCTCTCGCTGCCCGGCATCCTCGACGCCTTCCACTGGTGGTGGGTGCCGTGGCAGATCGTCGGCGGGCTGGTGTTCTTCACGGCCGGGCTCGCGGAGCTGCAGCGCCCGCCGTTCGACATGCCGGTGGCCGACTCGGAGATCATCTTCGGCGCGTACACCGAGTACACGGGGCTGCGCTTCGCGCTCTTCCTGCTGGCCGAGTACGCCGGCATCGTCGTCCTCTGCGCGCTGACCGCCGTCCTCTTCCTGGGCGGCTGGCACGGTCCGTTCGGCGCGGACGGGCTGGGCTGGCTCTGGATGCTCCTGAAGACCGTCGTACTGGCCTTCGGCGTCATCTGGCTGCGGGTCAGCTACCCGCGGCTGCGCGAGGACCAGCTGCAGAAGCTCGCCTGGACCTGCCTCATCCCGCTCGCCCTCGCCCAGATCGCCCTCACCGGCGTCATCAAGGTGGTGATCTCCTAAATGGGCATCCCCGGTTCCGGCCTCGCCAAGGGCCTGGCCGTCACGCTCCGGACCATGACGAAGCGCACGGTCACCGAGCAGTACCCGGACGTCCAGCCCGAGCTGCCGTCCCGCACCCGCGGCGTCATCGGACTGTTCGAGGAGAACTGCACGGTCTGCATGCTGTGTGCCCGCGAGTGCCCGGACTGGTGCATCTACATCGACTCCCACAAGGAGACGGTGCCGCCGGCGGCACCCGGAGGCCGCGAGCGCAGCCGTAACGTGCTCGACCGCTTCGCCATCGACTTCTCGCTGTGCATGTACTGCGGGATCTGCATCGAGGTGTGTCCGTTCGACGCCCTCTTCTGGTCGCCGGAGTTCGAGTACGCCGAGACCGACATCCACGAGCTGACCCACGAGCGCGACAAGCTGCGCGAGTGGATGTGGACGGTGCCGGAGCCGCCCCCGCTCGACCCGGCGGCGGAGCAGCCCAAGGAGATCGCCGCCGCGCAGAAGGCCGCCGACAAGCTGGCGGCCCAGCAGGCCAAGGAGGCCGAAGAGGCGCGCCGGGCCGCATCCGGGGAGTCCGGGGAGCCCGGGGAGTCCGGTCGGGACGCAGGGGAGGAAGCGTGACGCTCGCCGCCGCCAGCCACGGCTTCCTGACGACCAGCGGCGTGGAGATCGCGTTTCTCCTCGTCGGCCTGGTCACCCTCGGCGCGGCCGTGGTCACCGTCACCACCAAGCAGCTGGTGCACGCCGCGCTGTGGCTGGTGGTCGCCCTCGGCGGAATCGCCGTGGAGTACCTCCTGCTCACCGCGGAGTTCATCGCCTGGGTGCAGGTGCTCATCTATGTCGGTTCCGTGGTCGTCCTCCTCCTCTTCGGACTGATGCTGACCAAGGCGCCCATCGGCCGCTCGCCGGACGCCGACTCGGGCAACCGCTGGGCCGCGCTCCTGGTGGCCGTGGCCTCCGCCGCGGCCCTCGTCTGGGTCGTCGTCGACGCCTTCCGCGCGTCCTGGATCGACCTGGACGGCGCCGCCCAGGGCTCCACCGAGGTCTCCGGGCGCAGCCTCTTCCAGCACTGGGTGCTGCCCTTCGAGGCGCTGTCCGTACTGCTGCTGGCGGCGCTGGTCGGCGCGATCGTGCTGTCCCGCAGGAACGGGGAGGGCACCCAGGAGACCGGCCGCGCCGCGGCCCCCGCACGCCGAGAGGGACAGCGCTGATGCATCTCGCCTACCCCGCCGTCCTCGCCGTCCTCCTCTTCTGCGTCGGCCTCTACGGCGTCCTCGCCCGGCGCAACGCGATCCTGGTCCTGATGTCCGTCGAGCTGATGCTCAACGCGGTCAACCTCAACCTCGTCGCCTTCGACGTCTGGCTGCGCGACGCCCTGCACGCCGGCCAGGCGCTCACCCTCTTCACGATCGCCGTCGCCGCCGCCGAGATCGGCATCGGCCTCGCGATCGTCCTGCTCGTCTACCGCAACCGCGGCAGCTCCGACGTCGACAAGCTCACCGACCTCGCCGAGCGCCCCGGAGACGGTACGGACGAGCACGCTCGACCGCAGTCCGACCAGCAGGCGGAGGCCGCCGCGTGACGACCACGACCACCGCCGTCCTCGTCCCCCTCCTGCCGTTCCTCGGCGCCGCCTTCGGCCTCTTCTTCGGCCGCCGCGCGCCCGGCCTCGTACGGCCGCTCTCCGTCCTGCCGACCCTCGCCGCGGCCGTGCTGGCCGTCGTCGTGGCCGCACGGCAGGGCGGGGGAGCGGCGGTCGACGCCGCGACGCAGCTGACCCCGACCGGCTCGGTCCCCATCGAACTGGCCCTGCACATCGACGGCTTCGCCGCCCTGGTGGCGGTCCTCGTCGGCACCGTCGCCACGTGCGTGCAGCTCTACTCCACCGGCTACCTGCGCGACGACCCGCGCTACGCCTCGTACGCCGCGCTGGTCTCCCTCTTCACCTCCGCGATGCTGCTCGTCGTCTACTCCGGCGACCTGATGGTGCTGCTGGTCGGCTGGGAGATCATGGGCATCTGCTCGTACTTCCTCGTCGGCCACTACTGGGAGACCGAGGCCGCCCGGTCCGCCTCCCTCAAGGCCTTCCTGGTCACCAAGCTCGGCGACGTCCCCTTCCTGTTCGGTCTCTTCGCGCTCGCCGCGGACGCCGGCACCTTCCGCATCACCGGCGTACTGAACGCCGTCACCAGCGGCGACCTGCACCACCCGACGCTGATCGCGCTGCTGCTGCTCGCCGGTGTGGCGGGCAAGTCCGCGCAGTTCCCGCTGCACACATGGCTGCCCGACGCGATGGCCGGCCCGACGCCGGTCTCCGCGCTGATCCACGCCGCCACGATGGTCGCGGCCGGTGTCTACTTCATTGCCCGGCTCCTCCCGGTCTTCGCGGCCTCCGCCGCGGCGCTGGTCGTACTCGCCGTGATGGCCGCCGTGACCATGGTCGGCTCGGCGCTCGCCGCGCTCGCCCAGGACGACATCAAGCGGGTACTGGCGTACTCCACGGTCGGCCAGCTCGGCTACATGACCGGCGCGCTGGCCGTCGGTGACCGCAGTGCGGCCGTCTTCCACCTCCTCTCGCACGGCGCCTTCAAGGCGCTCCTCTTCCTCGGCGCCGGCGTGATCATCCACGCCGCCGGCACCAACTCGCTCGCCGCCATGTCGCGGATGCGCGGCCTGTCCAAGCGCATCCCCGACGCCTTCTGGACGGTGACGGTCGCGCTCCTCGCGCTCGCCGCCATCCCGCCGTTCGCCGGCTTCTTCTCCAAGGAAGCCGTCCTCGGCGCCGCCGAGCACGCCGCCGTCGGCGAGGCACATCTCGCGCTCGGCGGGGCACACGGCCACCTCGGCTCCGTGCCGTCCGCCGCCGGCTGGACCGTCCTGATCGCCGGCCTGCTCACCGCCCTCCTCACGGCCGCCTACGCGACCCGCCTGTGGCTGCTCGCCTTCTTCGGCCGCGGCCCGCAGGAGGCCCCCGACCACGGCAAGCAGCCGTTCGCCATGAACGCCGTGCTGTGGGTGCTCTTCATCCCCACCGCCGCGTTCGGCATCGCCGCGCCCGTCCTCCCGGACTGGTTCGACGGCAACGCGCTGACGCCGACCCTGGTCACCTCCGTCCTCGGCACCGGCCTCGCGCTGGCCGGCGCGCTGATCATGTACGGCGCCTGGCGGCATACGAACGCCGTCGCAGCCCGCAGCCCCCTCGGCGCCGTCGCGGTCGACCCGGAAGCCGCCCCGGCGGTCTCCGAGGAAGAGGCCATCGCCAGCCACGCCGCGGCCTACGGGGACAACGCCGGAGCGCCGGACCCTGCCGACCCCGGGCGCCTCCTCCTCGGCCCGCTGCACGCCCCGGCGACCTGCGGCTTCCACCTGGACGCCGTGTACACCGCGCTCTTCGTCCGGCCCGTACGCGCCGCCGCCCGGCTCGTCCGCTTCCTCGACCGCGAGGTCGTCGACACCTACGTGCACGGCGCGGGCACCGGCGCACGCTGGCTGGGCTCGGCCGTCCGCCGGGCACAGACCGGCAACGTGCAGACCTACCTCGGGGCGCTGCTCGCGGGCTCACTCGTGCTGGCCGTCGCCGCCGTCCTCGTCGCTACGGGCACGGGAGCCTGACCATGCCGCAATCTTCCGGGGGACGACCCCCGTACCCCCAGCCGCTGTCCGGGCTCGCCGGAGCCAACACCCTGAGGAGGGCCTGACCATGAGCCACCACGCCCTGCAGATCCTCCTCGCGGGCGTCGTCGTCCTCCCGCTGATCGGCGCGCTCGCGGCGCTGCTCCCGGCCCCGCCCGGCCTGAAGGGCCGCAACCCGGACCAGGCCGTGCTCCGCCACGGCGTGACCGTCACCGGCGTCGTCCTTGCCGCGTCCCTCGCGCTCACGGCCGGCTTCGACCACGGCCACCCCGCCCGGATGCAGGCTCAGACCGATATCAGCTGGATCCCGGCGCTCGGCATCCGTATCCACCTCGGCATCGACGGCATCTCGCTCCCCCTCGTCGTCCTGACCGCGCTGCTGACGTTCCTCTGCGCGCTCTACAGCTACTTCAAAATGCCGGCGGGCCCGTCTCCCAAGGCATTCGTCGCGCTGATCCTCGTGCTCGAGTCCGGCACCCTCGCCAGCTTCGCCGTCCTCGACCTGATGCTCTTCTTCCTCGCCTTCGAGATGGTCCTCATCCCGATGTACTTCCTGATCAACCGCTGGGGCGGCGCGAACAGGCAGTACGCGGCCTGGAAGTTCATCCTCTACACGCTGCTCGGCTCCGTCGTGATGCTGCTGGGCCTCCTCCTCATCGGCCTGAAATCCGGCACCTTCGACATGGTGGCACTCGCCACTGACAACGGCCCGAAATCCCAGCTCAGCCACACGGTTCAGCTCGTGGCCGTGCTCGCGATCGGCATCGGACTGGCGGTCAAGGCGCCGATGTGGCCGCTGCACAGCTGGCTGCCCGACGCCCACACCGCGGCCCCCACCGTCGGCTCGGTCCTGCTCGCCGGCGTACTGCTGAAGATGGGCACGTACGGTTTCGTGCGCATCGCGCTGCCCATCGCGCCGGACGGCATGCACACCTTCGCGCCGTACCTCGCCGCCTTCGCCGCGGTCGGGATCATCTACGGCTCGCTCGCCTGCCTCGCGCTGGCCCGCCGCGGCGCCAAGGGAGACCTCAAGCGCCTGATCGCGTACAGCTCGGTCGGCCACATGGGCTTCGTGCTGCTCGGCATCGCGTCCATGACGCCCACCGGCGTCAACGGCGCGCTCTTCGCCAACATCGCCCACGGCCTCATCACCGGCCTGCTCTTCTTCATGGTCGGCGCGCTCAAGGACCGGTACGGGACCACCGACCTGGACCGGCTCGCCGGCCGGACCGGCGCCGCGCTCTACGGCCGCGCGCCCCGCTTCGGCGGCCTGCTCGCCTTCGGGGCGATCGCCTCGCTCGGCCTGCCAGGCCTGGCCGGCTTCTGGGGCGAGATGCTCGCGATGTTCGGCGCCTTCAAGCCCGCCGACGGCCTCAGCCGCCCCGCCTTCCTGACCTTCATGGCGCTGGCCGGCCTGGGCACCCTGCTGACCGCCGCGTACCTCCTCGTCGTCGTCCGCCGGGTCTGCATGGGCAGCAAGGAGACCGCCGAGCAGGACGCGCTGGCCGCCACCTCGGGCGAGGGCTCGACCGCCGGGGTCACCCCCGGCCCGGCCGCCGCGACCACCGTCGCCACGGCCCCCACCGCGGTCAAGGAGAAGGCCCCCGCCCTCCCCGACATCGCCCCCTACGAGTACGTGGCCTGGACCCCGCTGGCCGCCCTCACCGTCCTCGCCGGCCTCTGGCCCGCGGCCCTGCTGGGCCTCACCGACCCGGCCGTGCAGAACCTCCTCGGAGGCGGTAGCTGATGATGACTGTCCTCGCAGCGAGCGCCGGGAGCGCAGCGGCCGGCGGGACCGCCACGCACGCGGCGGGCGGCGTCACGAGCCTCGTCCAGTCCGTGGACTGGCTCGCCGTCGCCCCGCCCACCCTCGCCGCCGTCTTCGCCCTGATCGTCCTCGTCGCCGATCTCTTCCTCTCCGAGCGCCGCAAGCCGCTCCTCGGATGGATCGGCGTCGTGGGCCTGGTGCTGGCCGGCCTGTCGCTGCTGCCGCTTCTGAAGGGCGACCGCACCACCTTCTGCCTCACCGCGCACCCCGAGGTGTGCAGCTACGAGGCCGACCACTTCGCGATCGTCGTCCAACTGCTGGTCCTCGGCGGCGCGCTGCTCACCGCCCTGCTGTCGGTCAACCCGGTCAAGGACGAGAAGCTGCCCGGCGGGGAGTTCTGGTTCCTGCTGCTGTCCTCGGCGGCCGGTGCCGCCCTGCTGCCGGCCTCCCGGGACCTCGCCACGCTGGTCATCGCCCTCGAAGTGGCCTCGCTGCCCGCGTTCGCCCTCGTGGGCATCAGGCGCGGCGACCGGCTCTCCTCCGAGGCGGCGCTGAAGTTCTTCCTGTCCTCGGTCACCGCGACCGCCGTGATGCTGCTCGGCGTCAGCTTCGTGTACGCAGCCACCGGCAGCCTGCACCTCGCCCAGGTGGCCGAGGCCCTCACCCACCCGGACCCGCAGCTCGATGTGCTGGCCAAGGCCGGCGTCGCGCTCACCCTCGTGGGCTTCGCCTTCAAGACGGCCGCCGCGCCGTTCCACTTCTGGGTGCCCGACACCTACGTTGGCGCGCCGCTCCCGGTGGCCGCGTACCTCTCCGTGGTCGGCAAGGCGGTCGGCTTCTCCGGCCTGATCGTCGTCACCGTCAAGGCGTTCCCCTCGTACAGCGACGTCTGGGGCCCGGTCCTCGCCGTACTGGCCGCGCTCACCATGACGGTCGGCAACGTCGCCGCGCTGCGCCAGCGCCCCGACCGCGCGCACAGCGCCGTACGCCTGCTGGCCTGGTCCTCCGTCGGCCAGGCCGGGTACCTCCTGGTGCCGATCGCGTCCGCCGCGTACGCCGACGACGCCGCACACGCCATCGGGTCCACGGTGGCGTACGCCCTCATGTACGCGGCGGTGAACCTCGGGGCCTTCGCGGTGGCCGCCCTCGTGGCCCGCACGCACCCGGGGAACCGCATCGCCGACTACCGGGGCCTCTACGCCGCGCACCCCGTGTACGCGCTCGCCCTCGGCTTCTTCCTGCTGTGCCTGGCCGGCCTGCCGCCGGGCATCATCGGGCTGTTCGCCAAGGTCACGGTCTTCTCCGCGGCCGTGGACGCGGGCCTGGCCTGGCTGGCCGTCGTGATGGCCGTCAACGTCGTGATCGCGCTCTACTACTACCTGCAGTGGACGGCGGTCCTCTTCCGCGCACCGGAGACCGCCCCCGAGGGCGAGGCCCGGCCCGCCACCCGGCCGCGCATCCCGGCCCCGCTCGCCACCGCGGTCGGCCTCTCCGCGCTCGTCGGCATCGCGCTCTCCGGCGCCCCGCAGCTCGTCCTGCGCTTCGCCTCGGGCGCGCTGCTCTAGCAGCCCCGGAACAGCCCCACCCGAACGGACCAACGCCCCCCTCCAGGGGCCGAGGGAACCACGCTCCGCCGTCTGGCGTTGACCAGAAACGGAGGGTCCACTGAAAAGTGGACACGTAATCGCAAAGGGTTCCCCTGCCGCACGACCTGGAGGGCGTACCGTGCACCGCCGGCACAACGGGCTCAGGACCGCAGTTCTCCTCGGGGGACTGTCCGCGCTCATCATCGTCATCGGCAGCCTGTTCGGCCGTACTGGCCTGGTCGTCGCGGTTCTCGTGGCGCTGGGCACCAACGCGTACGCGTACTGGAACAGCGACAAGCTCGCCCTGCGCGCCATGCGGGCGCGCCCCGTCAGCGAGTTCCAGGCGCCCCAGCTCTACCGCATGGTCCGCGAGCTCTCCACGGCAGCGCGCCAGCCCATGCCCCGTCTGTACATCTCACCGACCCAGGCCCCGAACGCCTTCGCGACCGGCCGCAATCCGCGCAACGCCGCGGTCTGCTGCACGGAGGGCATCCTCCAGCTGCTGGACGAGCGCGAGCTGCGCGGCGTGATCGGGCACGAGCTCAGCCATGTCTACAACCGCGACATCCTGATCTCCTCCGTCGCGGGCGCGCTCGCCTCCGTGGTGATGTTCCTGGTGAACTTCGCCTGGCTGATCCCCATCGGCAGATCGGACGACGACGAGGGCCCCGGGCTGTTCGGCATGTTGCTGATCATGATCCTCGGACCGCTCGCCGCGTCCCTCATCCAGCTCGCCGTCAGCCGCTCCCGGGAGTACGAGGCGGATGCCTCCGGCGCCCGGCTCACGGGCGACCCGCTGGCCCTCGCCTCGGCCCTGCGGAAGCTGGAGTACGGCACGCAGCAGCTCCCGCTGCCGCCGGAGCCGCGCCTGGAGACGGCGAGCCACATGATGATCGCGAACCCGTTCCGGGCCGGCGATGGCCTCTCCAAGCTCTTCTCGACCCATCCGCCGATGCGGGAGCGCATCAGCCGCCTGGAGGAACTGGCAGGGTACACACCGTGAAGACCATCCTGAACATCATCTGGCTCGTCCTGTCCGGCTTCTGGCTGTTCCTCGGCTACGCCCTGGCCGGCGTGATCATGTGCATCCTGATCGTCACGATCCCCTGGGGCATAGCGTCCTTCAGGATCGGCATGTACGCCCTCTGGCCGTTCGGCTACACCACGGTCGAGCGGCGCGAAGCGGGCGCCGCGTCCTGCCTGGGCAACGGCATCTGGCTGGTGCTCGCGGGCTGGTGGCTGGCGCTCGGGCACATCGTCACGGGCATCGCCCTGTGCGTCACGATCATCGGCATCCCCTTCGGGATCGCGAACTTCAAGCTGATCCCGGTGTCGCTGCTGCCGCTGGGCCGCGAGATCGTCCGTACGGACCAGCCCTTCGCGGCCCGCTGAGGCGCCGCTGAAGCGCCACTGAAGCGCCACTGAAGCGCCCGCTGAGACGGCGTCCTTCCGTACGCGGATACGCCGACGGGGCGGCGCGCCGTGCGCGTGCCGCCCCGTCCGGTGTGTCCGTCGCCCCGTAGGCGCAGCGCCTACCGGTAGTTCACGAACTGGAGGGCGAAGTCCAGGTCCTTGCCCTTCAGGAGCTGCTGGACGGCCTGCAGGTCGTCGCGGCTCTTGGAGGACACGCGCAGCTCGTCGCCCTGCACCTGCGCCTTGACGCCCTTGGGGCCCTCATCGCGGATGATCTTGGCGACCTTCTTCGCGTTCTCCTGGGAGATGCCCTCCTCGAGCGACGCGAAGATCTTGTACTCCTTGCCGGAGGCCTGGGGCTCGCCCGCGTCCAGCGCCTTCAGCGAGATCCCGCGCTTGACCAGCTTGGACTGGAAGATGTCGAGGACGGCCTTCACGCGCTCCTCGGCGTTGGCGCGCATCTCGATCTTCTCGCCGGACCAGGCGATCGAGGCGTCGACGCCCTTGAAGTCGTACCGCTGCGAGATCTCCTTGGCGGCCTGGTTGAGGGCGTTGTCGACCTCCTGCCGCTCGACCTTCGAGACGATGTCGAAACTGGAGTCGGCCATGTTGAGTTGGCTCCTCGTACGTAGATCAGTCAGGGACGCGGCCCGTCCGGGACCGCCCCGCAAGCCTAGCCACCCGGGCAGCGGCCCGGCCGTGATCGGGGTGCGCGGAACCGAGTGGCGGACCACCCCCTGCCATCGGGTATGGTTTACGTCGTTGCCACGGAGCACCGCCCAGGCGGGATTCCCGGCAGCGATCCCAGGCGGTGTGCCCGAGCGGCCAAAGGGAGCAGACTGTAAATCTGCCGGCTCAGCCTTCCCAGGTTCGAATCCTGGCGCCGCCACAGGAGAGCGAAAGGCCCCCACGGAAGTGGGGGCCTTTGCGTGTTTGCTGGGCGGTTGCTCGCGGGCTCAGCCGCTCGCCGCGTTCCGTACCGCGTCCTCGACCGGTACGTCGCCGCCGATCAGCTCCAGTGTCCGGCCGGCCGTCTTCGGCTCGTCCAGCAGGGCCACCAGTACCGCCGCCACGTCGTCCCGGGTGACGTCGCCCCGGCCGGTCGACTCCTCCAGCCGCACCCGCTCCGTGCCCGCGTCGTCCGTCAGCCGCCCCGGGCGCAGGATCGTCCAGTCCAGGCCCGCCCTGTCCCGTACGTCCGCGTCCGCCGCGCCCTTGGCGCGCAGATAGGCGGCGAACACCGGGTCCGTGCCCTCGGGCGGCTCGCGGTCCGCTCCCATGGAGGAGATCACCAGGAACCGCCGTACGCCCGCGGCCTCGGCGGCGTCGGCGAACAGCGTGGCGGCGCCCCGGTCGACGGTCTCCTTGCGTTCGGCGCCGCTGCCCGGGCCCGCGCCCGCGGCGAAGACCGCGGCGTCCGCGCCCTCCAGATGCCGTGCGACCTCCCCGACCGTGGCCGTCTCCAGGTCGCACACGACCGGTTCGGCGCCGGCGGCCAGGAGAGCCCCGGCCTGCTCGGGCCGCCGGACGATGCCCGCGACGTCGTCCCCGCGCGCGTGGAGCAGCCGCTCCAGCCGCAGCGCGATCTGACCATGTCCTCCTGCGATGACAATGCGCATGATCCCGACCGTACGCCCGCGCGCCGCGGGCCGGGCGCCGAAGCCCCGCACACGCCGCCGGGTGAGGGCGTTCCACGCCATCCGGCGCACAGCGCGTACGCGGAGCGCGTCCGAAAAGCCCGCGCCCGCGCGGATGTCCGAAAGCCCGCGCCCGCTCTCAGCGTTGCGACTGCCGCGGCAGTTCCAGCGCCACCGTCGCCTCCGAGTCGCAGTACTCGCGGACCGCGCTCGTACGGGCCACCACCCGCCCCCGGTGGACCACGATCCGGCTGTACGCCAGGGACAGCGCGGCCGCGATGCCGTCGCCGCGCACGGCCAGCAGCTCGGCGGGGAAGCCCGCCTCCACGCGGACCTCCGGGAGGCCGAGCGTCTCCCGCGCCGCCGCGCTCACCGCGTCGTACGCGCCCTCCGGGCTCGCCTCGCCGCGCGCCGCCAGCAGGTAGGCGGCCTCCAGCGGATCGGCCCGGCCGACCGGGTTCGCCGCGTCCCGGAGCGCGCCGCTGCCCGCCGTGACGCGCACCCCGGCCGCCCGCAGCAGCCGCACCGGCGCCGGGCCCGTCACCTGCGAGGACGGCCGTTCCAGGCCCGCACAGTCGCCCTGCGGCAGGCAGACGACCGTGACCCCGGCCGCCGCCAGCTGCTCCGCTGCGCGCGCGGCCACCCGCCACGGCATCCGGGCCAGCCCCGCGCACGGTCCGATGGCCACGCCGGGCCGCAGCCCGCCGGCCATCGCCGCCAGCCGGCCCAGCCGGGCCGGGTCGTCCCCGTCCGTATGCAGGTCGACCGCGCAGCCGAACTCGGCGGCCAGGTCCAGGACCGTCTCCGCATAGCCCGCAGGGTCGGGGTCCAGGTCGGGGCAGCCGCCGAGCACCGTGGCGCCCATCTTCACGGCGTCCCGCAGCATCGCCCGCGCGTCCGCGCCCGCCGCGCCGGTCAGCAGCCGCGGCACGGCCACCGCGGTGAGGTCGGCGAGCCCGTGCAGGGTCCGCCGGGCCTGCAGTACGGCCCCCAGGGAGCGCAGCCCGGAGACGTCCCCGATCCGTACGTGCGTCCGCAGCGCGGTCGCCCCGTGCCCGAGGTGCAGCAGCGCCGACTCCGTGGTGCGGCGCTGCACGTCGTCCGGGTCGTCGGAGGCGGGCCCGCCGCAGTCGGCGGTCAGCGCCGTGTCGCAGTGCGCGTGCGGTTCGGCGGGGGCCGGCAGCAGCAGGTAGCCGTGCAGGTCGATACGGGGCCCCTGGGTGTCGAGGCTGCCGGTCGTGCCGACCGCCTCGATGCGCCCGCCGCCGAGCCGTACGTCCACCGTCCGGCCGTCGGCCAGCCGGGCGCCGCACAGCACCAGGGAGCCCGCGTCGGGCCGCTCGGACCGGCCGGACCCGTGCGGCTTCCCCGGCTTCGGCTGCTGACTGCTGTCGGCCATCGCGCTCCTAGGGGGTGCAAGATCACGCAGCGTGGTCCGAGCCTAGGGCGCGGTACGGGCGCCTTCGAGCAGGCGCGGAATAGTCGTACCGGTGTGGTGTACGAGGCAGTTGTGGCGACGGGCCGATACGGATTTCACGTTTGGCTGTCGGCCGTGTAATGTCTTCATCGCTCGCCCCAATAGCTCAGTCGGCAGAGCGTCTCCATGGTAAGGAGAAGGTCTACGGTTCGATTCCGTATTGGGGCTCTGGTGTGTGAGGTACTCACCTTCGGGTGAGTCCCACTCGCATCACAGCGGTGTAGCTCAGTCGGTAGAGCAAGCGGCTCATAATCGCTGTGTCACCGGTTCAAGTCCGGTCACCGCTACACACAGTAGCCGATTGTGGGGTCGGTCCTCCGATCGGCTACTATTCATGCGTTAATCCGTCCAAACTTGTTCGTCCAAGGAGCACTCACGTGGCTGCCACCGACGTCCGCCCGAAGATCACGCTGGCCTGCGTGGAGTGCAAGGAGCGGAACTACATCACCAAGAAGAACCGGCGTAATGACCCGGACCGTCTTGAGATGAAGAAGCACTGCCCCCGTTGCAACTCGCACACCGCGCACCGCGAGACGCGATAACAACAAAGGCACTGCTCAGATAAGCAGTTACTACGAGGCCGCCCCCACATTAGGGGGCGGCCTCGTAGCGTTGGAGCCCGCGTGACACCCCTGGAGGTTGCGAGCCATGGCGCTCGACCAGTCCTTTGTCGGACGGACGTACCCGCCCACCGACCCGTATGAAGTGGGCCGCGAGAAGATCCGGGAATTCGCCGAGGCGATCGGTGACGCGAACCCGGCGTACACGGACACCGAAGCCGCCAAGGCCCTCGGCCATCCCGATGTGATCGCCCCGCCGACCTTCGTCTTCGCGATCACCTTCAAGGCCGCGGGGCAGGTGGTCCAGGACCCGCAGCTGGGTCTGGACTACAGCCGGGTGGTGCACGGCGACCAGAAGTTCGCCTACACCCGTCCGGTGCGCGCCGGCGACCGGCTGACCGTCACCTCCACCATCGAGTCGATCAAGTCCCTCGCGGGCAACGACGTCCTCGACATCCGGGGCGAGGTGCACGACGAGGCCGGTGAGCACGTGGTGACCGCGCTCACCAAGCTGGTGGCCCGCGCCGCCGATGAGGAGGCCTGACAGCGATGACCGCGAAGATCTCTTACGACGACGTCGAGGTCGGCACGGAGCTGCCCGCACAGTCGTTCCCCGTGACACGCGCCACTCTTGTCCAGTACGCGGGCGCCTCCGGCGACTTCAACCCGATCCACTGGAACGAGAAGTTCGCCAAGGAGGTGGGCCTCCCGGACGTCATCGCGCACGGCATGTTCACCATGGCCGAGGCGGCCCGCGTGGTGACGGACTGGGCCGGTGACCCGGCCGCGGTGGCCGAGTACGGCGTGCGCTTCACCAAGCCGGTGGTCGTGCCGAACGATGACCAGGGCGCGGTGATCGAGGTGTCGGGCAAGGTCGCGGCGAAGCTGGACGATGACGCGCGGACGGTGCGGGTCGACCTGACGGCGATGAGCGCGGGGCAGAAGGTGCTGGGGATGTCGCGGGCCGTGGTGCGGCTCGCCTGACGTCGTCTGTGGTGCGGGTGGGTGGTAGCGGCGTCCCGCCGTCGGGGTTCCGCTGTGCCCACCCGTTCCGCCCCAGCGGAACGACTGCCCACAGCGGCCGGGGTGTGCGCCCGTACTCTTGAGGGGTGCAGGTACTTCAGGATGCTCCCCTTGCCCCTCTGACCACCTTTCGGCTCGGCGGGACGGCCGCGCGGCTCGTCACGGCCACGACCGACGACGAGGTGATCGCCGCCGTCCGTGCGGCCGACGCGAGCGGCACCCCGCTGCTGATCATCGGCGGCGGCAGCAACCTCGTCATCGGCGACAAGGGCTTCGAGGGCACCGCGCTGCGCATCGCGACCCGCGGCTTCGACCTGGACGGCACGGCGCTGACCCTGGCCGCCGGTGAGAACTGGTCCGAGGCCGTGGCCCGTACGGTCGAGGCGGGCCTGGCGGGCGTCGAGTGCCTGGCCGGCATCCCCGGCTCCGCGGGCGCCACGCCGATCCAGAACGTGGGTGCGTACGGCCAGGAAGTGTCGGCCACCATCACCGAAGTGATCGCCTTCGATCGCCAGGCGGACGAAACGGTGACGCTGACGAACGCCGAGTGCGACTTCTCGTACCGGCACAGCCGCTTCAAGGAGCACCCCGACCGGTACGTCGTGCTGCGCGTCCGCTTCGCCCTGGAGGACGCGGGCGGCCTGTCCGCGCCCATCAAGTACCCCGAGACGGCCCGCGTGCTGGGCGTCGAGGCAGGCGACCGGGTGCCCGCCGCGACCGCCCGCGAGACGGTGCTCAAGCTGCGCGCCGGCAAGGGCATGGTCCTGGACCCGGAGGACCACGACACCTGGTCGGCGGGGTCCTTCTTCACCAACCCGGTCCTCACGGCCGAGGAGTACCGGGAGTTCGTCGACCGGGTGCACGAGCGGCTCGGCGCCGATGTCATGCCGCCCGCCTTCCCCACTGGGGACGGGCGTACGAAGACGTCCGCCGCCTGGGTGATCGACAAGGCCGGCTTCACCAAGGGGTACGGCGAAGGCCCGGCGCGCATCTCCACCAAGCACACGCTCGCGCTCACCAACCGGGGCGCGGCGACGACGGAGGACCTGCTCGCGCTGGCCCGTGAGGTGCGCGACGGAGTGCGCGCGGCCTTCGGGGTGACGCTGGTGAACGAGCCGGTGATGGTGGGCGTCGGCCTCTGAGGCGCGCGGCGCCCGAGAGGCGGCCTTCGCGCGGCCCCGTAGGCCACGCCCGCGCCCTAGTAGGCCACGCCCACGCCCTGCTTCACCGTCGCCGGGTCGCCGGCCATCGCGAGCATCGCGTGCGCCACGTCGGCGCGCGAGATCGTACGGCCGCTGCGCGGGGTCCCGCCGACGGCCGTGCGGTACGTGCCGGTCAGCGGTCCGTCGGTCAGCTTCGGCGGGCGTACGGCCGTCCAGTCCGTCGCGGAGCGGGCCAGCTCGGCCTCCATGGCGGTGAGGTCGGTGTAGATGTCCTTCAGGAGCGCGCCGATCACCGCCCGTAGGGCGCGGTCGAGACGCGGCTCGCCCTCGGGGACGGGGCCGACCGGCGCAGCGCTCACCACGAGGAGCCGCCGTACGTCCGCCGCTTCCAGGGCGCGCAGTACGGGAACGGTCACCCGGGTGGCGGTCCCCGCGTCCTTACGGGAGCGCGCGCCCAGCCCGGAGAAGACCACGTCCCGCCCCGCCACCGCCGGGCGCAGCGTCTCGGGGTCCGCGAGGTTCGCCCTGAACACCTCCAAGCCCGCCCCCGAGACCGTCAGCCGTGCCGGGTCGCGGACCACGGCCGTCACCTCGTGACCCGCCGCCAGCCCCTGCCTGACGATCTCCTGACCGATGCCACCGGTCGCCCCGAAGACCGTGAGCTTCAGCGTCATGATGTCCGCACCTCCTGAGGTGGGTAAGTATTCACTCACCCTTAGGGTGAGTGAATGCCCACCCAGAAGTCAACGCCCGCCAGGATCCTCGACGCCGCCCATGAACTGCTGCGCACGACCGGCCTCGCGCGCACCACCACCAAGGAGATCGCGCGCGCCGCCGGCTGCTCCGAGGCGGCGCTCTACAAGCACTTCGCGAACAAGGAAGAGATCTTCGTACGGGTACTGAAGGAGCGGCTGCCGGGCGTCGGCCCGCTCCTGGAGGAGCTCACCGCCGACCCGGGGGAGCGCACCGTCGAGGAGTGCCTGACCGCCGTCGCCCGCCGGGCCATGGACCTCTACGCGCAGACGCTGCCGATCGCCGGCTCGCTCTTCGCCGAGCCCGCGCTGCTGCGGAGGCACCGGGAGGGCCTGGCGGAGCTCGGCACGGGGCCGCACGAGCCGCGCGACCAGCTCGCCCGCTACCTGCGCCGGGAGCGCGACCGCGGGCGTATCCGCGCCGACGCCGACCCCGAGGCCGCCGCCGCGCTGCTGCTCGGCGCCTGCTTCCAGCGCGCCTTCTTCACCGCCTTCTCGGAAGGCACGGCGGCGGAATCCACGGGTGACTTCGCCGCGGAGGCGGCCCGGACGGTCCTCACAGGCATCGGCTGAGGGCTACGGAGTACCGAGTGCGGAGTACGGAGGACGCGCGGCGCCTCAGTCGGCCAGCCATGCGTCGATGTCCGCCAGCATGCGCCGCCGCTCCTCCAGGGGCGCGCGCGAGCCGCGTACCGACTGCCGGGCCAGCTCGGCCAGTTCGGCGTCCGAGAAGTCGTGGTGCTCGCGGGCGATCTCGTACTGCGCGGCCAGCCGGGCCCCGAAGAGCAGCGGGTCGTCGGCGCCGAGCGCCATCGGCACCCCGGCGTCGAACAGCGCCCGCAGGGGCACGTCCTCGGGCTTCTCGTACACACCCAGCGCCACGTTCGAGGCCGGGCAGACCTCGCAGGTCACCCCGGAGTCCGCGAGCCGCTTCACCAGGTACGGGTCCTCCGCCGCCCGTACGCCGTGCCCCACCCGGCCCGCGTGCAGGTCGTCCAGGCAGTCCCGGACGCTGGCGGGGCCCGACAGCTCGCCGCCGTGCGGCGCGGCCAGCAGCCCGCCGTCCCGGGCGATCGCGAACGCCCGGTCGAAGTCGCGCGCGAAACCGCGCCGTTCGTCGTTGGAGAGGCCGAAACCCACCACCCCGTGGTCGGCGTAGCGCACGGCCAGCCGGGCCAGTGTGCGGGCGTCCAGGGGGTGTTTCATGCGGTTCGCGGCGACCAGGACGCGCATTCCGAGACCGGTCTCGCGGGAGGCGGTCGCCACCGCGTCGAGAATGATCTCCATAGCCGGGATCAGCCCGCCCAGCCGGGGCGCGTACGAGGTGGGGTCGACCTGGATCTCCAGCCAGCGGGAGCCGTCGCGGACGTCCTCCTCGGCCGTCTCGCGCACCAGCCGCTGGATGTCCTCGGGTGATCTCAGGCAGGACCGCGCGATGTCGTACAGCCGCTGGAAGCGGAACCAGCCCCGCTCGTCGGTCGCCCGGAGCCTCGGCGGCTCGCCGCTGCTGAGCGCCTCCGGCAGGTGGACGCCGTACTTCTCGGCGAGCTCCAGCAGGGTCGGTGACCGCATGGACCCGGTGAAGTGCAGATGGAGATGGGCCTTGGGCAGCAGACGGAGATCTCGGACACGCACCATTCCAGGATCTTGCCGCACGCGACCGCCGATCCGGTAGGCCCAGCCTCGAACGAAGGATTGTGTGAACATGCGAACGGCGGGTTTCGGACTGATCCGAAACCCGCCGCTCCGCGTGCCTTACTTCGCCTCGGCCAGCAGCTTCTGGATGCGCGACACGCCCTCGACGAGGTCCTCGTCGCCCAGTGCGTACGAAAGACGCAGGTAGCCCGGGGTGCCGAAGGCCTCGCCCGGGACGACCGCGACCTCGGCCTCCTCCAGGATGACCTCGGCCAGCTCGACGCTGGTCTGCGGCCGCTTGCCGCGGATCTCCTTGCCGAGCAGACCCTTGACCGAGGGGTACGCGTAGAACGCGCCCTCGGGCTCGGGGCAGACGACGCCCTCGATCTCGTTGAGCATCTGGACGATCTTCCGGCGGCGGCGGTCGAAGGCGACCTTCATCTCGTCGACGGCCTTCAGGTCGCCGGAGACGGCCGCGATGGCGGCGGCCTGGGAGACGTTGGCGACGTTCGACGTGGCGTGCGACTGGAGGTTCGCCGCGGCCTTGATCACGTCCTTCGGGCCGATCACCCAGCCCACCCGCCAGCCCGTCATGGCGTACGTCTTGGCCACGCCGTTGACGACGATGCACTTGTCGCGCAGCTCGGGCACGACGACCGGCAGCGAGCTGAACTCGGCGTCGCCGTAGACGAGGTGCTCGTAGATCTCGTCCGTCATGACCCACAGGCCGTGCTCGGCGGCCCAGCGGCCGACCGCCTCGACCTGCTCGCGGCTGTAGACCGCGCCGGTCGGGTTGGACGGCGAGACGAAGAGCACCACCTTGGTGTTCTCCGTGCGGGCCGCCTCCAGCTGCTCCACGCTGACCCGGTAGCCGGTGGTCTCGTCGGCCACGACCGGGACCGGGACGCCGCCCGCGAGCTGGATCGACTCGGGGTAGGTGGTCCAGTACGGGGCCGGGACGATGACCTCGTCGCCCGGGTCGAGGATCGCCGCGAACGCCTCGTAGATGGCCTGCTTGCCACCGTTGGTCACCAGGATGTTGGCGGCCTCGACCTCGTAGCCGGAGTCGCGCAGCGTCTTCGCGGCGATCGCGGCCTTGAGCTCGGGCAGGCCGCCGGCCGGCGTGTAGCGGTGGAACTTGGGGTTGCGGCAGGCCTCGACGGCGGCCTCGACGATGTAGCCGGGCGTCGGGAAGTCGGGCTCACCGGCGCCGAAGCCGATCACCGGGCGCCCGGCGGCCTTGAGGGCCTTCGCCTTGGCGTCCACGGCCAGCGTGGCGGACTCGGAGATCGCGCCGACGCGGGCCGACACACGACGCTCGGTAGGGGACTGTGCGGGAGGAGTAGCAGCGCTCATACCTGCATCGTCGCAGACCGCCCGGGCGCCCGGCACGGCGGTTTGGCGCGGTCGGCCCGGGGGTTTCCGTTCGACGCCCGGCCGCGGAGCACGTACACTCGACCACCGTTGGCTCCCCGACGGGTCGTCGGTGGCCGCGCACACAGTGCACCGGTCACATGCTGTAGGTTGGGGAAACCACAAAGGGTCGTAGCTCAATTGGTAGAGCACTGGTCTCCAAAACCAGCGGTTGGGGGTTCAAGTCCCTCCGGCCCTGCTACACGCACTTGATTCACCAGGGTGCGTGCACGCGTACGTAAGGCAATGCACCGCCGTGCGGGCTCTACCGGGCGCGGCACGGCCACGACCCGGATTCAGGTGAGGACGAGTGACGGACGCCCTGGGCTCCATCGACATGCCTGAGCGTGGCCGTTCCGATGACGACGCGACCGAGTCGAAGAAGAAGCCCCGCCGCGGAGGTAAGCGCGGCAAGAAGGGCCCCCTCGCCCGGCTCGCACTGTTCTACCGCCAGATCATCGCGGAGCTCCGTAAGGTCGTCTGGCCGACGCGGAACCAGCTTTCGACGTACACCACCGTGGTGATCGTCTTCGTAGTCATCGTCATCGGTCTCGTAACCGTGATTGACTTGGGAATCAAGGAAGTCGTCGATTACGTCTTCGCCTGATCCCGCGATGGGCGCCTGAAGCGGGCGCCCGTTCGCATGTTCAACCCCTTGAAGCCAGGAAGAAGCAGCCACAGTGTCTGACCCGAACCTGAACGAGCCCGCCGAGCCCGTCGCGGCGGCGGCTGCCGACGTCGACGCGGCGGCTACGGCCGAGGTCGAGGGCGACACGGCGTCGACCGAGGACCAGGACGCGCAGCAGATCGTCGAGGGCGCCGACGTCGTCGACGAGCTCGACGCCGAGGACGCTGCCGCCGGTGAGGCCGCCGAGGAAGCCGCGGTGCGCACCGAGTCCGCCGAGGAAGCCGACGAGGCCGAGGCCACCGACGAGGTCGCCGAGGAAGCGGCCGAGGCGGAGCCGGTGGACCCGATCGCGGCGCTGCGTGAGGAGCTGCGCGGCCTGCCCGGCGAGTGGTACGTCATCCACACGTACGCGGGCTACGAGAAGCGCGTGAAGGCCAACCTGGAGCAGCGCGCCGTCTCGCTCAACGTCGAGGACTTCATCTACCAGGCCGAGGTGCCCGAGGAAGAGATCGTCCAGATCAAGAACGGCGAGCGGAAGAACGTCCGTCAGAACAAGCTCCCGGGCTACGTGCTCGTGCGCATGGACCTGACGAACGAGTCCTGGGGCGTTGTGCGCAACACCCCGGGCGTCACCGGCTTCGTGGGCAACGCCTACGACCCGTACCCGCTCACGCTGGACGAGATCGTCAAGATGCTCGCCCCGGAGGCCGAGGAGAAGGCCGCCAAGGAGGCCGCCGAGGCCGAGGGCAAGCCGGCGCCGCAGCGCAAGATGGAGGTCCAGGTACTGGACTTCGAGGTGGGCGACTCGGTCACCGTCACCGACGGTCCGTTCGCCACGCTGCAGGCCACGATCAACGAGATCAACGCCGACTCGAAGAAGGTCAAGGGCCTCGTCGAGATCTTCGGCCGCGAGACCCCGGTCGAGCTGAGCTTCGACCAGATCCAGAAGAACTGACCTCGTCAGGACACCCTGGAGCAACCGCTTCCGAACAGGTCAGGCAGGCCCTCAGGGGCCGCCTGACCTGCTCGGTTTTAGGCCGCACCTCTATACCCGTTATCGTTGTGCGGTATGCCTCCATCCGGATGACCGGATGGTCGGCTGGAAACTCTCACTAGGACCCGGAGAGAGCAATGCCTCCCAAGAAGAAGAAGGTCACGGGGCTCATCAAGCTCCAGATCCAGGCCGGTGCCGCTAACCCGGCTCCGCCGGTCGGCCCCGCGCTGGGTCAGCACGGCGTCAACATCATGGAGTTCTGCAAGGCCTACAACGCCGCGACCGAGTCGCAGCGCGGTTGGGTCATCCCGGTGGAGATCACGGTCTACGAGGACCGTTCCTTCACCTTCATCACGAAGACCCCGCCGGCCTCCAAGATGATCCTGAAGGCCGCGGGCGTGGAGAAGGGCTCCGGCGAGCCGCACAAGACCAAGGTCGCCAAGATCACGGCCGACCAGGTCCGCGAGATCGCCACCACCAAGATGCCCGACCTGAACGCCAACGACCTGGACGCCGCGTCGAAGATCATCGCCGGCACCGCCCGTTCCATGGGCATCACGGTCGAAGGCTGATCGAGCCTCGTCGCACCAACGTGGCAGGGCCAGGCGCTGGCCCGGACCACGACTCCACCTGCCAGGCGGCACGAGCCGCATGGCGTAACTGCATTCAGGAGCAGCAGTGAAGCGCAGCAAGACTCTTCGCAACGCGGACGCGAAGATCGACCGGGAGCGTGTGTACGCCCCGCTCGAGGCCGTCCGTCTCGCCAAGGACACCTCCTCGGCCAAGTTCGACGCGACCGTCGAGGTTGCCATGCGTCTGGGTGTCGACCCGCGCAAGGCCGACCAGATGGTCCGTGGCACCGTGAACCTCCCGCACGGCACCGGTAAGACCGCCCGGGTCCTGGTCTTCGCGACCGGCGACCGTGCTGCGGCCGCGGAAGCCGCCGGCGCCGACATCGTCGGCGCGGACGAGCTGATCGACGAGGTCTCCAAGGGCCGCCTGGACTTCGACGCCGTCGTCGCCACGCCGGACCTCATGGGCAAGGTCGGCCGCCTCGGCCGCGTGCTCGGTCCCCGTGGTCTGATGCCGAACCCGAAGACCGGCACCGTCACCCCGGATGTCGCCAAGGCTGTCACCGACATCAAGGGCGGCAAGATCGAGTTCCGCGTGGACAAGCACGCGAACCTCCACTTCATCATCGGCAAGGTGTCCTTCGACGACACCAAGCTGGTGGAGAACTACGCCGCGGCGCTCGAGGAGATCAACCGCCTCAAGCCGTCCGCCGCCAAGGGCCGGTACATCAAGAAGGCCACCATCACCACCACGATGGGCCCCGGTGTCCCGCTGGACGCCAACCGCACCCGCAACCTCCTCGTCGAGGAGGACCCGGCCGCGGTCTGAGCCTGACGGCTCGCGCGTACGCGTGAGGCCGGGCCTCGCATCGACTTTCGGTGCGGGGCCCGGCCTTTTTGCGTACGGCCGTGAGGCGGGCTGCGCGGCGCTGTACGGGCCTTGGCGGGGCGCCTGAGGGCGCATCGTGGCTGGCTCCCACAGCGGGGTTGGGCCGGATTTGCCATGGCCTCGGCCGTTCGCGTACCTTAACCAGGAAGCCAAAGACCGCTGGTTGTCTCTGTACGCCCGTCCGGGTGTGCGGTGGCCGAAGGATCCGCTAGCTGCGGACGGCCTGCGCAGGTGTGAATGAGGATGAACTCCCGGAACGGATTCCGTGCCCGGTCGAGTCACGCCCCGTGCGCCTGCGCCGGGGCGTTTGTTTTGCCCAGCCCCTTCTGCGCGGTCCTCATCACCCGGAAGGAGGCCGAGGCTCATGGCAAGTCCCGACAAGGTCGCAGCTGTCGAGGAGATCACGGACAAGTTCCGTAACTCCAACGCCGCTGTCGTCACCGCGTACACCGGACTTACTGTCGCGCAGATCAAGAATCTGCGTCGTTCGCTCGGTGACAACGCTCAGTACCGTGTGGTGAAGAACACGCTGACCAAGATCGCGGCCCAGGAGGCCGGGATCTCCGTGCTGGACGAGCACCTCGTGGGCTCGACGGCCGTCGCCTTCGTGACCGGTGACCCGGTCGAGGCGGCGAAGGGTCTTCGTGACTTCGCCAAGGAGAACCAGAACCTCGTCATCAAGGGCGGTGTCTTCGAAGGGAAGGCGCTGTCCGCCGACGACATCAAGAAGCTTGCGGACCTCGAGTCCCGCGAGGTTCTGCTCGCCAAGCTGGCGGGTGGCATGAAGGCGTCCATGGCCAAGGCCGCGGCGACCTTCCAGGCCCCCCTCACGAAGTTCGCCCGCACCGCGGACGCGCTTCGCAGCAAGGCCGAGCAGGGCGGTGCCGAGTAATTCGGCTCGCACATTGACCGCCGCCTGAGGCGACGGTCGAAAGCGGGCCCAACGTACGCCCGCCGACATGTACATCCGGCACCAGCCGAATTAGTGGAAGGACCGCCACCATGGCGAAGCTCAGCCAGGAAGACCTGCTCGCGCAGTTCGAGGAGATGACCCTCATCGAGCTCTCCGAGTTCGTGAAGGCCTTCGAGGAGAAGTTCGACGTCGAGGCTGCCGCCCCGGTCGCCGTTGCCGCCGCCGGTGCCCCGGGCGCCCCGGCCGCCGAGGCCGCTGAGGAGCAGGACGAGTTCGACGTCATCCTCACCGGTGCGGGCGACAAGAAGATCCAGGTCATCAAGGTCGTGCGTGAGCTGACCTCCCTGGGTCTGAAGGAGGCCAAGGACCTCGTGGACGGCACCCCGAAGCCGGTCCTCGAGAAGGTCGCCAAGGACGCCGCTGAGAAGGCCGCTGAGGCCCTCAAGGGCGCCGGCGCCTCCGTCGAGGTCAAGTGACCTCTGTCAGTCGCTGACTGAACACCTCCGGGCCCCGGGCGAGTACCGGGTCCCGTGCCAAGGGCGATCACCCATGCGGGTGGTCGCCCTTCGGCGTTGCGATGTCCTTGCGGAGTTGCCGCGCACTCCCGTGCGAGTATGGTGATCTTCGTTGTCCGGCCGTGCGCCTCGTGACGATCTCCCTGGGGTGGGGGGCCTTGACGAACAGCACGCGGCGCGCAATTCTCAGGACGCGACGTCAGAAGCGATCCGGAGTCCGAGGCATGGATCGCCGACGAAGAGGGCAGTATCGATGTGCGCCCAGGGGGCGCACGGTATGCAGCAGGCGCTGAGCGTGAAGAACTACAACGAGGGGTACCCCTGCTAGAGGGAGCCTTCCGGAGGAGAGATTGGGTGCAGAGCCGGTCTCCGAAAACCCGGTCTGGACATCAGTGTGCCGAGTGGCTACACTGACCCTTTGCGCTGCCTGTTAGCTGCTCCCTGCCCGTCACCAGGGGCATACCCACATCTCAGCACTGCGGACGTCACCTCCCTGACCAGGGATTTCTTCCGTTCTGTGCGGACGTGGGACCGGTACGCGCGTAGTGAGTCCGAGCCCTCGGAAGGACCCCCTCTTGGCCGCCTCGCGCAACGCCTCGACTGCCAATACGAACAACGGCGACAGCACCGCCCCGCTGCGCATCTCTTTTGCGAAGATCAAGGAGCCCCTCGGGGTTCCGAACCTCCT
This sequence comes from Streptomyces sp. NPDC026301, assembly GCF_055567935.1. Classification (NCBI taxonomy): domain Bacteria; kingdom Bacillati; phylum Actinomycetota; class Actinomycetes; order Kitasatosporales; family Streptomycetaceae; genus Streptomyces; species Streptomyces sp. NPDC026301. The sequence continues at coordinate 334,828 of NZ_JBVHPN010000008.1, read as the reverse complement.
TGCGCTGCAGACCGAAAGCTTCGACTGGCTGCTCGGCAACGCCGCATGGAAGGGTCGCGTCGAGGCTGCGCTGGAGTCCGGTCAGGACGTCCCCACCAAGTCCGGTCTGGAAGAGATCTTCGAAGAGATCTCCCCGATCGAGGACTTCTCCGGGTCGATGTCGCTGACGTTCCGCGACCACCGCTTCGAGCCCCCGAAGAACAGCATCGACGAGTGCAAGGAGCGCGACTTCACGTACGCGGCTCCGCTCTTCGTCACCGCCGAGTTCACCAACAACGAGACCGGCGAGATCAAGTCCCAGACGGTCTTCATGGGCGACTTCCCGCTCATGACCAACAAGGGCACCTTCTGCATCAACGGCACCGAGCGTGTCGTCGTCTCGCAGCTGGTCCGCTCGCCGGGCGTCTACTTCGACAGCCAGATCGACAAGACGTCCGACAAGGACATCTTCTCCGCCAAGATCATCCCGTCCCGGGGTGCCTGGCTGGAGATGGAGATCGACAAGCGCGACATGGTCGGTGTCCGCATCGACCGCAAGCGCAAGCAGTCGGTCACCGTTCTGCTCAAGGCCCTCGGTTGGACGACCGAGCAGATCCTCGAGGAGTTCGGCGAGTACGAGTCCATGCGCGCCACCCTGGAGAAGGACCACACCCAGGGCCAGGACGACGCGCTGCTCGACATCTACCGCAAGCTGCGCCCGGGCGAGCCGCCGACGCGTGAGGCCGCGCAGACGCTGCTGGAGAACCTGTACTTCAACCCGAAGCGTTACGACCTCGCCAAGGTCGGCCGCTACAAGGTCAACAAGAAGCTCGGCGGCGACGAGCCGCTCGACGCCGGCGTGCTCACCACCGACGACATCATCGCCACGATCAAGTACCTGGTGAAGCTGCACGCCGGTGAGACCGAGACGATGGGCGAGAGCGGCCGGGAGATCGTCGTCGAGACCGACGACATCGACCACTTCGGCAACCGCCGCCTGCGCAACGTCGGCGAGCTGATCCAGAACCAGGTCCGTACGGGTCTCGCCCGTATGGAGCGCGTCGTGCGTGAGCGCATGACCACCCAGGACGTCGAGGCGATCACGCCGCAGACCCTGATCAACATCCGGCCGGTCGTCGCCTCCATCAAGGAGTTCTTCGGCACCAGCCAGCTGTCCCAGTTCATGGACCAGACCAACCCGCTGTCGGGTCTGACCCACAAGCGCCGTCTCTCGGCGCTGGGCCCGGGTGGTCTCTCCCGTGAGCGGGCCGGCCTGGACGTCCGTGACGTGCACCCGTCTCACTACGGCCGCATGTGCCCGATTGAGACCCCGGAAGGCCCGAACATTGGTCTGATCGGTTCGCTCGCCTCGTACGGCCGGGTCAACGTCTTCGGCTTCATTGAGACCCCGTACCGCAAGGTCGTCGACGGCCAGGTGACCGAAGAGGTCCTCTACCTCACCGCCGATGAGGAAGACCGCTTCATCATCGCCCAGGCCAACGCCCCGCTGACCGAGGACATGCGCTTCGCCGAGCAGCGTGTCCTGGTCCGCCGGCGTGGCGGCGAAGCCGACCTCGTCACGGTCGACGAGGTGGACTTCATGGACGTCTCGCCGCGCCAGATGGTGTCGGCCGCGACCGCCATGATCCCGTTCCTCGAGCACGACGACGCCAACCGCGCGCTCATGGGCTCGAACATGATGCGCCAGGCCGTACCGCTGATCAAGGCCGAGGCGCCGCTGGTCGGCACCGGCATGGAGTACCGCTGCGCGGTCGACGCCGGCGACGTCATCAAGGCCGAGAAGGACGGTGTGGTCCAGGAGGTCTCCGCGGACTACATCACCGTCGCCAACGACGACGGCACGTACACCACGTACCGCGTCGCCAAGTTCACCCGCTCCAACCAGGGCACCTCCTTCAACCAGAAGGTCGTCGTGGACGAGGGCGCGCGGGTCATCGAGGGCCAGGTCCTCGCCGACGGTCCGTCCACGGACGAAGGCGAGATGGCGCTCGGCAAGAACCTGCTCGTGGCGTTCATGCCGTGGGAGGGTCACAACTACGAGGACGCGATCATCCTGTCGCAGCGCCTCGTGCAGGACGACGTCCTCTCCTCGATCCACATCGAGGAGCACGAGGTCGACGCCCGTGACACCAAGCTCGGCCCGGAGGAGATCACCCGGGACATCCCGAACGTCTCCGAGGAGGTCCTCGCGGACCTCGACGAGCGCGGCATCATCCGCATCGGTGCCGAGGTCGTCGCCGGCGACATCCTGGTCGGCAAGGTCACGCCCAAGGGTGAGACCGAGCTGACCCCGGAGGAGCGCCTGCTCCGCGCGATCTTCGGTGAGAAGGCGCGCGAGGTCCGTGACACCTCGCTGAAGGTGCCGCACGGCGAGACCGGCAAGGTCATCGGCGTCCGCGTCTTCGACCGCGAGGAGGGCGACGAGCTTCCCCCCGGTGTGAACCAGCTGGTGCGCGTGTACGTGGCGCAGAAGCGCAAGATCACCGACGGTGACAAGCTCGCCGGCCGTCACGGCAACAAGGGCGTCATCTCGAAGATCCTGCCGGTCGAGGACATGCCGTTCCTGGAGGACGGCACCCCGGTCGACATCATCCTCAACCCGCTGGGTGTCCCGTCCCGAATGAACCCGGGACAGGTCCTGGAGATCCACCTCGGCTGGCTCGCCAGCCAGGGCTGGAAGGTCGAGGGTTCCGAGGAGTGGCAGCAGCGGCTGCAGGCCATCGGCGCCGACGACGTCGCGCCGCGGACCAACGTCGCCACGCCGGTCTTCGACGGTGCGCGCCAGGACGAGCTGCAGGGTCTGTTCGACTCCACGCTGCCGAACCGCGACGGCGACCGGATGGTCAAGGACACCGGCAAGGCCCGGATGTTCGACGGCCGCTCCGGCGAGCCGTTCCCGGACCCGATCTCGGTCGGGTACATGTACATCCTCAAGCTGCACCACCTGGTCGACGACAAGCTGCACGCCCGCTCGACCGGTCCGTACTCGATGATCACCCAGCAGCCGCTGGGTGGTAAGGCTCAGTTCGGTGGCCAGCGCTTCGGTGAGATGGAGGTGTGGGCGCTGGAGGCTTACGGCGCCGCTTACGCCCTCCAGGAGCTGCTGACGATCAAGTCCGACGACGTGACCGGCCGCGTGAAGGTCTACGAGGCCATCGTCAAGGGCGAGAACATCCCCGAGCCCGGCATTCCCGAGTCCTTCAAGGTGCTCATCAAGGAAATGCAGTCGCTGTGCCTGAACGTGGAGGTGCTGTCCTCGGACGGCATGTCCATCGAGATGCGCGACACCGACGAGGACGTCTTCCGCGCGGCGGAGGAGCTCGGTATCGACCTGTCCCGGCGCGAGCCGAGCAGCGTCGAAGAGGTCTGACGGGTCTGGCCGGGACCTCCCTGTGAGGTCCCGGCCCCACCCCGGACCCCCTCAGACCATGATTGAGACTCGACCCTGAAAGAGGGATTGACGACAGTGCTCGACGTCAACTTCTTCGACGAGCTGCGGATCGGCCTCGCCACCGCTGACGACATCCGTCAGTGGTCCCACGGCGAGGTCAAGAAGCCGGAGACCATCAACTACCGCACCCTCAAGCCCGAGAAGGACGGCCTCTTCTGCGAGAAGATCTTCGGCCCCACTCGGGACTGGGAGTGCTACTGCGGTAAGTACAAGCGCGTCCGCTTCAAGGGCATCATCTGCGAGCGCTGCGGCGTCGAGGTCACTCGCGCCAAGGTGCGTCGTGAGCGGATGGGCCACATCGAGCTGGCCGCGCCCGTCACGCACATCTGGTACTTCAAGGGCGTTCCGAGCCGGCTGGGCTACCTGCTGGACCTCGCCCCCAAGGACCTCGAGAAGGTCATCTACTTCGCCGCCTACATGATCACGTGGGTGGACGAGGAGCGCCGTACGCGCGACCTGCCCTCGCTGGAGGCGCACGTCTCCGTCGAGCGTCAGCAGATCGAGCAGCGCCGCGACGCCGACCTCGAAGCCCGCGCCAAGAAGCTCGAGACCGACCTGGCCGAGCTGGAGGCCGAGGGCGCCAAGGCCGACGTGCGCCGCAAGGTGCGCGAGGGTGCCGAGCGCGAGATGAAGCAGCTGCGCGACCGTGCGCAGCGCGAGATCGACCGCCTGGACGAGGTCTGGAACCGCTTCAAGAACCTCAAGGTCCAGGACCTCGAGGGCGACGAGCTGCTCTACCGCGAGCTGCGTGACCGCTTCGGCACGTACTTCATGGGCGGCATGGGCGCGGCTGCCCTGCAGAAGCGCCTGGAGTCCTTCGACCTCGACGAAGAGGCCGAGAAGCTCCGCGAGATCATCCGTACCGGCAAGGGCCAGAAGAAGACCCGTGCGCTCAAGCGCCTCAAGGTCGTCTCCGCGTTCCTGCAGACCCGCAACAGCCCCAACGGCATGGTGCTGGACTGCATCCCGGTCATCCCGCCGGACCTGCGTCCGATGGTGCAGCTGGACGGTGGCCGCTTCGCGACCTCCGACCTGAACGACCTGTACCGCCGTGTGATCAACCGCAACAACCGCCTCAAGCGTCTCCTTGACCTCGGTGCCCCCGAGATCATCGTGAACAACGAGAAGCGGATGCTGCAGGAGGCCGTCGACGCGCTGTTCGACAACGGCCGCCGCGGTCGCCCGGTCACCGGTCCCGGTAACCGCCCGCTGAAGTCCCTCAGCGACATGCTGAAGGGCAAGCAGGGCCGTTTCCGTCAGAACCTGCTCGGTAAGCGTGTGGACTACTCCGCGCGTTCCGTCATCGTCGTCGGCCCGCAGCTGAAGCTGCACCAGTGCGGTCTGCCCAAGGCCATGGCGCTGGAGCTCTTCAAGCCGTTCGTGATGAAGCGCCTGGTGGACCTGAACCACGCGCAGAACATCAAGTCGGCGAAGCGCATGGTCGAGCGCGGCCGCACGGTCGTGTACGACGTCCTCGAAGAGGTCATCGCCGAGCACCCGGTTCTGCTGAACCGTGCGCCCACCCTGCACCGCCTCGGCATCCAGGCCTTCGAGCCGCAGCTGGTCGAGGGCAAGGCCATTCAGATTCACCCGCTCGTCTGCACCGCGTTCAACGCGGACTTCGACGGTGACCAGATGGCCGTGCACCTGCCGCTCTCCGCGGAGGCGCAGGCCGAGGCCCGCATCCTGATGCTGTCCTCGAACAACATCCTCAAGCCGGCCGACGGCCGTCCGGTCACCATGCCGACCCAGGACATGGTGCTGGGCCTGTTCTTCCTCACCACCGACGAGGAGGAGCGCAAGGTCATCGGTGAGGGCCGCGCGTTCGGCTCGGTCGCCGAGGCGATCATGGCGTTCGACGCCAAGGAGCTCTCGCTCCAGGCGAAGGTCGACATCCGCTTCCCGATCGGCACGGTCCCGCCCCGCGGCTGGACCCCGCCGGCTCCGGAGGAGGGCGAGCCCGAGTGGCAGCAGGGTGACAGCTTCCGGCTGCGGACGACCCTGGGCCGCGCGCTCTTCAACGAGCTGCTGCCCGAGGACTACCCGTTCGTCGACTACTCGGTGGGCAAGAAGCAGCTCTCCGCGATCGTCAACGACCTGGCCGAGCGGTACCCCAAGGTCATCGTCGCGCAGACGCTGGACAACCTGAAGGCGGCCGGTTTCCACTGGGCCACCCGCTCCGGTGTCACCGTCGCCGTCTCCGACATCGTCGTGCCGGAGGCCAAGAAGGCCATCGTCGAGGGCTACGAGGCCCAGGACGAGAAGGTCCAGAAGCAGTACGAGCGCGGTCTGATCACCAAGGACGAGCGCACTCAGGAACTGATCAACATCTGGACCAAGGCGACCAACGAGGTCGCCGAGGCGATGAACGACAACTTCCCCAAGACGAACCCCATCTTCATGATGGTTGACTCGGGTGCCCGAGGAAACATGATGCAGATGCGGCAGATCGCCGGTATGCGTGGTCTGGTGTCGAACGCGAAGAACGAGACCATCCCGCGACCCATTAAGGCGTCGTTCCGTGAGGGTCTCTCCGTGCTGGAGTACTTCATCTCCACCCACGGTGCCCGTAAGGGTCTCGCGGACACCGCCCTGCGTACCGCCGACTCGGGTTACCTCACCCGTCGTCTCGTGGACGTCTCCCAGGACGTCATCATCCGCGAGGAGGACTGCGGCACCGAGCGCGGCCTCAAGCTGCGGATCGCCACGAAGGGTCCCGACGGCGTCCTGCGCAAGACCGACGACGTCGAGTCCAGCGTGTACGCCCGGATGCTCTCCGAGGACGTCGTCGTCGACGGCAAGGTCATCGGCCCCGCCAACGTCGACCTCGGTGACGTGCTCATCGACCAGCTGGTCGCGCACGGCGTCGAGGAGGTCAAGACCCGCTCGGTCCTGACCTGTGAGTCCGCGGTCGGCACCTGTGCCTTCTGCTACGGCCGTTCGCTGGCCACCGGCAAGCTGGTCGACATCGGTGAGGCCGTCGGCATCATCGCGGCCCAGTCCATCGGTGAGCCCGGTACCCAGCTGACGATGCGTACCTTCCACACCGGTGGTGTGGCGGGTGACGACATCACCCTGGGTCTGCCGCGAGTCGTCGAGCTCTTCGAGGCCCGTACGCCCAAGGGCGTCGCCCCGATCTCCGAGGCCGCAGGCCGCGTGCGGATCGAGGAGACCGAGAAGACCAAGAAGGTCATCGTCACCCCCGACGACGGCAGCGACGAGACGGCCTACGGCGTCTCCAAGCGTGCCCGTCTGCTGGTGGGCGAGGGCGACCACGTCACGGTCGGCCAGCCGCTGACCGTGGGTGCGATCAACCCGCACGACGTGCTGCGCATCCTCGGCCAGCGTGCGGTCCAGGTCCACCTGGTCGGCGAAGTCCAGAAGGTCTACAACAGCCAGGGCGTGGCGATCCACGACAAGCACATCGAGATCATCATCCGGCAGATGCTGCGCCGCGTGACGATCATCGAGTCCGGCGACGCGGAGCTGCTGCCGGGCGAGCTCGTGGAGCGCTCGAAGTTCGAGGGTGAGAACCGTCGGGTCGTGGCGGAGGGTGGCCACCCGGCCTCCGGCCGTCCGCAGCTGATGGGTATCACCAAGGCGTCGCTGGCCACCGAGTCGTGGCTGTCGGCGGCGTCCTTCCAGGAGACGACCAGGGTCCTGACCGACGCGGCGATCAACGCCAAGTCGGACTCCCTGATCGGCCTCAAGGAGAACGTCATCATCGGTAAGCTCATCCCGGCCGGTACGGGCCTGTCCCGCTACCGCAACATCCGGGTCGAGCCGACCGAGGAGGCCAAGGCCGCGATGTACTCGGCCGTCGGCTACGACGACATCGACTACTCGCCGTTCGGCACCGGCTCCGGCCAGGCCGTTCCGCTGGAGGACTACGACTACGGTCCGTACAACCAGTAAGCGGTGGTCGGCGGCGGCCGGCCCGTAAGGGCGAAACGCGAACCGCAGGGCGGTCATCCTCATGTTGGATGACCGCCCTGCGGTGTGTGGGGGATGATGGGGCTATCAGGGCTCCGGCCGGGGGGAGGTCTCACAGGTGGCATTCGAACCGTGGCAGGGGGGCCGGCCGGCCCACCCGCCCCGTCAGATGCCCGCCATGCCCGCGATGCGCGCCGCGCACGCGGACCGGGAGCGGGCGGTCGATGTACTGAAGGCCGGGTTCGCCGAGGGGCGGCTCTCCCAGAGCGAGTACGAGGAGCGGGTGGAGCGCGCCTATCAGGCGCTGACCTACGGCGACCTGCAGTTACTGGTGGGGGACCTGCCGCAGGGGCCGGTGCCGCAGCCGCCGATGCTGCTGCCGCAGCCGATGGTCCCGCCGACGTTCCTGCCGATGCCCCCGGCGCGGACCAACCCGTCCGCGACCGGCGCCATGATCTGCGGCCTGCTCACCCCGCTGACCTGGGGAGTGACCGCGATCCCGGCGGTGATCCTGGGGCACAAGGCGCGGGCGGAGATCCGCCGGAACGACGAGCGGGGCGACGGCATGGCGCTCACCGGCGTGGTGCTGGGCTGGCTGGCCATCGGGGGCTGGTGCCTGGTGATGCTGATCACGCTGCTGGCGCTGCTGCCGAAGACCTGAGGCGCGGGGCGGCGTCCGCACGGGCCGTGGGGCACGCTCCGGGGCGCTGTCGCAACGGGGCTGGACACCTTCTTCCGTCGGCGCGATCAGCGCACTACGGTGGCGGCAGCGCCGTGGGAGTCCGGCGTGTCCTACGCGTGTGCATTTGTTTTGACCGCAGCCCATGCGGTAGGTACGCTCTGACCTTGTGCCTGGGGTGTCCCTGGCCTGCCGTGCGCGCATCTCCCTCAGCCTTCGGGCGGGCGGTGCCGGTGCGCACGAAGCCGGGTCCGACACCGTAATTCGCTGCTCCTCGTTCCAGCGAGGGATCTGCGGTATTCGACACACCCGACCTCGTGGGTCGGCGAAGTTCCAGGTTAGCTTTACCGAGACTGGCACACAGAAACCGGAGAAACGGTGCCTACGATCCAGCAGCTGGTCCGCAAGGGCCGGCAGGACAAGGTCGAGAAGAACAAGACGCCTGCACTCGAGGGTTCGCCCCAGCGCCGTGGCGTCTGCACGCGTGTTTTCACCACCACCCCGAAGAAGCCGAACTCGGCCCTGCGTAAGGTCGCGCGTGTGCGTCTGACCAGCGGCATCGAGGTCACCGCTTACATTCCGGGTGAGGGCCACAACCTGCAGGAGCACTCGATCGTGCTCGTGCGTGGCGGTCGTGTGAAGGACCTGCCGGGTGTTCGGTACAAGATCATCCGCGGCTCCCTCGACACGCAGGGCGTCAAGAACCGCAAGCAGGCTCGCAGCCGCTACGGCGCCAAGAAGGAGAAGTAAGAATGCCTCGTAAGGGCCCCGCCCCGAAGCGCCCGGTCATCATCGACCCGGTCTACAACTCTCCTCTGGTGACCTCCCTCATCAACAAGGTGCTGCTGAACGGAAAGCGCTCCACCGCCGAGCGCATCGTTTACGGCGCCATGGAGGGGCTGCGCGAGAAGACCGGCAACGACCCGGTCATCACGCTGAAGCGCGCGCTGGAGAACATCAAGCCGACCCTCGAGGTCAAGTCCCGCCGTGTCGGTGGCGCGACCTACCAGGTCCCGATCGAGGTCAAGCCGGGCCGCGCGTCGACCCTGGCGCTGCGCTGGCTCGTGGGCTACTCCCGCGCCCGCCGCGAGAAGACCATGACCGAGCGCCTCATGAACGAGCTGCTGGACGCCTCGAACGGCCTCGGCGCTTCGGTCAAGAAGCGCGAGGACACGCACAAGATGGCCGAGTCCAACAAGGCCTTCGCGCACTACCGCTGGTAGTCGCTACCCACATCGAGACCGAGAGAAGACGAAAGCCTTATGGCTACCACTTCACTTGACCTGGCCAAGGTCCGCAACATCGGGATCATGGCCCACATCGACGCGGGCAAGACGACGACCACCGAGCGGATCCTGTTCTACACCGGTGTTTCGTACAAGATCGGTGAGGTCCACGACGGCGCCGCCACGATGGACTGGATGGAGCAGGAGCAGGAGCGTGGCATCACGATCACCTCTGCTGCCACCACCTGTCACTGGCCGCTGGAAAACGTCGACCACACCATCAACATCATCGACACCCCGGGTCACGTCGACTTCACCGTCGAGGTGGAGCGTTCCCTGCGTGTGCTCGACGGTGCTGTGACGGTGTTCGACGGCGTTGCCGGCGTTGAGCCCCAGTCCGAGACCGTGTGGCGTCAGGCGGACCGCTACGGCGTGCCGCGTATCTGCTTCGTCAACAAGCTCGACCGCACCGGCGCGGAGTTCCACCGCTGCGTCGACATGATCGTGGACCGCCTCGGCGCGACCCCGATCGTGATGCAGCTGCCGATCGGCACCGAGGCGGACTTCAAGGGCGTCGTCGACCTCGTCACCATGAAGGCCCTGCTGTGGTCGGCCGAGGCCGCCAAGGGCGAGATGTACGACACCGTCGACATCCCCGACACCCACATCGAGGCTGCCGAGGAATGGCGCGGCAAGCTCCTCGAGACGGTCGCCGAGAACGACGAAGAGCTGATGGAGCTGTACCTGGAGGGCCAGGAGCCCACCGTGGAGCAGCTGTACGCGGCGATCCGCCGCATCACCATCAACGCCGGCAAGGCGGAGAACACCACCGTCACGCCCGTGTTCTGCGGTACCGCGTTCAAGAACAAGGGTGTCCAGCCGCTGCTGGACGCGGTCGTGCGTTACCTCCCGTCGCCGCTGGACGTCGAGGCCATCGAGGGCCACGCGGTCAACGACGCCGAGCAGGTCATCACGCGCCGTCCGTCCGAGGACGAGCCGCTCGCCGCTCTTGCCTTCAAGATCGCGAGCGACCCGCACCTGGGCAAGCTCACCTTCATCCGGGTCTACTCGGGTCGCCTGGAGTCCGGCACGCAGGTGCTGAACTCCGTCAAGGGCAAGAAGGAGCGCATCGGCAAGATCTACCGGATGCACGCGAACAAGCGTGAGGAGATCGACTCGGTGGGTGCCGGTGACATCGTCGCCGTCATGGGTCTGAAGCAGACCACCACCGGTGAGACCCTCTGTGACTCCGCCAACCAGGTGATCCTGGAGTCGATGGAGTTCCCGGCCCCGGTCATCCAGGTCGCCATTGAGCCCAAGTCCAAGGGCGACCAGGAGAAGCTGGGTGTCGCCATCCAGCGCCTCGCCGAAGAGGACCCGTCGTTCCAGGTCCACACCGACGAGGAGACCGGCCAGACCATCATCGCGGGTATGGGCGAGCTGCACCTCGACGTGCTGGTCGACCGTATGAAGCGTGAGTTCCGGGTCGAGGCCAACGTCGGCAAGCCGCAGGTCGCGTACCGCGAGACGCTGCGCAAGCCCGTCGAGCGTCTCGACTACACGCACAAGAAGCAGACTGGTGGTTCCGGCCAGTTCGCGAAGGTGCAGATCGCGATCGCGCCCCTGGAGGGCGACGGTTACGAGTTCGAGAACAAGGTCACCGGTGGCCGCATCCCGCGGGAGTACATCCCGTCCGTGGACGCCGGCTGCCAGGAGGCCATGGAGTTCGGTGTGCTCGCCGGCTACCCGCTGACGGGTGTCCGCGTCACGCTCCTCGACGGTGCCTTCCACGAGGTCGACTCCTCCGAGATGGCGTTCAAGATCGCCGGTTCGATGGCCTTCAAGGAGGCCGCCCGCAAGGCCTCCCCGGCCCTGCTCGAGCCGATGATGAAGGTCGAGGTCACCACGCCCGAGGACTACATGGGCGACGTGATCGGCGACATCAACTCCCGCCGTGGACAGATTCAGTCCATGGAGGACCGTCACGGTGCCAAGCTCGTCACGGGCCTGGTTCCGCTCTCGGAGATGTTCGGCTACGTCGGAGACCTCCGCAGCAAGACGTCGGGTCGCGCGAGCTACTCGATGCAGTTCGACTCCTACGCCGAGGTTCCGCGGAACGTCGCCGAGGAGATCATCGCGAAGGCCAAGGGCGAGTAAGACCCGTCTCGTCAGAGTCGGACCCCGACACGCTTTAGGCTTGACACCGACTGACGGGGCAATCCCCGCTATCCGTGAGGATTGCCCCCGTCAGCCGGCACCCCAGCAAAGATCACCTGGCGCCGATGAGTAAGGCGTACAGAACCACTCCACAGGAGGACCCCAGTGGCGAAGGCGAAGTTCGAGCGGACTAAGCCGCACGTCAACATCGGCACCATCGGTCACATCGACCACGGTAAGACGACCCTCACGGCCGCCATTACCAAGGTGCTGCACGACGCGTTCCCGGACCTGAACGAGGCCTCGGCCTTCGACATGATCGACAAGGCGCCGGAAGAGCGCCAGCGTGGTATCACCATCTCCATCGCGCACGTCGAGTACCAGACGGAAAACCGTCACTACGCCCACGTCGACTGCCCCGGTCACGCGGACTACATCAAGAACATGATCACCGGTGCCGCCCAGATGGACGGCGCGATCCTCGTGGTCGCCGCGACCGACGGTCCGATGCCGCAGACCAAGGAGCACGTGCTCCTGGCCCGCCAGGTCGGCGTTCCCTACATCGTTGTCGCCCTGAACAAGGCCGACATGGTGGACGACGAGGAGATCCTGGAGCTCGTCGAGCTCGAGGTCCGTGAGCTCCTCTCCGAGTACGAGTTCCCGGGCGACGACCTCCCGGTCGTCAAGGTCTCGGCGCTGAAGGCGCTCGAGGGCGACGCCGAGTGGGGCAAGTCGGTCCTGGACCTCATGAAGGCTGTCGACGAGGCCATCCCGGCCCCGGAGCGCGACACCGACAAGCCGTTCCTGATGCCGATCGAGGACGTCTTCACGATCACCGGTCGCGGTACGGTCGTCACCGGCCGTATCGAGCGCGGTGTCCTGAAGGTCAACGAGACCGTCGACATCATCGGCATCAAGACCGAGAAGACCACCACCACGGTCACCGGCATCGAGATGTTCCGGAAGCTGCTGGACGAGGGTCAGGCCGGTGAGAACGTCGGTCTGCTGCTTCGCGGTATCAAGCGCGAGGACGTCGAGCGCGGCCAGGTCATCATCAAGCCCGGTTCGGTCACGCCGCACACCGAGTTCGAGGCCCAGGCCTACATCCTGTCGAAGGACGAGGGTGGCCGTCACACCCCCTTCTTCAACAACTACCGCCCGCAGTTCTACTTCCGTACCACGGACGTGACCGGCGTCGTGACCCTCCCCGAGGGCACCGAGATGGTCATGCCGGGCGACAACACCGCCATGTCGGTCCAGCTGATCCAGCCGGTCGCCATGGAGGAGGGCCTGAAGTTCGCCATCCGTGAGGGTGGCCGGACCGTCGGCGCCGGCCAGGTCACCAAGATCAACAAGTAAGCTCGCTTACCTGCTGATCGAGGAGACCCGGCGCTCCTAGGAGCACCGAGCCTCGGCTCACAGAAGGGCCCGTACGACTTCGGTCGTACGGGCCCTTCTTGCATGGCGTCAAGGGTGTGCAGGTGTTCCCCCGCCTTCGAGCGGCTTTTGGTCGTATCGGGGCGCTACGGTGGGTGGACGGTCGACGATCTCGTCCATGGGAGGAATCATGACCGCCGAACCGCAGCACACCTGGCCGGTGCCGCCGCCGTACGGCTACACCGTGGACGACCTGTTCGCTCTGCCCGATCTCCCGCCGCACACCGAGTTGATCGACGGGAGCCTGGTCTTCGTGAGCCCCCAGCGGGATTTTCACACGCTGGTGATGTATCTGCTGGAGGCCGGGCTGCGGCGGACGGCGCCGGAGCGCTTCCGGGTGCGGCGGGAGATGACCGTCGTACTGGACGCGCGGAACGCCCCCGAGCCGGACATCGTCGTGCTGCACGCCGAGGCCGTACGGGACCGGCGGCAGACGCGCTACGAGGCGTCCGATGCCGTGCTCGCCGTGGAAGTCGTCTCGCCCGACTCCGAGGCGCGGGACCGGGACACCAAGCCGGGCAAGTACGCGGCGGCGGGCATCCCGCACTTCTGGCTGGTCGAGATGGCGGGGGAGAAGGACCACCCGGCGGTGCACACGTACGAGCTGGACGCGGTCACGAAGGCGTACGGGCTCACCGGTATTCACCATGAGCGGCTGAAGACGACGGTGCCGTTCACGATCGACATCGATCTGAGCGAGGTCGACCATCTGTAGGGCTTGAGGGGTTCCTGGCGGTGACAGTCGTCACTCTTTGTGGGCCCGATGGGGGCGCTTAGCATGGGCTCGTCGGCGCGCACCTCGGGTGAGGGCGCGACCCTTATCACAGGAGTGACGCCATGCTGCGCACCATGTTCAAGTCGAAGATCCACCGGGCGACCGTGACCCAGGCCGATCTGCATTACGTCGGGTCCGTGACCGTTGACGCGGAGTTGCTGGACGCCGCCGATCTGCTGCCGGGCGAGCTGGTCCACATCGTCGACATCACCAACGGGGCCCGGCTGGAGACGTACGTGATCGAGGGGGAGCGGGGGTCCGGGGTCATCGGGATCAACGGCGCGGCCGCGCACCTCGTGCACCCCGGTGACCTGGTGATTCTCATCAGCTACGGGCAGGTGGAGGACGCCGAGGCACGGGCGATGAAGCCGCGCGTGGTGCATGTGGACGCCGGAAACCGGATCGTGGCGCTGGGGAGCGACGCCTCGGCGCCGGTGCCCGGGAGCGCGCAGGAGCGCAGTCCGCAGGCGGTCGTTCCGGCCGGCTGACGGCGGGGCCGGAGGGCCTGTCCGGGACGGATGAGGCGGGCCCGAGGATTCGCCGAGTGTGGCGTGGGGTACTCTCTCCCCTTCGGTTGGCCAGCCGTGTGCCCCATATGGCACACTAGCCAAGTTGCTCGGTTGAGTGCCGATGCTGCGCGCCTCCCGCCGGGAGGACCGGAAGCGAGTCCTAGGTATTCGTCGCCTCTTATCAGGGGCGGAAGTACGGGAATCTTCCGGGAAGCTCAGCGGGGTGCCTCAGCCAGGCGCCCGGTGGGTGTCCATGACCCCACGTTCTCCTTCTCGAAGGATCTCCCTTGCGGAGATACGCGGGAAGGGATGCGACACGCCCGACCGCGTGGGTCGGCGAAGAGCGAGAGCGTGGCGGATGTGGGCCGTGTCCGTACAAGGCACAAGCGCATCGGGTCCCAGAGCGTTTACGAGACAAAGGACTACACAGTAGCCATGGCGGGACAGAAGATCCGCATCCGGCTCAAGGCCTACGACCACGAGGTCATCGACAGCTCGGCGAAGAAGATCGTCGAGACGGTGACCCGCACTGGTGCGTCGGTCGCAGGCCCGGTGCCGCTGCCCACTGAAAAGAACGTGTACTGCGTCATCAAGTCGCCGCACAAGTACAAGGACGCGCGCGAGCACTTCGAGATGCGGACGCACAAGCGCCTGATCGACATCCTCGACCCGACGCCGAAGACCGTTGACTCCCTGATGCGACTCGACCTCCCGGCCGGTGTCGACATCGAGATCAAGCTCTGAGGGTCGGTGAGTCGAGAATGACTAAGCAGATCAAGGGCCTCCTGGGCGAGAAGCTCGGCATGACCCAGGTCTGGGACGACAACAACCGTGTCGTTCCGGTGACCGTGGTCAAGGCCGGCCCCTGTGTCGTTACCCAGGTGCGCACCGCAGACCAGGACGGTTACGACTCCGTCCAGATCGCCTTCGGCGAGATCGACCCGCGCAAGGTGAACAAGCCCCTCAAGGGCCACTTCGCCAAGGCCGACGTCACCCCCCGTCGTCACCTCGTCGAGGTCCGTACCGCCGACGCCGGCGAGTACACCCTCGGCCAGGAGATCAATGCCGAGGTCTTCGACTCCGGCATCAAGGTGGACGTGACCGGCACGAGCAAGGGCAAGGGCTTCGCCGGTGTCATGAAGCGTCACGGCTTCCACGGCGGCAAGGCCTCCCACGGCGCGCACCGTGTGCACCGCAAGCCGGGCTCCATCGGTGGCTGCGCCACCCCGGGCCGCGTGTTCAAGGGCATGCGGATGGCCGGTCGTATGGGCAACGAGCGGGTCACCACCCAGAACCTGACCGTCCATGCCGTTGACGCGGAGAAGGGTCTGCTGCTCATCAAGGGCGCAGTTCCTGGTCCGAACGGCGGCCTCGTCCTGGTCCGTACCGCGGCCAAGGGGGCCTGAGGTAACCGATGAGCACCATTGACATCCTTTCGCCGGCAGGCGACAAGGCCGGTACCGTCGAGCTCCCCACGGAGATCTTCGACGCGAAGGTCAGCGTTCCGCTGATCCACCAGGTCGTCGTCGCACAGCTGGCCGCTGCCCGTCAGGGCACGCACAAGACCAAGACCCGTGGCGAGGTCCGCGGCGGTGGCAAGAAGCCGTACCGCCAGAAGGGCACCGGCCGCGCGCGTCAGGGCTCGACCCGTGCGCCGCAGTTCGCCGGCGGTGGCGTCGTCCACGGCCCCGTGCCGCGTGACTACTCGCAGCGGACCCCGAAGAAGATGAAGGCCGCCGCCCTGCGCGGTGCCCTCACCGACCGGGCCCGCAACTCGCGCATCCACGTCGTTTCCGGCGTGGTCGAGGGTGCGACCTCCACCAAGGCCGCGAAGACGCTGTTCGGCAAGATCTCGGAGCGCAAGAACCTGCTCCTGGTCGCCGAGCGCAGCGACGAGGCCGCGTGGCTGTCCGCCCGCAACCTGCCCCAGGTTCACATCCTGGAGCCGGGCCAGCTGAACACGTACGACGTGCTCGTCTCGGACGACGTGGTCTTCACCCAGACCGCTTTCGAGTCCTTCGTGTCTGGCCCCAAGGCCGCTGAGACCGAAGGGAGCGACGCCTGATGAGTGAGGCCGTCGTCACCAGCAAGACCTACACGGACCACCGTGACGTGCTGAAGAAGCCCGTCGTGTCCGAGAAGAGCTACGCGCTCCTGGACGAGAACAAGTACACGTTCATCGTCGACCCGCGTGCCAACAAGACCCAGATCAAGCAGGCCGTCGAGGCGGTCTTCTCGGTCAAGGTCACCGGGGTGAACACGATCAACCGGCAGGGCAAGCGCAAGCGCACCCGCACCGGTTTCGGCAAGCGCGCTGACACCAAGCGCGCCATCGTGACCCTCGCCGAGGGCGACCGCATCGACATCTTCGGCGGTCCGACCGCCTAACGGCGGTCTGGATCGTCCGGAATCGGACGAGGACTGAGAAATGGGTATCCGCAAGTACAAGCCGACGACCCCGGGCCGTCGTGGCTCCAGCGTCGCCGACTTTGTCGAGATCACGCGGTCCACGCCGGAGAAGTCGCTGGTTCGCCCGCTGCACAGCAAGGGCGGCCGTAACAACGCCGGTCGTGTGACCGTTCGCCACCAGGGCGGTGGCCACAAGCGCGCCTACCGCGTGATCGACTTCCGTCGTCACGACAAGGACGGCGTGCCGGCCAAGGTCGCGCACATCGAGTACGACCCGAACCGCACCGCGCGCATCGCGCTCCTGCACTACGCGGACGGCGAGAAGCGCTACATCATCGCCCCCCGCGGTCTGTCGCAGGGTGACCGGATTGAGAACGGCCCTGGCGCCGACATCAAGCCCGGCAACAACCTGGCGCTGCGCAACATCCCGGTCGGTACGACCATCCACGCCATCGAGCTGCGGCCCGGCGGCGGCGCGAAGTTCGCCCGCTCCGCGGGTGCCTCCGTGCAGCTGCTGGCGAAGGAGGGCTCCATGGCCCACCTTCGTATGCCGTCGGGTGAGATCCGCCTGGTCGACGTCCGCTGCCGCGCCACCGTCGGCGAGGTCGGCAACGCCGAGCAGTCGAACATCAACTGGGGCAAGGCCGGCCGCATGCGCTGGAAGGGCGTTCGCCCGACCGTGCGTGGTGTCGTGATGAACCCCGTCGACCACCCGCACGGTGGTGGTGAGGGCAAGACCTCCGGTGGTCGCCACCCGGTCTCGCCGTGGGGTCAGAAGGAGGGTCGTACTCGTTCGCCGAAGAAGGCTTCGAACAAGTACATCGTCCGCCGCCGCAAGACGAACAAGAAGCGCTAGGAGCGGGTTTAGATGCCGCGCAGTCTCAAGAAGGGGCCCTTCGTCGACGACCACCTGATCAAGAAGGTGGATGTCCAGAACGAAGCCGGCACCAAGAACGTCATCAAGACCTGGTCCCGTCGCTCCATGATCGTGCCGGCCATGCTCGGCCACACGCTGGCGGTGCACAACGGCAAGACCCACGTCCCGGTGTTCGTCACCGAGTCGATGGTCGGCCACAAGCTCGGCGAGTTTGCGCCGACCCGCACCTTCCGCGGCCATGAGAAGGACGACCGCAAGTCGCGTCGTCGCTGATCTGCGGAAAGCGAAGACCAATGACTGACACCGAAGGGACAACCATGGAAGCCAGGGCCCAGGCGCGCTACGTGCGTGTCACGCCCATGAAGGCCCGCCGCGTGGTGGACCTTGTCCGTGGCATGGATGCCACGGAGGCTCAGGCGGTCCTGCGTTTCGCCCCGCAGGCCGCGAGCGTGCCGGTGGGCAAGGTGCTGGACAGCGCCATTGCCAACGCCGCGCACAACTACGACCACACGGACGCCTCCTCGCTGGTCATCAGCGAGGCGTACGTCGACGAGGGCCCGACCCTGAAGCGGTTCCGTCCGCGTGCTCAGGGCCGTGCCTACCGGATCCGCAAGCGGACCAGCCACATCACTGTGGTCGTCAGCAGCAAGGAAGGAACCCGGTAATGGGCCAGAAGGTAAACCCGCACGGGTTCCGGCTCGGCATCACCACCGACTTCAAGTCGCGCTGGTACGCCGACAAGCTGTACAAGGACTACGTCAAGGAAGACGTCGCCATTCGTCGCATGATGACGAAGGGCATGGAGCGCGCCGGTATCTCGAAGGTTGAGATCGAGCGCACCCGTGAGCGCGTCCGCGTTGACATCCACACCGCCCGTCCGGGCATCGTCATCGGCCGCCGCGGCGCCGAGGCCGACCGCATCCGCGGTGAGCTGGAGAAGCTCACCGGCAAGCAGGTCCAGCTGAACATCCTCGAGGTCAAGAACCCCGAGACGGATGCCCAGCTGGTCGCGCAGGCCGTCGCGGAGCAGCTGTCCTCGCGTGTCTCCTTCCGTCGCGCCATGCGTAAGAGCATGCAGTCGACGATGAAGGCCGGCGCCAAGGGCATCAAGATCCAGTGCGGTGGCCGTCTCGGCGGCGCCGAGATGTCCCGCTCGGAGTTCTACCGCGAGGGCCGCGTGCCCCTGCACACGCTCCGTGCGAACGTCGACTACGGCTTCTTCGAGGCCAAGACGACCTTCGGTCGCATCGGCGTGAAGGTCTGGATCTACAAGGGCGACGTCAAGAACATCGCCGAGGTTCGCGCCGAGAACGCCGCCGCCCGTGCGGGCAACCGCCCGGCCCGTGGTGGCGGCGGCAACGACCGTCCGCGCCGCGGTGGCGAGCGTGGTGGCCGTGGCCGCAAGCCGCAGCAGCAGGCTCCCTCCGCCGAGGCCGCCAAGGCCGAGGCTCCGGCCGGTGCCGCCGCTGAGCCCAGCGCTGCCGGAAAGGAGAGCTGACCCATGCTGATCCCTCGTAGGGTCAAGCACCGCAAGCAGCACCACCCGAAGCGCAGTGGCATGGCCAAGGGTGGCACCGAGCTGGCATTCGGTGAGTACGGCATCCAGGCTGTCACCCCGGCCTACGTGACGAACCGGCAGATCGAGTCCGCTCGTATCGCCATGACCCGTCACATCAAGCGTGGCGGCAAGGTCTGGATCAACATTTACCCGGACCGCCCGCTGACGAAGAAGCCGGCCGAGACCCGCATGGGTTCCGGTAAGGGTTCTCCGGAGTGGTGGGTCGCGAACGTCAAGCCCGGTCGGGTGATGTTCGAGCTGTCCTTCCCGAACGAAAAGGTTGCGAAGGAGGCGCTGACCCGCGCCGCCCACAAGCTTCCGATGAAGTGCCGCATCGTGCGGCGCGAGGCAGGTGAGTCGTGATGGCGGCCGGTATCAAGGCGACCGAGCTGCGCGAGCTGAATGACGAGGACCTCGTCGCGAAGCTTCGTGAGGCCAAGGAGGAGCTGTTCAACCTCCGCTTCCAGGCGGCGACCGGACAGCTCGAAAACCACGGCCGGCTGAAGGCCGTCCGCAAGGACATCGCCCGGATCTACACCCTGATGCGGGAGCGCGAGCTCGGCATCGAGACGGTGGAGAGCGCCTGATGAGCGAGACGAATGTGACTGAGAAGAACGAGCGCGGCTTCCGCAAGACCCGCGAGGGTCTTGTCGTCAGCGACAAGATGGACAAG
The DNA here is from genome assembly GCF_055567935.1 of Streptomyces sp. NPDC026301. Taxonomy (NCBI): domain Bacteria; kingdom Bacillati; phylum Actinomycetota; class Actinomycetes; order Kitasatosporales; family Streptomycetaceae; genus Streptomyces; species Streptomyces sp. NPDC026301. Next base: position 315,144 of record NZ_JBVHPN010000008.1, on the reverse strand, counting down.
ACCGTCGTCGTCGCCGTCGAGGACCGCGTCAAGCACGCGCTGTACGGCAAGGTCATCCGTCGTACGAACAAGCTCAAGGCGCACGACGAGCAGAACGCCGCGGGCGTGGGCGACCGTGTCCTCCTCATGGAGACCCGGCCGACCTCCGCGACGAAGCGCTGGCGCGTCGTCGAGATCCTCGAGAAGGCCAAGTAATTCCCGCAAGGGAATTGCAGACGGCAAGCACATCCCCCCGAGGGGGATTCCCTCGGAATAGTTCCGCCAGGCTCCGCGGGGGCTGCGCCTCGTAAGAGGTAACGCCCCCGCGGGGAACCGGCAGACGATCAGGAGATAGACGTGATCCAGCAGGAGTCTCGGCTGCGCGTCGCCGACAACACGGGTGCGAAGGAAATTCTCACCATCCGTGTTCTCGGTGGCTCGGGCCGACGCTACGCGGGCATCGGTGACGTCATCGTCGCCACCGTGAAGGATGCGATCCCCGGTGGCAACGTGAAGAAGGGTGACGTCGTCAAGGCGGTCATCGTGCGCACCGTGAAGGAGCGCCGCCGTCCCGACGGTTCGTACATCCGCTTCGACGAGAACGCGGCCGTCATCCTCAAGAACGATGGCGACCCCCGCGGCACCCGTATCTTCGGCCCCGTGGGCCGTGAGCTGCGCGAGAAGAAGTTCATGAAGATCATCTCGCTCGCGCCGGAGGTGCTGTAACCGATGAAGATCAAGAAGGGCGACCTGGTCCAGGTCATCACCGGTAAGGACAAGGGCAAGCAGGGCAAGGTCATTCAGGCCTTCCCCGCCGACGACCGTGTCCTGGTCGAGGGTGTCAACCGGGTCAAGAAGCACACCAAGGCCGGTCAGACCGCTCGCGGTTCGAAGACCGGCGGCATTGTGACGACCGAGGCCCCGATCCACGTGAGCAACGTTCAGCTCGTGGTGGAGAAGGACGGCAACAAGGTCGTCACCCGCGTCGGGTACCGCTTCGATGACGAAGGCAACAAGATCCGCGTTGCCAAGCGGACCGGTGAGGACATCTGATGACTGCCACCACCAACGCGCCGCGCCTCAAGCAGCGCTACCGCGAAGAGATCGCCGGGAAGCTGAAGGACGAGTTCTCGTACGAGAACGTCATGCAGATCCCCGGTCTGACCAAGATCGTGGTCAACATGGGTGTGGGCGACGCCGCCCGCGACTCCAAGCTGATCGAGGGCGCCATCCGCGACCTCACCACGATCACCGGCCAGAAGCCGGCCGTGACCAAGGCCCGCAAGTCCATCGCGCAGTTCAAGCTGCGTGAGGGCCAGCCGATCGGTGCCCACGTCACCCTCCGCGGTGACCGCATGTGGGAGTTCCTGGACCGCCTGCTGTCGCTCGCGCTGCCGCGCATCCGCGACTTCCGTGGTCTGTCGCCGAAGCAGTTCGACGGCCGGGGCAACTACACCTTCGGTCTCACGGAGCAGGTCATGTTCCACGAGATCGACCAGGACAAGATCGACCGTACCCGGGGTATGGACATCACCGTGGTCACCACGGCGACCAACGACGACGAGGGCCGCGCCCTCCTCCGTCACCTCGGCTTCCCGTTCAAGGAGGCGTGAGCGAGATGGCGAAGAAGGCTCTCATCGCGAAGGCTGCTCGCAAGCCCAAGTTCGCTGTGCGCGCGTACACCCGCTGCCAGCGCTGCGGTCGTCCGCACTCCGTCTACCGCAAGTTCGGCCTGTGCCGCGTGTGCCTTCGTGAGATGGCTCACCGTGGCGAGCTGCCGGGCGTGACCAAGAGCTCCTGGTAACCGCCTACTTGGTGGTTACCGGAGGCTCTCGGTAAGCATTCGGATGGCGTGGTGCCCCGCCCTTCATCACCTAGAGTGGAAGGGTTGGGCGCCCGCCGCCCGAGACCGACCGCGGGTTCCGTACCCGCTCAAAGTCGCTTACTACGCCGTAGGTCCCCGTGCCGCACCCGTCCCGCCACTGAGTGGGGAGAGGGATGGCGCATATAGGAAACCCCGGCGAGAGAGGCCGAAGGCCAATTCATGACCATGACTGACCCCATCGCAGACATGCTGACCCGTCTGCGGAACGCGAACTCGGCATACCACGACTCCGTGTCGATGCCGCACAGCAAGATCAAGTCGCACATCGCGGAAATCCTCCAGCAGGAGGGTTACATCACCGGCTGGAAGGTCGAGGACGCCGAGGTCGGCAAGAACCTCGTCCTCGAGCTGAAGTTCGGCCCGAACCGCGAGCGCTCGATCGCCGGCATCAAGCGGATTTCGAAGCCGGGCCTGCGGGTCTACGCAAAGTCCACCAACCTGCCGAAGGTCCTCGGCGGCCTGGGCGTGGCGATCATCTCCACGTCCCACGGTCTCCTGACCGGTCAGCAGGCCAGCAAGAAGGGTGTAGGCGGAGAAGTTCTCGCCTACGTCTGGTAACCAGGGAACGGAGGAATAGCTAATGTCGCGTATTGGCAAGCTGCCCATCCAGGTTCCCGCTGGTGTGGACGTCACCATCGATGGCCGGACGGTCTCCGTGAAGGGCCCCAAGGGTTCCCTTCAGCACACGGTCGCCGCGCCCATCGAGGTCGCCAAGGGTGAGGACGGCGTCATCAACGTCATCCGCCCGAACGACGAGCGTCAGAACAAGGCCCTGCACGGCCTGTCCCGCACGCTGGTGGCGAACATGATCACCGGCGTGACCCAGGGCTACAGCAAGGCGCTCGAGATCAGCGGTGTGGGTTACCGCGTCCAGGCGAAGGGCTCCAACCTGGAGTTCGCCCTGGGCTACAGCCACCCGATCGTGATCGAGGCGCCCGAGGGCATCTCGTTCAAGGTCGAGTCCCCGACCAAGCTCAGCGTCGAGGGCATCGACAAGCAGAAGGTCGGCGAGGTCGCCGCGAACATCCGCAAGCTGCGTAAGCCCGACCCGTACAAGGCCAAGGGCGTCAAGTACGCCGGCGAGGTCATCCGCCGCAAGGTCGGAAAGGCTGGTAAGTAAGCCATGGCATACGGTGTGAAGATCGCTAAGGGCGACGCCTACAAGCGCGCCGCTGCGAAGCGTCGCCACATCCGCATCCGTAAGCGGATTTCGGGTACCCCGGAGCGTCCTCGTCTGGTCGTGACGCGGTCCAACCGTGGCATCACCGCACAGGTCATCGACGACATCAAGGGCCACACCGTGGCCTCTGCGTCGACCCTGGACGCGTCGATCCGTGGTGGCGAGGGCGACAAGAGCGCCCAGGCGAAGAAGGTCGGCGCCCTGGTCGCCGAGCGTGCCAAGGCCGCCGGTGTCGAGGCTGTCGTCTTCGACCGAGGTGGCAAGCAGTACGCCGGGCGGATTGCCGCTCTGGCCGACGCCGCCCGCGAAGCCGGGCTGAAGTTCTGAGCCCCGGTTCCGTAGCTAGCGGACGTAACAGAGAGAGGTAATTCCAATGGCTGGACCCCAGCGCCGCGGTGGCGGCGCCGGTGGCGGCGAGCGGCGGGACCGTAAGGACCGGCGGGACGGCGGCGCAGCTGCCGAAAAGACCGCCTACGTCGAGCGTGTTGTCGCCATCAACCGTGTCGCCAAGGTTGTGAAGGGTGGTCGTCGCTTCAGCTTCACCGCGCTGGTCGTGGTGGGCGACGGTGACGGCACCGTGGGTGTCGGTTACGGCAAGGCCAAGGAGGTGCCGGCCGCCATCGCCAAGGGTGTTGAGGAGGCCAAGAAGCACTTCTTCAAGGTCCCCCGTATCCAGGGCACCATCCCGCACCCCATCACGGGCGAGAAGGCCGCGGGCGTCGTCCTGCTCAAGCCTGCTTCCCCCGGTACCGGTGTGATCGCCGGTGGCCCGGTGCGCGCCGTGCTCGAGTGCGCCGGCATTCACGACGTGCTGAGCAAGTCGCTCGGTTCGTCGAACCCGATCAACATCGTGCACGCCACGGTGACCGCGCTTCGTGGCCTTCAGCGCCCCGAGGAGATCGCGGCCCGTCGTGGCCTGCCGCTGGAGGACGTTGCACCCGCCGCTCTGCTGCGGGCGCGTGCCGGGGTGAGTGCGTAATGACTCAGCTCAAGATCACGCAGAGCAAGTCCGTCATCGGTAGCAAGCAGAACCACCGTGACACGCTCCGTTCGCTCGGTCTCAAGCGCGTGAACGACAGCGTCGTCCGGGAGGCCAGTTCCGTGGTCGTCGGCATGGTGCACACCGTGCGTCACCTCGTGACTGTCGAGGAGGTCTGACATGGCGGAGAACAACCCGCTGAAGGTCCACAACCTCCGTCCTGCCCCGGGTGCCAAGACCGCCAAGACCCGCGTGGGTCGTGGTGAGGCGTCCAAGGGTAAGACCGCTGGTCGTGGTACCAAGGGCACGAAGGCCCGTTACCAGGTTCCGGAGCGCTTCGAGGGTGGCCAGATGCCCCTCCACATGCGTCTCCCGAAGCTGAAGGGCTTCAAGAACCCCGCCCACAAGCAGTTCCAGGTCGTGAACCTGGAGAAGCTGGCCGCGCTCTACCCGCAGGGTGGCGAGGTCACGGTGGCCGATCTGGTCGCCAAGGGCGCGGTGCGCAACAACGAGCTCGTCAAGGTCCTGGGCCAGGGCGAGATCTCCGTGGCGCTGACGGTGACGGTCGACGCCGTTTCCGGCTCCGCCAAGGAGAAGATCGCCGCCGCCGGCGGCAGCGTCACCGAGCTGCTCTGACACCTCTCTGACGCCGCTCCGACGCGAGTGAATCAACTGACCGGGGATGCCCACGAATTGGGGCATCCCCGGTTGGTCGTTCCAAGGGGGGCATGGTCGCCGGTAAGGTGGCGTGCACTATTGCTGTACTTTCGCCGGGGGATGCCGCGTCAGGGTACTGATGTGGCGGACCGCGGAGGATATGCCGCGTGGCCGGGGGCCGCGCGGTTTTCGGCCGCTCAGTATTCGTAGATCCTCAAGACCGTCACCTCTCGCCCACGAGGCGGGGGGCGCAGGAGGCACCGTGCTCACCGCGTTCGCCCGAGCGTTCAAGACGCCCGACCTGCGCAAGAAGCTGCTGTTCACGCTGGGCATCGTGCTGGTCTATCGGCTCGGGGCGCACGTACCGGTTCCTGGAGTGAACTACTCCAACGTCGAGACCTGCATGAAGCAGGCCGGCTCCGGTAGTGGGCTTTTCGGCCTGGTGAACATGTTCAGCGGCGGTGCGCTGCTCAAGATCACACTTTTCGCGCTCGGGATCATGCCGTACATCACGGCGAGCATCATCCTTCAGCTGCTCACCGTGGTGATCCCACGGCTGGAGGCCCTGAAGAAGGAGGGGCAGTCCGGGCAGGCGAAGATCACGCAGTACACCCGGTACCTCACCGTGGCGCTCGCGATCCTGCAGGGCACCGGTCTGGTGGCCACCGCCCGCAGCGGCGCGCTCTTCAGCACCTGCACCCTGCGCAACGAAATCATTCCCGACCCGGCCATCTTCACGACCGTCACGATGGTCATCTGCATGACCGCCGGCACCGGCGTCGTCATGTGGCTGGGTGAGCTCATCACCGACCGCGGCATCGGCAACGGCATGTCGATCCTGATGTTCATCTCGATCGCCTCCGGATTCCCGGGCGCGCTGTGGCAGATCAAGGTGTCCGGCAAGCTCGCCGACGGCTGGATCGAATTCGGCTCCGTGATCGCGATCGGACTCGCGATGATCGCGCTGGTGGTCTTCGTCGAGCAGGCCCAGCGCAGGATCCCCGTGCAGTACGCCAAGCGGATGATCGGTCGTCGTTCGTACGGCGGAACGTCCACCTATATCCCGCTCAAGGTGAATCAGGCAGGTGTGATTCCTGTCATTTTCGCGTCGTCGCTGCTCTACATCCCTGCGCTCATCGCGCAGTTCAGCGGCTCGAAGGCAGGCTGGGCCACGTGGCTTCAGACACACTTCCAGCGCGGAGATGGGCCGGTTTACATCGTTACGTACTTCCTGCTGATCGTGTTTTTCGCCTTCTTCTACGTCGCCATCTCCTTCAACCCCGAAGAAGTTGCCGACAACATGAAGAAGTATGGTGGCTTCATCCCGGGTATCCGGGCTGGTCGCCCGACGGCCGAGTACCTCAGCTACGTGCTCAACCGGATCACGTGGCCGGGCTCGCTGTATCTGGGTCTGATCGCGCTGGTGCCGACAGTGGCGTTGGTGCTTTTCAACGCGAACCAGAACTTCCCCTTCGGCGGGACGAGCATCCTGATCATCGTGGGTGTGGGTCTGGAGACCGTGAAGCAGATCGAGAGCCAGCTTCAGCAGCGTAACTACGAAGGGTTCCTCCGCTGATGCGAATCGTCCTCGTCGGTCCTCCTGGGGCAGGCAAGGGTACGCAGGCTGCGTACCTCGCCGAGAACCTCGCCATCCCGCACATCTCCACGGGTGACCTGTTCCGCGCCAATATCAGCCAGGGCACCGACCTCGGCAAGCAGGCGAAGGCGTTCATGGACGCTGGGAACCTGGTGCCGGACGAGGTCACGATCGGCATGGCCAAGGACCGCATGGAGCAGTCCGACGCCACCGGCGGCTTCCTGCTGGACGGCTTCCCGCGGAACCTGGCGCAGGCCGAGGCGCTGGACGGCATCCTCAAGGACGCGGACCAGACGCTGGACGCGGTGCTGGACCTGGAGGTCCCGGAGGACGAGGTCGTCAAGCGCATCTCCGGCCGGCGGATGTGCCGCAAGGACGGCAAGCACATCTTCCACGTCGAGTACAGCCCCTCGAAGACGCCCGGCGTGTGCGACATCTGCGGCGGCGAGCTGTACCAGCGCGAGGACGACCGTGAGGACACGGTGCGCAAGCGGCTGGAGGTCTACCACACGGAGACCGAGCCGATCATCGACTACTACAAGGCGCAGGACCTCGTGGTGACCATCCCGGCCCTCGGGAAGGTCGAAGAGGTCACGCAGCGCGCGATGGCGGCCCTGGAGCGCCAGGCCGCGTAACCGCGGGAGCACTCTCCGAGACGGCCGCGGGGGGGGGGGGGGGGGGGGGGGGGGGGGGGGGGGGGGGGGGGGGGGGGGGGGGGGGGGGGGGGGGGGGGGGAAGAAAGAGGGGGGGGAAAGACACAAAACAA
>NZ_JBVHPN010000008.1:0-308091 GCF_055567935.1 Streptomyces sp. NPDC026301 | reverse complement strand
CCCTGGAGTGCCGGGCCGCGGAACCGCGGGAGCACTCTCCGAGACGGCCGCGGCGCCCTGATGGGCCCCGCGGCCGAATCACGTCCGGGTACCGTGGTAACGGCAACCGTTAATCGAGGAACCACGACGGCGATCGGCCACCTCCGCGAGAGCGGCGGCGGTTCAGCCGCAAAGGAAGGGCCAATGGTGGAGATCAAGACCCCGGAGCAGATCGCGAAGATGCGCGAGGCGGGGCTGGTCGTCGCCGCGATCCACGCCGCCACCCGTGAGGTGGCGGTGCCCGGTGCCTCCACCAAGGACCTGGACGACGCCGCGCGCAAGGTGCTGGCCGAGCACGGCGCGAAGTCGAACTTCCTCGGGTACGGCGGCTTCCCCGCGACGATCTGCACGTCGGTGAACGACGTGGTCGTGCACGGCATCCCCTCCGCTGACACCGTCCTGCAGGACGGCGACATCATCTCCATCGACTGCGGCGCGATCGTCGACGGCTGGCACGGCGACGCCGCGTACACGGCCTTCGTGGGCTCCGGTCACTCCGCTGAGCTGGTCGAGCTCAGCCGGGTGACCGAGGAGTCGATGTGGGCCGGCATCGCCGCGGTCCGCAAGGGCAACCGCCTGGTGGACATCTCCAAGGCGATCGAGGGCTACATCAAGCGCCAGCCGCGCCCGGCCTCCTCCAGCAAGTACGGCATCGTCGAGGACTACGGCGGCCACGGCATCGGATCGCAGATGCACATGGACCCGCACCTGCTGAACTACGTCGACCGCAAGCGCGGCCGCGGCCCGAAGCTGGTCCCCGGCTTCTGCATCGCCATCGAGCCGATGGTCAACCTCGGCACCGCCAAGACCCACGTCCTCGAGGACGACTGGACCGTGAAGTCCAACGATGGCGGCTGGTCCTCGCACTGGGAGCACTCGGTCGCGCTGACCGAGGAGGGGCCCCTGGTGCTGACGGCGCCCGACGGCGGCAAGGCGAAGCTCGCCGAGTACGGCATCGAAACGGCTCCCGATCCGCTGGCGTGAACGAGGAGCCGTCGGTCGGAGGCCGGCGCAGCCGCTCGAAGCCCGTGAGGCGCCCCAGGCGCCGAGCCCGCGAGAGCGGCATCAAGAGGGGGGCCGGCATCGAAACCGCTCCCGATCCTCTGGCGTAACGATCTACGTGGCTGGGCAATAATCGTGGATTCGTCTTTTCGAGTGCGCTGACGTAGACTGACGCGTCGGATCTCGTGCATCCGTATGCCTGCGTCCCCGGATGCGGGAATCGGGTGAATCGCACGAGAGCTGATCAAGGTAGCCGATTCGAAGGGCGAAGCGTGGCCAAGAAGCAAGGTGCCATCGAAATCGAGGGCACCGTGATCGAGTCCCTCCCGAACGCGATGTTCAAGGTGGAGCTTCAGAACGGTCACCAGGTCCTCGCGCACATCAGCGGCAAGATGCGGATGCACTACATCCGTATCCTCCCGGATGACCGGGTCGTGGTGGAGCTGTCTCCGTACGACCTGACGCGTGGGCGGATCGTCTACCGCTACAAGTAGATCTTGCCGCTGCCCCGCTCCCGTGGGGCGTACGGCACTGACCCGGAGAACCTCACCCCATGAAGGTCAAGCCGAGCGTCAAGAAGATCTGCGACAAGTGCAAGGTGATCCGCCGCCACGGCCGGGTCATGGTCATCTGCGACAACCTGCGCCACAAGCAGCGCCAGGGCTGACGCACGACCTGCACTTCCCGCAGTTCTTCGCGCGACGCGAGCACACGTACATACGCAGAGCCCGTCGAGCCGTAATGGCTGACGACACCTCCGGCGGGGGCCGGGGACCCAGGACGTACCACTGCCTTTCACGCAAGAGCGGTCGGCGGCCGGGAGCGGCTCTGTGGCAGACCCCCGAAACAACACAGGAGCCATTCGATGGCACGCGTTTCAGGTGTTGACATCCCGCGCGAAAAGCGCGTGGAGGTTGCCCTCACCTACGTCTTCGGCATTGGCCGCACGCTGGCGAAGCAGACCCTCGCCGCTGCCAATGTCGACCCGAACACCCGCGTTCGTGACCTTCCCGAAGAGGACCTGGTCAAGATCCGCGAGTACGTGGACGCGAATCTCCAGACCGAGGGTGACCTCCGTCGCGAGATTCAGGCCGACATCCGCCGCAAGGTCGAGATCGGCTGCTACCAGGGCCTGCGCCACCGTCGTGGCCTGCCCGTCCACGGTCAGCGCACCAGCACGAACGCTCGTACCCGTAAGGGCCCGCGTCGCGCGATCGCCGGCAAGAAGAAGCCGGGCAAGAAGTAGTCCTCAGCGGACGCTTATCAGCGGTCTTCGCTGTAGGACCGACCACCTCCACGGGAGTAATGAATGCCTCCGAAGGGCCGTACGGCCGGCGCCAAGAAGGTGCGCCGCAAGGAGAAGAAGAACGTTGCCCACGGGCACGCTCACATCAAGAGCACGTTCAACAACACGATCGTTTCGATCACCGACCCCACCGGCAACGTGATTTCCTGGGCTTCGGCCGGTCACGTGGGCTTCAAGGGTTCGCGTAAGTCGACTCCGTTCGCCGCGCAGATGGCCGCCGAGTCGGCCGCCCGCCGCGCGCAGGAGCACGGCATGCGCAAGGTCGACGTTTTCGTCAAGGGTCCCGGCTCCGGCCGTGAGACCGCGATCCGCTCCCTCCAGGCCACCGGCCTCGAGGTCGGCTCGATCCAGGACGTCACCCCGACCCCCCACAACGGCTGCCGCCCGCCCAAGCGCCGCCGCGTCTGACCAGCTGAAGTAGGAGACACAAGAATATGGCGCGTTACACCGGGGCCGACTGCAAGCGTTGCCGTCGGGAGAAGCAGAAGCTCTTCCTCAAGGGGAGCAAGTGCGAGAGCGCGAAGTGCCCGATCGAGATCCGTCCTTACCCCCCGGGTGAGCACGGTCGCGGGCGCACCAAGGACAGCGAGTACCTGCTGCAGCTGCGCGAGAAGCAGAAGTGCAGCCGTATCTACGGTGTCCTTGAGAAGCAGTTCCTCGGGTACTACAAGGAGGCGAACCAGAAGTCCGGCAAGACCGGTGAGAACCTTCTGCGCATCCTTGAGTCCCGTCTGGACAACGTGGTCTACCGTGCGGGCTTCGCGAAGTCCCGCGACCACGCCCGTCAGCTGGTCCGCCACGGCCACATCACCGTGAACGGCCGCAAGACCGACATCCCGTCGGCCCGCGTCGCCGCGAACGACATCATCGAGGTCCGCGAGAAGTCTCGCACCATGACCCCCTTCCAGGTGGCTCAGGCCGAGGCCGGCGACCGGACCGTCCCGGCTTGGCTGGAGGCGGTCCCCTCGAAGCTGCGCGTCCTCGTGCACTCGCTGCCCGAGCGCCAGGTGATCGACACCCAGGTGCAGGAGCAGCTGATCGTTGAGCTCTACTCCAAGTAAGTAGGGCTTGCGGTCGCGGGCGGTACGGCACTTTTGGGCCGTACCGCCCGTACCCTTGTAGTACAGCGGGCGTCAAATAGCGGGCGTCCACGACTGAAGGATCAAAAACATGCTGATCGCTCAGCGTCCCTCGTTGACCGAAGAGGTCGTCGACGAGTACCGCTCCCGGTTCGTGATCGAGCCGCTGGAGCCGGGCTTCGGTTACACCCTCGGCAACTCTCTGCGTCGTACGCTCCTCTCCTCGATCCCCGGTGCCGCGGTCACCAGCATCCGGATCGACGGTGTCCTGCACGAGTTCACCACCGTGCCGGGCGTCAAGGAGGACGTCACCGACCTCATCCTGAACATCAAGCAGCTGGTCGTCTCCTCGGAGCACGACGAGCCGGTCGTGATGTACCTGCGCAAGCAGGGCCCCGGCCTGGTCACCGCCGCGGACATCGCCCCGCCGGCCGGTGTCGAGGTGCACAACCCCGACCTGGTCCTCGCCACGCTGAACGGCAAGGGCAAGCTGGAGATGGAGCTGACCGTCGAGCGCGGTCGCGGCTACGTCTCCGCCGTGCAGAACAAGCAGGTGGGCCAGGAGATCGGCCGTATCCCGGTCGACTCCATCTACAGCCCCGTGCTCAAGGTCACGTACAAGGTCGAGGCGACCCGTGTCGAGCAGCGCACCGACTTCGACAAGCTGATCGTCGACGTCGAGACCAAGCAGGCCATGCGCCCGCGTGACGCCATGGCGTCCGCCGGTAAGACCCTGGTCGAGCTGTTCGGTCTGGCGCGCGAGCTCAACATCGACGCCGAGGGCATCGACATGGGCCCGTCCCCCACGGACGCCGCCCTGGCCGCCGACCTGGCGCTGCCGATCGAGGAGCTGGAGCTCACCGTTCGGTCGTACAACTGCCTCAAGCGCGAGGGCATCCACTCCGTGGGTGAGCTCGTCGCCCGCTCCGAGGCCGACCTGCTCGACATCCGCAACTTCGGTGCGAAGTCGATCGACGAGGTCAAGGCGAAGCTGGCCGGCATGGGCCTGGCGCTGAAGGACTCGCCTCCCGGCTTCGACCCGACCGCCGCGGCTGACGCCTTTGGCGCCGATGATGACGCGGATGCGGGTTTCGTCGAGACCGAGCAGTACTGAGAGCTCGGGCCTGATGGTCTGATTTTGCTGCGGATCGGCTGTGCCTGGTCGCGCAGTTCCCCGCGCCCCTTACGGGGCGCGGGTCTCCGACGGGCGACCGCCCGCTCGGATACTGACCCCGGTACCTGATACGGCTGGGGCAGACACAGAGGAGAAACACCATGCCGCGTCCCGCCAAGGGTGCCCGTCTGGGCGGCAGCGCCGCGCACGAGCGTCTGCTGCTCGCGAACCTCGCGAAGTCGCTGTTCGAGCACGGCCGCATCACCACGACCGAGGCCAAGGCCCGCCGCCTGCGCCCCGTCGCGGAGAAGCTGATCACCAAGGCGAAGAAGGGCGACATCCACAACCGTCGCCTGGTGCTGGCCACGATCACGGACAAGAGCATCGTGCACACGCTGTTCACCGAGATCGCGCCGCGCTACGCCGAGCGTCCGGGTGGCTACACCCGTATCACCAAGATCGGCAACCGTCGTGGCGACAACGCCCCGATGGCCGTCATCGAGCTGGTCGAGGGCGAGATCGCCAAGAAGGCCACCGTCGACGAGGCCGAGGCCGCGACCAAGCGCGCGGTGAAGGAGGCCGACCAGGCCGCCAAGGCCGAGGAGACCAAGGACGAGGCCGCCGAGGCCCCGGCCGAGGAGTCCAAGGACGCCTGAGCCTGATCAAGGCCGTTGAACGGGCCCGCTCCCCTCGGGGGGCGGGCCCTTTCGCTTGAGAGGATGGTCGCGTGAGCGATGAGGTGGAGCCCGGGTACGTGCGGGTGCGGCTGGACCTTTCCTATGACGGGAAGGACTTCTCCGGCTGGGCCAAGCAGCGGGAGCGGCGGACGGTCCAGCAGGAGATCGAGGACGCGCTGCGGACCGTGACGCGGGCGCAGGAGACGTACGAGCTGACCGTGGCGGGGCGGACGGACGCGGGCGTGCACGCGCGCGGCCAGGTGGCCCACGTCGACCTGCCGCAGGAGCTGTGGGCCGAGCACGGCGACAAGCTGCGGCGGCGGCTCGCCGGGCGGCTGCCGAAGGACGTACGGATCTGGCGGGTGGCCGAGGCCCCGGCCGGGTTCAACGCCCGGTTCTCGGCGATCTGGCGCCGGTACGCGTACCGGGTCACCGACCACCCCGGCGGCGTCGACCCGCTGCTGCGCGGGCACGTGCTGTGGCACGACTGGGACCTGGACGTGGCGGCGATGAACGAGGCGTCGCAGCCGCTGCTGGGGGAGCACGACTTCGCGGCGTACTGCAAGCGGCGCGAGGGCGCGACGACCATTCGTACGCTCCAGAAGCTGAGCTGGGAGCGGGACGCGGACGGGATCGTCACGGCGACCGTGAAGGCGGACGCGTTCTGCCACAACATGGTGCGGTCGCTGGTGGGCGCGCTGCTGTTCGTGGGCGACGGGCACCGGCCCGTGGAGTGGCCGGGCAAGGTGCTCGCGGCGGGCGTGCGGGACTCGGCGGTGCACGTCGTACGGCCGCACGGGCTGACGCTGGAGGAGGTCGGCTACCCGGCCGACGAGCTGCTTGCGGCCCGCAACAAGGAAGCGCGGAACAAGCGGACGCTGCCGGGCGCGGGCTGCTGCTGAGCCCGGGGGGGGCGGGGCCGCGGGCCCCGCCCCGTCAGTACCTCAGTCCTTGAGCTGCTTCTTCGCCGCCGCGTCGGCCTGGTCGCGGCCGCGCTGCATGATCCGGTTCCAGGCGTACGCGGCGCCGTCCCGGCTCGCCTGCAGGGCCTGGGTCTCGCTGCCGACGACGGCCTTGCCGTTGAGGTAGCCGGCGATCGTGAAGTACGCGTACCGGCCGGCCGCGTTCGCCGACGTCCGGCAGGCGGTGGCCTGGCAGAACGGGGCGACCTTGCCGCCGGAGAGCGCGGCGAGGTTGTTCTTGTACTCGTTCTTGACCGCGGTCGCCGCGGCCTTCGTGTCGAAGCGGGCGATGCCGACCGTGACCGCGACACCCTCCCGGGAGAAGGTGGCGCGCAGCAGCTTCTCGCAGCCGTGCTTCTCCAGGACCGGGCCGAGGCCGCCCTGCGCGACGCTCGTGCAGCTGCCGGTGGAGCCGGTCGTGGCCTTCGGGTAGACGCGGCCGCCGGCCGTCAGCTGCTTCTCGGGGAAGAGCGAGGCGGTGGTGAGCGGCGCGGTGTCCTTCCCGGCGTCGGTGATGTAGTCCATCGGGTCCGGCGGCGGGGGGACGGTGACGTCGGAGAAGGTCGGCTTGGGATCGGCCGGCTCGTCGGGGAGCTTCTGGGGCGAGGGCAGGGCGTTCGGCTTGTTGCTGCCGCCATTACTGGTGATCACGGCGGTGGCGACGATGCCGGCCACCGCGAGGGTGGCCAGGACGCCGCCGCCGATCATCAGCAGCCGCTTGCGCTTCCCGCGTGACTCACTCTCCTCCGCCAGCGCGGCCCAGTCCGGTGTGGACGGAGCGGACGGACCCGAACCCCCGGGGCCGTACGGCCCCCCTTGCCCAAAGCTCATGGCGCGCATCCTAATGCGCACAGGTCACAGACGGACCTTCGCGGGCGGGTGAGCGGCGGCCTACGGGGGAGTACGGGCGGTGGCCTCCGGAGCGCACGGACGGTCGCCGGGGAAACCCGTTTGTTCCGCGTGGTGTCAGGGGCCGACAATCCCCGCATGGGACATGTGGAAGCCGGACACCTGGAGTACTACCTGCCCGATGGGCGGGTCCTGCTGGGCGATGTGTCCTTTCGGGTGGGGGAAGGCGCCACGGTCGCGCTGGTCGGGGCGAACGGCGCGGGCAAGACGACGCTGCTGAAGCTGATCGCGGGGGAGCTGCAGCCGCACGGCGGCGCGGTGACGGTCAGCGGCGGGCTCGGAGTGATGCCGCAGTTCGTGGGCTCGGTGCGGGACGACCGGACGGTGCGGGACCTGCTGGTGTCGGTGTCCCAGCCGCGGCTGCGGGCGGCGGCGAAGGCCGTGGACGACGCGGAGCACGCGGTGATGACGGTCGACGACGAGGCCGCGCAGATGGCGTACGCGCAGGCGCTCAGCGACTGGGCCGAGGCGCGCGGCTACGAGGCCGAGACGGTCTGGGACATGTGCACGATGGCCGCGCTCGGCGTCCCGTACGAGAAGGCGCAGTGGCGGCAGGTGCGCACGCTCTCCGGCGGTGAGCAGAAGCGCCTGGTCCTGGAGTCGCTGCTGCGCGGCACGGACGAGGTGCTGCTGCTGGACGAGCCGGACAACTATCTGGACGTCCCCGGCAAGCGCTGGCTGGAGGAGCGGCTGCGCGAGACCAAGAAGACGGTCCTGTTCGTGAGCCACGACCGCGAGCTGCTGGCCCGCTCCGCCGAGAAGATCGTCAGCGTGGAGCCGGGGCCCGCTGGCTCGGACGTGTGGGTGCACGGCGGCGGCTTCGGCACGTACCACGAGGCGCGCAAGGAGCGGTTCGCGCGCTTCGAGGAGCTGCGCAGGCGCTGGGACGAGAAGCACGACCAGTTGAAGAAGCTGGTACGCAATCTGCGCCAGGCCGCGGAGAACAGCCACGAGCTGGCCTCGCGCTACCACGCGGCCCAGACCAGGCTCCGCAAGTTCGAGGAGGCCGGGCCGCCGCCGGAGCCGCCGCGCGAGCAGGACATCACGATGCGGCTGCACGGCGGCCGGACCGGCGTACGCGCGGTGACCTGCGAGAACCTGGAGCTCACGGGCCTGATGAAGCCCTTCTCCCTGGAGATCTTCTACGGCGAGCGGGTCGCGGTCCTCGGCTCCAACGGCTCCGGCAAGTCCCACTTCCTGCGGCTCCTGGCGGGCGAGGACGTCGCGCACACGGGCGCGTGGAAGCTGGGCGCCCGCGTGGTCCCGGGCCACTTCGCCCAGACCCATGCCCACCCGGAGCTGGAGGGCCGCACCCTCCTGGACATCCTGTGGCAGGAGCACGCCAGGGACCGCGGCAAGGCGATGAGCGCCCTGCGCCGGTACGAGCTCAGCGGCCAGGCCGAGCAGCGCTTCGACCGCCTCTCCGGCGGCCAGCAGGCCCGCTTCCAGATCCTCCTGCTGGAGCTGGGCGGCACCACCGCGCTGCTCCTCGACGAGCCGACCGACAACCTCGACCTGGAGTCGGCGGAGGCGCTGCAGGAGGGGCTGGAGGCGTACGAGGGGACGGTGCTGGCGGTGACGCACGACCGGTGGTTCGCGCGGTCCTTCGACCGGTATCTGGTCTTCGGCTCCGATGGTCGGGTGCGGGAGACGTCCGAGCCGGTGTGGGATGAGCGTCGTGTCGAGCGGGAGCGGTAGCGCGGCGGCTTCTAGCCTGGCCGCATGGTGGCGGACGTAGCGGATGCAGCGGGCGAAAAGGGGCGGTCGTCGCACGCGGTGTGGCTGCTGCGGCCCGCTTCCTGGCCGCTGCGGGCGGTGGCCGCCGGGCTGATGGCCGTCGTGGTCTGGGCGACCGTGCGGCGTGGTGGTCACCTGGGGATGGACAACGCCTTCGCCGTGCGGGCCGCGCGTGCCCTGCTGGACGGCGGGGCGCCGTATGCCGACAAGCGGTTCCTCTATCTGCCGGGGGCGGTCCTCGCGGCCGTTCCCGAGGCGCTGCTGCCCGGGGCCTGGCTGGTGTGGCTGGTGCCGGCGGCCGGTGTCGGGCTCGTCCTGGTGGGCTGGTGGCTGAGCCTGCGGATCTTCGGGGTCGCGGCGGGCAGCAGGCTCGCGGCGCTGGCGGTGGCCGCGCTGCCGTTCTTCCAGCCGTTCCGCAACCTCGTCACGCTCGGGAACTGGACGCTGGCCTCCGTGGTGGCATTTCCCCTGGCGCTGCTGCTGGCCCGCCGGGAGCGCTGGACGGCGGCCGGCGCGGTCATCGGGACGGCGCTGGCGGTCAAGCCGATGCTGGTGCCCGTACTGCTGTTGTTCGTGTTCGCGCGGCGGTGGCGGGCGCTGGCCGCGGCGATCGGAGTGCCCCTCCTGGTGTCCCTCCTCGCCGCGCTCGTGATGCCGCGGCCCGGGATGTTCCTCACCCGTACGCTGCCGTTCCTGCTGCGGGGGCAGGACGTCTTCGCGCGGCCGTACGACGCCTCGCTCGGCGCGGTCCTGGCCCGCCTCGGCCTGCCGGACCCGGTGGCCTACGGGGTGGCCGTGCTCGCGGCGGCGGCCGGGGTGGCCTGCGCCCACCTGCGCTGGCGGCGCGCGGACGCGGGGCCGCTGCGGCTCGTCGAGACGGCCGCGATGCTGCTGCTCGCCGCCTTCCTCGTCTCCCGCCCGTCGTTCGACCACTACCTGCTGGTCGTGCTCGGCCCGCTGCTGGCGTCCGTCGCCGTGCCGGGCGCCGCGCCCCGTACCGTGTGGTTCTGGATCGCCCTCGTACCGCAGGTCTCCGGCCTCGACTGGCCGTACCTGGAGGACATCAGGCGGCGGGCCTTCAAGGACGCGGCGATGCTGTGGACGCTGACCGCCGTGCTGGCGTGCGTCTGCCTGGGCCGCGGGGGCGGCCGGCCGGGCCGCCGGGGCGGCGACGGCGGGGATCGCACCCCCGTACGGGACGCGTTTTGACCCGCCTGGGGGAGGCCCGGTATTCTGCCTGTTTGTTATGCGTATTGGCTTGCTCTATCTCACGTGAGGGGCCCTTACGCCGGTCCACCGGGCCGATCACCGACGGCAGGCAATGGGTTGCGTCACCCGGAGCCGCCCGTGTCGGCATATCGACCATGGTGGCCAGTACAGGTCCCAATCACTTAGAAGCGAAGGCTAAAACGTGCGTACGTTCAGCCCCAAGCCCGGCGATGTCCAGCGCCAGTGGCACATCATTGACGCGCAGGACGTTGTCCTGGGCCGTCTGGCATCTCAGGCCGCGTCCCTCCTGCGGGGCAAGCACAAGCCGGTCTACGCCCCTCACGTCGACACCGGTGACTTCGTCATCATCATCAACGCCGACAAGGTGCACCTGTCCGGCAACAAGCGCTCGCAGAAGATGGCGTACCGCCACTCCGGCTTCCCGGGTGGTCTGCGTTCGGTCCGTTACGACGAGCTGCTCGACAAGAACCCCGAGAAGGCCGTCGAGAAGGCCATCAAGGGCATGCTCCCGAAGAACACCCTGGGCCGCCAGATGCTCTCGAAGCTGAAGGTCTACGCGGGCGCCGAGCACCCGCACGCTGCTCAGCAGCCGGTCCCGTTCGAGATCACCCAGGTCGCGCAGTAAGTCCGGCCACACCCCCTAAGACGAAGAGAATCTGAGGAGCATCGTGGCTGAGACCACCGCCGAGACCCCGCTCGAAGAGGCCGAGGTCGAGCAGTACACCAGCGAGTCCGAGGCGCCGCTGGAGGGTGAGTACACCTCCGAGTCGCTCGCCTCCCGCTTCGGCGACCCCCAGCCGGCCGCCGGCCTGGGCCGCCGCAAGAACGCCATCGCCCGCGTCCGGATCGTCCCGGGCACCGGCCAGTGGAAGATCAACGGCCGCACCCTCGAGGGCTACTTCCCGAACAAGGTGCACCAGCAGGAAGTCAACGAGCCCTTCAAGGTGCTCGAGCTCGACAACCGCTACGACGTTGTCGCCCGCATCTCCGGTGGCGGCATCTCCGGCCAGGCCGGCGCGCTGCGCCTGGGCGTGGCCCGTGCGCTGAACGAGGCGGACGTGGAGAACAACCGTGGCCCGCTGAAGAAGGCCGGCTTCCTGAGCCGCGACGACCGTGCGGTCGAGCGCAAGAAGTCGGGTCTGAAGAAGGCCCGTAAGGCGCCGCAGTACAGCAAGCGCTAATCACGCTCGCTGCCTCGTGTGCAGCATTCGCGCTTCGCGCGCAGCTTGGCGAACGCCCCGGGGGCACTTTCCGTGCCGCCGGGGCGTTCGGCTATCCGGGACCAGATAGGCGTATACCTGGACGTAACGGTCTGGTCCAAGCTCATGAACTCGGAGGACACCAGTGGGACGACTCTTCGGCACGGACGGGGTGCGCGGCGTCGCCAATGCGGATCTGACGGCAGAGCTCGCGCTCGGGCTGTCGGTCGCTGCGGCGCATGTGCTGAGGGAGAAGCCGGGGCGAAGCCCCGTCCAGCTGGGGCAGCGGTCGGGTGACGGGCGGGACGGCACCGTCGAAGAGCACCGGCCGGTGGCCGTGGTCGGGCGCGATCCGCGGGCCTCGGGGGAGTTCCTGGAGTCCGCCGTGGTGGCGGGGCTGGCCAGCGCGGGCGTCGACGTGCTGCGGGTGGGCGTGCTGCCGACCCCGGCGGTGGCGTACCTCACCGGCGCGCTCGGCGCGGACCTGGGCGTGATGCTCTCCGCGAGCCACAACCCGATGCCCGACAACGGCATCAAGTTCTTCGCGCGCGGCGGGCACAAGCTCGCCGACGAGCTGGAGGACCGGATCGAGAGCATGTACCGCGGGCACGCCGCCGGTGAGCCGTGGGACCGGCCGACCGGCGCGGGCGTGGGCCGGGTCAAGGACTACGCCGAGGGCTTCGACAACTACGTCGCGCACCTGGTCGGCGTGTTGCCGAACCGGCTGGACGGCCTGAAGGTCGTCATCGACGGGGCGCACGGCGCGGCGGCCCGGGTCTCCCCGGAGGCGTTCGCGCGGGCCGGCGCCGAGGTCGTCACGATCGGCACCGACCCCGACGGCCTGAACATCAACGACGGCTGCGGCTCCACCCACCTGGACAAGCTGCGCGCCGCGGTCGTCGAGCACGGCGCCGACCTGGGTGTCGCGCACGACGGTGACGCGGACCGCTGCCTGGCCGTGGACGCGGCCGGCGACGAGGTCGACGGCGACCAGATCCTCGCCGTCCTCGCGCTGGGCATGCGGGACGCGGGCACGCTGCGGCAGAACACCGTGGTCGCCACGGTCATGTCCAACCTGGGCTTCAAGCTGGCGCTGGAGCGCGAGGGCATCGAGCTGGTGCGCACCGCGGTGGGCGACCGGTACGTCCTGGAGGAGATGAAGGCGCAGGGCTTCGCGCTGGGCGGCGAGCAGTCCGGGCACGTCATCGTGCTGGACCACGCCACGACCGGCGACGGCACGCTGACCGGCCTGATGCTGGCGGCGCGGGTGGCGGCGACGGGCCGCTCGCTGGCCGAGCTGGCGGGCGTCATGAAGCGGCTGCCGCAGGTCCTCATCAACGTCCCCGACGTGGACAAGTCCCGGGTGGCCACCTCCGCCGAGCTGTCGGCCGCGGTGACCGACGCGGAGCGCGAGCTGGGCGAGACCGGCCGGGTACTGCTGCGCTCCTCCGGTACGGAGCCGCTGGTCCGCGTCATGGTGGAGGCGGCCGACCTGGAGCAGGCGCGAGCCGTGGCGGGGCGGCTGGCCGACGTGGTGAAGTCGGCGCTGGGCTGACGAGCAGCCGACTTTCCGGCGCCGCACGGGTGGACGGACGTCCGTTGCATCCCTGCGGCGCCGTTGCGCCTGCGGCGGGCGTCCTCAAACGCCGGACGGGCTGGATTTGCGCTGCCTGGCCCAGAGAGCCTTCTGCACGAGCAGTGTCAGCGTGCCCGCGAGGACGATGCCCGCCAGGTTCACCAGCAGCTGCTTGCTGGAGCCCCAGGTCTGGCCGTAGTCGCCGTAGAGGAAGGCGAGTGCGGCGTTCGCCGCCGCCGGTACGGTCGTCACCGAGATCGCGACGCCCACCAGCGCGCCCGACTTCGCCGAGGTCAGGGAGAGCGTCCCGGCGATGCCGGCCAGGAACGCCACCACGAAGGACATCGGGTCCGGCTGCCAGATGAAGGCCGTGTTGGGGCGGTCGGCCTCGACCTGCGTCTTGGTGAACAGCCCCATCGCGTCCATCAGCCAGCTGAAGCCCACGGTCACCACCATCGCGACCGCGAAGCCCACCAGCAGCGCGGCCAGCGAGCGCCACACGAGCCGCGGGGCGCGCTGGACCAGGGCCGTGCAGATCCCGGCGAGCGGGCCGAACTCCGGCCCGACCGCCATCGCGCCCACGATGAGTACCGCGTTGTCCAGCGCCACACCGCACGCCGCGATCATCGTCGCCAGCGCCAGGAACGCGATGTAGGTGACGGTCAGCGTCGATTCCTCGTGCGTGGCATCGCTCAGCTGTTCCCACAGGACCGCGTCCGCGCCCTCGCCCGGCGCGTCCTCCTCGGCCTGGACGGCCCGCTTGGACAGCGACAGGTCGATGTCCTCGACCGCGATCGACCCGCACTCGTCGATGCCGCGCTCGCGCAGCGCCCGCAGTACTTCGTCACCGGCCTCCCGGGCCACGTCGCAGGTGATGACGTCGCCGGCCGGATTGCGGGCGGCCCCGGCCAGTACGACCAGGTGGGTGGTGCCGACCGTGCGTTCCAGGAGGTCGGTCACCTCGTCCGTACGGTCGGCCGGGACGATCAGGCGCAGGTGCAGCACGGTGGCATTCCTCGGGGAGCGGCAGAGTGTGGCGTCAGAGTTTGCGCAGCGACAGCCGCTGCACCTTGTGGTCGGGTCCCTTGCGCAGCACGAGGTTCGCGCGCCCGCGGGTGGGGGCCACATTCTGCTGCAGATTGGGCTTGTTGATGGTGCGCCAGTTCATCCGGGCGTACTCCAGTGCCTCTTCCTCCGAGACCTGGGCGTACTTGCGGAAGTACGAGAACGGGTTCTGGAAGGCGGTCTGGCGCAGCTTGCGGAACCGGCCGAGGTACCACTGCTCGATGTCCTCGGTGCGGGCGTCCACGTACACCGAGAAGTCGAAGAAGTCGGCGAGGCCGAGCCGGGTGCGGCCGTCCTTGCCGGGCAGCGCGGGCTGCAGCACGTTGAGGCCCTCGACGATGAGGATGTCGGGGCGGTGCACGGTCAGCCGCTCGCCGGGGACGATGTCGTAGATCAGGTGTGAGTACACCGGCGCGCTGACCTCGGCCTTGCCCGACTTCACGTCCGCGACGAAGCGGGTCAGGGCGCGCCGGTCGTAGGACTCGGGGAAGCCCTTACGGGACATCAGGCCGCGCCGGTGCAGCTCGGCGTTGGGCAGCAGGAAGCCGTCGGTGGTCACCAGCTCCACCCGCGGGTGGTCGGGCCAGCGGGCCAGCAGCGCCTGGAGGAGGCGGGCCGTGGTCGACTTGCCGACCGCGACGCTGCCCGCCACGCCGATCACGAACGGCGTGCCCTCCTGGGCGCCGTGCCCCTCCCGGTCGCCGAGGAAGGTGTTCAGGGCGCCGCGGAGGCTGCTGGTGGCGCCGAAGTAGAGGTTCAGCAGCCGGGAGAGCGGCAGGTAGACGTCGCGCACCTCGTCCAGGTCGATGACGTCGCCCAGGCCGCGCAGCCGCTCGACCTCTTCGGCGGTGAGCGGGAGCGGGGTCTTCTCGCGCAGGGCGCTCCACTCCCCGCGGGTCATGTCGACGTACGGCGTGGCGTCGGCGCGGCGGCGTTGCTGCGGCTGCTCTGTCGTCATGGGCACGCCGCCCATTGTCCGCAGCCGTCCGCCGCCGCTCATCCCGGGGTGGTCCTGCGGGGCAACCCGGGAGGGTTCCCGGTCGTCTAACCGGGTGGCCGAATACTGAATGTCTATACCAATCGGGTATTCATCGGTAGCGTCCGGCCCCGGGGGAACGCGTCACTTCCGACCGCGAGGAAATGGGGGGTGGGCATGGGGACACGCCTGCTCGAATACGTACGGCAGCGCAGGAGAATTCCGGCCCAGAGGGAGTACGCGGGGCCGGTTCCGGGGGAGTCGGCGAGCCTCGTCCAGAGCGAACTCCTCGCCGAACTGCCCGACGAGGACCTGGGCGAGGACCTGACGGACTGCCTGCTGCTGTACGAGATGGGCAGCAAGCCGCGCTGCGAGGAGGTGGAATTCCTCGAACTGGTGCAGGAAGCCATCGACCGGATCGAGAGCGGGCATTGACCCGTATGGGACCCGGGTATTGATCTCCGCGCGCCGTAGGCTGCCTTCATGTGCGGAATTGTGGGATACGTGGGCGGGCAGTCGGCCCTTGACGTCGTACTGGCCGGACTGAAGCGGCTGGAGTACCGCGGCTACGACTCGGCGGGGATCGCGGTGCTGGCCGACGGCGGCCTGGCGGCGGCGAAGAAGGCCGGCAAGCTCGCCAACCTGGAGAAGGAACTGGCGGCGCGCCCGCTGCCGGCCGGCAGTACGGGCATCGGGCACACCCGGTGGGCCACGCACGGCGGCCCCACGGACGCCAACGCCCATCCGCACCTGGACAACTCCGGGCGGGTCTCGGTCGTGCACAACGGCATCATCGAGAACTTCGCCGCGCTGCGCGCCGAACTGACCGACCGCGGCCACGAGCTGGCCTCCGAGACGGACACCGAGGTGGTCGCGCACCTGCTGGCCGAGTCCTTCTCCTCCTGCGGCGACCTCGCCGAATCGATGCGGCAGGTCTGCCGCCGGCTGGAGGGCGCCTTCACGCTCGTGGCGGTGCACGCCGACGCGCCGGACGTGGTGGTGGGCGCGCGCCGGAACTCCCCGCTGGTCGTCGGCCTCGGCGACGACGAGGCGTTCCTCGCCTCCGACGTGGCCGCCTTCATCGCGCACACCCGGGAGGCCGTCGAGCTGGGCCAGGACCAGGTGGTCGCGGTGCGCCGGGACGGCGTGCAGGTCACCGACTTCGAGGGCCGCCCGGCCGAGGTGCGCCCGTACCACGTGGACTGGGACGCCTCGGCCGCCGAGAAGGGCGGCTACGACTACTTCATGCTCAAGGAGATCGCCGAGCAGCCGAAGGCCGTCGCGGACACCCTCCTCGGGCGGATCGGCGCGGACGGGCGGCTGTCGCTGGACGAGGTGCGCATCCCGGACGCGGTGCTGCGCGAGGCCGAGAAGGTCGTCATCGTGGCGTGCGGTACGGCGTTCCACGCCGGGCTGATCGCCAAGTACGCCATCGAGCACTGGACGCGCATCCCGTGCGAGGTGGAGCTGGCGAGCGAGTTCCGCTACCGCGACCCGATCCTGGACCACCGCACGCTCGTCGTCGCCATCTCGCAGTCCGGCGAGACCATGGACACCCTGATGGCGCTGCGGCACGCCCGCGAGCAGGGCGCGAAGGTCCTCGCCATCTGCAACACCAACGGCTCGACCATCCCGCGCGAGTCCGACGCGGTGCTCTACACGCACGCCGGGCCCGAGGTCGCCGTCGCCTCCACGAAGGCGTTCCTGACCCAGCTGGTCGCCTGCTACCTGGTCGCGCTGTACCTGGGCCAGGTGCGCGGCACGAAGTGGGGCGACGAGATCCAGGCCGTGGTGAAGGAGCTGGCCGAGATCGGCACCCAGGTGGAGGAAGTGCTGGGCACGATGGAGCCGGTACGGGAGCTGGCCCGCGGCCTCGCCGGCAAGAACACCGTGCTCTTCCTCGGGCGCCACGTGGGCCACCCGGTGGCCCTGGAGGGCGCGCTGAAGCTCAAGGAGCTGGCGTACATGCACGCCGAGGGGTTCGCGGCCGGCGAGCTGAAGCACGGGCCGATCGCGCTGATCGAGGAGGACCTGCCGGTGGTGGTGATCGTGCCGTCGCCGCGCGGGCGCTCCGTGCTGCACGACAAGATCGTCTCGAACATCCAGGAGATCAGGGCCCGCGGCGCCCGCACCATCGTGATCGCCGAGGAGGGCGACGAGGCGGTCGTGCCGTACGCCGACCACCTCGTACGCATCCCCGTGACGCCCACCCTGCTGCAGCCGCTGGTGGCCACCGTGCCGCTGCAGGTCTTCGCCTGCGAGCTGGCCACAGCGCGCGGCAACGAGGTCGACCAGCCGCGCAACCTCGCCAAGTCGGTGACCGTCGAATGATCATCGGGGTCGGCATCGACGTCGCCGAGATCGACCGGTTCGCCGCCGCGCTGGAGCGCACGCCCCAGATGCTGGACCGGCTCTTCGTCGACAGCGAGCGGTACCTGCCCGGCGGCGAGCCGCGCGGGGTCGCCTCCCTCGCGGCCCGGTTCGCCGCGAAGGAGGCGCTGGCCAAGGCGCTGGGCGCGCCGCGCGGCCTGCACTGGACGGACGCCGAGGTGTACGTCGAGGAGAGCGGCCAGCCCCGGCTGCGGGTGTGGGGCACGGTGGCCGCGGCCGCGGCGGAGCGCGGGGTCCGCTCGTGGCACGTCTCGCTCAGCCATGACGCGGGGGTGGCTTCGGCGGTGGTGATCGCGGAGGGGTGAGTAACCCCTCCGCCCCTGGGGGCGCGCCTAGGCGGTCACCGACAGCCACGTCCCCGGCAGGGCCTCGGCCACGTCGCACGCGGTCAGTGGCGTACCCGCATTCGCCGCCTGACGCGCCGCCAGCCCATGGAGATACGCGCCCGCCGATGCCGCGTCCCGCGGCGCGAGGCCCGTGGCCAGCAGCGAACCGGCCAGCCCCGAGAGCACGTCACCGCTGCCCGCCGTGGCCAGCCAGCCGGTGCCCGTGGGATTGACGCGTACGGTGGCCGTCTCCGGATCGGCGACCAGCGTCGACGAGCCCTTGAGCAGCACCGTCGCGCCGTACCGGGAAGCCAGCTCCCGTACGGCGTGCAGCCGGGCCGACTCCACCTCCTCGCGCGCCACGCCCAGCAGGGCCGCGGCCTCGCCGGCGTGCGGGGTGAGCAGCGTCGGCGCCGTACGGGCGCGCAGCCGCTCCGGGTCCAGGTAACGCAGCCCGTCCGCGTCGACCAGTACCGGCACGTCGGAGTCCAGTACGTCCGCCATCGCCGCCTCGTTGTCGCCCAGGCCGGGGCCGATCACCCACGCCTGCACGCGGCCCGCCTTCGAGGGCGGCCCGGCGTGCACCAGCGTCTCCGGGTGCGCGGCGATCACCGCGTCGCCGCCGGGGCCCACGTACCGGACCGCGCCCGCGCCGCCGCGCAGCGCTCCCGATACCGCGAGTACCGCGGCGCCCGGATAGCGCGCCGAGCCCGCCACCACGCCGACCACGCCGCGCCGGTACTTGTCGCTGTCCGCCGCCGGGACGGGCAGCAGCGCCGCCACGTCGGCGTGCTGGAGCGCCGCCACGTCCGCCTCGCCCGGCAGGTCCAGGCCGATCTCCACCAGCCGCAGCGCGCCCACGTACTCGCGCGCCGGGTCGATCAGCAGCCCCGGCTTGTACGCGCCGAACGTCACCGTCGCGTCCGCGCGGACGGCGGCCCCGGCCACCTCCCCGGTGTCCGCGTTCACCCCGCTCGGCAGGTCCACCGCCAGGACGGTACGGGCGCGTGCCGCCTCGGCCAGCTCCGCCGCCTCGGGCCGCAGCCCGCCCGTGCCGCCGATGCCCACGATGCCGTCCACGACGAGGTCGGCGCGGCCGATGTCGGCCCGCGCATCGGCCGACACCCGGCCGCCCGCGGCACGGAGGGCCGCCAGACCGCCCTGGTGCGCCCGCTCCGGGGCCAGCAGCACCGCGCGCACCCCGGCGCCCCGGCGGGCCAGCCGGGCGCCCGCGTACAGGGCGTCGCCGCCGTTGTCGCCGCTGCCCACCAGCAGCACCACCCGGGACCCGTACACCCGCCCCAGGAGGTCCGCGCAGGCCACCGCGAGGCCCGCCGCTGCCCGCTGCATCAGGGCGCCGTCCGGCAGCCGCGCCATCAGGTCCCGCTCCGCCGCCCGCACCTTCTCCACGCTGTAAGCAGTCCTCATGCCCCCCAGTCTCACCCTGTGGGCGCGGCGCCGCCGCATCCGGTTGTGCCGTGCCCCGCCTCGCCCGGTTGTGCGGCGGTGCCGCGCGCCAGGGGCACCGTCCGCCCGGCCGAAGAATCCGACCCACCAGGGCGAACCTGGCCGCGCCCGGGTGGCAGGGCGCCGCCCGCGCGGGACAGATGAACGTATGAACCGCTATCTCGCGGGCCTGCTGGCCGCGGCCACCGGCACCGCCACGCTGCTGACGCTCGCCGCCGCTCCCGGGACCGCCGTCGACGGCCCGGCGCCTCCGGGCCCGCAACGCCCCGCGCCGGTCGCCGAGACCGACCTCGTACCGGGCGTCCCCGACACGCCCGGGGGCGGGCCGCCGCAGGACACGCCCGACCAGGCGCAGCCGCCGGACATGACGGCGCGCGCCGAGGAGGACCCGCCCCCCGGCCGCGCGCCGGACGCCGGGGGCGACGCCCTGGTGGAGTACGTACCGCCCGCCGAGGTGATCCAGCGCGCCCCGGGCGGCGCGGTGGCGCCCGCCGCGGCCCCCGCGGCACCGCAGGCGTGCTCGACCTCCACCGGCCCGTACCAGCGCCAGGTGGAGCGCTACCTGAAGCTCAAGGTGGACGGCAAGCAGTCACCGGCGGACTGCAAGGTCATCCGCGCCTTCCAGGAGAAGAACAACATCACCCCGGCCAACGGCTTCACCGGCCCGGTGACCGGGGGCGTCGTCCGGCTCGCCGAGGCGAAGGCCGACCCGAACGCCGACAAGCGCTGCCCCGTGCCGCGGATGCGCAAGAAGGGCGAGCACTGGGCGCCGCGCGTGGCCTGCGTCGACCTGACCCGCCAGCTCATGTGGGTACAGAACCACGACAAGGTCATCTTCGGCCCGGCGCCCGTCCGCACCGGCCGCAAGGGCTACCCGACCCGCACCGGCACGCACCACGTCTACTGGAAGCACCGCGACCACTTCTCCACGATCTACCACTCGCCCATGCCGTTCAGTCAGTTCTTCGACGGCGGTCAGGCATTCCACGGCATCACGGCCAACATCTACAGCCCGCCCGGCTCGTACGGCTGCGTGAACCTGCGGCAGCGGCACGCGGAGAAGCTGTGGAACACGCTCAGGAAGGACGACAGCGTCTTCGTATGGGGCAAGAAACCGGGCACATGACGCCCCCAAGAGGCGGTCGACAGCTGCTCCGGGGCGGGGCCTGAGACACTGAAGGCGATGACTGAGAGAGCAACGCGCGCCCGGGCCGCCATCGACCTCACCGCCCTGAGGTCGAATGTGCGTGCCCTCAAGGCGCGTGCTTCAGGTGCGCAGCTGATGGCCGTGGTGAAGTCCGACGGCTACGGCCACGGCGCGCTGCAGTGCGCCGCGGCGGCCCGCGAGGCCGGCGCCGAATGGCTGGGCACCGCGCTCCCCGAGGAGGCGTTCCAGCTGCGCGAGGCGGGCGACACCGGCCGCCTCATGGCGTGGCTGTGGACGCCGGGCGGCCCGTGGCGGAAGGCCGTCATGCTGGACATCGACGTGTCCGTGAGCGGCATGTGGGCGCTGCACGAGGTCTCCCATGCCGCGCACGCCACCGGCCGTACCGCCCGGGTCCAGCTCAAGATCGACACGGGTCTGGGGCGCAACGGCTGCCAGCCGGCCGAATGGGCCGAGCTCACCGCGGCCGCCCGCGAGGCCGAGCGGGACGGCCTGATCAAGGTCACCGGCGTCTGGTCGCACTTCGCGTGCGCCGACGAGCCCGGCCACCCCTCGATCGCCGCCCAGCTCGCCGTCTTCCGCGACGCGCTCGCGACGGCGGCGGCGGCCGGCCTTTCGCCCGAGGTCCGGCACATCTGCAACACCCCGGGCCTGCTCACGCTCCCCGACGCGCACTTCGACCTGGTACGCGCCGGCATCGGCATCTACGGCATCTCGCCGAGCCCCGAGGTCGGCACGCCGGCGGACTTCGGGCTGCGGCCGGTCATGACGCTCTCCGCCTCGCTGGCGTCGGTCAAGCACGTGCCGGGCGGCCACGGCGTCTCGTACGGCCACCACTACACGACGCCCGGCGACACCACCCTCGCGCTGGTCCCGCTGGGCTACGCCGACGGCGTCCCGCGGCACGCCTCCGGCGTCGGCCCGGTGCTGGTCGCCGGGAAGTGGCGGACGATCGCAGGCCGGGTCGCGATGGACCAGTTCGTGGTCGACCTGGGCGGGGAATCAGCCACGGTGGGGGACGAGGCGGTGCTCTTCGGGCCGGGCGACCGGGGCGAGCCGACGGCCGAGGACTGGGCGCAGGCCACGGGAACCATCGCGTACGAGATCGTCACGCGCATCGGAAGCCGGGTGCCACGCGTCTATGTCTCCGGGCACGGAAATGTCCCTGAGCACGACAGAACGGGGGACGGGACATGAGTGAGGGCACACCGGGCGTACCGGACGTGGCCGGGACCGCGGCGGTGGCCGCGGAGACCGTGAGCAGCTGGGCCCGGGCGGGCCGGCACGCGGGCATCGCGGGCGCCGCGATCGGCGTGGTCGCCGCGGGCGCGGCCGCCGGGGTGGCGCTGGAGCGGCTGACGGTCGGCCGGGGCGTGCGCCGCAAGGCGCGGATGGCGCTGGACTCGGCGGGCCCGTACGGGGCGCTGCGCGGCACACCGGGCACGGCGTACGCGGAGGACGGCACGGCGCTGTACTACGAAGTCGACGAACCGGAAGACTGGCCGGACGGGGAGGCCCAGGGGGCCCGCCGCAAGCGCCTGCTGGGGGCCCTGGGGCGACGCTCCGCGGCCCCCACCGTCGTCTTCTGCCACGGTTACTGCCTCAGTCAGGACGCCTGGCACTTCCAGCGGGCCGCGCTGCGCGGCAGAGTCCGTACGGTCCACTGGGACCAGCGCAGCCACGGCCGCTCGGCCCGCGGCCACGCCCAGATCGAGGGCACCGATCCGGTCACCATCGACATGCTGGGCCGGGACCTGAAGGCGGTACTGGACGCCGCCGTCCCGGACGGGCCGATCGTGCTGGTCGGCCACTCCATGGGCGGCATGACGGTGATGGCGCTCGCGGACCACTTCCCCGAGTACGTCGCCGAGCGGGTGGTCGGCGTCGGGCTGATCGGGACGTCGGCGGGGCGGCTGAGCGAGGTCGCCTCCTTCGGGCTGCCGTCGCTGGGCGTGAAGGCGGTGCACCGGTTCGCGCCGGGCCTGCTGAAGGCGCTGGGTGCGCAGAGCGAGCTGGTCGAGAAGGGCCGCCGGGCCACGGCCGACCTCTTCGCGGGCCTGGTGAAGCGGTACTCCTTCGGCGCGCCGAAGGACGTGGACCCCGGCGTCGCCCGCTTCGCCGAGCGCCTCATCGAAGCGACGCCCATCGACGTCGTCGCGGAGTTCTTCCCGGCGTTCGCGGTGCACGACAAGACGGGAGCGCTGGCGGCGTACGACGGCGTACCGGCGCTCGTACTGGCCGGCGACCGCGACCTGATCACGCCGCCCGAGCACAGCCGCACGATCGGCGAACTGCTGCCGGCCGCGGAGCTGGTCTGCGTACCGGACGGCGGCCACCTGGTCATGCTCGAACACCCGGAACTGGTCAACGACCGCCTGACGTCCCTGGTGGAACGCGCGGCAACAGAAGCACGCAGCTGGCGCCCGGCCCGGGCTTGAGGGCCGAGGGGCGCGGGGGCGCGGCGCTTCCATGGAGAGCAGCGCACGCTGCGCCCACGTAGGGGCGGCCCGCGCAGCGCCTACGGGTGCAGCCCCGCATCCCCCCACCTCGGGGGTTACCCAGGGGTGGGGCGGCGTGCACCTTGCCGGGGGCCGGTGCACCCGAAAGTGCGGTGGGGTGACGCTGGCGCGCGCCGGCTGCCCGGGCTCGTACCATCGGCGGCATGAGCACCACCGACGCCATCACGCAGGTAACCGTCAAGACTCCGGACCGGATGCAGGAGTTGGGCCGCCGGCTCGCCGGGCTGCTGCGCCCGGGTGACCTGGTGCTGCTGAGCGGCGAGCTCGGCGCCGGCAAGACGACGCTGACCCGAGGCCTGGGCGAGGGCCTGGGCGTACGGGGCGCCGTCACCTCGCCGACCTTCGTCATCGCCCGCGTGCACCCCTCCCTGCAGGCCGGCCCGCCGCTGGTACACGTCGACGCGTACCGG
Organism: Streptomyces sp. NPDC026301; assembly: GCF_055567935.1. Taxonomy (NCBI): domain Bacteria; kingdom Bacillati; phylum Actinomycetota; class Actinomycetes; order Kitasatosporales; family Streptomycetaceae; genus Streptomyces; species Streptomyces sp. NPDC026301. The sequence goes on along the minus strand of NZ_JBVHPN010000008.1, from coordinate 284,942 downwards.
CTCGGCGGCGGCCTGGACGAGATGGAGGACCTGGACCTGGACGTGTCGCTGCCGGAGTCGGTGGTGGTCGTGGAGTGGGGCGAGGGCAAGGTCGAGGAGCTGTCCGAGGACCGGCTGCACGTGGTCATCGCGCGCGCCGTGGGCGCGGAGGCGGCCGTGGACGACGCCGAGGACGACGTCCGCGAGGTCACCGTCACCGGCGTCGGCGAGCGCTGGGCGGGCCGCGACCTGAGCGTGCTGCAGGAGCTCTGAGCGGCGCCGGGCGAGCGGCCTGGTGGGACTTCGCCGGTCGGCGGCGTCCGTAGTTTCCGACAAGCCGTCGGGAAGATGTTGCGTCGGCGGTGCCGGGCGTGGTCACATGGAGGGAGAGAGCCGGTTAGGTCTACCTAACCATGCCCGCTCGCCCCAGGATTCCCGGGAGGCATCCATGTCGGCCCACCAGTCCCTCGCCGCGGCGGCCCGCCGCGACGACAGCGAACCGTCTCCGCACCGCCGCGAGGACGGGCCCCGGCCGACCATGAACGAGCTCCTGGCGTCCTGCGCGGCCGCCACCGCGGTCTCCACGCCACCGGACGCCCCCGAGCCGGCCTCGCCCGACGCGAGCGAGAACAGCGGCCGCGACGCCGCGTAGGCGGCAAGCCGGACCCTCGGTGGTCGGCACGCCAATGCCCCGCCGTCGGCCGATGCCTCCGCCGTCCACCGACGGCCCGTTTCCCGCGTAGCCCGTACGAGTGATTCGTAAGCCCGCGCCTCTGCGCTGCGCCGTACGGGTGCGGGCCCGCCTCGCGTGGGCTACGGAACGACGACGACCTTCTTGCCGATCGTCGCGAACTTCCACATCGCCGCGCCGTCGGCCCGCTTCTCGCGGATGCCGCCGGTCTTCTGCTTCTGCTGCTTCTGCGGCGTGCCCGTGCCCGGCTGCGGCATCGAGCCGTCGACCGCCGCGCTGAAGCCGACCACGACGTTGTCGACCGTCGCGAACCGCACGACATTCTCGATCGGAATGCCGTCGGAACCGGTCACGCTCGCGGAGCGCGTGGTCACCGAGTACGCCCCCGGCGCCGGGCTGACCGTGCTGGGCACGACCTCGTACGTCCGCAGGACCTGGTCCTTCGGGCCGACCAGCCACACCCGCCGGGCGTCCAGCGCGTACACCACGCGCTCGCCCGTGCCGGAGTGCGCCGGTACCGCGGTCTCCCGCTGTTCCTTCTCCTTCGCCGACTCCTTGGGCGCGGGGTGCCCCGACGGCGCGGGCGAGACCGCGGCGCCGCCCTTGGCCGCGCGGACCGGCGCCAACGGGCCGGTGGCGTCCGCCGAGGCCTGGAAGGCCAGGAAGCCGACCGCGGCCAGCGCCGCCACAGTGAGAGCCGTCACGATCGAGCTGCTCCTAGCGGCCACCGCCGTGCCACCTTTCCGTACGGTCCGTACGCGTCAGAAGTCCGAAGTCCCCGCACGCAGCGTACCGGCGAGCGCGGTACCCGGCAGGGCGGTGTCCGCCGCGCCGTAGTCTTGAGGGCGTGCTGCTGCTTGCCCTTGACACCGCGACCCCCGCCGTTTCCGCCGCGCTGCTCAGCTGCGACCCCGGCCCGGACGGCGGCCCGGCCGCTCCCCGTGTGCTCGCCGAGGCGCGCGAGGTGGACGCCCGCCGCCACGGCGAACTGCTGCTGCCCGCCGTCGACCGCGTGCTCGGCGAGGCCGGCGTGAAACTCGACGCGGTCACGGACGTCGTCGTCGGCGTCGGCCCCGGCCCGTACACCGGCCTGCGCGTCGGCCTGGTCACCGCCGCCACCTTCGGCGCGGCCCTGGACGTGCCCGTGCACGGCCTGTGCACGCTGGACGGCATCGCGTACGCCTCCGGTATCGAGGAGCCGTTCGTGGTCGCCACGGACGCGCGCCGCAAGGAGGTCTACTGGGCCCGCTACGCCGACTTCCGTAACCGGCTGACCGACCCGGCCGTCGACCGCCCGGCCGACATCGCCGAGCAGGTCGCCGGGGTGCCGGCGGTGGGCGCGGGCGCGCTCCTGTACGACGGCGCCTTCGACGGCGTACGGACGGACGGGCCCGAGTACCAGTCGGCGGCGGCCCTCGGCACGCTCGCCGCCGAGAAGCTGGCCCGCGGCGAGGAGCTGCTGCCGCCGCGGCCGTTGTACCTGCGCCGCCCCGACGCCCAGGTGCCCGCCAACTACAAGGTGGTCACCCCGAAGTGACCGCCCACGCCGGCCGGCCCCCGGGGGCCGGTGACCCGCAGCCCGCCGACCGGCCCGCCACGCTGCGCGAGATGCGCTGGTGGGACATCGAGCCGGTGCTGGCGCTGGAGGAAGAGCTGTTCCCCGAGGACGCCTGGTCCCGGGGGATGTTCTGGTCCGAGCTGGCACACGCCCGCGGGCCCGGCGCCAACCGGCACTACACCGTCGCCGAGCGGGACGGCCGGCTCGTCGGCTACGGCGGGCTCGCCGCCGTGGACGGCACCGGCGACGTCCAGACCATCGCCACAGCCCGCGACCAGTGGGGCTCCGGGCTCGGCGGCCGGCTGCTGACCGACCTGCTCACCGCCGCCACCACCTTCGAGTGCCACGAAGTGCTCCTCGAAGTACGCGTCGACAACCACCGCGCCCAGCGCCTGTACGAACGCTTCGGCTTCGAGCCCATCGGCTTCCGCCGCGGCTACTACCAGCCGGGCAACGTCGACGCCCTGGTCATGCGCTACACCACCGAATCCCTCGTACAAGGAACACCGATCAATGGCTGACGAACCGCTCGTCCTCGGCATCGAGACCTCCTGCGACGAAACCGGTGTCGGCATCGTCCGCGGCCACACCCTGCTGGCCGACGCGATCGCCTCCAGCGTCGACGAACACGCCCGCTTCGGCGGCGTCGTCCCCGAGGTCGCCTCCCGCGCCCACCTGGAGGCGATGGTCCCCACGATCCAGCGCGCCCTGAAGGAGGCCGGCGTCGCCGCCTCCGACCTGGACGGCATCGCCGTCACGGCGGGGCCCGGCCTGGCGGGCGCCCTGCTCGTCGGCACCTCGGCGGCCAAGGCGTACGCGTACGCCCTCGGCAAGCCGCTGTACGGCGTCAACCACCTCGCCTCGCACATCTGCGTCGACCAGCTCGAACACGGCGCGCTGCCCGAGCCGACCATGGCCCTGCTGGTCTCCGGCGGCCACTCCTCGCTGCTGCTCGCGCCGGACATCACCTCCGACGTGCGGCCGCTGGGCTCGACGATCGACGACGCGGCGGGCGAGGCGTTCGACAAGGTCGCCCGGGTGCTGCACCTCGGCTTCCCCGGCGGCCCGGTCATCGACCGGATGGCCCGCGAGGGCGACCCGGACGCGATCGCGTTCCCGCGCGGCCTCACCGGCTCCCGCGACCCCAAGTACGACTTCTCCTTCTCCGGCCTGAAGACCGCCGTGGCCCGCTGGATCGAGGCCAAGCGCGCGGCCGGCGAGGAGGTGCCGGTCGCCGACGTCTCCGCGTCCTTCCAGGAAGCGGTGGTGGACGTGCTGACGCGCAAGGCCGTACGGGCCTGCAAGGACCACGGCGTGGACCACCTGATGATCGGCGGCGGCGTCGCGGCCAACTCCCGGCTGCGCGCGATGGCCGAGCGGCGCTGCGAGGACGCGGGCATCACGCTGCGCGTGCCGCGCCCGAAGCTGTGCACGGACAACGGCGCGATGGTCGCGGCCCTGGGCGCCGAGATGGTCGCCCGGAACCGCCCGCACTCCGCCTGGGAGCTGTCCGCCGACTCCTCCCTCCCGGTCACCGAGCCGCACGTCCCGGCCCCGGAGCACCGTCACCGCCACGGCGTACCGCACAGCCAGGGCCACGGCCACGGTCATGGCCACGACCACGATCACGTGCACGAGATCAGCAAGGACAACCTGTACTCGTGAGCGGCCGTCGGCCGTACTGCTGAGGCGCCGGCCTCCTCATCGAGGCGTCGCCGGCCGGCCGATGAGCATCGTCGGGGCGCCCGCGACGCGGGTGAGGAGGACCGTGGCGGAGTGCGGGCCGCGGAGCTTCACCTTGCGGCGGAGCTCCTCCGGCTCGACGGCGGAGCCGCGCTTCTTGACCGTCAGCACGCCGATCTCGCGCTCCCGGAGGAGTGCCTTGAGCTTCTTGAGGTTGAAAGGCAGCTCGTCGGTGATCTCGTAGGCGGCGGCGTACGGGGTGGGGCGCAGCTCGTCGGCGGTGACGTACGCGATGGTCTCGTCGATCAGGCCGCCGTCCAGCTCCGCCGCGACCTCCGCGACCAGGTGCGCGCGGATGACGGCGCCGTCCGGCTCGTAGAGGTAGCGGCCCACCGGGCGCACGGCCGGGTCGGGGAGCGGCGCTGTGGTGTGCAGCGCGGCGCCGGAGGGGAGCAGGGTGGCCCGTACCGAGCCCGGGTCCGTGCCGAACCAGAGCACGGCCTCCTTCACGTCGCCGCCGTCCGAGATCCACTCCGCGGCGGCGTCCTCGGGGATCGCCTCGTGCGGGATGCCGGGGGCGATCTTGAGGGCGGCGTGCGGGGCCTTGCGGGCCGCCTCGATCGCCCAGGAGAGCGGTGGGGAGTACGCCTCCGGGTCGAACACGCGGCCGCGGCCGCCCCGCCGCGCCGGGTCCACGAAGACGGCGTCGTACGGGCTCGTGTCGATCTCCGTGACGTCTGCGCAGCGCACCTCGATCAGGTCGGCCAGGCCCAGCGCCTCGGCGTTCGCGCGGGCCACCTCGGCGGTGAGCGGGTCGCGGTCCACGGCCAGGACCCGGATGCCGGCCCGGGCGTACGCGATCGCGTCGCCGCCGATGCCGCAGCACAGGTCGGCGACGGACCGTACGCCGAGCGCGGCCAGCCGCGCGGCGCGGTGGACGGCGACGGTGCGGCGGGTGGATTGCTCGACGCCGTTCGGGGTGAAGAACATCCGGTACGCGTCCTCGGCGCCGAACTTCGCGACTGCCCGCTGCCGCAGCCGGGCCTGCCCGAGTGCCGCGGAGACCAGTTCGGCCGGGTGCTCGCGGCGCAGCCGGGTGGCGGTGGCGAGTTCCTGCGCGGGGTCGTGGTCGCGGAGGCCGGACAGCAGCGCCCGGCCCTCGTCGGTGAGCAGCGCGGAGAAGGAGTCGAGAGGGTTCACCCGGCCCATTCTGGGGCAGGTCACGGATCTCTTTCGAAGCCACGTTGGCACTCCGCTTGACCGAGTGCTAACCGCGTCATAGTCTCGGCGCTGGCACTCACCACTGGAGAGTGCCAAACACAGCGACGGGCAGGTCCGGCACCCGCGACGACGGATCCACCTGGTCGCCACCTCAGACAGTTAACCCCGTGAGATCTCCGAAGGGGGAGGTCGGATCGTGACGACCGCCAGCTCCAAGGTTGCCATCAAGCCGCTCGAGGACCGCATTGTGGTCCAGCCGCTCGACGCCGAGCAGACCACGGCTTCGGGCCTGGTCATTCCGGACACCGCCAAGGAGAAGCCCCAGGAGGGCGTTGTCCTGGCCGTGGGCCCGGGCCGCTTCGAGGACGGTAACCGTCTTCCGCTCGACGTTTCCGTCGGCGACGTCGTGCTCTACAGCAAGTACGGCGGCACCGAGGTGAAGTACAACGGCGAGGAGTACCTCGTCCTCTCGGCCCGCGACGTTCTCGCGATCGTCGAGAAGTAAGCCGGGAGTCCGGGTTCACCTCGGACACCAGTACTGCACCCAGCTTTTCTGATCTGCGCCCCTGGTTCCCGCGTCTCACCACCCGGGGCAGGGGCGCATTTCGTTGAGAGTACGACTAAGGACACGTAACTCATGGCGAAGATTCTGAAGTTCGACGAGGACGCCCGTCGCGCCCTCGAGCGCGGCGTCAACAAGCTTGCCGACACGGTCAAGGTGACGATCGGCCCCAAGGGCCGCAACGTCGTCATCGACAAGAAGTTCGGCGCCCCCACCATCACCAACGACGGTGTCACCATCGCGCGCGAGGTCGAGGTCGACGACCCGTACGAGAACCTCGGCGCCCAGCTGGTGAAGGAGGTGGCGACCAAGACCAACGACATCGCGGGTGACGGCACCACCACCGCGACCGTCCTGGCCCAGGCCCTGGTCCGCGAGGGTCTGCGCAACGTCGCCGCCGGTGCCTCCCCGGCCGCCCTGAAGAAGGGCATCGACGCCGCCGTGAAGGCCGTGTCCGACGACCTCCTCGCGACCGCCAGCCCGATCGACTCCAAGTCGGACATCGCCGCCGTGGCCGGCCTGTCCGCCCAGGACAAGCAGGTCGGCGAGCTCATCGCCGAGGCGATGGACAAGGTCGGCAAGGACGGTGTCATCACCGTCGAGGAGTCCAACACCTTCGGCCTGGAGCTCGACTTCACCGAGGGCATGGCCTTCGACAAGGGCTACCTCTCCCCGTACATGGTCACCGACCAGGAGCGGATGGAGGCCGTCCTCGAGGACCCGTACATCCTGATCCACCAGGGCAAGATCGGCTCGATCCAGGACCTGCTGCCGCTGCTGGAGAAGGTCATCCAGGCCGGCTCCTCCAAGCCGCTGCTGATCATCGCCGAGGACGTCGAGGGCGAGGCCCTGTCGACCCTGGTCGTGAACAAGATCCGCGGCACCTTCAACGCCGTCGCCGTGAAGGCCCCCGGCTTCGGTGACCGCCGCAAGGCGATGCTCGGCGACATGGCCACCCTCACCGGTGCGACCGTCATCGCCGAGGAGGTCGGCCTCAAGCTCGACCAGGCCGGTCTGGACGTGCTGGGCACCGCCCGCCGCGTGACCGTCACCAAGGACGACACCACCATCGTCGACGGTGGCGGCAACTCCGAGGACGTGCAGGGCCGCGTCAACCAGATCAAGGCCGAGATCGAGTCCACCGACTCGGACTGGGACCGCGAGAAGCTCCAGGAGCGCCTCGCCAAGCTCGCCGGTGGCGTCTGCGTCATCCGCGTGGGTGCGGCCACCGAGGTCGAGCTCAAGGAGAAGAAGCACCGTCTGGAGGACGCCATCTCCGCGACCCGCGCCGCGGTCGAGGAGGGCATCGTCTCCGGTGGTGGCTCCGCGCTCGTCCACGCCGCCAAGGTGCTCGAGGGTTCGCTCGGCAAGGAGGGTGACGAGGCCACCGGTGTCGCCGTCGTCCGCCGCGCCGTCGTCGAGCCGCTGCGCTGGATCGCCGAGAACGCGGGCCTCGAGGGTTACGTCATCACCGCCAAGGTCGCCGAGCTCGAGAAGGGCAACGGCTTCAACGCCGCCACCGGCGAGTACACCGACCTGGTGAAGGCCGGCGTCATCGACCCGGTCAAGGTCACCCGCTCCGCCCTGGAGAACGCCGCCTCCATCGCCTCCCTGCTGCTCACGACCGAGACCCTGGTCGTCGAGAAGCCGGCGGAGGAGGAGGCCGAGGCCGGCCACGGCCACGGCCACGGCCACTCGCACTGAGTGCAGTAGCTCCGCACCGAGGCCCGGCACCCCGCGAAGGGGAGCCGGGCCTCGGGCTTTTCCGGTACGTGCGGGCTGCTGCCGGGTGAGCGCTACTGCGGCCCGTACTTGCGTCCCGTCCGGGACGTGACGCCGCCCAGGAGGTTGCGCGGGGCGAGCTTCACGACGCCCATCATGGCCTTGTAGCGCGGGTCGGGGATGGAGAGGGACTTGCCGCGGGCGAGGTCCTTCATCGCCGCGTCGACCAGCTTGTCGGCGTCCAGCCACATCCAGTCGGGGATGTTGTCCGTCCCCATCCCGGCCCGCTCGTGGAATTCCGTACGGACGAAGCCCGGGCACAGGGCCATCAGGCGCACCCCGCTGCCGGCCAGGTCGCGGGCCGCGCCCTGGGTGAACTGCACGACCCACGCCTTGCTCGCGCCGTACGTGCCGCGCGGCACGAAGGCCGCGACCGAGGCGACGTTGACCACGCCGCCGCGCCGCCGCTCGCGCATCCCCTTCACCGCCGCCGAGGTCAGCCGCAGTACCGCCTCGCAGTGCACCTTCAGCATCGTCAGCTCGTCGGCCATGGGCACTTCGAGGAACTCGCCCTTGTTGCCGAAGCCCGCGTTGTTGACCAGCAGGTCCACCGGGTGCCTGGTGTCACCGAGCCGTTCCTCGACGGCCGCGATGCCCTCCTCCGTCGCCAGATCGGCGACCAGCACCCCGGCCTCGATGCCGTGCCGGTCGTGCAGCTCGGCCGCGTGTTCGCGCAGCTTCTCCTCGTTACGGGCCACCAGCACCAGGTTGTGCCCGTCGCCCGCCAGCCGGCGCGCGAACGCCGCCCCGATGCCCGCCGTCGCTCCCGTGACCAATGCAGTCGTCATAAGAGAACGCTATCGGCACGGTGGTCCGCCGCCCGCCCGGGCACCCGCCGTACGGGCGACCGACCCGCCGTCAGCTCCCTCGCCCCGTCCGGTACTTCGGAGCCCGCGCACGGTGTACTTCCGGCCCACTGGTGATGGGATTCGCGCCGAATGTTCCGGCGGTTTCCGCTGTCGTACGGTGGGTGATGCGCCAAAGCGGCGAGTGATTTATCCGAGCTCGCCCCAAGTGATGCTTATGCTTGAGGCATGATCGAGGCTCGTCATCTCCGCGTGCTCCGCGCCGTCGCGCGGACCGGTTCCTTCTCCGCCGCCGCGCGCGAGCTCGGCTGCACCCAGCCCGCCGTCTCCCAGCAGATGAAGGCGCTCGAACAGTCGGCGGGCACGCCGCTGATCATCCGTGCCGGCCGCGAGATGCGGCTCACCGAGGCCGGCCAGGCCCTCGTGCGGCACGCCGCCGGCATCCTCGCCGGGCTCACCGCCGCCGAGGAGGAGGTCGCGGCGATCGCCGGGCTGCGCGCCGGGCGGGTCCGGCTGGTGTCCTTCCCCTCGGGCAGCTCCACGCTGGTGCCGACCGCGCTGGCCGCGATGCGCGCCGCGCACCCCGGTACGGGGGTCTCGCTGGACGAGGCGGAGCCGCCGCGCTCCATCGAAATGCTGCGCGGCGGCGACTGCGAGATCGCGCTGGCCTTCCGGTATCCGGAGGTGCCGGGCGCCGACCCGGCGGCCGAGTCGGAGTGGGACGACCTGGTCGTGCGGCGGGTGCTCACCGACCGGCTGGTGGGGCTGGTGCCCGAGGAGCACCGGCTCGCCGGCGAGGGGCGCGCCGGCTTCGCCGAGCTGGCGGACGAGCCGTGGATCGCGGGCTGCCCGCGCTGCCGCCGCCACCTGGTCACAGTGTGCGAGCGCGCCGGGTTCACGCCGCGCATCGACTTCGCCACCGACGACTACCCGGCGGTGATCGGGCTGGTGGGCGCGGGCCTGGGCGTCGCCGCTCTCCCGGAGCTGGCGCTGGCCTCGGTACGGCCCAAGGCGGCGCGCACGATCCGGCTGGAGCCGGTCGTGCAGCGCGAGATCGTGGCGCTCACGCTGCCGGACCTGGCGCAGGTCCCGGCGGTGGCGGCGATGCTCGACCAGCTGGCGGCCGCGGGCCGCCGCTGATCTGCACCGGTACCGCTCTCCCGGCGGTACCGGCCGCCGCACCGCGCGGGGCGCGGCAGCGGCGCAGAAACGTTACGTCTGTTCGGGTGGACGGCGTCACCCTCTGTACAGCGTGGCCGGGTTCGAGCCGCCGGCCGGCACGAGGCGGTGCCGCGCCCGGCCCATCAGCTCTTCCCGCTCGTCCTCGGTCAGTCCTCCCCACACGCCGTAGGGCTCGCGGACGGCCAGGGCGTGGGACGCGCATTCGGCGCGTACAGGACAGCGCATGCAGACCTCTTTCGCGGACGTCTCGCGCGCGCTGCGGGCCGCGCCACGTTCGCCCTCGGGGTGGAAGAAGAGCGAACTGTCCACGCCGCGGCAGGCGGCGAGCAGTTGCCAGTCCCAGAGGTCCGCGTTCGGGCCCGGAAGGCGGGAGAAATCTGCCATTGCTAGTCCCCTCGAAGCGTGGCGGTACGGGCTCCTGTTCAAGACCGTACATCTACCGTCTAAGCAGATGTAAATATGACTCATCTCGAATCTTGCCCCAGATAACTAGCAAACGGAAGAAAAGCCACCAAACAGGGCATACCGCCCCCGTTACGGGAAGTGGTGCGGCAGGGGGCGCGGGTCTTGATGCTGCGTGTCCGGCCCCTCACATAGAGTGTCGAAAACGGCTCCTCAGCCCGTAACTCTTTCGGGTGACCGTCGTTGAGAGTGCGGAAGCGGTTGACAGAGGGACTCCCCGGGCAGGTGTCCGAGGCCGTCAATCGCACAGGTGACGATACGTACCAGCCTGGAGGCACAACGTGACGCGCATCAGCTGCGGAGGACGGCCATGACTTCCGTCCTCGTCTGCGACGACTCCCCGCTTGCCCGAGAGGCGCTCCGTCGGGCGGTTGCGACCGTCCCCGGCGTCGAGCGCGTGACGACCGCGGCCAACGGCGAGGAAGTCCTCCGCCGCTGGGGTGCCGATCGCTCGGACCTGATTCTGATGGACGTACGGATGCCCGGCCTCGGCGGCGTCGAGACCGTGCGCCGGCTGCTGTCCGCCGACCCGGGCGCCCGGATCATCATGCTCACCGTCGCCGAGGACCTCGACGGCGTGGCACTCGCCGTCGCCGCCGGCGCCCGCGGCTATCTGCACAAGGACGCCTCGCGCGCCGAGCTGCGCGCGACGGTCACCCAGGCGCTCGCCGACCCGACCTGGCGCCTCGCCCCGCGCCGGCTGCGGTCCGCCGAGATGGGTGCAGCCCCGACGCTCACCGCGCGTGAGATCCAGGTGCTCGAAGGCATGAGCCACGGCCGGTCGAACGCCGAGATCGGCCGCGAGCTCTTCCTCTCCGAGGACACGGTCAAGACGCACGCCCGGCGCCTCTTCAAGAAGCTCGGCGCCTCCGACCGCGCACACGCGGTCGCGCTCGGCTTCCGCTGGGGCCTGGTCCGCTGAGCCCCCTAGGGCACAGCGGGGCCGCGGCGCGCGCCCTCCCGACGGGGTGGCGCGTGCCACGGCCCCGTTGTGCCGCCGTCCGGCGCCGAAACCTCACGCTATGCCGCATGCTTGAGGTGTGACTCCTCCCCGGCTCCAGGGCCGGGGCTTCTCACTCGGCCAGAAGAGACCTCATGACGGACATGCCCTGCCCGGTGCCCTACGGCGCCGAAGAACGCCATGGGCGACGTCTCGGGTCCGGCATGGGCAACACCCGAAAGGGGGAGGCGTGGGACGTGAGTGCAGGCACACCGACGCATAACACTTCGGTGCACAACTACGGGGGCGATGCCGCGAACCGCGCGGCACCAAGGCACCATGGACCGATGCGCGAGGACGGGACCCAGGAGATCGGCGGGCTCGTCGCACGTGCCGTCGAGGGGGACCGGCAGGCCACGCACGACCTCCTCGCACACGTGCACCCGCTCGCACTGCGCTACTGCCGTACGCGGCTGTCGCGGCTGCCGGGTGATGCTCGCCACTTCGTCGAGGACCTCGCACAGGAGGTCTGCGTGGCGGTGCTCTGCGCGCTGCCGCGTTACCGGGACACCGGCAAGCCGTTCGAGGCGTTCGTCTTCGCCATCGCCGGCCACAAGGTCGCCGACCTGCAGCGGGCCGCGATGCGCGGCCCCGGCAGCACGGCCGTGCCCTCGGACGAGATGCCGGAGCAGCCGGACAACTCACTCGGCCCCGAGGAGCGGGCGCTGCTCAGCAGTGACGCGGAGTGGGCCAAGAAGCTGCTGGCCAGCCTGCCGGAGAACCAACGGGAGCTGGTGCTGCTGCGGGTCGCGGTCGGGCTGACGGCGGAGGAGACCGGGCAGATGCTGGGGATGTCGCCGGGGGCCGTGCGGGTCGCGCAGCACCGCGCGCTCAGCCGGCTGCGGGCGCTCGCCGAGCAGTAGTCACGCCCCCTCCGGAAGCGGAGGGGGCGGGCTGCCGCGCCCTGCTGACGTCCGGGCGGCGCCGCCCGTGTGAACGCACAAAAAATACGGGTGATCTTGCTCGTGGAATGAGACACCGGCCATTCCCGTTAGCATGGACATCCGCACTGATCAAGGCCATTGGGAAGGTGTCATGACCAACGTCGACGGAGTGCCCGGAAAATTCGCGACACTCGGGCTGACCTACGACGATGTGCTGCTGCTGCCGGGCTCCTCGGACATGGCGCCCGACCAGATCGACACCTCCTCGTACATCTCGAAGAATGTCCGGGTGAACGTCCCGCTGCTGTCCGCGGCGATGGACAAGGTGACCGAGGCCCGGATGGCCATCGCGATGGCCCGCCAGGGCGGCGTCGGTGTGCTGCACCGCAACCTCTCCATCGAGGAGCAGGCCAACCAGGTCGACCTGGTCAAGCGCTCCGAGTCCGGCATGGTCACCGACCCGATCACGGTGCACCCGGACGCGACCCTGGCCGAGGCCGACGACCTGTGCGCGCGCTTCCGTATCAGCGGCGTCCCGGTGACCGACGCGGCGGGCAAGCTGCTCGGCATCGTCACCAACCGCGACATGGCCTTCGAGACCGACCGCAGCCGTCAGGTGCGCGCCGTCATGACGCCGATGCCGCTGGTCACGGGCAAGGTCGGGATCTCTGGCGTGGACGCCATGGAGCTGCTGCGCCGCCACAAGATCGAGAAGCTGCCGCTGGTCGACGACTCGGGCGTCCTCAAGGGCCTGATCACGGTCAAGGACTTCGTCAAGGCCGAGCAGTACCCGAACGCCGCCAAGGACTCCGAGGGCCGGCTGCTGGTCGGCGCGGCCGTCGGCGTGGCGGGCGACGCGTACGAGCGGGCCCAGGCGCTGATCGAGGCCGGCGTGGACTTCATCGTGGTGGACACCGCGCACGGCCACTCCCGGCTGGTCGGCGACATGGTCGCCAAGATCAAGTCGAACTCCTCCGTCGACGTCGTCGGCGGCAACATCGCCACCCGCGACGGCGCCCAGGCGCTCATCGACGCCGGCGTGGACGGCATCAAGGTCGGCGTCGGCCCCGGCTCGATCTGCACCACCCGCGTCGTCGCCGGCATCGGCGTCCCGCAGGTCACCGCGATCTACGAGGCGTCGCTCGCCGCGAAGGCGGCCGGCGTCCCGGTCATCGGCGACGGTGGCCTGCAGTACTCCGGTGACATCGCGAAGGCCCTGGTCGCGGGCGCCGACACGGTCATGCTCGGCTCCCTCCTCGCCGGCTGCGAGGAGTCGCCGGGTGAGCTGATGTTCATCAACGGCAAGCAGTTCAAGTCGTACCGCGGCATGGGTTCGCTGGGCGCGATGCAGACCCGCGGCGACCGCAAGTCCTTCTCCAAAGACCGGTACTTCCAGGAGGGTGTCGCCTCCGACGAGAAGCTGGTGCCCGAGGGCATCGAGGGCCAGGTGCCCTACCGCGGCCCGCTCTCCTCGGTCGTCCACCAGCTCGCCGGCGGCCTGCGCCAGTCGATGTTCTACGTCGGCGGCCGGACGGTCCCGGAGCTGCAGGAGCGGGGCCGGTTCGTCCGGATCACCTCGGCGGGCCTGAAGGAGAGCCACCCGCACGACATTCAGATGACGGTCGAGGCGCCGAACTACAACGCCCGCTGACCAGGCAGTACACAGCCTGTGCAGGAGCCCGCGGACCACACGTCCGCGGGCTGCGGCATGTCGGGGATACTGGAAACGGCAGACGAAGCCGCGAAGTAAGCGAAAGGCCACATAGTGACTGAGATCGAGATCGGGCGCGGCAAGCGCGGCCGCCGGGCGTACGCCTTCGACGACATCGCCGTCGTACCGAGTCGGCGGACCCGCGACCCGAAGGAGGTCTCGATCGCCTGGCAGATCGACGCCTACCGCTTCGAGCTGCCGTTCCTGGCCGCCCCGATGGACTCCGTCGTCTCGCCGCAGACCGCCATCCGCATCGGCGAGCTGGGCGGCCTGGGCGTGCTCAACCTCGAGGGCCTGTGGACCCGGTACGAGGACCCGGAGCCGCTGCTCGCGGAGATCGCCGAGCTGGACGAGGCCACCGCGACCCGCCGCCTGCAGGAGATCTACGCGGCCCCGATCAAGGAAGAGCTGATCGGCCAGCGCATCAAGGAGGTGCGCGACTCCGGCGTGGTCACCGCCGCCGCGCTCTCCCCGCAGCGCACGGCCCAGTTCTCCAAGGCCGTCGTGGACGCGGGCGTGGACATCTTCGTGATCCGCGGCACCACCGTCTCCGCCGAGCACGTCTCCTCCGCCGCCGAGCCGCTGAACCTCAAGCAGTTCATCTACGAGCTCGACGTCCCGGTCATCGTCGGCGGCTGCGCGACCTACACCGCGGCCCTGCACCTGATGCGTACCGGCGCGGCCGGCGTGCTGGTGGGCTTCGGCGGCGGCGCCGCGCACACCACCCGTAACGTCCTGGGCATCCAGGTCCCGATGGCCACCGCCGTCGCGGACGTCGCGGCCGCGCGCCGCGACTACATGGACGAGTCCGGCGGCCGGTACGTCCACGTCATCGCCGACGGCGGCGTGGGCTGGTCCGGCGACCTGCCCAAGGCCATCGCCTGCGGCGCGGACGCCGTGATGATGGGCTCCCCGCTGGCCCGCGCCACCGACGCGCCCGGCCGCGGCCACCACTGGGGCATGGAGGCCGTCCACGAGGACGTGCCGCGTGGCAAGCGCATGGACCTCGGCACGGTCGGCACGACCGAGGAGGTGCTGCACGGCCCGTCGCACACCACGGACGGTTCGATGAACTTCTTCGGCGCGCTGCGCCGCGCGATGGCCACGACCGGCTACTCCGACCTGAAGGAGTTCCAGCGGGTCGAGGTGACGGTCCGCGCCTGATCCGCGGTTCTTCGCGCGTAAGGGGCCCTGCCGGCGCGGCAGGGCCCCTTCGCGTTCACAGCCGGTGCGCCGCCCCCGTAGGCGTCGCCCCGCGCGTGTCCAGCAGCAGCTGGGCCTTCACGGCCAGGCCCTGGAGGTCGTACGTGCGGTGGTGCTGCAGGAGCAGCGTGAGGTCGGCGGCGGAGGCGGCCTCGTACAGCGAGTCCGCGCGCGGGACCGGGCGGCCCAGCACCTGCCACTGGGGGACGTACGGATCGTGGTACGTCAGGTGGGCGCCCAGCTCCAGGAGGCGGGAGGCGATCTCGCGGGCCGGTGAGCCCTCCTCGTCGCCGATGTCCGGCTTGTACGTCACCCCGAGCAGCAGTACGCGCGCGCCGCGGGCCGATTTGCCGTGCTCGTTCAGGAGGGTGGCGCAGCGCTGGATGACGTACCGGGGCATCCGGCCGTTGACCTCCTGGGCGAGCTCGACCATGCGGAGCGGGTAGCCGGGGGTGCGGCCCTTGTGGGCGAGGCAATTGGGGTCGATGGGGGCGGCGTGGCCGCCGACGCCGGGGCCGGGGCGGAACGCCTGGAAGCCGAAGGGCTTGGTCTCGGCGCAGCGGATGACGTCCCAGAGGTCCACGCCGATGTCGTGGCAGAGGACGGCCATCTCGTTCATCAGGGCGATGTTGACGTGCCGGTAGTTGGTCTCCAGCAGCCCGGCGGTCTCGGCCTCCTTGGGGCCGCGGGCGCGGACGACCTTGTCGGTGAGCCGGCCGTAGAAGGCGGCGGCGGCTTCGGTGCAGGCGGGGGTGAGGCCGCCGATGACCTTGGGGGTGTTGGCGTGGCCGTAGCGGCGGTTGCCGGGGTCGTAGCGGGCGGGGGAGCAGGCGAGGTGGAAGTCGCGTCCCGCGATAAGGCCGGAGCCCGCTTCCAGGAGTGGCCGGAGGAATTCCTCGGTGGTCCCGGGGTACCCCGTGGACTCCAGGATCACCGTGGTGTGGGGGCGCAGATGTGCGGCGAGGGTGCGGGCGGCGTCGGCCACCGCGCGCAGGTCCAGGGCGCGGTCCTCGCCGAGCGGGGTGGGGGCGCAGATGACCGCCGTACGGACCCGGCCGAGCGCGGCCGGGTCGGTGGTGGTGCGGAAGCCGGCGGTGAGCAGCCGGCGCACTTCGGTGGGGGAGAGCGGGCCGTCGGCGCCGAGGCCGGCGGCGGTGTGCGGTGCGGGGGCGTAGCCGAGGGTGCCGAGGCCGGCGGCGACGGCGGCCTGGGCGAGGGGGAGGCCGATGTGGCCGAGTCCGATGACGGCGAGGTCTGCGGGCATTCTGGCCGTCCTTCCCGAGCGATTCCAGGTAGCGCATAAGTAGACTAAGCCGACATTTGACCCAGAATGGGGATTGGTGGATCAAGGGTGCGGAGTGGCGCCTTCCCGACCGGTAAGTGTGCGGAGGGTGGCTGGCCCGGCCACCTCCGGACAGAATCAACAACGGGGTGTGGCACCGATCACAGCACCGACCGAAGCGGGAGGCAGTGGTGAGGACAGCGACACTGGGACCGGCCGAGCGCGCCGGAGCACTGGCACAGATGGCGGAACGCGAGCTGGACGTGCTGGTCATCGGCGGCGGCGTCGTCGGCGCCGGCACCGCACTGGACGCGGTGACGCGCGGACTGTCCACGGGCCTGGTCGAGGCGCGGGACTGGGCATCGGGCACGTCATCACGCTCCAGCAAGCTGATCCACGGAGGGCTGCGCTATCTGGAGATGCTGGACTTCGCGCTCGTACGGGAGGCGCTGAAGGAACGCGGGCTGCTGCTGGAGCGGATCGCGCCGCATCTGGTGAAGCCGGTGCCCTTCCTCTATCCCCTCCAGCACAAGGGCTGGGAGCGCTGGTACGCCGGCACGGGCGTGGCGATGTACGACGCGATGTCGCTCTCCTCCGGGCACGGCCGCGGGCTGCCCGCCCACCGGCATCTCACCCGTTCGCGCGCGCTGCGTGTCGCGCCCTGCCTGAAGAAGGACGCGCTGGTCGGCGCCCTGCAGTACTACGACGCCCAGATGGACGACGCGCGGTACGTCGCCACCATCGTGCGCACCGCCGCCGCCTACGGGGCGCTCACGGCCAACCGGGCCCGGGTCGTCGGCTTCCTGCGTGAGGGCGAGCGGGTGGTCGGCGCCCGCGTGCAGGACGTGGAGGCCGGCGGCGAGTACGAGGTGCGCGCCCGGCAGATCGTCAACGCCACGGGCGTGTGGACCGACGACACCCAGGGCCTGATCAACGAGCGCGGCCAGTTCCACGTCCGCGCCTCCAAGGGCATCCATCTGGTCGTACCGAAGGACCGCATCCACTCCACCACCGGGCTGATCCTGCGCACGGAGAAGAGCGTGCTGTTCGTCATCCCCTGGGGACGGCACTGGATCATCGGCACCACCGACACCGACTGGGACCTGGACAAGGCGCACCCCGCCGCCTCCAGCGCCGACATCGACTACCTCCTCGAACACGTCAACTCCGTCCTCTCCACCCCGCTGACCAGGGACGACGTGGAAGGTGTGTACGCGGGGCTGCGGCCGCTGCTGGCGGGCGAGTCGGACGCGACGAGCAAGCTGTCGCGCGAGCACACGGTCGCGCACCCGGTGCCGGGCCTGGTCGTGGTCGCGGGCGGCAAGTACACGACGTACCGGGTCATGGCCAAGGACGCGGTGGACGAGGCGGTGCACGGGCTGGACCAGCGGGTCGCGGACTGCGTGACCGAGGACGTGCCGCTGGTGGGCGCGGAGGGCTACAAGGCGCTGTGGAACGCGCGGGCGCACATCGCGGCGCGCACCGGCCTGCACGTCGCCCGTATAGAGCATCTGCTGAACCGCTACGGCTCGATGGCGGAGGAGGTACTGGAGCTGATCACCGACGACCCGTCACTCGGCGCGCCGCTGGCCGCCGCCGACGACTACCTCCGCGCCGAGGTCGTCTACGCCTGCACCCACGAGGGCGCCCGCCACCTGGACGACGTGCTGACCCGGCGCACCCGGATCTCCATCGAGACCTTCGACCGGGGCACCCGCAGCGCCCGCGAGGTCGCCGAGCTGATGGCGCCCGCGCTGGGCTGGGACCAGGACCAGATCGACCGGGAGATCGAGCACTACGAGAAGCGGGTCGAGGCCGAGCGGGAGTCCCAGCGGCAGCCGGACGACCTGACGGCGGACGCGGCCCGGCTGGGCGCGCCGGACATCGTGTCGCGCTAGCGGGCGCGGCGCGGCGCCGGGCATGGCGTGGCGCCGGGCGTGGCGTGGCGCCGGGCGTGGCGTGGCGCCGGTCCGTCCGGCGTCACGCCCGCGGGCAGAACTCCGCCGTCAGCAGGGCGCGTATCCGGCGGGGCGCGTCCGGCCGGTCCGTGTTCATCCGCAGCGTCAGCACGTGCCGGCCGTCCTCGGTGGCCGCGGTCTGCGCGTACGAGCCGTTGATGTCGCCGTCGTGGCCCCATACCGTGACGCCGCACGGCAGCCGGGTCCCGTAGAGGCCCAGCCCGTACACGCCGTTCGTGTCCTTTTCGTCCCGCATCTGGGCGAGCTGACGGGGCGGCAGCAGCCGGCCGCCGAGCAGCGCCGCGAAGAAACGGTTCAGGTCGCCGAGCGTGGTGACCAGCTCGCCCGCCGCGCCCGCCCGGCTGGGGTCGAGCGTCGTACTGTCCACCCGCTCCGCGCCCACCTGCGAGTACCCGCGCCCGTACGGCCGCGGCAGCCGCGGATCGGTCCCGGGGAAGGACGTATCCGACAGCCCCAGTGGCGCGATGATCCGGCGCCCGGCCTCCTCGGCGTACGAGTGCCCGGTCACCGCCTCGATGATCTGCCCCAGTACGAGGTAGTTGGTGTTGGAGTACGCGTACCGGGCGCCGGGGGCGGCCTCCGGCGGATGGGCGAGCGCCGTCCGCACCAGCTCCGCCGGGGTGTAGGTGTCGTAGCGGTGCGCGGTGAAGCCGGCGCCGTGCAGCTCCCGCGACAGCTCCGGGTCGGCGGTGTAGTTGTACAGGCCGCTGGTGTGGTCCAGCAGTTCGCGGACGGTGACCTCGCGCGGGTCCGTACGGCCGGGGACGAGGGCCGGCAGCAGCGCGCCGACGGTGTCGTCCAGGGAGAGCCGGTGCTCGGCGGTCAGCTGCAGCACGACCGTGGCGATGAAGGTCTTGGTGAGGCTGCCCGCGCGGAAGTGGTCGGCGGGTGTGATGGGCCGGTCCGTCCGCAGGTCGGCCACGCCCGCTGCGGTGAACCGCGAGGCGTACACCTGACCGTCACGGGTCGTCAGCGCCGCCGCGCCCGGCGCCTCCCCGTCCGCCAGCGCGCGAACCGCCCGGGCGGTCGCGGGCTTCGGCGCGTGCGCCGGGCCCTTCGGTGTGCTGGATGTACGCGTCGCACTCGGGGTACGGGACGGCGCGTGCCTACCGGGTGACGGGGGGCGCGCATCGGGGCGCGGCGTACGGGGCGTGGGCGGCGGCGAGCCCGTACCGGGGTCCGGCGAGCCTGTGGCGGGGCGGCGCGCGCCGGGCGCATCCGTCGCCGCGAAGTGCGCCGGAGCGCGGTCGTTGCCGGCGCATCCGGCCGTGAGGAGCACGCCAAGGGCCGCCGCCAGCGCCGCCGCACGGCTAAAATTCACGGATCGCAAGGTCAATCGGGACTCCCGGTAGTCGGGCCCATCATGACGGGTGCCCAGCGCGTACTCCTCCTGGCCCCGGGCCTTCCCCACCGCCGCGGATGAGGGAGAATGAAGGCTCTGCCAGGGTGGGTTGTCCGAGTTGGGGTATTTTGGTGTTGCGGTTGCCAACTCGGCTGGATTGCAGAGGGGATTCAGTGGGCGACGAGGACGCCAAGGACGGCGAGACGGGCAGGCTGCTCGCGGGCCGTTACCGGCTGGGCGATGTCCTCGGCCGGGGCGGGATGGGCACGGTCTGGCGGGCACGGGACGAGGTCCTGGGCCGCACGGTCGCGGTCAAGGAACTGCGCTTCCCGGGCGGGGTCGAGGAGGACGAGAAGCGCCGCCTGATCACCCGTACGCTGCGCGAGGCGAAGGCGATCGCCAGGATCCGCAACAACGGCGCGGTCACGGTCTACGACGTGGTCGACGAGGACGACCGCCCGTGGATCGTCATGGAACTGGTCGAGGGCCGCTCGCTCGCCGAGGTGATCCGCGACGACGGCGCGCTCACTCCGCGCCGCGCCGCCGAGGTCGGCCTCGCCGTCCTGGACGTGCTGCGCGCCGCGCACCGCGAGGGCATCCTGCACCGCGACGTGAAGCCGTCCAACGTCCTGATCGCCGACGACGGCCGGGTGGTGCTCACGGACTTCGGCATCGCCCAGGTCGAGGGCGACCCCTCGGTCACCTCCACGGGCATGCTCGTCGGCGCGCCTTCGTACATCGCGCCGGAGCGCGCCCGCGGCCAGAAGCCCGGCCCGCCGTCCGACCTGTGGTCGCTGGGCGGCCTGCTGTACGCCTGCGTCGAGGGGGTTCCCCCGTACGACAAGGGTTCCGCGATCGCCACCCTCACCGCGGTGATGACCGAGCCGGTGGACCCGCCGAAGAACGCCGGTGGCCTCGAAGAGGTCATCTACGGGCTGCTGGTGAAGGACCCCGCGGGGCGGCTGAGCGACGAGGCCGCCCGTGCGCTGCTGACGGCCGCCGTCAACGCGCCCGAGGACACCGGCGCCAAGCCGCCGGAGAAGCCCGTCGAGGCCACGCGCATGATGGCGCTGCCGCCGAAGCCTCCGGCACCGCCAAGACCCACCGCCGCCACCGCCGGCGCGGCCGCCGAGCCGGCCAGGGAGCGGATGCGCGGCGCCCTGAAGTCCGTACGCAGCGCCGCGGCGGCCGCCTCGGCCGCCCGCTCCGCGCCGAAGCCGGGCGGCACGCCGGCGTCCGGCCGGCCGACGTCGGGCGCGTCCCGGGCCTCGCTGACCGACGTCGTACCGAAGCGCACGCTCGTGATCGTCGCGGTGGTCGCCGTCCTCGCGGTCATCGGTACGGTGCTGGCCTTCGCGCTGAGCGCCGGGGACGACACCGCGGGCAAGGGCACGGCCCAGGGCAAGCGGAGCACCGACGCGGCCCCCGCGTCCGACGAGCCGCAGGGCGAGCGCAAGGCGAGCCCGCAGGCCAGCAGCGGGGCGCCGGCCGAGCAGGCGAGCGGGACGCCCGCGAAGGACGACGCGGGCGACGACGGGAAGAGCGACGACAAGGGCGGCGACAAGGGCAGCGACAAGAACGGCGCCCTCCCGGACGGCTTCGAGAAGGTCTCCAACGGCCGGTTCCACTTCACGATGGCGATGCCGAAGGGCTGGAAGCAGACCGGCACGGCGGGGCAGAGCTCGGGCGGCATCTACAGCGCGTCCGGGGGCTTCCCGCGCATTCAGGTCGACTTCAACGCCAAGCCGACCGACGACGCCGCCGCGGCCTGGCGCGGCCTGGAGCCCGCGGTGCGCGGCAGCAGTGCGGGCTACCACCTCATCGGCATCAAGAAGGCCGACTGGCGGGACTTCCCGACCGTCGCCGACTGGTCGTTCACCCGTGAGCAGCACGGCCAGAAGGTGCGCGTACTGAACCGTGGCTTCAAGGTGGACGGTGGCCACGGCTACGCGATCATGATCAGCTGCAAGGCGGGGAGCTGGTCGGACAAGGAGTGCCGACAGCTCCGGGAGACCGCGTTCCGCACCTTCCAGGTGAAGGGCTGAGGGCCTCCGGGGGAGCGCCGACGGCCTACGGAGTGAGGGCCGGTGGCCTACGGGGGAGAGCCGGTGGCCCACGGATCAGCGGGCTGATCCCGGCACGCGCGTAACTGCCGTCCCCCGCGTCCGTATGAGGGACTGATCATTCCGCCCGCTCCGGTGGCAGAAAGCCGCCGGGGCGGGTGAGCGCTGTTGCGCCGAGCGGTCCCCAGGCGGACCCGGGACACGTATCGTGGCCCCACATAGACCGTACGCGGCCGCATTTCGGCAGTATTGCGACTGGAACCGACCACGGACCGCTGTGCCGGGGGGTAAGGACGGTCCAGGGGTAGGCCGCGGGCATCGCGCGCACTGGGGAGGCGTCGTGGACGAGTACGCGGGGCGAGTGCTCGCCGAGCGCTACCGCCTTCCTGTGCCGCCGCCGGACGCGCCCGAGCCGGTCCTGACCCGCGTGCTGGACACCTACAGCAGCCAGGAAGTGCTGGTCCGTCAGGTGCCGCTCCCGGACGTCGTGGACGCGGAGCTGGTCGACGAGTACGACACGGGGGCCGGGTCCGGCCGGGAGTACGGCGGTGCGGGGGGCGGTGGCCGCGGGCGGCGTACGGATGCCGGTCCGGGCTCCGGCGGGGGCTCGCGGGCCGACCGCGATCCGTCCGATCCCGTGGTGCGGCGCGCCCTGGAGGCCGCGACGGCCGCCGCGCGCGTCCCGGACCATCCCCGGCTCGACCAGGTTTTCGACGTCTTCGCGCAGGACGGCAGCCTGTGGATCGTCAGCGAACTGATCCCCGCCCGGCCGCTGTCGGCGCTGCTCGCCGACCGCACGCTGACCCCGCACCGCGCGGCGGAGATCGCCGCCGACATCCTCACCGCCCTGCGCGCCCTGCACGCGCACGGCTGGACGCATCGCAACATCACCCCGCGCACGGTCCTGGTCTGCGACGACGGCCGCGTCGTCCTCACCGGCCTGGCCGCCGGCGCCGCGGAGGAGGCGCTGTGCGGCTACGACCCGGTACCCCGCGAGGCGGAGCCGCCCCCGGGAGCGGTCCGCGCGGGCGTGGTACGGGAGTGGCGCGCGGGGAGCGGGGGCGCGCCGGGGGCTTTGGGTGGTGGGGCTGTGCGGGGTGGTGCTGTACCTGGTGGGGCCGTGCACGGTGGCTCTTCTGGGGTGCCTGGGGCGCGTACGCCTTCGGGGGCGGGGGCGGCTGGGGAGCGCGCGCCTGCGGAGGCGGGGCCGCGTACGCCTGCGGAGGCGGGGCCGCCCGGAGCGCGTGCGTCTTCGGAGGCTGCTGCGGCCGAGGACGATCCGCGGCGGGCGCGGGCCGGGGCGATCGCCGCGTACCGGGCCGGTGCCAGGGCCGCGGCGGCGCGCACGGCCGGTCCGGGGAACCGTTCCGCCTTGCCGCCGGGGCCTCCCGGCGTACCGGGCCGCCCCGGCCCGCCGCAGGGGCAGCCCGCCGCACCGGGCAGTGCCACGTACGGAGGCGGGCTGCCGGGCCCCGTACGCAGGCCGCAGGGCGGTACGAACGCGCTCCCGACCGGCCCGCAGAGCCGCCCCGTGGGGCTGCCCGCGCCGCGCGCCGGTGCGGCGGCCGGCGTGCAGGGAGGGCCGGACACCGGCGTGTACCCCGGCGTGGCACAGGGCAACGCGCTGGCGGCCGAGCGGGCGCGCCAGGCGCGGATCACGATGGTCGGCGCGGTCACCGAGCGCTGGGCGCCCGAACAGGCCGGCCCCGTCCACGCGAACTGGCAGCTCGCGCCGCCCGTCGGCCCGGCCGCCGACCTCTGGGCGCTCGGCGCCCTGCTCTTCCGCAGCGTGCAGGGACACGCCCCGTACGCCGAGGAGAGCGCCGCCGAACTGGTCCAGCTGGTGTGCGCCCGCCCGCCCGCGCACGCGGAGGAGTGCGGCGCGCTGCGCCCGGTAGTGGAGTCGCTGCTGCGCCAGGACCCCACCGAACGGCCCGACTTCGAGGAGCTGCGCGGCTGGCTGCGCTCCCTGGTGCGCGCGGCACCGGAGCCGGAGGCCGGCCGCGCGGTCGTGACCGTACCGGCCCTGGAACTGGGCAGTGATCCGCGCAGGCTGCCGATCGTGCGCCGGCGCGGCGAGCTCGTGCGGCGCGGCCGGCACAAGAAGCCGCGCCCGGGCCGGGAGCGCCCGCACGGGCCCGCGGCGCCCACGGCCCGTCCCGCACCGCCGCCGCCCGCCGAGCGCCCCGCACCGCCACCGCGCGCCCACGACGGCGTCCGCGACCGCGGAGGCGTCCGTGACCGCGGCCGTGACCGCGTGCGGCAGCACGAGCCGCGGCCGAGCCGCGACCGGACGTCCCGCGGCGGCCCGCGCCGGCTCGGCATGCTGCTGCTCGGCCTCGTGCTGCTGCTGGTCGTCGGCGCGGTGCTGGTCGCCGTGGCGTTCCTGCCCGGGAACGGCACCGACCCGGACGACTCGGGGAACGCGCGGAGCAGCGTCCCCAGCGGTACCGAGACCGGCGCGCCCGCGCCCGACCCGGCGCAGTCGCAGCCGGACGGCGCGGAGCCGACCAGCACCCGCCCCCGGACCACCGCACCGGACGGCCTGGCCGACGGCTTCGAGATGCGCGACGACCCCGAGGGCTTCCGGATCGCCGTGCACGAGGGCTGGCAGCGGCACGGCAAGAACGCCGAGGGCCAGGTGCGCTACACCAGGGGCGCGTTCACGCTGCTGGTGGTGCCGGGCCGGGACACCGCGAAGCGGTTCGGCTCCGACCCGATGGCGTACCAGCAGGACAAGGAGGCGGAGCTGGCGCCGTTCCGCGACGCGAACTGGACCTCGTCCTCGGGGCTGCGGCGCACCGATGTCGGCCGTACGGTCATGGCGGAGGGCACCTTCACCTGGGGCGAGGACAGCGCCTCCGCGACGTACGCGCGCAACATGGCGCTCCTGGACGGCGGCCGCTACCACCTCGTCCTGGTCATCGGCCCGGACCGCGATCGGGCCGACGTGGACCGCTTCTACGAGCAGGCGTCGACGTCCTTCCGCCCCTGAGAGCCGGGCGCGAACCGGGCGCGCAGCTCGCCCTTGAGCACCTTGCGCAGCGTCGCGCCCCGAGGCAGCGCGTCCACGACCTCCACCCGTTCGGGCACCTTGTGCGGCGCCAGCCCGCGCCCTCGTAGCCATGCGCCCAGCGCCTCCGGTGTCACCGGGAGCGCGCCGTCCCGCAGTTCCACCACCGCGCACACCAGTTCCCCGCGCTCGGCGTCCGGAAGCCCGATGACCGCGGCGTCCCCGAGGTCTGGATGCAGGTGGAGCAGGTCCTCGATCTCCTGGGCCGAGACGTTCTCGCCCTTACGGATGATGATGTCCTTCAGCCGCCCGGTGACGACGAGGCGCCCCTCGGGGGTGAGGCGCCCGAGGTCCCCGGTGGGCAGGAACCCGTCGGCGTCGAACGGGTCCGGCTCGCCGAGGTACCCCTGGCACACGGCGGGGCCGCGCAGCCGTATCTCCCCGTCCGCGCCGATGCGGATCTCCATGCCGGCCGGCGGGCGGCCGTCGGCCGTGGCCAGGTCCGCGTCGCCGTCCAGCGGGTCGCCCATGGTGACCATCGGGGCCTCGGTCAGCGCGTACCCGTGGGTGAGGGCGCAGCCCAGCTCGCGGACCACCTCGTAGTACAGCCCGGGAGGTTTGGGCGCGCCGCCGCCCGCCAACAGGCGCAGGTCGGGGAGCAGCGGCCCGGGGTCGGCCCGGCGCCGCTGTTCGGCAAGGAAGAGCTGGTAGAAGGCGGTGGAGCCGCCCGCGATGGTGACGCGGTGCCGGCGGTACGCGCCCAGCGCTTCGGGCAGCGCGAAGTGTTCGAAGAGGACGGCCGGGATGCCGTGCCGCAGCAGCATGACGGTGTAATCGGGGCCCGCGACATGCGCGTACGGGAACGCCATCGAGCCCACGTCGCGCGCGTGCACGCGCAGCGCGCGCCCGAGGTCGGTGCCGGCGGTGAGCAGCGCGCGGTCGCAGTGCAGGACGCCCTTGGGGCCCGCGGTGGTGCCCGAGGTCCAGTAGATCCAGCGGGTCTCCCCGGGGCCGGCGGGCGGCGGCGGCAGCCCGGCCGGGTCGCCGTCGGGGAGCGTGGCGTACGCGTCGAGGACCGTGAGCGGGCCGGGGAGCCGGGCGGCGGTCCGGCGGGCCATGGCGGTGTGGTCGAAGCCGCGCCAGGTGCCCGGTACGAGGAAGAACTCCGCCGCGGTGCGGTGCAGTACGTGCGCGACCTCGTGGTCGCGGTAGAGCGGCACGACCGGGCTCTGGACCGCGCCGAGCCGGGCCAGGGCGAGGCCGATCAGGACCGTTTCGATGCGGGTCGGCAGCTGCCAGACGACCCGGGTACCGGCGCGCACGCCCCGCGCGTGCAGCCCGGCCGCGACCCGTTCCGCGCGGGCGCGCAGCGCGCCGAAGGTGAGGGCGCGGTCGTCGGCGGCGGTCTCGCCCGCCTGGATGAGGGCGGTCGCGTCGGGACTGCGCCCGGCCCGCTCCTCGACCAGGCCCCACAGGGTCTCTCCGACCGCCATCCGCCCTCCGATCGCTCACCAGAACTGACGCTGCATCAGATGCGAACGGCAGCGTAGGGGCCCATGCCTTGTCGGTTCAGAGGGCGAGGGCTAGCCTGCATCTGACGGGCCATCAGATACGGCTGGACCGGAGCCGTGCCCGGGCGAGGCGAACCCGACCGAGGGGAATCAGGGGAGTCCGATGGAGCTACCGCGCATCATCAGCGTCGACGACCACGTGATCGAGCCCGCGCACCTCTTCGAGACCTGGCTGCCGGCGAAGTACCGGGATCGCGGGCCCAGGCCGCTGACCGCCGGCATCGGCGAGCTGGCGTACGTGGGCGGCAAGTACGTCATCACCATGGACCCGGACGGCCCGCCCACCGACTGGTGGATCTACGAGGACCTCACGTTCCCGTACAAGCGCAACATCGCCGCCGTCGGCTTCGACCGCGACGACATGACGCTGGAGGGCATCACCCGCGCGCAGATGCGCCCCGGCTGCTGGGACCCGGCCGAGCGCCTGAAGGACATGGACCTCAACCACGTCGAGGCGTCCCTCTGCTTCCCGACCTTCCCCCGGTTCTGCGGCCAGACCTTTGCGGAGGCGCACGACAAGGAGGTCGCGCTGGCGTGCGTGCGGGCGTACAACGACTGGATGGTCGAGGAGTGGTGCGGCGACAGCGGCGGCCGGCTGATCCCGCTGTGCATCATCCCGCTGTGGGACATCGACCTCGCCGTCGCCGAGATCCACCGCAACGCGGCGCGCGGCGTCCGGGCCGTGACCTTCTCCGAGATCCCGACGCACCTGGGCCTGCCGTCGATCCACTCCGGGTACTGGGACCCGTTCTTCGCGGCGTGCCAGGAGACGGGGACGGTGGTCAACATGCACATCGGGTCGTCGTCGCAGATGCCCGCCGCCTCGCCCGACGCGCCGCCCGCCGTACAGGCCTCGCTCAGCTTCAACAACGCGATGGCGTCGATGATGGACTTCCTGTTCTCCGGCGTCCTCGTGAAGTACCCGCGGCTCAAACTCGCGTACAGCGAAGGTCAGATGGGCTGGATTCCGTACGCCCTCGAGCGCGCCGACGACGTGTGGGAGGAGCACCGCGCGTGGGGCGGGGTCAGGGATCTGATCCCGGAGCCGCCGTCCACGTACTACTACCGGCAGATCTTCTGCTGCTTCTTCCGCGACAAGCACGGCGTCGCCTCGATCGACGTCGTCGGCCGCGACAACGCCACCTTCGAGACCGACTACCCGCACGTCGACTCGACCTTCCCGCACACCAAGGAGGTCGCCCTCGACCACGTCAAGGGCCTCGACGACGAGACGATCCACAAGCTGATGCGCGGCAACGCCATCCGCATGCTGGGCCTGGACCTCGACAAGGACCGGGCCGCGTAGTGGACCTCGCGTACACGGCGGAGGAGGAGGACTTCCGCGGGCGGCTGCGCGCGTGGCTGCGCGAGGTGCTGCCGAAACTCCCCGCCCGGCCCGCCGCCACCGACTGGCCCGGCCGCAGGGCCTACGACACGGCCTGGCAGCGGCTGCTGTACGACGCCGGGTACGGGCACGTGCACTGGGACGCCTCGCCGACCACACGGCTCATCTTCCTGGAGGAGACGGAGAAGGCGGGCGCCCCCTACGTCGGCGCGAACTTCGTCGGCCTGCTGCACGCCGGCCCCACCATCGCCGCCGAGGGCACCGCCGAGCAGCGTGCCCGCTGGCTGCCGCCGATCCTGCGCGGTGAGGAGGTCTGGTGCCAGGGCTTCAGCGAGCCGGACGCCGGCTCGGACCTGGCGGCGCTGCGTACGAGGGCGGTGCGGGACGGCGACGCCTACGTGGTCAGCGGCAGCAAGATCTGGACCTCGCACGCCGAGGTCGCCGACTGGTGCGAGCTGCTGGTGCGCACCGACCCCGAGGCGCCGCGGCACAGGGGTATCAGCTGGCTCGCGATGCCCATGGACGCGCCCGGCGTCACCGTACGGCCGCTGCGCACGCTCACGGGGACCGCCGAGTTCGCCGAGGTCTTCCTCGATGAGGTACGGGTGCCGGTGGCGAACCGCGTCGGGGCCGAGCACGACGGCTGGCGGGTGACGATGGTGACGCTCTCCTTCGAGCGCGGCACCGCCTTCGTGGGCGAGGTGGTGGCCTGCCGCCGGGTGCTGGCCGAACTGGCCCGCGCCGCGCGGCAGAACGGCCGCTGGGACGACGCGGTGCTGCGGCGCAGGCTGGGGCGGCTGGCCGCGGAGTTCGCCGCGCTGTGGCGGCTCACGCAGTGGAACGTCAGCGAGGCCCAGCACGGCGGCGGCGTGCCCGGGCTCGGCGGCTCGGTCTTCAAGCTGCGGTATTCGCACGCCCGGCAGGAGCTGTACGACGCGGCGGCCGAGGTACTGGGCGCCGGATCGCTGGACGCGGACCGGGAGTGGATCGCCGACCGGCTCTCGGCCCTCTCGTACACGATCGCGGCCGGTACCTCCCAGATCCAGCGGAACATCGTGGCCGAGCGGCTCCTCGGCCTCCCGAAGGGGCGCTGACCGTGGACTTCCACCTCTCCGACGACCAACGGGCGCTGCGCGCGGGCGTGCGCGAACTGCTGTCCGGGCGCTTCCCCAGGGAGCGTTTGCGGGCTGCGGTGGACGCCTACGAGGCGGCGGGCGACGGGCCCGTACTGGACCGCGCGCTGTGGCGCGAGCTGGCGGACGCGGGCTTCTTCTCGCTGCTGCTGCCCGAGGCGGACGGCGGCGCGGGGCTCGGGCTGCCGGAAGCGGTGCTGGTGCTGGAGGAGGCCGGGCGTGCGCTGCTGCCGGGGCCTCTGGTGGCCGGGGTGCTGCTGGCGGGCGCGGTGGACGGGGTGGCGGCCGGCGAGCGGGTCGCGGGGCTGTGCGACGCGGCGGCGGTCCCCGCGCTCTGGGAACATCCGTCCGACTGTGATGAGGTCATCGTGGTGGCGGAGCACGCCGCGTACCGGTGCGCGCCCGAAGGCTTGCGGACGGCTCCGGTGCGCTCGGTGGACCCGCTGACCCCGCTCGCCCGGCTCCTCGATGCGCCGTCCGGTGCCCTCTCCGGTGCGCCGTACGCGGCGGACGTCCCCCGCCTGCGCCGTGAGGCCGTGCTGCTGACCGCCGCGCAGCAGCTGGGCGGCGCCGCGCACGCGGTCGAGGCGGCGGTGGCGTACGCGCGGCAGCGGGAGCAGTTCGGGGCCCCGATCGGCTCCTTCCAGGCGGTCAAGCACCTGTGCGCGCAGATGCTGGTGCGGGTGGAGCTCGCCCGAAGTGCCGTCTATGCGGCCTCTGTCACCGAAGATCCGGCCGAGGTGTCCGGTGCGAAGCTGCTGGCCGACGAGGCCGCCGTACGCAACGCCCGCGACTGCCTTCAGGTGCACGGCGGCATGGGATTCACCTGGGAGGCGGACGTGCACCTCCTCCTGAAGCGGGCCTGGCTGCGCGCGGAGAGCTGGCAGTCGGCGGCTGCGGGCGAAGAGGCGCTGGCGGCAGCGTTGGCCGACGGTCATATCGCTGTGTGACGGCCGTTGAGCGGAATGTCGGACTCCGCACGGATGAGCGGTCACGCTGCGTCGATATCGGGTTGTGTCCTTCGCGTGACTCGTTACGCGGGGGAGTCGGCGCGGCGCTCGGGTACGCTCGCTCGGGTGCGAGTGGTTCTGAGGCGCAACCACCCCGGCGCTGCCTGCGAGGCACCTCCGGGGTCCGGGATGCGTACCGCTCGCACCGGGCGGGGGCCCGCGAAACCCCCGCGTTCGACTCCCCGCACTGCGCGTCGCACAGTATGCAGCACGCATACTCCCTTCCGCTGGAATATGCCTGAAGCGCTTGTTGGGGTGACTGAACGTCAACCATGCTGTGCTTCGCCGGGATCACGCACCGTGATCCCGTGGAGGCGCGAGGCGATGTTTCCGCCGGTTCGGATGGTGTGAGCGGTGCAGGTGCTTCAGGTGCAGTTGGAGGTGCGGCCCGACCCCGCTGAGGTGGGGCGGGCCCGCAGGTGGGCCCGGTCGCGGCTGGCCGGGTCCGGCATAGGGGCCGACGAGCCGCTGGCGGAGACGCTGATCCTGCTGGTCTCCGAGCTCGTCACCAACGCCGTGGTGCACGCGGGCTCGCACGCCGAGCTGCGGCTGCGCTTCTCCGGTGCGGGCCCCGTGGTGGGGACGGTGCGGCTGGAGGTCGTGGACGGCAGCGCACGCCCGCCGCGGCCGCGCCGTGCGGAGGGTGACGACACCAACGGCCGCGGTCTGGAGCTGGTCGACGGGCTGGCCGACCGCTGGGGCTGGCAGCCCGAGGGCCCGGGCAAGCGCATCTGGTGCGAGGTGGACCGCGGCCGGTCACTGCTGATGGCCGCGGGGGCCGAACCGGGCGCATTGGGGGCGTACGAGCAGCCGTGTGCCGTCACAAACAGGATGTAACGGAAAAAGTCCAGACCAGGTGTTGACGTGA
Source organism: Streptomyces sp. NPDC026301 (assembly GCF_055567935.1). Taxonomy (NCBI): domain Bacteria; kingdom Bacillati; phylum Actinomycetota; class Actinomycetes; order Kitasatosporales; family Streptomycetaceae; genus Streptomyces; species Streptomyces sp. NPDC026301. The sequence continues at coordinate 254,612 of NZ_JBVHPN010000008.1, read as the reverse complement.
CGTGGCACCTTGATCACTCTTGGGGCAGCGATTCGCCGTGAGGGGACGCCGAGGGTACGGGGGAGACGCCCCTTGGCGAGTGCGGGTCGCGCCCGGAGCCGGGTGGCGGTCCGCGGTGCCGCGCTCGGGGTGCGCATGAGCGCACCGCCACCTTGGCCGGGCCGGCCCTACTGTGGCGCCGCCGCGGAAGCCCCCTAGAGCACCGCTACGGGGGCGACCGGCGCCCCGGAGCCGCCGACGAACGGCTCCGCCACCGCCGAGAGCAGGAAGGCGTAGCGCCCCTCGGCGGCGCAGGCCGCCGACAGCTCCTCCAGGTTCCAGTTCTGACCCTGCAGCAGCCCCATCTCCACGAGGTGCAGCGCGTGCACGGGCATCCACAGGTCCGCGATCTCCGGCGGGAAGATCTCGAAGGTCAGGGTGTCATTGGCGACCGCGGCGACGTCCCGGTCGCGGAACCACTCCGGAGTACGGATCGACAGCCCGGGTGAGGGGAACGCGTACCCCTGCCTGTCGCCCGCCAGATAGCGCCGCAGCTGCCCGGTGCGTACGAGGACGACGTCACCGGCGCGTACGGCCGTGCCGGCCAGCTCCTCCGCGGCCTCCAGGTCCTCCGGGGTGACGGCGTGCGCGCCGTCCAGCGGCCGGTCGCCGCCGCCGTCCCGTACGCGCGCCACGTCCAGCAGCACGCCGCGTGACAGGACGGGAGGGGCCTTCTCGATGCCGAGCGCGGTGGCGCCCGCGTGGGCGGTGACGGCGGTGGCCGGACGGCCGTTGTAGAGCTTCCCCGAGTGCGAGACGTGTGTGAGGCCGTCCCAGTGGGTGGCCGCCTGCAGGCCCATGGTCACCACGTCGTCACTGGTCGCGACCGTGTCCGGGCCGAACATCTCGTGGTTGACCGCGACCATCGTGTGCAGCGGGTTGACCCGCCCCGGTATGGCGCCGGTCTGCACGCCGTCCTGTCGGAGCGGCAGCGCGAGCGGGATGCGCAGGCCGCTGCGGACGGTGGCGACGGCGGCGCGCACCACGTCCGGGGTGATCAGGTTCAGCGTGCCGATCTCGTCGTCCGGCCCCCACCGCCCCCAGTTGTTCACACGTCGGGCGATCTCGTGGAACTCCGGCGCCAGTGGCATGCGCCCTCCTCGGGGGATTCGGCCGTGGGGCTTGTCTTCGTACGGCGTCTGCTCAAAAATCTAACGGACCGTCAGAAACTGCGGGAAGGGGCGCGGCATGGGGAACTTCTTGACCGGCAAGGTGGTCGCCGTCACGGGGGCGGGCCGCGGCATCGGGCGGGCCGTGGCGCTGGCGGCCGCGGCCGAGGGCGCCAAGGTGATCGTGAACGACTACGGCGTCTCCGTGGACGGCAGCGAGCCCGGCAGCGAGGTCGCCGCCGCCGTGGTGAAGGAGATCGAGGCGGCCGGCGGCGAGGCCGTCGCGGTCGCCGACGACGTCGCCACGATGGACGGCGGGCAGCGCATCGTGGACACGGCCCTCGCGCGCTACGGGCGCATCGACGGCGTGGTCTGCGTGGCGGGCATCCTGCGCGAACGGATGCTGTTCAACATGTCCGAGGCGGAGTGGGACCCGGTGGTCGCGACGCACCTCAAGGGCACGTTCACGGTCTTCCGGGCGGCCGCCGCGGTGATGCGCAGGCAGCGCACCGGCACCCTCATCGGCTTCACCAGCGGCAACCACCAGGGCAGCGTCTCCCAGGCCAACTACGCCTCGGCCAAGGGCGGCATCATCTCCCTCGTGCGCAGCGCCGCGCTGGGGCTGCACAAGTACGGCGTGACGGCGAACGCCGTGGCGCCCGTCGCGCGCACCCGTATGTCCGCGGGCGTCCCCATGGAGCTCCAGGAGATCGGCGAACCCGAGGACGTCGCGGCGCTCGTCGTCTACTTGCTGAGCGAGCGCGCCAAGGGCGAGGGGATCACCGGTCAGGTGTACACGGTCGCCGGCCCGAAGATCGCGGTCTGGGCGCAGCCCCGGGAGCTGCGCGCCGCGTACACCGAAGGCCCGTGGACCCCCGAGAAGATCGCCGACTTCCTCCCGGGGACGGTCGGCACCGACCCCATGCCGCTGCTGGACCGGCTGGAGGCGATGGCGGCCGCGGCGGCCGCGAAGGAACGCCCGAATGTCTAGGGGGGCCACGCGGAACGGCTCTCCGAGGAGGAGGGCGTCGTGCGGGGCGTGATCTTCGATGGCGAGGCGCCGTGGGTCGTCACCGACCTGGAGGTACGCGCTCCGGGGCCGGGCGAGGTGCTGGTCGGCATCCGTGCGGCGGGGCTGTGCCACAGCGATGTGTCAGTGGTCGATGGGACGATTCCCTTTCCGGTGCCGGTCGTGCTGGGGCACGAGGGCGCCGGGGTCGTCGAGGCCGTGGGGGAAGGGGTTTCGCATGTGGTGCCGGGGGACCATGTCGCGCTGTCCACGCTCGCCAACTGCGGGGCGTGCGCCGACTGCGACCGGGGGCGGCCGACGATGTGCCGGAAGGCGATCGGCATGCCGGGCAGGCCCTTCCGGCGCGGCGACACGCGGCTGTACAGCTTCGCCTCCAACTCCGCCTTCGCCGAGCGCACGGTCGTCAAGGCCGTCCAGGCGGTGAAGATCCCGGACGACCTCCCGATGGCCTCCGCCGCGCTCCTGGGGTGCGGCGTGCTGACGGGCGTCGGGGCGGTGCTCAACCGCGCCCGGGTCGGCCACGGCGAGTCGGTGGTGGTGATCGGGGCCGGCGGCGTCGGGCTGAACGTCCTGCAGGGCGCCCGTATCGCGGGCGCGTCGACGATCGTCGCGGTGGACGCGAATCCGGCGAAGGAGGCGATGGCGCGGCAGTTCGGCGCGACGCACTTCGTGGACGCCTCGTCGGTCGCCGACACCGAAGCGGCGGTGCGCGCCGTCCTGCCCACCGGTGCCGACCACGCCTTCGAGTGCGTGGGCAGCGCCCGGCTGATCCGGCAGGCGGTCGACCTGCTGGACCGGCACGGCCAGGCGGTCCTGCTCGGCGTCCCGCCGGCCGACACGGAGGCGTCCTTCCTGGTGTCGTCGATGTACCTGGACAAGGCGATCCTGGGCTGCCGGTACGGCTCCTCGCGGCCGCAGCGGGACATCGCGCTGTACGCGGAGCTGTACCGCACGGGACGGCTGCTCCTGGACGAGCTGGTCACGCGTACGTACCCGGTGGAGGACTTCGCCAAGGCGGCGGTGGACGCGGAACGGGGGCGGGTGGCACGGGGGGTGCTGCTCTTCTGATCCTCCCTTCTGATTCTCGGAGCCTGCTGGCCCGATCCTGACGGACCATGGCCATCTGGCCACTCGATGGCGGCGGACCGTTGCCCGAAGATGATCGGGTGACGCAGATTCCCGAACTCCGAGAAGCGGTCCCGGTGGCGATACCGCCCACCGGGGGCCGCCGCCCGCACCGCGCCTGGTCCGTCGCCGCGGCCACCTTCCTCACCCTCATCGGTGCCGCGGGCTTCGCCTCGCTGCCGGGCCTGCTCATCGAGCCGCTGCACGAGGATTTCAACTGGTCGCGCGGCACCATCGGATTCGCGGTCTCGGTCAACCTCGCGCTGTACGGGCTCACGGCCCCGTTCGCCGCCGCGCTCATGGACCGGTTCGGCATCCGCCGGGTCGTCGCCGCGGCGCTCGCCGTGATCGCGGCCGGCGCCGGGCTCACCGTGGTGATGACCGCCCCCTGGCAGCTGATCCTCTACTGGGGCGTCCTCGTCGGACTGGGCAGCGGCTCCATGGCGCTGTCCTTCGCCGCCACCGTCACCGGGCGCTGGTTCGTCCAGCGGCGCGGACTGGTCACCGGCATCCTCACCGCCGCGGGCGCGTCCGGCCAGCTGGTCTTCCTCCCGCTGCTCTCCTGGATCGTCGAGGGGCACGGCTGGCGCCCCGCCGCCGTCACCGTGGCGCTGACCGCCGTGGCCGTCGCCCCGTTGGTGTGGCTGCTGCTGCGCGACCACCCCGCGGACGTGGGCGTGGCACCGTACGGTGCGACGGAGTTCGTACCGCGCCCCGCTCCGCAACGAGGCGCCGCCCGGCGTGCACTCGGTGCGCTCGCCAACGCCGCGCGCACCGGCCCCTTCTGGCTCCTCGCCGGTACCTTCGCGATCTGCGGCGCCACCACGAACGGCCTGGTCAAAACGCATTTCGTGCCCGCGGCCCACGATCACGGCATGCCGATGACGCTCGCCGCCTCGCTGCTCGCGGTCATCGGGATCTTCGACATCCTGGGGACGGTCGCCTCCGGCTGGTTCACCGACCGCTTCGACAGTCGGCGGCTGCTCGCCGCGTACTACGGGCTGCGCGGCGTCTCGCTGATGTTCCTGCCGATGCTGCTCTCGGACGCCGTCCACCCGCCGATGCTCTTCTTCATCGTCTTCTACGGACTGGACTGGGTCGCGACCGTGCCGCCGACCATCGCCCTGTGCCGCGAGCACTACGGGGGCGACGCCGCGATCGTCTTCGGCTGGGTGCTGGCCTCCCACCAAGTGGGTGCCGCGCTCATCGCCTTCCTCGGGGGCCTCGCCCGGGACGCGCTCGGCACGTACGACCCGGTCTGGTACGCCTCCGGAGCGCTGTGCGCCCTGGCGGTCCTGATGGCACTGGTGATCCGGCGGCGGACGGAGGCGCAGGTCAGCCCCTGACCTCCGGGAGGTCAGCCCCTGACCTCCCGGAACTCCCCGAACGCCCCCCGGTGGAACAGCAACGGCCCCGCGGCCGCCGCCGCTTCGTCCGTGCCGAGCGCGTCCACCCGGCCCACGACGACGAGGTGGTCGCCACCCGTGTGGACGGCCTGGACGGTGCAGTCGATCCAGGCCGGCACGCCCGCCAGCCGCGGGGATCCGCTCACCGGCGCCGGCACGTGCCGTACCCCGGCGAACTTGTCGGTGCCGCTGACCGCGAAGGCGCGGCACAGCGCGCCCTGGCCCGCGCCCAGGATGTTCACGCAGAAGACCCCGGCCCGCGCGATCACCGGCCAGGTCGTGGACGTGCGCGCCACCATGAAGGCCACCAGCGGCGGGTCCAGGGAGAGCGAGGCGAACGACTGGCAGGCGAAGCCGGCGGGCGCGGGATCGGCCGCGTCGCCGGGCGCCGTGACGACCGTGACGCCGCTCGCGAAATGGCCCAGCACGCGCCGGAATTCGCCCCGGTCGACCGGGGCCCGCTCGTCCTCGCGCACGGCCCGCAGGGGCGCCCTGGAGGCCGTTTCCGGGGTATCGGGCGTGGCGGGCCCGGGCGTCGCCGGGGTCGAGGCCGCGGCGCCGGCCGCACGCAGATAGCGCACCGCTGTGGCCGCCATGCCGGCATGTCCCATCATGCTGCGCTCCCTTCCACAACGTCATTGAAACTGATGGGCCGTCAGATAGGAAGGGCGGGGCGCGCGGGGCCAGGTGGGCTGCGCGGGCGGCGCCTGGTGGCGGATCACCGGCGGATCGAATAATTGTCGGTATTCGGTCGGTTGGCAGCGGATCATGCCGGGTATCTCCCTCACGGCCGCACCCGTATCTGATTCGGGGAGAGTTCCGCCGCATGGCCGATGCGATGGCGTCGTCGTCCCTTCCGTCGCCGTCCTTCGACGACGTCTTCTGCGGGCTGCTGCCGCGGCTGTACCGCCGGGCGGTGCTGCTGGCGGGGTCCCGGCAGGCGGCGGAGGACATCGTGCACGAGGCGTACTTGAAGCTCGCCGCGCGCCCGTACCGCTTCCTGGAGCATCCGGAGCCGTACGCCCGCGCCTTCACGGCCCTGCTGAGCGTCGCCCGGGAGGCGCACCGCAGGGAGCGTCGGCAGGCGCTGATCGGCGAGGGCGGCCCGGAGGACGGGCCCGGCAGCGGCGCGCTCATGCGGGAGCTGCCCGGCGCCGGCTGGGACGGCCGGCGGGAGCGCCGGCAGGCCGAGCTGGAAGCGGTGCGGATGCTGAGCCGGCTCTCGCACCGCCAGGCCGGCCTGGTCATCCTCGTCGACCTGGACGGATACACCATCGGCAAGGCGGCCAGGATCATGAAGGTGCAGCGGTGCACGGCGGCCCGGCACCGGGCCCGCGCGCTGGACCGGCTGCGCGGCTACCTCGCCGCGTCGCCGTACGACCTCACGGGGAGGTGAGCACACCGTGGAGCGGGACGACTTCGGGAACACGCATGTGGCCCCCGGGGACGGGCGGGGGGACGACCCCTGGAACGGGCCGGGGAGTCCCGGGAACCGGCAGGGCGGTCCCGGTAGCGGGCCGGGGCGCCCCCGTAATGGCCACGGGGGCCCCGGAGGCGGGCGGCGGAATCCTCGGAGCGGTTACCGGAACGGCCTGGGGCGCCGGGGTGCCGAAACGATATTGCGGGAACGCCTCCGGGCGGCCGACGAGGAAATCCAGCCACCGCCCGGACTGTGGACCCGCATAGCCGAGTCCGCGCCCGCGCCCGGTGCGCCGCGCAGCCCCCTGTCGTTCCTGCGCCGGCGGCCGCAGCTGATGACGGTGCTGTTCGCTGTGGCGGCGCTCGTCCTGGGCTTCGGTGTGTGGCGGCTCGTCGGGACGGGCAGCGAGCAGCCCGCGCCACCCGGCCCGGGTACCGGACTTGAGGTCACGGTGTACAACAGCGAGCCGGCGTGCGAGAAGGCGCGCACCGTACGGTGCGCGCTGCGCCTGGCCCGGGACCCGCACCAGGCGTACGCCGCCCCGGGAAACGCCGCGGGCCGCGTCTGGAACGGCGACCGGCTGGCCACGGAGTGCGTCATCACCAACGGGCGCCTCGTGCGGGACACGACGGGCGCGCTCTCCCACCGGTGGTACCGGGTGACCTCCGTGGAGGGTGCCGAGGGGTGGCTGCCGGGCGTGCACACCCGCGACGTCCACGAGGTACCGCTCTGCCCCAGCGGTGAGTCTTAACTCCCCGTATCAGCAGCGGGGTTCGGCCGCCCGTCGCGACGGCGAGTGCCGGGCGCAACGCGCGCACCTTCGTGGTCAGCGGCCGCGGTACTCCGGTGTGCGGCGATCCACGAAGGCCGCCACGCCCTCCTGCGCGTCCGCCGTCGTCATGTTGATCTCCTGAGCGGCGGCCTCGGCGGCGAAGGCCGCGCCGCGGTCGGCGTCCAGCGAGGCGTTGACCAGTTGCTTGGTGAGGGCCAGCGCGCGCGTCGGGCCGGCCGCCAGCCGGTCGGCCCAGGCGGCCGCGGTCCTCGCCAGGTCGTCGTCCGGTACGACTCGGTTGACCAGCCCGAGCCGCTCGGCCTCGGCGGCGGGCAGCGCGTCGCCGAAGAACATCAGCTCCTTGGCGCGCTGCGGCCCGGTCAGCCGGGGCAACAGGTACGCGCCGCCGCCGTCGGGCACCAGGCCGCGGCGCACGAACACCTCGATGAACGTGGCCGATTCGGCGGCCAGTACCAGGTCGCAGGCGAGGGCGAGATGCGCGCCGAGTCCCGCGGCGGTGCCGTTGACCGCCGCGATCACCGGTTTCTCGCAGTCCATGACCGCGGCGATCAGCCGCTGGGCGCCCTGCCGGATCACGCGCGCGACGTCACCGGCGATCCGCTCACCGCTGCCGCTGCCGCTGCCGCCGCTGCCGCCGGGGCGGGCCCGCAGGTCCGCGCCCGCGCAGAATCCGCGGCCCGTCGCGGTGATCACCACGGCGCGCACGGCCGGGTCGGCGGACGCTTCCGCAAGCCGCGAAATGATGCGTTCGCGCTGGTCGGGGGTGAGGGCGTGCCTCGCCTGCGGGCGGTTGAGAGTGATCCAGGCCACGCCGTTGTCAGTGGTGTGGAGTATCAAGGATCGGGAGGTCCCGTCGGGACCGTCGGGGGAGGTCGTCATGGTCAAGCTGCTCCAGCTTCTGGCGTCGGCATGGACACGGCTGCCGGTGCGGCCGGGGTGCGGACGCCGGCGTTCAATGGCAGACGGCGAGCGCGTCGAGGGCCACGGCGCCCTGGCCCTTCGGGAGGACGACCAGGGGGTTGATGTCCAGCTCGGCCAGCTGATCGCCCAGCTCCAGCGCCATCCGCTGGACCCGCAGCATGACCTCGACCAGCGCGTCGGTGTCGGCCGGCGGCGCCCCCCTGACGCCCTCCAGCAGCGCGTGGCCCCGCAGCCGGCCGAGCGCCGCGCGCGCGTGGTCCTCGCCGAAGGGCGGTACGGCCACCGCGGTGTCCCGCAGTACTTCGACGAGCACGCCGCCCAGTCCCACGGTCACGGTCGGCCCGAAGAGCGGATCGGGCGTGACGCCGACGACCATCTCCACACCCGGCTCGACCAGCTGGCACACCAGCACCCCGTCCAGCGCGACGTCTTCGTAGCGCGCGATGTCCGTCAGCTCGCGGTAGGCGTCCCTGACCTGGCTGGCCGAGGTCAGCCCGATCCTGACCAGGCCCAGTTCGCTCTTGTGGGCCAGCCGCGGCCCGGACGCCTTCATGACGACGGGGTAGCCGACCTGCGCCGCCGCCCGGACGGCCCCGGCCGCGCTGGTCACGAGCTGCTCGCGGGGCACACGGATGCCGTAGGCGCGCAGCAGCTGCTTCCCGGCGTGCTCGCTGAGCTGTTCGCCCGGGCGCAGCAGCGCCTGCGCCTTGCGCGCGGACGGCGAGGGCGTGCGCGGCGCGTCGTCGAAGGGGGACCGGTAGGCAGCCGTGAAGCGGTGGTGCTCCAGGTGGGCGCGGACGGCCGTGATGCAGTTGGCGAAGGTACGGAAGGTGGCCACCCGCGAGGAGCCGAGCAGGGTCTTCCGGTAGGCGTCCTCGGTGCCGACCGGCGAGCCCCAGACCACGCACACCAGCTTGTCCGTCTGCTCCGCCGCGTCCACCAGGTCCTGTGCGAGCTTGTCGCTCATCGGCGGGAAGGGGCCGGTGATCGGGCAGATCAGGACGCCCACGGACGGGTCGGCGAGGATCGCGTCGATGATCTTCCGGCCGCGCCAGTCACCCACCGGGTGCCCGCCGTTGTCGATCGGGTTGGCGACGTTGAGGTAGTCCGGTATCCACTGGTGCAGCTCCCGCTTCCTGTCCTCGCCGAGCGTCGGCAGGCGCAGGCCGGCCGCCGTCGCCAGGTCGGCGAAGTGCGCGCCGGTGCCGCCCGATATCGAATAGACGGCGACGCCCTCGGCGACCGGCGGGCGGGCCCTGGCCAGCAGCGCCGCGGTGTCCTGCAGCTCGTCCAGGCCGTCCACGCGGACCACGCCGAACTGCCGCATCGCCGCGTCCACCACCTCGTCGGCGCCGGTGAGCTTGCCGGTGTGCGAGGCGGCGGTGCGGGCGCCGGTCTCGGTGCGGCCGACCTTGACCGCGACGACCGGGACCTTGTTGCGGGCCGCGCGGTCGGCGGCGAGCAGGAAGCTGCGGCCGTCCTTGAGCCCTTCCACATACGCGGCGATGGCACCGACCTCGGGACGGGAGGCGAAGTAGGAGAGGAAGTCCGCGGTCTCCAGGTCGGCCTCGTTGCCGGTGGGGGCCCAGTGCGAGAGGCGGATGCCCAGCTCCTGGAGGGCGAAGACGGGGCGGCCCTGGTGGCCTGATTGCGTGATCAGCGCGATGGCCGGCCCGGCCAGGTCCTCGCGGAAGGTCTCGAAGGCGTTGAGGTTGGTGTTCGGGCCGAGCAGCCGGATGCCGGAGCGGGCGACGGCCGCGGCCAGCCGCTCCTGCGCGACGGCGCCGTCGGCGCCGGTCTCCGCGAAGCCGGCGGCGAAGGCGACCGCGAACTTCACCTCGGCGTCGGCCAGTTCCTCGATGACCGGCAGCGGATCGGCGACCAGCAGTACGGCGAGATCGACCTGTTCCGGCAGGTCGGAGACGGAGGTGTGACAGGCCAGCCCGAAGACGGAGGTGCGGCCCGGGTTGACCGGGTGCAGCCGGGCGCCGACCCGCTCGGCCCAGTCGATCAGCCGGCGGGTGATGCCGGTGTGGGGCCGCCCCTCGCTGTCCGAGGCGCCGATGACGGCCACGGTCCGGGGGCGGAAGAAGTGGTCCAGGTCCGGCACGGCCGCGGACAGCGGGCGCCCGCTGACGTCCGGGTCGCCGGTGCCGTCCCGGCCGCCGCCCGCGCCGGGGCCGCCGCTGCCCTGCTCCGGGCCGGCCGTCCCGTGCACGGCCTGCGGCGTCGGCCCTCCGCAGGCCACGACCCGGGCGGGCCGCGAGTGAGTGGTGAGGGTGCCATGAGTGGATCCCAGCATCGCTGCGCCGCTCCCGTCTGACCGCCGATGCGTACCTGGCAGGCAGGTACCTGACAGATAGTCAGGTTACAGAACTGACGCTCAGTCAGGAATGGTGCGTGCAGATGGTCCTCGGGTGCGGTGCCGGTGCTCCACCTCTTGCGCAGCGGCCGCACTCTCGGCTGAACTGGCCGAGTAACTGACGAGTCGTCAGGAACGGCGGCCGTGCGGGAGGCGTGCGATGCAGACGATCTGGCTCGGCGGGCCCGAATGGCTCGCCGTACTCCGTATCGGCCTGGGGCTGTGGTGGCTGGAGAGCTGGCGGCACAAGGACAAGAAGGGCTGGTTCGAACGTGGTACGGGCATCGCGTGGGCCGCCGGCGTGGCGGCCGAGCACCGCTGGGCCGTGGTGCGTCGCGGCTTCGACCTGGTCGTACGGCCGCGCCCGAAGGCGATGGCGTACGTCGTCGTGTACGCGGAACTCGCGCTCGGCGCCGGTCTCGTCCTCGGCTTCCTCACGCCGGTCGCGCTGGTCGCGGGCCTGGTGCTCAACCTGCTCTACCTCGTACTGATGATCCACGACTGGGCCGAGCAGGGGCAGAACGCGATGATGGCCCTGATCTCGCTCGTCGCGCTCTGCGCGATGGGCTGGCAGACCTGGTCGCTCGACGCCGCGATGGGACTCTTCCGATGACCGCGACCATGCCCCGGCACGACCTGCCCGAGACCGACGCCTTCAGCCGCCCGTACTGGGACGCCGCGGCGGACGGGCGGCTGCTGATCCGGCGCTGCCGGACCGCCGGCTGCGGTGCCGCGCACCACTACCCGCGGGAATTCTGTCCGCGCTGCTGGAGCGAGGACGTGGTCTGGGAGGAGGCGAGCGGCCGGGCCACGCTGTACACCTGGTCCGTGGTGCACCGGAACGACCTGCCGCCGTTCGGCGGCCGCGTCCCGTACACCGCCGCCGTCGTCGATCTCGCCGAGGGACCGCGGATGATGACCGAGGTCGTCGACTGCCCGGAGGCGGCGCTGCGGATCGGCATGGAGCTGCTGGTCCACTTCCGCAGCGCCGGCGATGACGAGGGCGGTGGCGAAGGCGATGGCGATGGCGATGGCGCGGGCGCGGGCGGCCCCGCGGTCCCGGTCTTCCGGCCCGCCGAGTAGCGATATCCGGTGGCGGCGCGCGGCGCCGGGAGGCACCCTGGGCGGGTGCTGATCAGAGAAGCCGCCGCCGAGGACTGGGACGCCATCTGGCCGTTCTTCCACGCGATCGTCGCTGCCGGGGATACGTACACCTACCCGCGCGACCTCGACAAGGAGGCGGGCCGCGCACTGTGGATGCTCAGCCCGCCGGGCCACACGGTCGTCGCGGCCGACGAGGACGGCACGGTCCTGGGCACGGCCAAGATGAACCCCAACCACATGGGCGGCGCCGCGCACATCGCCGGGGCCAGCTTCATGGTCGACCCGGCGCACGGCGGCAAGGGCGTCGGCCGCGCCCTGGGCGAGTACGTACTGCGCCGGGCCCGCTCCGAGGGCTACCGCGCGATGCAGTTCAACGCCGTCGTGGAGACCAACACCGGTGCCGTCGCCCTCTGGCGGTCACTCGGCTTCGAGATCATGACGACCCTGCCGGAGGCGTTCCTGCACCCGAAGAAGGGCTATGTCGGGCTGCACATCATGTACCAGCGGTTCTGACCACGTACCAGCGGTTCTGAGCCCCGGTGTCCGTCCGTACGGACCGTACGTACGGACCGGTACGGGCTACGGCCACAGCAGTTCCCGCTGCCAGTCGTCGCCCGACCGCCGGTAGCGCAGCCGTACGTGCCGGCGGCGGTCGTCGCCCTGGAAGAACTCCACCTCCTCGGCGCGCAGCACGTACGCCGTCCAGCTCGGCACCTCTGCCTCCGGCTCGCGCCGCGCCCGTGCCCAGGACGCGTCCGCTGCCCGCTCCAGCTCCGCGTACGAGTCCAGTACCTCGCTCTGCCTGCCCACGAGCGCGGCGGCCAGCGCGCCCGGCGAACGGCGGTGCAGATCGGCCGCGCTCTCCTCGGGCGTGCCCGCCGTGACCGGGCCGCTGACCCGGACCTGCCGTGCGATCAGCGGCCAGTAGAAGCACAGCGCGGCACGGGGGTTGGCGGCCAGCTCGCGGCCCTTGCGGCTGCCGCGGTGGGAGGCGAAGTGCCAGCCGTTCTCGTCGGCGTCGTGCAGCATCACGATGCGCACGGACGGGGCGCCCGCCGCGTCCGCGGTCGCCAGCGACATCGTGTGCGGCTCCGGTACGCCCGCGGCGGCCGCCTCGCCCAGCCACTGCCGGAACAGCGGCAGCGGCGCTTCGGGGGCGGCGTCCGGATCGAACGCGGGCAGTTCGCCCGTCCAGACCCGCAGGCTGCGCAGCAGGTCACGGAAGGCGCGGGCTTCGGGGGAGTCGTCCGTCGTGGTCATGCCGGGCAGCGTACGTCCGCCGGGCGGCGTGCGTCCGTCGGGCCGCCCGCGTCCCTCGCGCCCCCGCCGGCAATTCGGTTGCGGTGGGCGGCGTCGGCGACGGACGCTGGTGTCATGTCTGCGATCTCGGCCGGGACGGCCGTCGCCGTGCCCGCGCCTGCCCGGCGAGGGGCCGTCCGGCTGGCCGACGGACGGCGGCTGGCCTGGGGGGAGTGGGGACCCGAGGACGGCACGCCGGTACTGCTCTGTCCCGGTGCGGCCACGTCCCGGCGGCTCGGTTTCGGCGCGGAGGCGGTCGAGGAGCTGGGCGTACGGCTGCTCTCCGTGGACCGTCCCGGGCTGGGCGCGTCCGACCCGTCGCCCGGCCGTACGCTCACCGGCTGGGCCGAGGACGTACGGGAGTTCGCCGCGCTGCGCGGGCTCGCGGGGCTGCGCGGCGTCGGCTTCTCGCAGGGCGCGCCGTTCGCGCTGGCCTGCGCCGCCGCCGGGCTGCTCACCCGGCTCGCGGTGGTCTCCGGCACGGACGAGCTCGCCGCGCCCGCGTTCGAGGCGCTGCTGCCGGACGAGGTGCGGTACCTCGCCGAGCGGGCCGCGGCCGACCCGGTGGCCGCCGAGCGCTCGTTCGCCGGTTTCGGGAGCCCGGAGGTGCTGTACGAACTGGTCGCCGCGGGCAGCGGCGACCGCGACCGCGCCCTTCTGGAACAGCCCGCGTTCGCCGCGGCCTTCCGGGAGGCGATGGCCGAGGGCTTCGCGCCCGGCCCGGCCGGCTATGCGCGGGACACGCTGCTCGCCATGAGCCACTGGCCGTTCGATCCCGGGGTGATCCGGGTGCCGGTCGACCTCTGGTACGGCGCGCTGGACACCGCCCCGACGCACTCACCGGACCACGGCGCCCTGCTCGCCACCCGTATACGCACCGCGCGCCGCCACCTCGTACCGGACGCGGGCGGCATGCTCCTGTGGACGCATGCCGGTCCCGTCCTACGGGCGCTGCTCGAGGAGTGACGCCGCGCGGCGCCGGGCGCCTGGAGCGGCGGCCCCTGTGGCGCCGCTAGCGGATCTCGTGCGGCGTGCGCCGGTAGGTGGAGCGCCGGTCGTCGATGTCGGCCCAGCGATCGCCGTACACGTTCTCGGTGATCGCGGGCTCGCGCAGGAACTGGTGCGGAAAGCCCAGCGGTACCGCGCTGACCTCGTCCAGCCGGGCCACCGCTTCGGCGTCCAGCTCGACGCCGACCGCGGCGAGGTTGTCCAGGAGCTGGCTCTCCTTGGTGGCGCCGACGATCGGGACGATGTTGCCGGGCCGCTGCAGCAGCCAGGCCAGCGCCACCTGCGCCGGGCTCCAGCCGCCCTGTTCGGCGACCTCCAGGACGGCGCTGACGACCGCCTCTTCCTGCTGGTCCGTGCCGTCCTCGCCGCCGACGACGTGCAGCCGGCCGGATTCCCCGCGGCGGTACTTGCCGGTGAGCTTGCCGGCGGCCAGCGGCGCCCACGCGAGCACGGCCAGGTCGAATGCGCGGGCTTGCGGGAGCAGTTCGCGCTCCGGCGTGCGCTCCAACAGGTTGTAGCGCAGCTGCGATCCGGCGAAGGCGGTCCAGCCGCGCAGCTCGGCAAGGGTGTTCGCCTGCGCGATCTCCCAGGCCGGCCAGTCGGACACCCCGACGTAGAGCACCTTGCCGGCTCGCACGATGTCGTCCAGGGCCCGCATGACCTCCTCGACCGGGGTGAAGTTGTCGCGCGCGTGCACCCAGAGGATGTCCAGGCGGTCGGTACGCAGCCGGTCCAGGCTCGCCTCCACCGACCGCACGAGGTTCTTGCGGTGGCTGCCGCCCGCGTTCACGTCCCCCTTGCGGGTGGCGCAGGTGTACTTGCTGGCCAGGACGAACTGGTCCCGGCGGCCGCCGAGCAGCTCGCCGACGATCCGCTCCGCGCTGCCGTCCGTGTAGTTGTTCGCGGTGTCGATGAAGTTGCCGCCCGCGTCGGCGTACGTGTCGAGGATCCGCCGGCTGGTGTCCTCGGCGGCGCCCCACCCCCAGTCCTCGCCGAACGTCATGGTGCCGAGGCTCAGCTCGCTCACCCGAAGACCGGTCCTGCCGAACAGTGTGTACCGCATGGCTCCCCCTTGGGTCGGGTCGTGAGCCGGACGCTACGAGCTGGAGCGCGCTCCAACGCAACCTTCACGCGCCGTCCGGTACCCCCGAAGCGCAGCACCGGGCCACCCCACCCCGAGCACGCTCCGGCGCCCGCCCCTCACTCCGCCCCCAGCACCACCGTCCCGGACGAGCAGAACCACCCGCCGGTGCCCGAGGCGACCGCGAGGCGCGGCAGGCGGCCGCCCGCCTTCCGTACCTGGCGGCCCTCGCCGGCCTCGCCGCGCAGCTGCCGCACCGCTTCGACCAGCAGGAACAGCCCGCGCATCCCGGGGTGGCAGGCGGCGAGCCCGCCGCCGTCGGTGTTCGTCGGCAGCGCTCCGTCCCGGAGCAGCCGGCCCTTCTCGACGAACGCGCCGCCCTCCCCCTTCGCGCAGAACCCGAGGTCCTCCAGCGTCACCAGCGTCATGTAGGTGAACGCGTCGTAGATCTGGGCGATGTCGATCTCGTCCGGGCGCACGCCTGCCCGCTCGAAGGCCAGCCGCCCGGAGACGGCGGCCGGCGAGACGGTGAAGTCGTTCCACTCCGACATCGTGGTGTGCGAGACGGCGCTGCCCGAGCCGAGCACCCAGACCGGCGGCCGGGCCAGGTCCGGTACGCGGTCCTCGGCGACCAGCAGGACCGCGCAGCCGCCGTCGGAGCGGATGCAGCAGTGCAGTTTGGTGAACGGATCCGCGATCACCGGCCCGGACAGCACGTCGTCGGTGGTGATCGGGTCCCGGTACATCGCGTCCGGGTTGGCCGCCGCGTTGGCGCGCGCCTGGACGGCGACCTCGGCGAGCTGTGCCGGCGTCGTGCCGTACTGGTGCATGTGGCGGCGCGCGGCCATCGCGTACTTGGCGATCAGGGTGTGGCCGTAGGGCACTTCGAACTGCAGAGGGCCGCGGGCCCCGAAGGAGAGGTCGGCGGTGCGGCGCCGCGCCTTGAGGTCGGCGCGCGCGGTCGATCCGTACACCAGCAGGACCGCGTTCGCATGGCCGGCGGCGATCGCGTCGGCGGCGTGCGCGGCCATGACTTCCCAGGTCGAGCCGCCGACGGAGGTCGAGTCCACCCAGGTGGGGCGAAGCCCCAAGTACTCCGCGACCTCGATCGGGGCGAGCGTGCCGAGCCCGGCGGAGGCGAAGCCGTCGATCGCCGAGCGGTCCAGCCCGGAGTCGGCCAGCGCGCGGCGGGCGGCCTGGGCGTGCAGGGCGTAAGGGGTGGCGTCGTCGACGCGCCCGCAGTCGGCCAGTGCCACTCCGGCGACGGCGACCCTGCGCGTACGTGACGGAGCCGTACTGGTCCCGGTGGTCATAAAACTGACGGTACATCAGATAAGTGAGTACGGGCAGTCCGTCGTACGGATACGCCTCGGGCACCGTCCGGCTCTCCGTGAGAGTCCGGGCGGTGCCCGAGGCGTGTGCAGATATGGCAGGACGAAGGGCGGACCGGCGGGGGACGCGGGCGCGGCAGGACGTGCGCGGTCCTGTGGTCGCGTCGTGCCGGGGGCGGCGGTCGCTCGCCGCGCCCCGGCTACTTGGCGGGCTTCTTGCCCGTCACGCCGAGATGGACGAGCAGCGCGAGGTTCGGCTTGAGCTCGGCCTGCTTGACGCCCCAGCTGGTGAAGCCCTTCTGGTGGCCGGCGACCGCGGCGAGCATGGCGACCAGTGAGCCGGCCATCGCCGCGGGGCTGACCTCCTTGTCCACCTTGTTCTTGGTCTGGAGCTCCTTGATGGAGTCCGTAAGGGAGTTGGTGACGGCGTTCAGGATCTTCATGCGGATCTTGTAGAACCGCTTGTCGCCCTCCGCCGCGCCGAGGTCGACGACGCGCAGAATCGCGTCGTGCTTCCGCCAGAAGGAGAGGAAGCCGTCGACCAGCTCCTCGGCCGTCTGGCGGCCCGACTTGCCGATCCAGGAGCGCCCGGCGACCAGGTCGGTCAGGCTCGCGCCCTCCTGGGCCATCTCCTCGGCGATCTCGAGTACGGCGCCTTCGACGTCGGGGAAGTACTGGTAGAACGTCGCGGGGGAAGTGCCCGCCTTGCGTGCGACGTCGATGACCTTGACGTCCCGGTACGGGGACGAACTGAGCATCTCGCTGAGGCAGTCGAGGAGCTTCTGCCGGGTCGCCTGCCCGCGGCGGCCGGCGACTCTGCCGTCGACGGTTCGAACTTGTCCTGTCATGCCGTCAGCTTACCGAGGGGTGATCGGAGCGCGATTTGGCTGCCTGCAAATGGGGATGGGGCGAATCGGGCCGGGAAGAGGCTTTCGCCGCCCGGCTTCGGGGCCGCGGATCCGCGTCGGCAGCATTGGCCTGAACAAGTGAATCATCTTATCAACAGCCTGTGGACAACTTCGGTGGACAACCGCCCGGGGGTATGCGCGGGGGTGTGTGCGGGCGGATATGCGGAGGTATGCGCCGGGCTCCGCGCCGGGCGCGTATCGGAAAGCCCGGTTACTTTGTCCGTATGACGGCTTTTGCGGAGGGTGCCCCCTGCTGGGCGGACGCGATGCTGCCGGATCTTGAGGCGGGCAAGCGCTTCTACGGAGAGCTGTTCGGCTGGACCTTCTCGGACAGCGTTCCCGAGTTCGGCGACTACACGACGGCCCTGCTCGACGGGCGCAAGGCCGCAGGGCTGCTGCCCAAGAAGGACGGCCGGATGCCCACCGTCTGGGGCGTGTACTTCGCGACTTCCGACATCAGGGAAACCGCCGCCAAGGTCCGGGAGGCGGGCGGCCAGGTGATCTCGGGCGGTACGCCGCTCGGCGACCTGGGCGCGATGATGCTGGGCGTCGACCCCGGCGGCGCGGTCTTCGGCGCCTGGCAGGCCGGCCGGCATCAGGGCTTCGAGGTGCAGGCCGAGCCCGGCGCGTACGCGTGGATGGGTCTCAGCACGCGCGAACCGGAGGCCGTCGACGCCTTCTACGGGGACGTCTTCGGCTTCGAGGGCGTGACCGAGGGGCCGATGGCGAGCCCGACGTTCCTGCCGTGGCGGATCGCCGGGGAGGAGCGCGAGATCGGCTGCCGGATCGTGCTGGACGCGCGGGCGCCGGCCGAGCTGCCGGCGCACTTCACCGTCTTCTTCCTGGCCGAGGAGATGGAGGCCGCCCTGCGGACGGCGGTCCGGCAGGGCGGCAAGGTCCTCAGCGAGCCCCAGGGGACGCCCGGCGGCCACCTCGCCCTGGTCGTCGACAATCAGGGGGCGGCCTTCGGGCTGATGGCGCCGAAGTAGGGCGGGGGGATGCCGTATCGCCTCTCATGCCTCTCCTGCCCCACGCGTTCACCTCGCCCCGTGCCTGTTGCAGGGCATAACCCAACACCTCGGCCCAAAACGGCCCTCCTCTTGCGAAGTAGGCGTACCGATCCGCCAATTAGTTCGTGGTCATGGCCCCCGAACGCCGTTCGGCACAGCAGAATTGGGCCGTGGCAGCTCCCGCTGCCGGGCCGCGGGCGGCGCGGCCCGGCAACGGGTCCGTGGACTCGGCGGCAGGCCGGTGAGTACGCGGGACCGAACAGCACGTACGGGGATGGGAATGGCGACGACGGACCGCACACCGGGGCACGGACCGGCGCCCGCGAAGGGCCGGCCGGTGCACCGTGCCGTGAGGTCGGCCACCCGGTGGTCACCGGACATATGTGCGGTCGACGCATGAACGGGACCCGACGCGCTCGCGTATGCGGGGTGTAACGGCAGGTAACGAGCCCTGTGCGTACCGCTCGGCGGGACACGGGACACGACGGGAAGCCCCCGGGTTCGCAACCGTCGGCTTCGCCAGGAAGAATCAGCACGCGTACGGCCGAATCGGCCACGCGGTGAGACGCTGCTCGGGGCAGTGGCTCTCGGCGGCTCTTGGCTTTTGAGAGTCTCTTTGACGCCCCACGGGGAGGTGGCAGGCAAGTGGTGGAGCAGCTGACGCAGCACGATCCCCGGCGGATCGGCCCGTTCGAGGTGCTCGGCCGTCTCGGCGCCGGCGGTATGGGGCTGGTGTATCTCGCGCGCTCGGCCTCCGGCCGGCGGGTGGCGATCAAGACGGTCCGTACCGAGCTCGCCGAGGACCAGCTGTTCCGGGTCCGCTTCACGCGCGCGGTCGAGGCGGCGCGCGCGGTCAGCGGCTTCTACACCGCGGCGGTGGTCGATGCCGACCCGCGCGCGGCGGTGCCGTGGCTGGCGACCGCCTACGTCCCCGCTCCCTCCCTGGAAGAAATAGTCAATGAGTGCGGGCCGCTGCCGGCCCAGGCCGTGCGCTGGCTGGCGGCCGGCGTCGCCGAGGCCCTGCAGTCCATCCACGGCGCGGGCCTGGTGCACCGCGACCTGAAGCCGTCGAACGTCCTGGTCGTCGAGGACGGGCCGCGGGTGATCGACTTCGGTATCGCCAGCGGCGTGTCGAACACGCGTTTGACAATGACGAACGTCGCCGTCGGTACGCCCGCGTACATGTCACCCGAGCAGGCGCGCGACTCGCGCAGCGTCACAGGGGCCAGCGACATCTTCTCGCTCGGCTCCACCCTGGTCTTCGCCGCCACCGGACACGCCCCCTTCCACGGCGCCAACCCGGTCGAGACGGTCTTCATGCTGCTGCGCGAGGGGCCGGACCTGGAGGGCCTGCCGGACGAGCTGCGGCCGCTGATCGACGCCACGATGCAGATGGCGGCCGAGCACCGCCCCAGCCCCGCCGACCTGCAGTCCCAGCTGGCGCCGCACCTCTTCGGCTCCGGTACGGACGACAGCGGTACGGCCTCGGCCTGGCTGCCGGGGAACGCCGTGGGCCTGATCGAGAGCCGGCGCGGCGGCCGTGTGACGGCCGCCCGGCAGCCCGCCCAGCGCGCCGCGGCCTCCTCGGGCCGCGCCGCCCGGGGCGGGTACTCCGCACAGCCGGAACGGCCGCCCGCCGCCCCGCCCGTACCGTCCGCGCCGCCCCCGGCGCCGCAGCGCCAGGAGAGCGCGCCGATGCCCGCGCCCACCGGCGACCCCGGATGGGCCGCTTCCGCGGCGGTCGGGCCGGGTGCACGCCGGATGGGCGACCCGCGCGGCGGCGCACCGCTCGCGCAGGCGGCGCCCACCGGCCCGGTCGCGCCCGCGCCGCCCCAGGAGGTGGAGGGCCCGGACGGCTCCGTACGGCTCGGCGGTTCGGTGGCCCCGATAGGGCCCGGCCCCCGGCCGGCGGACGGCCACGCCCCCCAGGCGCAGCCCGGCCCGACGACGAACTGGGTACGGCCGCCGGCCGGAGTGCAAGCCCCGGGGCCCGCGGGCCCGCCGCCCGCGGTGCCTCCGCAGCCCGCGCCGGGCCCGCAGGGCGGCCACGGCGCGCCCGCGAGCGGCCGGCCGGGCGACCCCGCGGCGCAGGGCGGCCACGGCCGCTGGCGCCCCTGGCGCTTCCGCATGTCCAACGACGTGTGGGGCACCCCGGTCGTCTCCGGTGACCTGCTGTACGTCACCTCCTTCGAGGTGCACGCGCTCGACGTGGCCAGCGGGCGGCGCCAGTTCAAGACCCGCGAGGTCGCCTGGGCGATGGCCGTCTCGGACGGCCGGATCCACGCGTCGGACGGCCCGAGCCTGTACGCGCTGGACGCCACCGACGGCTCCGAGCTGTGGCGGCTGAACACCGAGGGCTGGGTCTACAGCCTGGGGGTCGACCGCGGCACGGTCGTCACCGGCACCCGTGGCGGCGGCGTGCAGGCGTGGGAGGCGGCCAACGGCGAGCTGCTGTGGGAGATCGGCGGCGCGCAGACCGACTTCGAGACCGCCGAGTCCGGCCCCGTCGTGCACGAGGGCACGGTGTACGTCTGGGCGGAAGCGCGCCTGAAGGCGCTGGAGGCCCGTACGGGCGCCGAGCGCTGGTCGTACCCGGTCGGGGACGCGGCGTCCTGCGGCGGGGTGCCCGTGCGGCTGCTGACCGCCCCGGACGGCGTGGTCTACGTCGTGGCCGGCACGCGCGTCCTGGCCATCGACAGCAACCGCGGCGACGTCCGCTGGCACTTCGAGGCACCGGCCGTCTTCCTGGCGCCGCCCGCGTACGCCCCCGGGCCCGCCGTCACCGGCGGCGGCATCTACCTCGCGGACTACCTCGGCACGGTCTACGCGCTGGACGCGAACGACGGCCGGGACCGCTGGCGGATCGCCACCGAGGCGCGCCAGTCGACCGAGCCGGTACTGGTCGCCGACGGCGCGGTGCACCTGGGCAGCGGCAACGCCCTGTACACGCTGGACGCGGTCACGGGCACGCCCCGCTGGCGCTTCCAGGCGGGCGGTGAGGTCATCGGGGCACCGGTGGCCGCGGACGGCCGGGTGCACTTCGGGTCCGCCGACCACTGCCTGTACACGCTGGACGCGATGGGCGGCCAGCTGCGCTGGAAGCTGGCGACCGGCGGCGAGATCACCGGCACCCCGGTGGCCGCCGCGGGCGTCGTCTACGCCTGCAGCAAGGACCGCTGCGTGTACGCGCTGGACGCCGCGAAGGGCACGGGGCAGGCGCGGCGCTCCTAGGGGCGCCGCGCGGGCCTGTACTGCCCTGTGGCTGCGCGGACCTGGAAGGGGTCCGGCTAGCGCTCCTCGGGCGGGCGGCCCTGTCCGGGCTGTGTCTCCTGGTCGCCGTGGATGCGCGGCAACGGCTGCGTAGGGTCGGCCGGCGCGGCCGTCGGCGTACCGGCCGGCGGGGTCGTGCCGTCGTGCGTCGCCGCGGGCCACGGCTCTTGTGCGGGCCCGGCGGCCGAGGACCCGCCGGCGCCCGGCCATTGGACGGGCTGCTGGACAGGCTGCTGTTCGTAAGGGGTGTCAGGCCGCGGTCCTCCGTAGGGGACGTCCGGCTGCGTCGCCGCATACGGGGGCTGATCCGGCTGTCCCTCATAGGCGTACGGCGCGCCCCCGGGCTCGCCTTCGTACGCGTACCGGTCGTCGGGCTCTGCTCCGTACGGTGCGGGCGCGTACTCCTCGTCGCGCTCCCGCGCCTTCCGGCGGCGACGGGCGCGTACGGCCCGGCGGCCGCTCATCAGCAGCGCGGCCAGCAACAGCAGGACGCCGCCGCCCAGCGCCACCGCGACTCCCAGGCCCAGACCCCGGCCCCCGTTCCCCGCGGTGAGGCTGCCGGCCGCCTGGCCCTGCCGGACCATCCACAGGATGGTGAAGCCGAGCACGACCAGCCCCGCGAGCGTGACCGTCAAGCGGGACCGCAGCACCACGCCGATCAGCGTCAGCACGGCCGCGACCAGCATCGGCAGCAGGAGTGAGCGCATGACATCGGCGCCGCTGCCGGTGATCCCGTTGAAGAGGTCCGCGATCCGGATGTCCGCACCGTGACGGCCGTCGTACCAAGGACGGAAGGGGCTCCATACGGCGGCCGCCGCTCCGATGAGGGCGATCAGGGAGCCGATTACGTTGCGCACCACAAGCGTCGCCTCGCTTCGCTTCGTCCTGACGCCTCCACAGCCGACGCTACGCCGTGCCGCCGCGGGCCGCCACGGCAATCCGGTCCCGGTATCGTGACGTGCGCTCGTCAAACATTCGGGGGATCTCATGGCACAGCGTCACTTACGGCTCACGGCCGTCGTGGCCTTCGTTCTGCTCTCGCTCACCGGCTTCCGGCCGCACGGCCACGGGAGTGACAGCGGTGGCGGCGGCTGCAGCGCCCACTCCAGCAGCAGCGGCTACCACAGCAGCCACCACTACGACGATGACGACGACTACGACGATGACGACTACTCGGGCGGCAGCGGGTCGGACAGCAGTCCGGAGCCCACCGCGACGCAGGCGCCGAGCGGCACGATCATCGCGTGCGTCGACCCGGATGAGGCCACGCCGCATGCGCTGGTCAGGCTCGTCGTCGGGGATCCGCACACCGACGTGACCGTCACGGTGCGATTCCTCGGCGCGGACGCGACCGTCGTGGACACCGCCAAGGTGAAGCTCAATCCGTACGAGGACGACTACGACGCCGACGAGACCACCGACAACCCGGAGGTCCAGGTCCCGATGGCGCATCCCGACCGCGCCGACAAGGTCGCCAACTGCCTCCTCGACGACGTCGGCTAACGGGCTCACCGCACCCGAGGGGCACCCCCCTTCCGCCGCTCCTCGAAGAGCTCCGTCTGCCGCTCCGGGGGCAGGTTGCCGAGCGCTACAAGGTGCGGGGCGTGTGCCAGCGCCTGGGTGCGGGCCGCCTCCTTCGCCGCCCACAGGGCCCGTACGGTGCCCTGCACGGCCTCCGTGGGCTGTGCCGCGACCGTCTCCGCCGCGCGCAGGGCGGCCGGCAGCGCCTCACCGGCGGCCGTCAGTTCGGAGACCAGGCCCACCTCGTGGGCGCGCCGGGCGCCGAGCCGCTCGGCGGTGCCCATCAGGGCGAGCCGGGCGATCTCCCCGTACGGCATCCGCTGCGCCATGAGGACCGACTCGTACGCGCTGACCATCCCGTAGGTCGTGTGCGGGTCGAAGAACGTCGCGGTCTCGGCGGCCACGATGAACTCGCACTCGCCCAGCAGGTAGAACGCGCCGCCGCAGGCCATGCCGTCGACCGCGGCGATCACCGGCTTCCACAGGTCGGCCGCCTTGGGGCCGATGCGGAGCAGCGGGTCGTCGAGGGAGTACGGGGAGGCGGGCTGCGGCACGCGTACCGAGCGGTCGACGCCGGTGCAGAAGGCGCGGCCGCCGGCGCCGGTGACGACCGCGGCGCGCACGGTGTCGTCGAAGCGCAGGGCGCGCCAGGCGCCCGCCAGTTCCTCGGCGGTCGCCAGGTCGATGGCGTTGAGGCGGCCGGGCCGGTCGAGGGTGACCAGGGCGACGCCCGCGCCGGCCCGGGTGTCGACGCGTACGGTCATGGGCGCTCCAGCAGCCAGCGCGGCACGGTCACGCCGTCCGCCATCTCGTGGAAGGTCACCTTCACCGCCGCGCCGATGCGCAGCTTGTGCGCGGGCACGGAGTTCAGCGTGGCGTCCGGCGCGCTGACGAGGTTGCCGACCAGCCGGATGCGCGGCGCCTCGGCCAGCTCGACGACGACGGCGTTGTACGGCGCGAGGGCGGCGTACGCGGGCAGCAGCGGCGGGTGCGGCAGGACGTAGGACCAGATCCGGCCGCGGCCGGACATCCGCCGCCACTCGCTCGCGAAGGACTGGCAGTGCGGGCAGCAGGGACGGGGCGGGAACCGCGGTTCGCCGCAGTCGGCGCAGGCTTGGACGCGCAGTTCGCCACGGGCCGCGTACGCCCAGAACGGCGCGCCGTCGTCGTCGGGGACGGGGAGCAGGAAGCCGTCGGCGGTGACGCTGTGCGCGTCGGCCGCGCCGGCCACGCCGGCTGCGTCGGTCGCGCCGGCTGCGGCGGAGTTATCCACAGGCGTGGCGGACGCGGTGCGGCTGTCAGTGGCGGCTGTCACACTCGGTTTCATGAATTTCACTGACGGTCAACTCCTCAGCAAAAGCGCGGAAGTCGGGACGCCCTCGCCCGCGGTGACGAGGCAGGTCGCGGCGTCCGGCACCTGCGCGGTGCTGGTGCCGCGCAGCTGCTTGACGCCCTCGGTGATCAGGTTGAAACCGTGGACGTATGCCTCGGAGAGGCCACCGCCGCCGGTGTTCAGCGGGAGCCGGCCGCCGATCTCCAGGGCGCCCTTCTCGGTGAAGGCCGCGCCCTCGCCGCGCCCGCAGAAGCCGTAGCCCTCCAGGGAGAGCGGTATGAGCGGGGTGAAGGCGTCGTAGATCTGCGCGACGTCCACGTCCTGCGGGCCGAAGTCGGCGGACTTCCACAGGTGTCGGGCGGCGGTCCAGGCGGGCCCGGTGAGCGGGTCGTCGTTCCAGTAGTTGACCATGCCGTGGTGCTGGGCGGGCAGGCCCTGGGCGGCGGCGTGGACGTAGACGGGGGTGCGGCGGCAGTCGCGGGCGCGCTCGGCGGAGACCAGGACGCACGCCAGCGCGCCGTCGGTCTCCAGGCAGTTGTCGAAGAGGCAGAGCGGCTCGCTGATCCAGCGCGCGGTCATGTACATCTCGCGGGTCAGCGGACGGTCGTACATGACCGCCGCGGGGTTCTGATTGGCGCGGTTGCGGCAGGCCAGCGCGACGTTGAAGAAGTGGTCGCGGGTGGCTCCGTACTGATGCATGTAGCGACGGGCGAGCATCCCGATCTCGTCGGCCGGGCGCAGCAGGCCGAAGGGGCGGGTCCATTGAGCGGGGGTGGGGAGTTGAACGGCAGTGTTCGTCCAGGGGCGGGGCCCGGAGCCGCGCTTGCGCGACCGCCAGGCGACGCCGACGGTGGCCTGGCCGGTGGCGATGGCGGCGGCCAGGTGCGCCACGGTGGCGCAGGAACCGCCGCCGCCGTAGCCGACCTTGGAGAAGAAGGTGACGTCGCCCGCGCCGATGGCCTTGGCGACCTCGACCTCGTCGGTCTCCTCCATGGTGTAGGAGGCGAAGGCGTCGACCTCCGCGGGGGCGATCCCGGCATCGGCCAGGGCGGCCGTGATCGCGCGGCAGGCCAGCGTCTTCTCGGATTCGGGAAGGTGCCTGGCGAAGGGTGTCTGTCCGATGCCGGCTATCGCCGTAGCGTCCTTGAGGGTCGCCCCCATCGCCACCTCCGTGGTCGGTCGTCCGGCAGGTCGTCCGTACTGACAGCCGAGGAGGCTACCGCTAATCTGACGACCAGTCAGCTAACTGGCACAGGGTTCTCCCGGCCGGTACACGCCGCACGGCCCCCGGGAGGGCTCCCGGACACCCCGTACGGCCCGCGCAGGCGCCGGGGGAGAAAGGCAGGCGCGATGCCCGGCGACGGGGAGCGGCAGAGGGGCGACGAGGGCGCCGGCGCCCCGCAGGGACTCGGGGACACGGACGGGCCGCGGGCGTTCCGCGCTGCGATTGAGGTGGGCGAACCGGCTGCGGTGGGTGAGCCGCGGGACCCGCGCGCTGACCTGGAGTTCGGGTCCATTCCGCGGTTGGTGCGGGCGGCGGCCGCTCGGCACGGCGGGCGCGAGGCGGTGGTCGAGGGGCGGGCCCGGGTCTCGTACGCCGAGCTCGGCGCGCGGGTCGAGCGCGCGGCCGCGGCCTGCATCGCCGCCGGCGTCGCGCCCGGCGACCGGGTGGCGGTCTGGGCGCCGAACACCGCGGACTGGATCGTCTCCGCGCTCGGCGCGGTGTCCGCGGGCGCCGTCCTGGTGCCGGTCAACACCCGCTTCAAGGGCGCCGAGGCCGCATACGTCCTGCGCCGCACCCGCGCCCGGCTGCTCTTCGTCACCGGCACCTTCCTCGGCACGTCGTACGTCGCCTCGCTGCGCAGGGCCACCGCGGAGGGCACGGGGCGCGGACCGCTGCCGGGCCTGCCGGATCTGCGGGACGCGGTCGTGCTGGCCGACGACGCGCCGGTCGGCTTCCGCACCTGGCGGGAGTTCCTGGCCGGGGGCGCCCGGGTGCCGGCGGCGGAGGTGCGGGAGCGCGCGGACGCCGTCGCGCCGGAGGACCCGTCGGACATCGTGTTCACCTCGGGCACCACGGGGCGGCCCAAGGGCGCCGTGATCACCCACGCCCGGTCGCTGCGCGCGTACGGCGTCTGGAGCGAGCTGGCGGGGCTGCGCGAGGGGGACCGCTATCTGATCGTCAACCCGTTCTTCCACACCTTCGGCTACAAGGCGGGCGTGCTGGCCTGCCTGTTGCGCGGCGCGACGATGGTCCCGCAGCCGGTGTTCAGCGCCGACACCGCGCTTGCCAACATCGCCGCCGAGCGGATCACCGTGCTGCCGGGGCCGCCCTCGCTGCACCAGCAGCTGCTGGACCACCCCGCGCGCGGCCGGCACGACCTCTCGACGCTGCGGCTGGTGGTGACCGGCGCCGCGGTGGTGCCGCTGCGGCTGGTCGAGCGGCTGCGCGGGGAGCTGGGGATCGCCACGGTACTGACCGCGTACGGCCTGTCGGAGAGCTCGGGGGTGGTCACGATGTGCCGCCGCGGCGACCCGCCCGAGGTGATCGCGGGCACGTCGGGCCGGGCGATACCGGACACCGAGGTACGGGTGGTCGACGCCGAGGGCCGCGCGGTGCCGCCGGGCCGGCCCGGCGAGGTACGGGTGCGCGGCTATCACGTCATGACGGGCTACTTCGAGGATCCCGAGGGCACCGCCCGCGCCGTCACCCCGGACGGCTGGCTGTGCACGGGGGACGTGGGGGTGCTGGACGAGGCGGGCAATCTGCGGATCACCGACCGGATCAAAGACATGTTCATCGTCGGCGGGTTCAACGCCTACCCCGCCGAGATCGAGCAACTGCTGCTCCGGCACCCGGACATCGCCGACGCCGCCGTGATCGGGATACCGGACGCCCGGCTGGGCGAGGTCGGCCGGGCGTACGTGGTGCGGCGTCCCGGCGCGACGGTGTCGGCGGACGAAGTGCTCGTCTGGTCGCGCCGGGAGATGGCCAACTACAAGGTGCCCAGGGAGGTGATGTTCCTGCCCGAGCTGCCGCGGAACGCCAGTGGCAAGGTCCTGAAGGCGAGCCTGCGCGCGGTGGGCGCCGGCGCCACCCCGTCCACCGAGCCCCCGTCCACCCAGCCCCCGTCCACCGAGCCCCCGGCCACCGGCAGCCCCGTCACCCCCGGTTGAGGTGAACCGGAAGGGACTGCAGCCCGTTGCCGATGAACGAGCCGGTGGCCCGCAGCGTTTCGGGGGACACGGCGAGCTCCAGGCCGGGGAAATGGTCGAAGAGCGCGGGCAGCGCGGTGCGGGCCTCCATGCGGGCCAGCGGCGCGCCCAGGCAGAAGTGCACGCCGTGCCCGAAGGCGAGGTGCTCCCGGTCGGCGCGGCGCAGCTCGAAGGAGTCGGCGTCCGCTCCGTGCCGCTCGGGGTCCCGGCCGGCCGCGGCGTAGGCGGCGAGGATCGGGTCGCCCTGGCGGATGACCGTGCCGTCCGCCAGCGGGATGTCCTCGACGGCGTACCGCAGCGGCAGGTTGGCGATGCTGGGCGCCCAGCGCAGCGTCTCCTCGATGACGTCGTCCCAGCCGGCCTGCCCGGAGGCCAGCAGGGCGCGCTGCTCGGGGTGGGTGAGCAGGGCGTGGACGGCGTTGCCGATGAGGTTGACGGTGGTCTCGTAACCGGCGCCGATCACCAGCAGGAGGGTGTCGAGCAGTTCCCGCTCCTCCAGGCGGGAGCCGTCGTCGTCCCGGGTGGAGACCAGCACGCTGGTCATGTCGTCGCCGGGCTCCCGCCGCTTCAGGGCGATCAGGTCGCCCAGTACGGCGGCGACCTTCGCCGCGGTCGCGGACGCCTGCTCGGGGGTGGCGGAGGTGTCCATGATCTCGTCGATGACCTTCCCCACCTCGACCCGGGAGTCCTCGGGGATACCGAAGAGTTCGCAGATCATCCGCATCGGAAGGGGGTGCGCATAGGAAGAGATCAGATCGACCGGCTCGCCGGCGGGCGCCGCCTCCAGGTCCGCCAGCAGCTCCTTGGTGATCCGCTCGACGCGCGGGGCCATCGCCTCGGTGCGCCGCCCGGTGAACGCCGGTGCCACGAGCTTGCGCAGCCTGCGGTGGTCGGTGCCGTAGGCGGTGAACATGTTCGTGACGCCGACCCAGGACTGCAGCCAGCTGTCGTGGTGTTCGCCGTTCCGCCAGGCGGGCCAGTGCTGCCGCGGGTCCTTGCTCACCCGGTCGTCGGCCAGCAGCCGCTTGAGCAGGGCGTGCCCGCCGACCGACCAGGCCCGTATGCCGCCGGGCAGCTCGATGAGCGCGGCGGGGCCTATCGCGCGGAGGCGGGCGGCCTCGCCGGGGAGGTCGGTGCCGGCCGGGTCGATGGCGACGGGCTGCTGTCCCATGGGGTGGCTCCTGCCTGATCGGGGGTGAGGGGGGTGAAGCGGGCCGGGAGCGCGGCCAGCGCACGGTGGAAGGCGCCGACTCGCCACTCCAATTGGTCGAAGGGGACGGTGAGTTCGATGTCGGAGAGCCAGGCGGTGAGCCGTTCGATGGCGGTGGTCGCGATGAGCAGCGCGGTGGTGCGTACGGGGCAGGCGTGCGGCCCCGCGGCCCAGGACAGGTGCGCGCCGCCGCCCGCGCCGGGCTGCTCCAGCGGAACGGTGCCGAACTGCGCGTTGGCCGCGGCGTACGAGACCATCGTGAGCTGGCCCGCGCGGATCCAGGTGCCGTGGAAGAAGACGTCCCGGCGGGGGAAGTGCGCGGAGTAGTTGCCGAGCGGCGGGTCGTTCCACAGCACGTCGTTGATGGCGTCGCGGGCGGTGAGTGCGCCGCCGGACAGGGTGCTGTAGTAACGGTCGTCGGAGAGCATGCGGGCGAGCGCGTTGCCGATGAGGTTGGTCGTCGGCTCGTGCCCGGCGCCCATGGTGAGGACGATCTGGTGGATCAGTTCCTCGTCGGTGAGCCCGGCGGGGTGGTCCATGAACCAGGAGGTGAGGTCGGGGCCGCGGCGCTCCTTCTTGGTGGCGACCAGCTCCATGATGTACCGCTCGTACTCCGCGTTGGCCCGCGCGGCCTCTTCGGGGTTGCGGCCCTCCAGCATCCCGGCGAGGGCGGAGATCAGCCGGTCGCTGTAGGAGTCGGGGAGCCCGAAGACCCGATTGAAGATCATCAGCGGCAGCACGCGCGCGTACTGGGTGATCAGGTCGGCCCGGCCCTCGGCGCCGAACCGGCTGATCAGCGTGTCGGCCGCACCATGCACGTATCCGCGCAGCTCGTACGGCTCCAGCAGGGCGAAGCTGTCGGTGATCACCTTGCGGTAGCGGTCGTGCGCCTCGCCGTCGCTGAAGAACACGTTGGGCCGCCAGGTGAGCATCGGCATGACCTGCGAGTCCGGGCGCACGGTCGGCATCCAGGGACGGGAGTCCTTGGACCAGGTGGCGTCGTCGTGCAGCAGTTCCAGCGCGGCGCGGTAGTCGGTGACCAGCATCGCGGGGACGCCCGGCGCGATCTCGACCTGTGCGACCGGCCCCTGCCGCCGCAGTTGGGCGTAGATGCCGTGCGGATCGGCCGCGAAGTCGGGTCCGTACAGGCGCACGGCGTCCTGCGCCGTGGCATAGGGCGCGGAGTGCGGGGACGCCGGAGGGGCCGGTTCGGCGGCCGGACGTGCGTGGGCGGGGCAGCCCGGGGGCGGCGTGGCCCCGGGCGGGTGGGGGGAGGTCACGGGTTCTCCATGGGCGTGTGGTCCAGGACGTGCCGGACGAGGGCGATCAGCGCGTCGAGCGACTGGTCGCGGTCGCGGGCGTCGCACAGCACCAGCGGGGTGTCCTCGTGCAGGTCGAGGTGGTCGCGCAGGGTCTCGACGGAGTGGTCGGGGGCGTCGGGGAAGGTGTTGACCGCCACCGCGTAGCGCAGCCCGGCCTCCTCGATCATGTCCATGACCTCGAAGGAGTCGGCCAGGCGGCGGGTGTCGGCCAGTACCAGCGCGCCGACCGCGCCGCGCGCGATGTCCTGCCACAGCGGCCGGAACCGCTTCTGGCCCGGCGTGCCGAAGAGGTACAGGACGAGGTCGCCCGCGAGCGTGATCCGCCCGAAGTCGATGGCGACGGTGGTCGTGGTCTTCTCGCGGACCCCGGCGAGGTCGTCGACGAACGCGCCGGTCTGCGTCATCACCTCTTCGGTGTGCAGCGGCGGGGTCTCCGACAGGGCCCGGATGAACGTGGTCTTGCCGACCCCGAAGGGCCCCGCGACCAGCAGCTTCACCAGGGTCTGGTCGGTACCGGACAGGTACATGGCGCCCTGCCCCGAGCCGTCGGCCGCGCTGTCGGCGCCGCCCGCCGCGCCGGGGCCCGAGAGCGCTGCGCTAGGACTTGAGAGTGCGGAGTCCATCGAGGACCCTCTCCAGAATCTGCCGGTCGATCTGCTCGGCTTCGGGGATGGGGGAACGGGCGTGCAGGTGTCCGGCGTCGACGAGGTCGGCCACCAGTACCTTCACGACACTGACCGGCAGTCGCAGGTGGGACGCGGTCTCGGCGACGGTCAGCGCGCCCGGCCGCAGCAGCGTGAGGAGGCGGAGCGCCTCGGGACGCAGCCCGGCGGGCGCGGTGACGGTCGCGCCGTACAGCACGGTGAGCCGGTCCAGGGTGTTGCGGCTGGGGCGGGCGCGGCCGCCGGTCGCCAGATAGGCCGGTACGAGACGCCGGTTGCTCTGGCGGGGCGTCATGCGGGCGAACCCGCGTCCCGCGGCGGCGAGCTCATCGCCTTCGCGCCCAGCGTGGCGACCTGGACCTGCATCTGGTGCGAGACCACGCCCATGTTGACCTCGGGGCCTGCGAAGACCGCGAGGCAGGTGTTCTCGCCGGCCGGGATGGCGATCACCCAGCCCTCCTCCGACTCCACGACGGTCTGCCGCAGCCGGGCGTCGTCCTGGCCGGTGAACGCGGCGGTCACGGCGCGGCCCGCGCCCTGCAGCGCCGACATCATGGCGGCCACGCCCTCGGCGGCCTCGCGGGCGAGGCCGGGGGAGGAGCCTTCGATGAAGCCGTCACCGGAGATGACGGCCGCGTGCAGGACGTGCGGCAGCTCCAGCAACGGTGCCAGCACCCAGGACTGGTCCTGTGTGACGCGGCGGCGGACGGGGGTGCTCATGCTCGGTCGTTCCCTTCGGAGCGCGGAATTCGGTACTCGGCTTCGGCCCGCCCGGAGAGGGTGCCGCTCTGCAGGGCGGCCCAGCGGGTGGCGGACTCCTGCGGGCTGCGCTCGGCGACGGGTTCTGTACGGGGGAGGGGGCGCTCGGGCTCACCGGCGGGCCGGCGCCTGCGGCGGCGCGGCAGCTCGGTGTCGACCCCGGCCTCCGGCGCGTACGCGGCATCGGCCTCCGGCGCCTGCGCGGTCCCGGCCTCCGGCGTACGGACCGGCTCGGCCTCGGGCGCGCGAGCGGGCATGTGCTCCGGCGCAGGCGCAGGCGCAGGCGCGGAGCCGGCCGCGGGCGCGGCCGACGCCCCCGCCTGCGCCCCCACCTGCGCCCCCGCCACGGGCTCCGTCAGCGGCATGGCCTGCGGCATACCCTGCGACATGGCCTGCGGTACCCCCAGCGGCGTCGAGTGCGCGTGCATCATCTGCGGCGGCAGCGGGGCCATGGCCGACATCGGCTGGGCCGTCTCGTCCATCAGCGTAAGCAGCGGGTCGCCCGGGATGTACACGACGGCCCGGACGCCGCCGTACGGCGAGGACTCGACGTGCACCGTGAAGCCGTACTGGCGCACCAGCTGCCCGACGGCGGCGAATCCGGACCGCGGCGGGTCGCCCAGCTCCGTGATCAGCACCTGCTCCCCGCCGCCCAGCAGCCGCGTCGCACGCGCGATCTCGTCGGCGTGCATGCCGATGCCGTAGTCGTCGACGATGACGGACGCGCCGCGGTTGCCCTGCTGGAGCGTGACGGCGACGGGCAGTTCGTGGTGGGAGTGGTGCAGCGCGTTGGCCAGCAGTTCGGTGAGCGCGATGGCGACCGGCTCGACGGCGCGCGCGACCACGCCCACCGGGTCCCGCAGCAGGTTGCTGACCTGGATGCGCTCGTACCCGCGCAGCCGCGACATCGCGCCGACCACGAGGTCGGCGAGGTGCGAGTCGTCGCGGGTCAGCCCCGGCCAGGCGCCGCAGACCACGCCGGTGGTCTGCACCCGGCGCAGCGCCTGCTCGTTGAGGAAGTCGGCCTGCAGCAGGTCCTGGGCCACGGCCTGGTCGTCGTACCGGTGCTGCATCTCCTGCAGCAGCGTCTGCAGCCGGTACAGCAGCGCCTGGATGGTAGTCGTGGCGCCGCGCATCGCGGCCTGCGCGGCCTCGTCGACCCGGGCCCGTTCCTTGGCGACCGCCTGCGCGAGCTGGTCCATGGCCGAGGTCAGCGACCGGTCCACGTCGGTTCCCGTGAAGCGCGGGTCGCGCAGGCCGCGGACGGCGACGTGCGGGTGGGCCAGCGAGGTGGCGAGCTCGGGGAGCCGGGCCTCGGCGAGGTGGCGGAGTTCGTCCTCCGTGGCGCGCAGCTGGGCGGCGAGCTCGGCGTGGCCGCGCTCGGCGGCGGAGGTGCGGGCCTCGGCCGTGGCCAGGTGCCGGCGCAGGGCCTGGCTGCCCTGCCGGGTGCGGACCAGGAAGAAGATCATCACCACCGCGGCGGCCGTTCCCGCGCTCAGGCACCACAACAGTGTCGCCGGTATGGAAGTCATCGAGGTCCTCGTGTGGGGGGTGGCTTGGCGACGGCGAACGAACACGTGATCGCCGCCGCGATGTTACCCACGAAGTGACCTTTCGCACGGCTAAGTGGGAAAGCGGCATTCCGTGTGGACAAGATCACTCCGATTTACCGGCGGTCACGTCGGATACACCCGGAATGTCCTGCCCCAGTTGTGAACTGCCCTTACTCAGCCGCGAGTTGGTCCGCCGGGCGCGTGTATCGCTCCCGCAGCGCGCCCTTCAGTACCTTGCCCAGCGGGCCGCCGCGCGGCAGCTCGGCCGCGATCTCCAGCTGCTCCGGCAGCTTCTGCGTCATCAGCCCGGCCTGCCGCAGATGACCCGTCAACTCCCGCAGCGTGAGCGTCTGTTCACCGCTGTCCGCGAGCGTGACCACCGCGCACACCCGCTCCCCGCGCTCCCGGTCCGGCAGCCCGATGACCGCCGCCTCCGCCACGGCCGGGTGCTCTCGCACCAGGTCTTCGACCTCCTGGGCCGAGATGTTCTCGCCCTTGCGGATGATGATGTCCTTCAGCCGCCCGGTCAGTACGAGATGGCCGTCCGCGCGCAGGAACCCCAGGTCGCCGGTGTGGAACCAGCCGTCCGCGTCGAACGAGGCGGCCGTCAGCTCCGGGTCCGTGTACCCCTGGCAGACCATCGGCCCCTTGAGCGTCACCTCGCCCGGCTCCCCGGTCGGCAGCGCCCGCCCGTCCGGCCCGGCGATCCGCACCTCGGCGCCGGCCACCGGCCGCCCCACCGTCCGCGACAGCTGCTCGTCGCTGTCGTACGGGGTGCCCATCGCGATCATCGGGCACTCGGTCATGCCGTACCCGTGGAGCAGGGCGCACCCCAGCTCGCGCCCCGCTTCGAAGTACAGCTCGGGCGGCAGTGGCGCGCCGCCGCCGGACAGCAGCCGCAGGGCGGGGATCAGCTTCCCGCCGCTTGCCCGCCGCCGCGACTCCTCCAGGAACGCCTGGTAGAAGGCGGTGCTGCCGCCCGCCATGGTGACGCCGAGCCGCGCGTACGTGTCCGCGGCCGAGCCCGGCGCGAACGTCTCCAGCACCACCGCGGGAAAGCCGCTCACCAGCATCGCGATGACGTAGTCGGGCCCGGCGATGTGCGCGTACGGGAAGGCGATCGACCCGATGTCCGCCGCAGACATCTCCAGCGCGGTCGCCAGGCCCACGCCGCCCGCGATCAGCGAGGCGTCCGTGTGCCGCACGCCCTTCGGGGCGGCCGTGGTCCCGGAGGTGTAGTAGATCCACGAAGTACGCTCAGGCGCGCGCCCCCGCTCGCGCCCGCCGTCCCGCTCCCGTGCGTGCCCCGGCGTGAACTCCGGCAGCGTGCCCGGGTCGCCGTCCGGGAGCCCCGCCTCGCCGCCCACGGTGACCACCCGCGTCCCGTCCGGCGCCACCTTGCGGGCCATCGCCGTGAAGTCGACGTCCCGCCACACCCCCGGTACCAGTACGAACTCCGCCTCCGAAGCGGCGAGTACGTACCCGACCTCGCGCTCCCGGTGCAGATGGACGACCGGTATCTGCACGGCGCCCAGCCGGGCCAGCGCGAGCGAGGCGAGCACCGTGTCGACGCGGGTCGGCAGCTGCCACGCGACCCGCGTCCCGGCCCCGATGCCCAGCTCCCGGAAGCCGGCCGCCGCGCGCAGCGCCCGCTCCCGCGCCTCCCCGAAGGTGACGGTCCGCCCGTCCGGCTCGTAGAACATCGGCGCGTCCGCCGACGCGGCGGCCCGGTACTCGACCAGCTCCCAGAGCGTACGTATCCGACCGGACTCATACACGGCGCGCCTCCCGGCAATGGGCGGGACGGGATGGAACGGAACGGGGTGTGGCGCGACTGTAGCACCGTAACTGACGGAGCGTCAGCTGCCCGGAGTGATCCGATCCCGCCCCCGAAAACGCCGCAGGGACCGGCTTCGACGGCATCCCCTCCTTGCCGTCGAGGCCGGCCCCTGCGATCCCCCGGGTGGTGGCTCAGCGGGCCGTGCGCGTGCTCAGGGCTCAGTGCTCCAGCTTCGGCTCGGCGATGGGCCGGTGGCTGTCCTGGGGCGCGATCGTGCCGTCGCCCGGAACCGGACGCTGGCCGTCCTGCGCCAGGACCTCGTCGCCGATGACGGGCCGGTGGCTGTCCATGGCGACGATCTCGTCACCGATGATCGGCCGGTGGCTGTCGAGCGGCTTGATGATGTCCTTGTCGTCGGTCTGCGGAGCCTTCTTCTCGGTGCTCACAGTGATCAACTCCTGTGTATGGGCGCTTGCGGTCCACCGCCCGGCGACTCCCCCGTGGGTCGCCGGACGGGTGAACCAGGGCCGAACACCATTCGGTGGGGCCGCGTCACCGAGCCGCTTGCCCCCCGAGGCGGCGGTTCGGTACGCAGAAGAGTGACGCGCCGCGATGAACGATCGATAAACGGCGACGATTACCTGGCCGACCTGCGGCGACGGCGGCCGGCTTCAGGCGACGGCGGCCGGCGTCAGGAGCTGCTGCACCTGGGCGCTCTCCGCCGCTCCGAGACGCTCGTAGCTGGACAGCGCCTCCTGCCAGCACACCCGGGCCCGCCCGGTGTGCCCGACCTGGCTCAGCGCACGCCCCAGCGTGGTCAGCGCGTTGGCGCGCCAGAGCTCGCCGCCGACGCCGCGCAGCGCGGTCAGCGCCTGCTCGGCGTGGTTGGCGGCGCGCGCGGGCCGCTGCCCCGCGAGATCGACCTCGGCCAGCCGGAAGTACGTCATGCCCTCCCAGAACGGCTGCCGGCTGTCCTGGAAGATGGTGAGCGCGGCGTTCAGCTGCTGCGCCGCGTCCTCCAGGCGCCCGGCCGCGGTGAAGGCGAGCGCCAGCGCGTACATCCCGTTGGCCAGCCGCCGGGTGGCACCGATGCTGCGGTAGATCGCGACGCCTTCCTCGGCCAGCCCGATGGCGCTGTCCACGCGGCCGGTGTCCAGGTGGACCCGCGAGAGGTTGCACAGCGCGCTGGCCTCGGACTGCTGGTTGCGGTCGTCGCGGAAGGCGACCAGCGCCTGGCTGAGGTACGCCTCGGCGTCCGCGTGCCGCCCCTGGGCGCCCGCGATGATGCCGCGGTCGTTGGGCGCGTAGGACGAGGAGATCGGGTCGTCCGTCGCGAGGCCGAGGAGCATCGCCGACCTGGCGTGCTCGTCGGCGTCGTCCAGCCGCCCGGCCAGGGTGCGGATGTAGGCGAGCGAGGTGTGGATACGGGCCTCGGCGTGCTGGTCGCCGAGGGCGCGGGCGGCGGCGAGCACCGTCGTGTTGGCCTGGTCGTGCTGGCGCGCGTCGGCGCCGGACTCGGCCAGGTCCTTGGTGAGCAGGAGCAGGTCGGCGGCGCGGCGCACGGTGTCGGCGCCGGTGGACTGCTGGGCGCAGGCCAGCAGGCAGCCCGCCTCGCTGAACAGCCACTCCAGTGCCACCGACCGGTCCTCGAACGCCAGGCCCGGATAGCGCGTGCTCTCCATGTGGTCGACCAGCCGGTCGCCCGGGCGCTCCAGGGCGTACATGCGGGCCGCCGAGGACAGGTAGAAGTCCAGCAGGCGGGAGAGGGCGGCGGCGCGCTCGGAGGGCGGGTGCTCGTCGCGCTCGGCGCAGGCACGCACGTAGAGCCGGACCAGGTCGTGGAAGCGGTAGCGGCCGGGGGCCGCCGATTCGAGGAGCGAGGCGTCGACCAGGGACTCGATCAGCTCTTCGGCGGCGTCGACGTCCATGTCCAGCAGCGCGGCGGCCGCGGCGAGCGAGATGTCGGGCCCGTCGGCCAGCCCCAGCAGCCGGAACGCGCGGGCCTGGAGCGGCTCCAGCTGCCCGTACCCCAGCTCGAAGGTGGCCTTCACGGCCAGGTCGCCGGCGCGCAGCTCGTCCAGCCTGCGGCGCTCGTCGGCGAGCTTCCGGGCCAGTACGGACACGGTCCACGTGCGGCGCGAGGCGAGGCGGGACGCGGCGATGCGGATGGCCAGCGGCAGGAAGCCGCAGGCGCCGACGACGTCCATGGCGGCCTTGCGCTCGGCGCCGACCCGCTCCTCGCCGACGATGCGCGTGAAGAGGGTGAGGGCTTCCTCGGGGCTCATCACGTCGAGGTCGATGAGGTGCGCGCCGGCCAGGTCGATCATGCGGGCGCGGCTGGTGATCAGCGCGGCGCAGCCCTCCGTACCGGGCAGCAGCGGCCGTACCTGCGCGGCGTCCCGCGCGTTGTCCAGCAGCGCCAGCACCCGGCGCCCGGCGAGCGTGGAGCGGTACAGCGCGGCCCGCTCGTCCGTGCCGTCGGGGATGGAGGAGTCCGGCGTGCCCAGCGCGCGGAGGAAGGCGCCGAGCACGGCCTCCGGCTCGGCCGGGGTGTGGCCCGCGCCCTGGAGGTCGACGTAGAGCTGGCCGTCGGGGAAGTGCTCGCGTGCCGCGTGCGCCACATGGACGGCCAGCGTGGTCTTGCCGACGCCGCCGATGCCGGTGAGCGCGGAGACCGCCATGACGCTGCCCTCCGCCGTGGCGAGCTGCTCGCCGAGGTCCGCGACGAACGCGGCGCGCCCGGTGAAGTCCGCGACGGTGGCCGGGAGCTGCTGGGGGCGCAGGACGGCGGGGCCCGCGCCGGCGTGCTCCTCCTCCGGCGGCGGACTCGGGGCCTCCAGGCCGGCGTCGGCCCGCAGGATGCGCTGGTGCAGGTCGGCGAGCGAGGCGCACGGGTCGACGCCCAGCTCGGCGGCGAGCAGACGGCGGGTATCGGCATAGACGGCCAGCGCCTCGGCCTGCCGTCCAGAGCGGTACAGCGCGAGCATGAGGAGCTCGCGGAGCCGTTCGCGCAACGGGTGGGCGGCCGTGAGGGCGGTCAGCTCGGAGACCGCCTCGGCGTGGTGGCCGAGGTCCAGGTCGAGGTCGAGGCGGGTCTCGGTGAGGGAGAGCCGCCATTCCTCCAGGCGGGTGCGCTGGTTCTCCGCGTACGGTCCCGGAACGTTCGCCAGCGGTTCGCCGTTCCACACGGCGAGGGCGGAGTCCAGCATGCCGCGGGCGCGGCAGCGGTCGCCGCTCGCGCGGGCCTTCTCGGCCTCGGCCGCGAGTGCCTCGGCGCGGTCCAGGTCGAGGTCGAGCGCGTCCGGCCGCTCGGACCGCAGGGCGTAGCCGCCGGACTCGCTGACCAGCGCGTCCGCGTCGTCGCCGAGCGCCTTGCGCAGCCGGGAGGCGTAGGTCCGCAGGGCCGCGAGCGCGGCGTGCGGGGGCTCGTCGCCCCAGATGGCGTCGACCAGTTCGGCGGCGGTGGCGGTGCGGCCGCCGCGCAGCAGCAGGGCGGCGAGCAGGGCACGCTGCTGCGGGGTGCCGGCCGCGAGCGGCGTGCCGCCCCGCCAGGCCCGTACGGGACCGAGCACGGTGAAGCGGAGCTGCTGCTGCCCCTGCCCCGGACTCTCGTCCATGGTGTCCCCCTGCCTGTGCAACTCATTCGCACCGGCCAGTCTGCCTTGTCGGCGGCCCCTGCGTCAGTAGGGGCCAGGTCTGTGCACAATCCCTCCTCTTGTGATCCGGCGGCCCGGACGGCGGCGCCGGAGGATAATCGTCCGCTTCCGCGTTGCTGACGGGTCGTCAGATCAGCGCTACCGTAAGGCGCATGGCGATGGACACGGAGACCGCGCAGCCGCCGGAGGCACCGGGCACGGCGGAGACCTTCCCCAGGATCATCTCGGTGGACGACCACACGGTGGAGCCGCCGCACGTCTGGCGGGACCGGCTGCCCGCGAAGTACCACGACACCGGGCCGCGCATCGTGCGCGCGCCCCTGAAGGAGATGACCTTCGTGGGCGGGAAGTTCGCCCCGAAGATGGGCGCACCGGGCGAGGACGGCCCGCTCGCCGACTGGTGGATCTACGAGGACCTGCACCGCCCGCTGACCCGCCTGGACACCGCGGTCGGCTACCCGCGGGACGAGATCAGGCTGGAGGGGATCACGTACGAACAGATGCGCCCCGGTTCGTACCGCGTCCCGGAGCGGCTGGCGGACATGGACCTCAACCACGTCCAGTCGGCCCTGTGCTTCCCCACCTTCCCGCGCTTCTGCGGCCAGACGTTCACCGAGGCCAAGGACCGCGAACTGGGGCTGCTCGGGGTGCGTGCGTACAACGACTGGATGGTGGAGGAGTGGTGCGGCCCCGAGGCGCGCGGCCGTCTCATACCGCTCACCCTCGTCCCCCTGTGGGACGCGGAGCTCGCCGCCCAGGAAGTGCGGCGCAACGCTGCCCG
Source organism: Streptomyces sp. NPDC026301 (assembly GCF_055567935.1). Taxonomy (NCBI): domain Bacteria; kingdom Bacillati; phylum Actinomycetota; class Actinomycetes; order Kitasatosporales; family Streptomycetaceae; genus Streptomyces; species Streptomyces sp. NPDC026301. The sequence continues at coordinate 215,603 of NZ_JBVHPN010000008.1, read as the reverse complement.
CGGCGTCCGCGCGGTCTGCTTCAGCGAGATCCCGCCGCACCTCGGACTGCCCAGCGTCCACACCGATTACTGGGACCCCTTCCTGCGGGCCTGCGACGAGACCGGCACGGTCATCGCCATGCACATCGGCTCGTCCTCGAAGATGCCGTCCACCTCGGCGGACGCGCCGCCCGCCGTCGGCTCCACGATCACCTTCGCCAACTGCTGCTTCTCGATGACCGACTGGCTCATGAGCGGCAAGTTCGACCGCTTCCCGAACCTGCGGATCATGTACGCGGAGGGCCAGATCGGCTGGATCCCGTACATCCTGGAGCGCGCCGACGTGGTCTGGGAGGAGAACCGCGCCTGGGGCGGCGTCGCCGACAAGGTCCACCGCCCGCCCTCCGAACTCTTCGCCGAGCACGTCTACGGCTGCTTCTTCGACGACGCGTTCGGCCTGAAGAACCTCGACGCCATCGGGGTGGGCAACGTCCTGTACGAGACGGACTACCCGCACTCCGACTCCACCTGGCCGAAGTCCAGGGAGGTCGGCGAGGCGCAGATGGGGCACCTGGCTCCGGACGTGATCGACCGGATCGTCCGCGGCAACGCCATCGAGCTGCTGGGCCTGACGGCGGACGGCCTGTGGGCCGGGGCGGGCGCCTGATGGTGTGGGCGCCGGAGGCGGGCCGGCTCGTGTACGGCATGCAGCTGCCCGTCCAGTCCCAGAGCACGCTGTACGCCGAGCCCTGGGAGGCGGGGGCCGGGCCGCGCGACCTGGTGGAGATCGCCATGGCTGCCGACCGGCACGGCTTCGCGTATGTGGCCTGCTGCGAGCACGTCGCGATCCCGCGCCGGCTGGCCGGGGCGATGAGCACGGTCTGGTACGACCCGGTGGCCACGCTCGCGCACCTCGCGGCCGTGACCGAGCACGTACGGCTGCTGAGCCATGTCGCCGTGGTCGGGCTGCGGCACCCGCTGCTCACGGCGAAGCAGTACGCCACCTTGGACCGGCTCTCCGGCGGGCGGCTGATCCTCGGCGTGGGGGCCGGGCACGTACAGGAGGAGTTCGAGGCGCTGGGGGTGGACTTCGAGGGGCGGGGAGCCGTACTGGACGAGACGGTGGACGCTCTGAAAACGGCCCTCGGACCCGAGGAGTTCCCGGTGTTCGCGGGGGAACGGTTCTCCTTCGAGGGGCTGGGCCAGGCCCCGCGGCCCGTACAGACGCCCCGCCCGCCGCTGTGGGTCGGCGGTTCCTCGCCCGCCGCCGTGCGCCGGGCCGCCGAGCGCGGCGACGGCTGGCTCCCGCAGGGCGACCGCAGGGACCGGCTGCCCGGGCAGATCGCCAAGCTGCGGGCGCTGCGCGAGAAGGCGGGCGTGCGCGAGCCGCTGGTGATCGGGGCGATCGTCGAGCCGCTGTACGTGGGCGAGCCCGGCTGGGACACCGGCAAGTGGACGCTCACCGGTTCCCCCGACCGCATCGCCGACTCGCTGCGGGAGTACGCGGCCATCGGCGTACACCAGATCCAGGTGCGCTTCCGCAGCCGCAGCCGCGCGGAGCTCACGGACCAGATGGCGGCGTTCGGGGCGGACGTCGCCCCACTGCTCACCGGTTGACCCGGCCGAGGCGTACCGAGGAGTGCAGGCATGGGCAAGCTCGACGGGCGGGTCGTCGTGATCACCGGGGCGGCGCGCGGACAGGGCGAACAGGAGGCGCGGCTGTTCGCGGCCGAGGGCGCCCGGGTCGTCCTCGGGGACGTACTGGACGAGCAGGGGCGGGCGCTGGCCGACGAGCTGGGCCGGGACGCCGCGCGGTACGTGCACCTGGACGTGACCCGGGAGGAGGACTGGACGGCCGCCGTGGCCGCCGCCAAGGACGCCTTCGGCGGGATCGACGGGCTGGTCAACAACGCCGGCATCCTCCGCTTCAACGCACTGGTCTCGACGCCGCTGGCCGAATTCCAGCAGGTGATCCAGGTCAATCAGGTCGGCTGCTTCCTGGGCATACGGACCGTCGCGCCGGAGATCGCGGCGGCCGGCGGCGGCACGATCGTCAACACCGCCTCGTACACCGGACTCACCGGCATGGCGCTCGTCGGCGCCTACGCCGCGAGCAAGCACGCCGTCCTCGGGCTGACCCGGGTCGCCGCGCTGGAGCTTGCGCCCCGGAACATCCGGGTGAACGCCGTGTGCCCGGGCGCCGTGGACACTCCCATGACCAACCCGGCCGCGCTCGACCCGGCCGCCGACCCGGTCGCCTCCCAGCAGGCGGTGGACGCGCTCTACCGGAAGCTCGTGCCCCTGGGCCGCGCCGGCCGGCCCGAGGAGGTCGCGGCCCTGGCGCTCTTCCTGTCCTGCGCCGACTCCTCGTACATCACCGGCCAGCCGTTCGTCGTCGACGGCGGCTGGCTGGCGGGCGTGAGCCTCTTCTGACGCGCTGACTGACGGTCAGTCAGGTATTGACCCGGCCGGGCGCCGGTGGAACAGTCGACCCATCGAATCTGACAGTACGTCAGAAAACGTGCGTCAGAAACTCAGGGAGGGCAGACCCCTTGGAATTCGGGCTCTTTGTACAGGGATACGTCCCGGCGGCGCGCGCCAAGGCCGACCCCGAGGCGGAGCACAAGGCGCTGATCGAGGAGACCGAGTACGTCATCCAGGCGGACCGCTCCGGCTTCAAGTACGCCTGGGCCTCCGAACACCACTTCCTGGAGGAGTACTCCCACCTCTCCGCCAACGACGTCTTCCTCGGCTACCTCGCGCACGCCACCGAGCGCATCCACCTCGGCTCCGGCATCTTCAACCCGCTCGCCCCGGTCAACCACCCCGTCAAGGTCGCCGAGAAGGTCGCCATGCTCGACCACCTCTCCGGGGGCCGCTTCGAGTTCGGCTCCGGGCGCGGCGCGGGCAGCCACGAGATCCTGGGCTTCATGCCGGGCGTCACCGACATGAACCACACCAAGGAGCTCTGGGAAGAGACCATCGCGGAGTTCCCCAAGATGTGGCTCCAGGACGAGTACGTGGGCTTCAAGGGCAAGCACTGGGAACTGCCGCCCCGCAAGGTCCTGCCCAAGCCGTACGGCAAGGGCCACCCGCCCATGTGGTACGCGGCGGGCTCCCCCTCCTCGTACGCGATGGCCGCCAAGAAGGGCCTCGGCGTCCTCGGCTTCAGCGTGCAGAAGGTCGCCGACATGGAGTGGGTCCTGGAGTCCTACAAGTCGGCGATCAAGGACGCCGAGCCGGTCGGCGCGTTCGTCAACGACAACGTGATGGTGACGTCGACGGCGATCTGCGCCGAGACGCACCAGAAAGCCGTCGAGATCGCGCTGGGCGGCGGCCTCAACTACCTCCAGTCCCTGCTCTTCCGCTACCACGACACCTTCCCGCGGCCCGAGGGCATACCGGAGTGGCCCGAACTCCTCCCCGAGTACACCGAGGAGCTCATCGAGCTGCTGATCGCCGAGGAGCTGATGATCTGCGGCGACCCGGACGAGGTGCTGCGGCAGTGCAAGCGCTGGGAGCAGGCGGGCGCCGACCAGCTGTCGTTCGGGCTGCCCATCGGGATCTCGCCCGAGGACACGAAGAACACGATCAAGCTGATCGGCGGGCACGTGATCCCGAAGATCGACACGGACCCCGTGCACCGCACCACGCGCTTCCGCCGGGCGGCCGGCTGACGAGCCCGTCCCTGAACGCCCGTCTCTGAAAGCCCGTCTCTGAAAGGAGGACCGGCACCATGCTCGACCACCTGATCAAGGGCGCGACCGTCGTGGACGGCACGGGCGCGCCCTCGTACGCCGCGGACGTCGGCATCCGGGACGGCCGGATCGCCGTACTCGCCGAACCGGGCGCGGTCGCCGAACCGGCCCGTACGACCGAGGACGCCGAAGGCCTCGTCCTCGCCCCCGGTTTCATCGACCCGCACACGCACTACGACGCGCAGCTCTTCTGGGACCCCTACGCCACCCCGTCCATGCACCACGGCGTCACGACGGTCGTCGGCGGCAACTGCGGCTTCACCCTCGCGCCCCTGCACCCCGGCCGGCCCGAGGACGCCGACTACACCCGGCGGATGATGAGCAGGGTCGAGGGCATGTCGCTGGTCGCGCTGGAGGAGGGCGCGCCCTGGGACTGGCACACCTTCGGGGAGTACCTCGACGCCCTGGACGGCCGGACCGCCGTCAACGCCGGCTTCATGGTCGGCCACTGCGCGCTGCGCCGCCACGTCATGGGCGCCGATGCGATCGGCGGGCAGCCCACCCCCGAACAGCTCCAGGAGATGCTGCGGCTCTTCCACGAGGCGATGGAGGCGGGCGCCTGGGGCCTGTCGACCACCCAGTCCTCCTCGCACTCCGACGGCGACGGCGCGCCCGTCGCCTCCCGGCACGCAGGCCCCGACGAACTGCTCGCCCTCTCCCGCGCGGTCGCCGACCACGAAGGCACCCAGCTGGAGGCCATCGTCGCCGGCTGCCTCGACCAGTTCTCGGACGCCGAGATCGACCTCTTCGTGGCCATGTCCGCGGCGGCGGGGCGGCCGCTGAACTGGAACGTCCTCACCATCGACGCCGCCGTACCGGAACGGGTGCCGCGCCAGCTCCTCGCCAGTGAACGGGCGCGCAAGGAAGGCGGCCGGATCGTCGCCCTCACCATGCCCATCCTCACCCCCATGAACATGTCCCTGGGCACCTTCTGCGCCCTCAACCTCATCCCCGGCTGGGGCGAGATCCTGGGACTCCCGCTGGACGAACGGATCGCCGAGCTGCGCGACCCGGCCGTACGCGAGCAGATGCTGCGCCGCGCGCAGAGCAAGGAGGCAGGGGTCTTCCGGCGGCTGGCGGACTTCGGGCGGTACGTCATCGGCGACACCTACTCGGCGGAGAACGAGGGCCTCACCGGGCGAGTGGTGCGGGACATCGCCGCCGAACGCGGCCAGGACCCCTTCACTTGCCTCGTCGAGATCTGCGCCGCCGACGACCTCCGTACCGTCCTGTGGCCCATGCCCACCGACAACGACCCGGCCAGCTGGGAGCTGCGCCGCGAGACCTGGGAACACGAGGACGTCCTGCTCGGCGGCTCCGACGCGGGCGCCCACCTGGACCGGATGTGCGGCGCGCCGTACACCACCCGCTTCCTCGGCGACTGCCTGCGCGGCCGCCGGCTCGTCGGCCTGGAGCGGGCCGTGAAGATGCTCACCGACGACCAGGCGCGCCTCTTCGGGCTGCGCGACCGCGGCCGGATCGCCGAGGGGTACCACGCCGACCTGGTCCTCTTCGACCCCGAACGCATCGACGCGGGGCCCGCCACCCTCGTACACGACCTGCCCGGCGACAGCCCCCGGCTCGACTCCCGCGCACTGGGCGTGGTGAGCGTACGCGTCAACGGCGTGCAGACCCTCCGCGACGACGCGCTGACGGGCGCCGTGCCCGGCACGGTACTGCGCTCGGGACGGGACACGGAGACGGTGAGCACCCGGTGAACGGAGACGGTGAGCACTCGGTGACGGGCGGGGAGCGGCCGTTCAGCGGTGAGCATCCTGTGACGCGTGACGAGCGGCTGTTCATCGGGGGCCGGTGGGTGGCGCCCGAGCTCGGTCACTACGAGGTGATCGACCCGGCCACCGAGGAGGTCGTGGGGCTCGCCCCCGAGGCGAGCCGGGAACAGGTGTACGCGGCGGCCGCGGCGGCCCGCGAGGCGTTCGACGCCTGGTCGCGCACCGCCCCCGAAGAGCGCGCCCGCGTCCTGGCCCGCACCGCCGAGATCATCCGGGCGCACGCCGGGCCGTACGCCGAACTCGCCCGCGCCGAGTCCGGCGCCACCACCGCCACCGCACGCGGCATGCAGGTCGCGGTGGGCGCCGCGCGCTTCGAGCGGTACGCGCGCGGCGCCCTGGAGCCGGTCGAGGAGGCCCTGCCGCCGCAGATCAACGAGGCCGGGCCGATGGGGAAGGCCGGGGTGCTCGGCGCGCTCGCCGTCCGCCGGCCGGTCGGCGTCGTCACCTGCATCACCTCGTACAACAACCCCTGGGCCAACCCGGCGGGCAAGATCGCCCCCGCCCTCGCCATGGGCAACACCGTCGTCGTCAAGCCCGCGCCGCAGGACCCGCTGTCGGTCTTCCGGATGGCGGAGGCGCTCGCGGAGGCCGGAGCGCCGCCGGGCGTGGTGAACGTGGTGACCGGCTCGCGCCCCGAGGCGGGCGAGGCCGCGGTCGAGGCGCCGGACGTCGACATGGTCAGCTTCACCGGCAGTACGGCGGTCGGCCGGGCCATCGCGGAGGCGTGCGGCCGCGGCATGAAACGCCGGCTCATGGAGCTGGGCGGCAAGGGCGCCGCGCTGGTCTTCGACGACGCCGACCTGGCGGCGGCCGTCGCCGGCATCGGCACCACCTTCTCCTTCTACAGCGGCCAGATCTGCACCGCGCCCACCCGGGTGCTCGCCCAGCGTGGCGTGTACGAGCGACTGGTCGACGGGCTCGCGCGGTACGCCGGGGCCCTGAAGGTCGGCGACCCGCGCGCGAAGGACACGGTCGTCGGGCCGGTCATCTCGGCGGCCCACCGGGACCGCGTCGAGGCGTACGTCGCGCTCGGCCGCAAGGAAGGCGCCCGGCTGGTCACGGGCGGCGAGCGGCCGGCTCTCGACCGCGGCTGGTACGTCGCCCCCACCCTCTTCGCCGACTGCACCCCCGACATGCGCGTCGTCCGGGAGGAGATCTTCGGCCCGGTCGTCTCCGTCCTCCCCTTCGACGACGAGGAGGAAGGCATCGCGCTCGCCGACGACAGCGAGTACGGACTGATCGACTACGTCTGGTCCGGCGACGTGGCCCGCGCCTTCCGGGTCGCGCGCCGGCTGCGCGCGGGCGGCGTCGGCATCAACACCGTCGGCCGCAATATGGAGGCCCCCTTCGGCGGCTTCAAACAGAGTGGCGTGGGCCGCGACGTCGGCTCCTACGCCCTGCGCGCGTACGGCGAACTCCAGTCGCTCGTCTGGCCGGGATGACCCGTAAGCCGACTCGCCGAGTCCGAATAGCGGACACCCAAGGGAAAATTTTGAACCTCAACAAAACGGACATGGCTGCGGTTCTCGTAATGCGGAATTCAACAATTGGACCTTGCTGTTCCGTGGTACTGAGCTCCAAGTCCCATCGAATGAGAGGGAGGAAGATCAATCTCCCTCCATAAGCAAGGTTCAAGCCGCGGAGTCCGATCATCCGGATACGAATACAGCAGGGCTTAACGTCCTGTTCATGGTTCAGGTAGACCCCCGGCCCCCGGCCGGAGACACGGTGACGAGCGTCAATGGCGACGCATCGGGCGAAACCCGCAGCAAGGGCCTCAGCGGTAATTCCGTCGGCCTGCTCGGCAGCGCCGTCATCGGTGTGTCCACCGTCGGCCCCGTCTACTGCCTGACCTCGACCCTCGGCCCCACCGTGGGCGAGGTCGGCCTCCAGATGCCCGCCGTCTTCCTCGCGGGCTTCCTGCCGATGCTGCTGGTCGCCTTCGCGTACCGCGAGCTGAACAAGGCCGTACCGGACTGCGGTACCTCCTTCACCTGGACGGTGAAGGCGTTCGGGCCCCGCGTCGGCTGGATGTGCGGCTGGGGACTGGTGATCGCGACGATCATCGTGCTCTCGAACCTCGCCGGCGTCGCCACCTCCTTCTTCTACCTCCTCCTCGGACAGCTCACGGGCAGCGACTCCATCGCCGCGCTGGACGGCAACAAACCCGTCCACGTCCTGACCTGTCTGGCCTTCGTCGCCATCGCCACCGCGATCAGCTACCGCGGCGTGACCACCACCAAGGGCCTGCAGTACGCGCTGGTGGGTCTGCAACTCGCCGTGCTGGTCGTCTTCGTCGCGATGGCGATCGTGAAGGCCAAGGCCGGCGACTTCGCCGGCTCCATCGACTTCCACTGGTCCTGGATGAACCCCTTCGAGGTCAAGTCCTTCGGATCCTTCACCGCGGGGCTCTCCCTCTCGATCTTCATGTTCTGGGGCTGGGACACCTGCCTCACCGTGAACGAGGAGACCTCCGGCAGCGAGAAGACCCCGGGCCGCGCCGCGATGCTGGCCATGGTCGTGCTCATCGGCTCCTACCTGACCACCGCGGTGGCCGCGCAGATGTTCTCCGGCGTCGGCACCAAGGGCCTGGGCCTGGGCAACCCCGCCACCTCCGACAACGTCTTCGCGACCCTCGCCGGACCCGTCATGGGCTCGGCCCTCGGCGTGCTGCTCTTCGTCGCCGTACTCGCCTCGGCCGCCGCCTCGCTGCAGACCACGTTCATCCCGGTCGCCCGCACGGTCCTGGCGATGTCCACGTACGAGGCGCTGCCTGCCTCCTTCGCCCGCATCCACCCGCGCTTCCAGTCCCCGGGCCGGGCCACCATCGCGGCGGGCGTCGCCACCGGCGTCTTCTACGCCGTGATGACCTTCCTCAGCGAGAACGTCCTCGTCGACACGATCTACGCGCTCGGCCTCATGATCTGCTTCTACTACGCGATCACGGCCTTCGCCTGCGCCTGGTACTTCCGCGCCGACCTGCGCAACTCCGCCCGCGACCTGATCTTCAAGGGCATCTTCCCGGCGCTCGGCGGCCTGCTGCTGACCGGCGTCTTCGTGAAGACGCTCGTCGACATCTGGAACCCGGCCTACGGCACCGGCAGCTCCGTCTTCGGCATCGGCTCGGTCTTCGTCATCGGCGTCGGCCTCCTCGTCCTCGGCCTGATCCTCATGCTGGTCATGCAACGCCGCAGCCCGGCATTCTTCCGCGGCGAGATCCTCACGCGAAGCACCCCGGCCCTCATAGTCGAAGACTGACCCCGGGGAGCCCTTTCCCCTTCCCCTTCCCCTTCCCCTTCCCCTTCCCCCTTGCTCCTCCCCGGGGGCCCTCCCCCTCCCCCCCCCCGCCCCTCCACCCTCCGCCTGTCGAACGTCTCTCAGCCGTCCCTCAGCCGCTCCCCAGTCGCCTTTCAGTCACCCCTCAATCGCCCCTCAATCCCCCCCCAAGAACACCGGATTCGTCATCGCCGCCATCGGGCCCGGCCAGGCCTGTGTGGTGGCTGGGTGGCGGACCTCTGCGCGGATGTAGGCGGCGTTGTCCGGGGTGGTGCGCCAGGTGAGCGTGCCGGAGCCGGAGGGCGGCAGGGGGGCCGTGCGGCGTGTGCCCTGGTCCGTGACGAAGGAGACCGTGCAGCCGGGGGCGCCGGTGACCTCCAGGCGGGCGGTCACCGGGGATGTGCGGCCCACGCGGAGGCGTTCACCTATGCCGGCGTGCGCGCCGCTTTCGCCGGTGACGGAGAAGGTGAGGCCGACCCGCGCCGACTCGGCGATCCAGACGCGGCCCGCGCGTATGCCCGACAGGATCGCCTGGCGGGAGAGGTCCTCGGCGAGGACGACCGTCTGCGGCAGGCCCACGACGTCCGGGTCGCGGTGGGCGTCGCTGTGGCCGACGGCCGGGAGCCAGGCGCCGCGGCCCTGGGCGTGCGCGACCAGGGTGTTGTCCCACTCGGCGAGGGTGACCTCGTCATCGGGGGTGTACGGGCCGTTCCACACCTCCACCGCGTCGGCCTCGTTCAGCCCGAACTTCCAGTTGCAGCCGATGCATGTGGCGTGCGGGTGGGCCGGGATGACCAGGCCGCCGGCCCGGCGCGCCGCGCGGGCGTACTTCCCGAAGGCGTTGTCCCGGGCGCGGTACCGCCAGTCGAGGAAGACGCCCGGGTCGGTGCCCATCGCGACGACGTGGCCGTTGCGCGTGGTGATCTCCTCGCCGGTGAGGATGAGCAGGTCGTCGCCCCACAGGCCCTCCCACGCGCCGTGCGAGGAGGTGGTGTTGTGCTCGGTCGTGGTGAGGAAGTCCAGTCCCGCCGCGCGGGCGAGCGAGGCGATCTCGGCAGGAGTGCGCCTGCCGTCGGAGTGGATGCTGTGGAGGTGGTTGTCGCCTCTGTACCAGGCCCGTCCGCGGCCCTTGGCGCGCTGCGGTGGGTACACCGGCTTCGGGGTCTCTCCGGACGCGCCGTACCGCAAGGTGACCGTGATCTCGTACCGCAGGCCCTGGGGAGCGACCGTGTACGGGCCGAGGGCGATGTGCCAGGTGCCGGGCCGGACCGGGCCGGGGAGATAGCCGGGCGTCGCGGCGTCGGCGCGGAGGAAGAACTCCGAACGTGCGCCGCCCGACCAGCCGCGGAAGCCGGCGCCGCCCAGCTCCGTGCCGCGCTGGTCGAAGATGCCGATGTCGCAGGCGTTGCCGTTGGTCCCCTCGGGCACGGGCGGCTTGTCGTACGTGTACGAAACGGCGATCTCGCGGACGCCGGGCGGGACTTCCACGGGGACGTACACGAAGTCGGGGGCGCCGGTCGGGAGATGGCCGGAGACGGTCCGGCTCTCGTCCGCCGGTCCGCCCGACCCGCCCGGCCCGTCCGTGCGCCCCTCGGCGCCCGCGAAGCTCACGGGGCCGAGCGTAAGGGCTCCCGCCGCGCCCGCGACGGCGCCGAGTCTCAAGATGTCACGCCGGTCCATCGCCCCTCCTCCGCCAGTGTCTCCGGACGTTTTTCGCGTCATGTGAAAACTGTTGTACGCGTGTGTGACACGACGCGAAAGGCCTGTGGATAACTCGGCGACGGTGCGGCAACATGCGCCCACACGCCCTTGAACGGGACAGCCGACGCGGAGGGACGCCGCCATGCGGATCGCGACCACGATCTTCCTCACCGACGAGACGATCCGGCCGGTGCGGCTGGCCCGCGAGCTGGAACAGCGCGGGTTCGCCGGCCTGTACCTGCCCGAGCACACCCACATCCCGGCCTCCCGCGACACCCCGGCGCCGATGGGCGAGCCGCTGCCGCGCGAGTACGGCCGCACCCTCGACCCGTTCGTCGCGCTCGGCCAGGCCGCCGCCGTCACCGAACGGCTGGCGCTCGGCACGGGCATCACGCTGGTCGCCCAGCACGACCCGATCGGCCTCGCGAAGCAGGTCGCCACGCTGGACTTCCTCTCCGGCGGCCGGTTCACGCTGGGCGTCGGCTTCGGCTGGAACGTGGAGGAGGCCGCCGACCACGGGGTGGAGTGGTCGTCGCGGCGGGCGCTCGCCCGGGACCGCATCGCGCTGATGCGCGCGCTGTGGGCGGACGAACCGACCGCGTACGAGGGGCGCTTCGGATCCGTGCGGGCGAGCCAGGCGTACCCCAAGCCGGTGAAGGGCGCGCCGCGCATCTTGGTGGGCGGCGGAGCCGGGCCCACGCTGTTCGCGCACGCTGCGGAGTACGCGGACGGGTGGCTGCCGATCGGCGGGCGGGGGCTGACGGAGGCACTGCCGGAGCTGCGCCGGGTGTGGGCCGAGGCCGGGCGCGAGGGCGAGCCGGTCGTCGTCCCGTACGGCGTGCGGCCCTCGGCCGGGAAACTGGCGCACTTTCAGGAGCTGGGCATCGACGAGGTGGTGGTCCAACTGCCGGCGGCGGGGGAGGGCGAGGTACTGCGGGCGCTCGACGCGTACGCGGAGTACCTGTGAGCGGAGTACCTGTGAGGCGTGGGCGACGCAGGGGTGGCCCGATGTCTGCCCGGACGGTAGTCGGAGGGAACCTCCGTATGGCGTGATCATCCGCACACAAAACGGTCTCCGCGGCCCGTCGGCCGCCCTGGCACCCGCTCGTATCCTCGGAGGATGACTTCCAGCCCGCAGGGATCCGAGCAACCGCCCCAGGGACCCGAGCAGCCTCCGCAAGGAAACCGGCGCCCCGCGCCGACCGCGAACGCCATGCGCCGGGCGCTGAGGCGCGCGCGGGACGGCGTGGCGCTGGACGCGGCCGAGGCGGCCGTCCTCCTCCAGGCGCGCGGCGAGGACCTGGACGATCTGTGTGCCTCCGCCGCCCGGGTACGGGACGCGGGGCTCGACGCCGCGGGCCGCCCCGGCGTCATCACGTACTCCAAGAGCGTCTTCATCCCGCTCACCCGTCTGTGCCGCGACAAGTGCCACTACTGCACCTTCGTCACCGTGCCCGGCAAGCTGCGCCGCGAGGGGCACGGGATGTTCATGTCCCCGGACGAGGTCCTGGACATCGCCCGCCGCGGCGCCGAACTGGGCTGCAAGGAGGCCCTGATCACCCTCGGGGACAAGCCCGAGGACCGCTGGCCCGAGGCGCGCGAGTGGCTGGAGGCCGAGGGGTACGACGACACGCTCGCCTACGTACGTGCGATGGCGATCCGCATCCTGGAGGAGACCGGGCTGCTGCCGCACCTGAACCCGGGCGTCATGTCCTGGACGGACTTCCAGCGGCTCAAGCCGGTCGCGCCCTCGATGGGCATGATGCTGGAGACCACCGCCGAGCGCCTGTGGAGCGAGCCGGGCGGTCCGCACTACGGGTCGCCCGACAAGGAGCCCGCCGTACGGCTGCGCGTCCTGGAGGACGCCGGGCGCAGCTCTGTACCGTTCACCAGTGGGCTGCTCATCGGGATCGGTGAGAACTACGAGGAGCGCGCGGAGTCGCTGTTCGCGCTGCGCCGTGTCTCCCGGGCGTACCACGGCATCCAGGAGCTGATCATCCAGAACTTCCGCGCCAAGCCGGACACCGCGATGCGCGGCATGCCGGACGCGGAGCTGGACGACCTGGTCGCCACGGTCGCCGTCGCGCGGCACATCCTGGGCCCGTCCGCCTGCCTCCAGGCGCCGCCCAACCTGGTGGACGCGGAGTACGGGCGGCTCATCGGGGCCGGCATCGACGACTGGGGCGGCGTCTCGCCGCTCACCCCGGACCACGTCAACCCCGAGCGCCCCTGGCCTCAGATCGAGGAGCTGGCCGAGCGGTCCGCCGAGTGCGGCTTCCAGCTGAAGGAACGCCTCGCGGTCTACCCGGAGTTCGTGGTGCGCGGCGAGCCCTGGCTGGACCCGCGGCTGCTGCCGCACGTCCGGGCGCTCGCCGACCCGGAGACGGGCCTCGCGCGCGAGGACGCGGTGGTCGAGGGGCACCCCTGGCAGGAGCCGGACGAGGAGTTCTCGCTGCACGGCTCGGGCCGGACGGACCTGCACCGCACGATCGACACCGAGGGCCGCACCGGCGACCGCAGGAACGACTTCGACGAGGTGTACGGCGACTGGGAGGCGCTGCGCGAGGCGGCGGCCCCCGGGATGGTGCCCCAGCGCATCGACACCGACGTACGGGCCGCTCTGCGGCAGGCGGCCGACGATCCGACGAAGCTCACGGACGACGAGGCGCTGGCCCTGCTGCACGCCGACGGGCCCGCCCTGGACGCGCTCTGCGGCATCGCCGACGACCTCCGGAAGGCGACGGTCGGCGACGACGTCACGTACATCGTCACCCGCAACATCAACTTCACCAACGTCTGCTACACCGGCTGCCGGTTCTGCGCCTTCGCGCAGCGCCGTACGGACGCCGACGCGTACACCCTCTCGCTGGACCAGGTGGCCGACCGCGCGCAGCAGGCGTGGGAGGTGGGCGCCACCGAGGTGTGCATGCAGGGCGGCATCCACCCCGACCTGCCCGGCACCGCGTACTTCGACATCGCGCGGGCGGTGAAGGAGCGCGTCCCGGGGATGCACGTGCACGCGTACTCGCCCATGGAGGTCGTCAACGGCGCGACGCGTACGGGGATGTCGATCCGCGAGTGGCTGACGGCCGCCAAGGAGGCGGGCCTGGACACCATTCCCGGTACGGCCGCCGAGATCCTCGACGACGAGGTGCGCTGGGTGCTGACAAAGGGGAAGCTGCCCACCGCCACCTGGGTGGAGGTCGTCAAGACCGCCCACGAGCTGGGCATCCGCTCGTCCTCGACGATGATGTACGGGCACGTGGACCAGCCCCGGCACTGGCTGGGCCACCTGCGGCTGCTGGCCGAGATCCAGCGGTCGGCGCTGGAGAAGAACGTCGAGGGGTTCACGGAGTTCGTGACGCTGCCGTTCATCCACACCAACGCGCCGGTTTATCTCGCCGGCATCGCCCGACCGGGGCCGACCTCACGCGACAACCGTGCGGTGACCGCGATGGCGCGGCTGCTGCTGCACCCGTACATCCCGAACATCCAGACCAGCTGGGTCAAGCTCGGCACCGAGGGCGCGGCCGAGATGCTGCGCTCGGGCGCCAACGACCTGGGCGGCACGCTCATGGAGGAGACGATCTCCCGGATGGCGGGGTCGAGCTACGGCTCGTACCGGTCGGTGCGCGACCTGGTCGCCATCGCCGAGGAGGCCGGGCGGCCGGCCCGGGCGCGCACCACCACGTACGGCGCGGTGCCCCAGGAGCGCCAGGACGCGGCCCGCCGCTCCGACGGACACCTGCCGGAGCTGCTGCCGGTACTGGACTAGCCCGGAGCCGGTACGGGGCCTCCGGAGCGTCTCCGGAGGCCCCCGACGGCCCGTTCTCATCCCTCCCCGCTGTGCTCCGTTTCGTGCTGGAGGATGCACTGCTGCCAGCGTGCGAGGGCCTCGGCCCGGTCGCCCCCGGCGTCCTCCGCCGCGGTGATGAGCGCGTCGGCGGCCATCGCCGCGAGCCGTACGGCGATGTGGCAGGTGTCGCGCTGGGGGAGCGGGCGCAGCAGCTCCACCGCCCCCTCGCTGTCCCCCGCCAGCGCGCACGCGACGACGGCCATGGTCGTGCGGTCCCACTCGTACTCGGACATGGTCGGAGCATGCCCACACCAGGGGCGGAGGATGACTCCTGCGCCGATATTGCGCAGGTGACCGGAAAGTTCCGGTAACGATCAAAAGCCGCCTCATGGTCGCCTCTTCGCATTCCCTTCCTGCCCACTAGTGGCCGAAACCCTGTCGATTACAGTGCCCTGCGTCAGCGAGCGTCAGAAGGGCGTCGGGAGCGGCAGCACGGGTCCAGGAGGGCACAGTGCCAGGAGGGACACAGTGAGCGCAGCGGGCGGCGGGAACGCCATCTGGGGCCGCGCCGAGCAGCAGGACTTCCGCAGCCGGGTGCGCGGCTGCCTGCTGGGCGGGGCGATCGGCGACGCGCTCGGCGCGGGCGCCGCGCACGCCTCGCTCGACGACCTCCGCCAGGCACACGGCACCGAAGGGCTCACGGACTACGCCGTCGTCTTCGGCCGGCGCGGTGCCATCACGGACGCCACCCAGCTCACCCTCTTCACCGTCGACGGCCTCATACGGGCCCAGGTGCGCCGCGACACCGGCGCCTGGCACCCGCCCACCGACCTGTACCGCGCGTACCGGCGCTGGGCCGTCACGCAGCACGACTGGGGCCCCGACGAGCGCCGTACCGACGACGGCTGGCTGGCCCGCGAGGAGTGGCTGTACGCCCGCCGCGACCCGGCCCGCGAGTGCCTCGCCGGCCTCGGCGACGGCGTCATGGGCACCCTGGACGCGCCTCGCAACCCGCAGGCGAACGGGGGCGGCGCGGTGATGCGCTCGGCCCCCTTCGGGCTGCTGGTCGGCTGGGAGCCGCAGCTCGTCTTCCAGCTCGCCGTGGAATGCGCGGCGCAGACCCACGGCCACCCCACCGGCTACCTCGCGGCCGGCGCGCTCGCCGTCATCACCCACTCCCTCGCCCGCGGCGAGGACCTCGACAGCGCCGTCCAGAAGGCGCTGGCGCACCTGGCCACCCGTCCCGGCCACGACGAGACCACCGACGCGCTCAAGCGGGCGCTGGGCGCCGTACGGCAGGGCATGCCGACCCCCGCCCGGGTCGAGTCGCTGGGCGAGGCCGGACACGCCGGCAGCGCGCTGGCCATCGCCGTGTACTGCGCGCTGGTCGCCGAGGACATCCGGCACGGGCTGCTGCTCGCGATCAACCACGGCGGTGCCTCCGACCTCACCGGCGCGATGTGCGGCAACCTCCTCGGCACGCTGCACGGCGAGACGGCGCTGCCGCCGGTCTGGCTGGTCGAGCTGGAGGGACGCGCCACCACCCTCCAGCTCGCCGACGACTTCGCCATGGAGATGACCCAGGGGCCCGCGCTCCACGGCCCCGGCAACTCGGCACCGGGGTGGCTGGCGCGGTACCCGAGGGCCTGAGTCGTAGCGCTGCCCTTACGGGCACAGCGGCCCCTCCCGGGTGCGGCGGTTACACGGGCTTCTTCTGGTCCTGCGGAGCGGACTGCCCGGGGACGGTCAGCGCCGCCGCACCGGGACCTTCGTCGTCCCCGTCGGAGTTGATCCGGGCCAGTACCGCGTCCCGCTCCGGCGTGTCCTCCGGTTTCACCAGCCCGATCAGCATGAACAGGACGAGCGAGACGGCGACCGGCGAGACGATCTGGATCTGCAGCGAGAGGCCGGTGACCCCGTAGTTCGTCAGCCAGAAGGCGAACAGGCCCGCCGCCCAGGACACCAGCGCCGCGACCGGCCCGGACCGGCGGAAGACCGGCAGCATGCCCAGCAGGAACGGGATCGAGATCGGCCCGACCAGCCCGGCCACCCACTTGATCACCACGGAGATGATGCCGGCGAAGGCCGGCGAGTCGACCTGCGTCGCGATCGCCATCGACAGGCCGAGGAAGGCCAGCGTGGACAGCCGCGCGGCCACCAGGCCCGCCCGGTGCGACCAGCCGCGTGCCTTCGCCGAGACGGCCGGCGCGATGTCCCGTGTGAACACCGCCGAAATGGCGTTGGCGTCCGAGGAGCACATCGCCATCGTGTGCGAGAAGAACCCCACGATGACCAGCCCCAGCAGCCCGTGCGGCAGCAGGCGTTCGGTGAGCAGCGCGTACGAGTCCGACGCGTCCGGCTTCTCCGCCTTCACGAGCAGCGGCGCGACCCACATGGGGAAGAACAGCACCGCCGGCCAGACGAACCACAGCACGGCCGACAGTCGCGCCGACCGCTGCGCCTCACGGGCGCTGCTGGTGGCCATGTAGCGCTGCGCCTGGTTCCACATCCCGCCGCTGTACTCGAAGGTCTTGATGAACAGGTACGCCAGCAGGAACGTCAGCGTGTACGGGCCGACCGTCGGCTGGGTGTGCGTGGCCGGCAGCCGGTCCCACACCGTCCACAGGGAGCTGACCCCGCCCAGTTCGGACAGCACGGTCACCAGCATCGCCAGGCCCGCCAGCAGCTGGATCACGAACTGCCCCAGCTCGGTGAGGGCGTCCGCCCACAGCCCGCCGACCGTGCAGTACACGGCCGTGACCACGCCCGTGATCAGGATGCCCTGGTTGAGCGACACGCCGGTGAAGACGGACAACAGGGTCGCGATCGCGGCCCACTTGGCGCCCACGTCCACGATCTTCAGCAGTACGCCGGACCAGGCGAGCGCCTGCTGCGTGGGCAGGTTGTAGCGGGTCTTCAGGTATTCGAGCGGCGAAGCGACGTGCAGCCGGGAGCGCAGCCGGTTCAGCCGGCCCGCGAACAGCCGGGCGCCGATCGCGATGCCGATCGCGATGGGGAAGGACCAGGTGACGTACGAAGTGATGCCGTACTGGTAGGAGATGCCCGCGTACCCGGTGAACATCACGGCGCTGTACCCGGACATGTGGTGCGAGATGCCGGACAGCCACCAGGGCATCCGGCCGCCCGCGGTGAAGAAGTCGCTCACGTTGTCGACGCGTTTGTGCGACCACACGCCGATGGCGACCATGACGCCGAAGTATCCGATGAGCACAGTCCAGTCGAGACCGTTCATGCCCCCTCCAAGGGGTCCGCCTTGTGAACGTGCAAGAACGCAACAGCACTTCGCCCAGGCGGTGTCCCCGTGCGGGAGTGGGGACTTCGGGGATTGAATCGTTCGTACGGAGGCTGGTCAAGAGGGTTCGTAGGTCACAGATGTGAACGCTAGTCACCTAACCGAACGATTTTACTGTCTCTTGACCTCACGCCTCGTTGTCGTGCCCGCGACGGCGCCCGCACCATGAGCGGACACTTCGCCAGGCTCCGCACAGAAAAAAGCACCACACGGGAGCGGGATCCCGTGCGGTGCAGAGAGGAGGGCGTATACGGAGTCACATGACAGTTCGTGCGACGGGGCGTATACGGAAGGGCGTCAGCGGAGGGCCGCGGCCAGCCGCCGCAGACCTTCCCGGATCTCCTCCGGGGAGTGCGTCACGAAGGACAGCCGCATGGTCGCCGCGTCGGCCCGGCCCGCGAAGAACGGCGCCCCCGGGACGTACGCGACGTCGTGCTCGACCACCGACGGCAGCAGCTCCGTCGCGTCGTACCCGGCCGGCAGCTGCGCCCACACGAACATGCCGCCCGTGGGCCGGTTCCAGCGCGAGCCCTCCGGGAGCGCGTCGCCCAGCCCCGCGAGCAGCGCGTCGCGCCGCTCGCGGTACGCGACCCGCACCCGGTCCAGGTGCGCGCCCAGGTCGGCGTGCGCCAGGTAGTGCGCCGTGGCCGCCTGGTCGACGGTCGAGGTGTGCAGGTCGGCGGCCTGCTTGGCGATCACGCAGGCGCGCCGCAGCGAGCCGGGCGCGCGCAGCCAGCCCAGCCGCAGCCCCGGCGCCATGATCTTGGAGAACGAACCGAGCAGCGCCGTACGGTCCTCGGCGCCCGGGAAGGTCGCCACCCACGGCACCGGCTCGCCCTCGAAGCGCAGCTCGCCGTAGGGGTCGTCCTCCACGATCCACAGCCCGCGGCGCGCCGCCACCGCGCCGATCGCGGCCCGGCGCTCGGCGGGCAGCGTGCGCCCGGTCGGGTTCTGGAACGTCGGCACGGTGTAGAGCAGCTTCGGCCGCTCCCGCACGACGATCTCGTCCAGCGCCTCGGGGTCCAGCCCGTCGTCGTCGCACGGCACGGGCACCACCCGGGCGCCCGCGAACGAGAAGATCTGCAGCGCCGCGAGATAACAGGGCGCCTCTACCACGACCGTGTCGCCCGGCTCCAGCAGCGCGGTCGACAGCAGGGTGAGGCCCTGCTGCGAGCCGGTGGTGATCAGCAGGTCGTCGGGGGCGGTGGCCAGGCCGCGCGCGGTGGCCCGCTCGGCGACGATACTGCGCAGCGCCGGGTCGCCCTCGGTGGTCGAGTACTGCAGCACCTGCCGCGGGCGGTCCATCAGTACATGCCGGAAGGCGTCGGCGATGCCGTCCGCGTCGAACAGCTCCGGAGCGGGCAGCCCGCCGGCGAACGAGATCACCTCGGGCCGCGCGGTCAGCGCCAGAATCTCCCGCACGGGCGAGGCCCCGGTCCGCGACGCCCGCCCGGCGAGCCCGGGAACGGGGGCGGGGACGGCGGTCGTGACAGTGGCGGACGCGGCTCCGGACATGGCGGCTGGCTCCCATCGCTCATTTCGCGCTCACGCCGTTAACCGACGTTAGCTGCAAGGTGCATGGAGCTTATGTCTCCGGACGTGCGTCTCGCGCGGCTATCCGCATGGTGGGCACTTCCGCGCGCTCGGCCTTGTTCCAGAAGGGCGGCGTCGGGGGAGGGGGACGCCGGATGGGCAGAAGGCCGAGCCCCCTCGGCCGGGACGGCGATCCAGTCGAGAGGGCTCGTTGCGGTGGTGCGGTGTGGTGAGGCAATGAAGTTGTGGAGCGGCGGATATGGAGTTGTGGAATCGGGTGGTGCTTTCTGGTGGGTGCAGAACGCGGACTTCTGAGGGGCTGGACGACGGGCCGTTCAGGCCACGTCGTACGTACCGGCGCCGACCTCCGTCACGAACGTGCTCCAGGCGGCGGTGTCGAACGTCAGACGGGGGCCATCGGGGTTCTTGGAGTCGCGCACCGCGATGGCTTCGGTCGTCGGCACGGCGATCTCGACGCAGGCGCCGTTGCCACCGGAGTACGAGGACTTCGTCCAGGACAGTGCGGAATTGGGCTGGGTTGCCATGTTTACTCCGACTCACTCTGGGTTGCCGCGACTTGGCGCGGATTCGGTATGCATGACGCTACGCGCCAACATCACCGACGCCAGAGGGGTGTCACTCATTCGTATGGCATATTCCTTGATCCCTTTTCAAAGAAACCGGCGCCGGTGTACCGTGCCCGCTTCCCTTCCGGAATTCGGTATTCGGACGCCTTACGGGCCGTTTCCCGCCAGCTGAAGCCCCGCAGCTCAAGTCCGGCGGCCGGCTCGACCGGCGCCCGGCCCGCGTCTCACCTCGTGCTGTCGGCGTGCTGCTTGGCGGCCTCGGCGATGAACTCCCGGCTCTGATCGGCGTTGAGCGCCTGGGCCCGCAGATGCTCGTACATGATCGTGTACTTGTGCACGTCGTTGGTCTTCTCCAGGTACAGGTCGCTCGTGACGCCCTCGATGTAGACCACGCTGGAGTCGGCCGCGTCGTCGAACTCCAGGATCGAGAACGTGCCGGACATCCCGGCGTGCGCGCCCGTGTCGTACGGCAGCACCTGGACCGTCACGTGCGGCAGCTTGCTGATCTCCACGAGGTGTTCCAGCTGCTCGCGCATGATGAGGTGGCTGCCGACGACGCGGCGCAGCGCGCTCTCGTCCAGCACGACCCACAGCCGCAGCGGGGTGTGCGGATCGCTGACCCGCTCCTGCCGCCGCATACGCACCTGGATGCGCTTCTCCAGCTGGTCCGGCGCCAGCTCCGGGACGGTCCCCGGGATCACCGCCTCCGCGTACCCGGGCGTCTGCAGCAGGCCCGGCACGAGCAGCGATTCGTACACCCGCAGCGAGGCGGCCTCGGTCTCCAGGCCGATGTAGACGCTGTACGGGATGTCGCCGAAGGCGTGCCACCAGCCCTGCTGGCGCGAGTCCTTCGCCATCTGCATCAGCGAATCGACGATGCGGTGATCCTCGACTTCGTACACCCCGCAGAGATCGCGGACGTCGCGCTGGCTGATGCTGCGGCGGCCGTTCTCGAGCCTGCTGATCTTCGATTGCGAGACCAGCAGCCGCTCGGCGACCTCCTCCGCGGTCATGCCCTTGAGCTCCCGGAGCCTGCGCAGCTCCTGGCCCAACCGGCGTCGCCTGACGGTGGGATTCACATTGGACGCCACGGGACGTGCACCTCCGGCTCCGGACTGCTGTTTTTTCCTGTTCAGCAGATTGCCACCACCGGTCGGCGCCGCGCTGGGAAATGGCCGGACAAGGTGGGCACGGGTACGAGAGGCCCTACGGGATGCGGCGGGCCGGACGGCGCCCGCTGCGACGTACGGGCGGATACCGGGAGCGCGTACGGAAGCGGAACCGGCGCCCGCGCCCGGTGCCGGGATCGGTGCGCCCGCGCCCGGGCCGGGGCCTGGAAGGCGGTGTGCGGGCCTGTACGCGGGCGTACGGGCTCTGCCGGGCGCCGGCGGTAAGCGGAAGCAGGCGCGCGGGCGTGCGCGCCTGCTGGGGGCGCGGAGCGCCGTCGGAGCACCGGTACCGGTACCTGCCCGACAGGCGGCCGAGGGCCGGGAAACTGGCCCGGGCCGAGGGCGGCCGGAAAAGGGGCGCGGGGTGGCGGGCCCGCCGTCGTCCAGAACGGCAGATCCACCACCCCGCGCCTACTGCGGCTCCCGGACGGGACCTGGGGTCGGTGCTGCGGTGTGTCGCCGGGTGCTGCGTTGCCGGCTGTTCGGCCGCCGGGTACTGCCTGTCGGCAGCCGGTTCGTCACCGGGCGCTACGTTGTCGGTACTGCGGTCGTGCGTGAGGGATGCTGCTGCGGACGGGGTGGGTCCGGTCAGGCAGCCGTCGCGCGCTGTCTGCCGCGCGAGTGCTGCTCCTGCCGGTGCCGCCCTGGGGTCGGCGGCGTCCTGCTGCTGTCCCGTCCTGTGAAGTGCGTCCGGTTCCTGTCCGTCCCGGTCCTGTCCGTCCCGGGGTGCTGTCCGCCCGGGTACTGTCCGTCCGGCTAACGGGCGCCGACGCGGGCCATGCTGCCCCGCAGTGGCTGTGCCGGAACGCCTGGCGTCCCGTCCGTGGCCCGGGCGGCCGGCTGTCGGCCGGCTCCGGGGCCCGGCCCCGCTGCCGTTGCGCGCCTCGGCTGCACCGCGGCGCCGTTCTGCACGTCCATGACGGCGTGCGCGACCAGCCCGCCCATGGGGTCGTGCCGGATGAGGTCCCGGAGGCGGGAGCGCGATGAACGCCCTTCGTTCCCGGGGTAGAGATGCTTGCCGAGGCCGACCGCGTGGGCCAGTGCGGCGAGCGCCGCGGTCCGCGGGTCCGGTGGTACGCCGGTGCGGATCGCGTTGTCCAGCCGGGTCCTGATTTCCCGGCTGATGGCCGTGTCCGTCGCTTGGTAGCGAGTCGTCGGCAGCACCCCGCACATCTGACCCGCCACGGCATGCACCATGCCGCACCGCTCCAGATGCGTGAGGTAGGTCTGGCGCAGCCCCAGCCGGGGCCCGCCGATCCAGTGGACCGCGCGCACCGGGCTGCCGCGCCGTCGCAGCAACTCGAGCGCCGAATCCAGTGTCGGATCTCCAGTCGGCCGTGGCAGTACCACGGCGATACGATCCCCGTCAGGGGCTATCCGTCCCGCCAGAGCCAGCTCCACTAGCTGGGCCCCGGCAAGACCGAGGTCGAGCGACTGCGGCTGCGCTGTGGTTCCCGTGGCCGGGTCCAAAGCGAGCAGCAGAAGCTCCTCCGGAATTGTTCTGCGGCTCCTGCCCATCCATGCCTCCCCGCGTGGATGAATGACAGGGTGACCCCTCTCACATTCATCTGTCGAGAGTGCGTGGGTGATTCGGCAGGGAACCGGCAGGTATGTCGTTCTCGTCTACCGCGTGGGCGACAGCCTCTGAGAGCGGGGCGCGAGCCCCGGACCGCGCGGCGACGCAGCCGCGCTTCTCGCACACAGGACACTTGGCAACACTGGGCAGATCAGCAGCGCGACGTATGAAGGAGACACCGGTGGCGGGCGAGTCCCCCGACAGGTCGGAGCAGAAGCAGTCGTCGGGGGAGACGGCGGAGAGCGAACGCGATCCGCGGCTCGCGGTCTTCCGTGCTGCACCGACGGATACGGAGACGTCCGGGGAGGCAGCCGAGGAGGCCACCGAGGACGAATCCACGGAAACGTCCACGGAGACGCCCGCGGAGCCGGATTCGGTTGCGGCGGCCGGGGAGAAGGACGGTTCCGGGAACGGCGAAGGCGGCGATGCCCGGCTCAAGGCGGCGGTGGCCGCCTGGGTGGCGGGCAAGGACGCCACGGACGGCGCGCAGGGCGTGGAGGCGGGTGAGGAAGCCCCTGAGGCCCCTTCTGGCGCCTCGGAGGCCCCTGCGGGCGGCGACGTGGCCGAGGACGAGGTCGAGGGCGACGTGACTGAGGGCGAGGCCGACGCGGAGACCGGTGGCGCGGCCGAGGCCGACACCGAAGCCGAAGGCGACGCCGACGCCGAAGCGGAGTCCGCGCTGCCCGTACGGAAGCCGGGCGGCAAGGCCAAGAAGGGCGCCGGTCAGCCGGACCAGCCGACGGCCGTCTTCGGCACGGTGACCCCGAAGTCGGCCCCCGCTGATGACGCCACCCGAGTGTTTGCTGCCGTAAAGCCGAAGGGTGAAGAGAAGGCTCCCGCCAAGGACGCCACCAAGGACGCCGAGAAGGGCGCCAAGGAGGACGCGGAGAAGGACGCGGAGGCCCGGAAGGCCACGGCTGCCGCCATCCCCAAGCGGTCGGAGACCGCGAAGAAGGCCGCAGCCGCCGCCACGCCCAAGGACGCCGAGCCCGGCGGCAGCGAGGACGAGAAGGACGCCGAGAAGGGCGCGCAGAAGAGCGCCCAGAAGGACGTCACGAAGGACGAGAAGAAGAGCGACGAGGGCGGCGCCAAGAAGGAGGACGGCGCCAAGAAGAGCGACGGGGAGAGCGCCAAGAAGGACGCCGAGGACAGCAAGGCGTCCGAGAGCAGCAAGGACAGCAAGGACAGCAAGGACAGCAAGAGCGGCAAGGGCGGCAAGGACAGCAAGGGCGCCGAGGAGGCCAAGGGCGCCGAGAAGTCCAAGGACGACGAGAAGTCCGGCAAGGCGGCCCCCGAGCGGGACGCCGAGCGGACCAGTCAGTTCGTCGCGCTGAAGTCGGCGGACGAGCGGCCGGTCAAGCCGCCGAAGCCGGCTGCCGGTAAGCCCGGCGCCGCCTCGGACATCCCCAAGGCCCCGGGCAAGGCCCCGGGCGCCGCCGCCGCGTCCGCCCCGCTCCCGCCGGCCGCCGAGCCCCCGGCGCGCCCCGGCCCGCAGCCGGCCGCCGCCCAGCCGTCGTCCACCGCCCCCGAAGGGGCCCCCGCGCTGCCCGACTCCGAGCGTACGAAGCAGCAGCCGCTGCCCCCGCTCGACCTGCTCGCGCAGCTCACCAACACCCCGCCGCCGCCCGAGACCCCGATCCGTACGATCGTGCGGCGGTTCAAGATCTGGACCCCGCTGGTCCTGCTGCTCCTGCTGGTCTTCGTGGTCGTGCAGGCCGTGCGCCCGCTCCCGGACCCGGCGCTCACGCTGACCTCGGACGCGACGTACTCCTTCGACGGCGGCAAGCCGTCCCTGCCCTGGCCGTCCGAGGGCCAGGCGTACGTCGAGGTGTCCGGCCTGGGCCCGATCGGCTCGTACGGCGCGCAGAAGCCGATCCCGATCGGCAGCGTCGCCAAGACGATGACCGCGTACATCATCATGCGCGACCACCCGATGGAGCAGGGCAAGAAGGGCCCGATGATCCGGGTCGACAAGCAGGCCGAGGAGGACGGCAAGAAGGGCGCGGGCCACGGTGACGAGTCGGTCCTCGACACCGTCAAGGAAGGCGACCACATCTCGCAGAAGGACGCGCTGTCCGCGGTCATGATCCCCTCCGCGAACAACATCGCCCGGCTGCTGGCCCGTTGGGACGCCGGTTCCCAGGAGGCGTTCGTCAAGAAGATGAACGCCACCGCCAAGGATCTCGGCATGAAGAACACCACCTACACCGACCCCAGCGGTCTGATCGAGACCACCGTCAGCACCGCCCAGGACCAGGTGAAGCTGGGCAAGAAGGCGATGGAGATCCCCTCGCTGGTGGACATCACCAAGCTGCCGTCGTGGACCGACCCCTCCGGCAAGACCTGGCGGAACTTCAACACCCTCCCGCCGTACAACAACGCCATCGGCCTCAAGACCGGCTCCACCTCGAAGGCGGGCGGCAACCTGCTCTTCGCCGGCCGGCAGCAGGTCGGCGGCACGACGCAGCTGATCGTCGGCGCGGTGCTCGGCCAGCACCGGCCGCCGATCATCGACACCGCCAACGCCGTCAGCAAGGAACTGCTCACCACCGCCCAGGGCGCCCTGGAGGACCGTACGGTCGTGAAGAAGGGCGACGTCGTCGGTGTGGTGGACGACGGCGTCGGCGGCACCACGCCGGTCGTGGCGACCAAGGACCTCAAGGCGGTCGGCTGGAACGCCCTGACGGTCAAGCTGGGGCTGACGGACAAGGGCAAGACCATTCCGCACACGGCGAAGGCCGGTACGAAGGTCGGCGTGCTGACGGCGGGCAGCGGCCCGGGCCAGGCCAAGGTCCCGGTGGCGCTCCAGAAGGACCTCGCCGAGCCGTCCTTCGGCGCGAAGCTCACGCGCGTGGGCTGACCCGGCGCCCGTCCCGCACATACCGCAACGCCCCGGTTCCGCCGGGGCGTTGCGCGTACGGGGGGCGAGCGATCCGCCCCTGTACGGCTGATCCGCACGGCTTACCTGTACGGCTGACGTGTTCGGCTGAGCGGTAATGTGAAGCGGCGCTGCCGGACCGGAGGCCGGGGGCCGGGGGCCAGGGCCGGGGGCACGGAAGTCCGGGGCGCCAGGCCCGATTCCGACCGCTCGGGAGCCCGTCATCGATACCGCGCTGAACGTCCGGACCGCCACGGGACTCGTACGCGCCGAGCCCGCGCCCTGGACAAGGATCGTGCCGGCGCCGTGCGTGCTGACGCTGGCGCTGGGCCTGTGGGGCGTCCGCCGCCAGGGCAGCATGTGGCGCGACGAGGTCGTCACCTACGACATGGCGCACCGGAGCCTGCCCGAGCTGTGGGACACGCTGCAGAACGTCGATGCCGTACACGGCTTCTACTACCTCCTCATGCACGCCCTCTTCGACGTCCTCGGCGGTGGCGTGACGACCCTGCGGCTGCCCTCGGTACTGGCGATGACCGCGGCCGCCGCGGGGGTCGCGCTCCTGGGGGCGTGGGTGGCCGGGGAGCGCGCGGGCATGGCGGCCGGGCTGGTCTTCCCGCTCCTGCCGCTCGTGCAGGAGTACGCGCAGGAGGGCCGTTCGTACGCGCTCGTCTGCGCGCTGGTCACATGGTCCACGTACCTCCTTGTCCGGGCGCTCGCCGAGAGCCCCGTCACCGTGGACGCGCCGCGGCTCGGACTCTTCGGCGTGCCCGGTGCCGCGCGGCGCTGGTGGACGGGGTACGTGCTCGTGACGCTGGCCGCCTGTCTGCTGCACGAGTTCGCCGTGCTGGTGCTCGCGGCGCACGGCATGACAGTGGTCCTGTCCGGCGTGCCGGGCGCGGTCCGCCGCGCCGTCCGCCGTACCTGGCTCGTCGCCGCCGGCGTGGTGGCCGCCGGTCTCGCGCCGCTCGCGCTGTTCAGTATGGGGCAGTCGGCCCAGCTCGGCTGGATCCTGTGGCCCGATCCCGTGCAGCTGGTGAGCTTCGGGGTGCTCGTGGTCGTGGGCGTACTCTGCGCCCGCGTACCGGTCCGGACACGGGGGCCGGTGCGGCTGCGGCCGCTCGCGCTGCCGCTGCTGATCGTGCCGCCGGCCGCGCTGATGCTGCTCTCCCAGCTCAAGCCGATGTACGTCGACCGCTACGTCCTCTATTGCGTTGTCGGCTTCGCCCTTCTGATGGGCGCTGCCCTGGACCGGGCCTTCCGGCCGCTCGGCGACGACGGCCGGGCCCGCAGGCGGCGCGCGGGGTGGGCGCTGGTGGCCGTACTGGTCGCGCTGCTGCCCGCCGCCGTGTACTTGCGCAGCCCGCAGAGCCGTACGGACGACGCCACCGCCGTCGTCCGGGCCGTACGGGCGGCGGCCGAGCCCGGTGACGGGCTGCTCTTCATGCCGGCCAGGCGGCGGGTGTGGACCCGGTCCGAGCCGGAGCGGTTCCGCGACCTGACCGACCTGGCGCTGTCCCGGGCGCCGGACTCCTCGCGCTCCCTGTACGGCACGGAGGTCTCCGCCGACCGCATCCGGGCCCGAATGCTCGGCACCGAGCGCATCGTCGTCCTCAGCGACCCGCGCGACGAGCCGGAGGACGAGACCTCCGCGGAGATCGTCAAGCGCACCACCCTCCGCGACTCCTTCACCCAGTGCGGCACCCAGGACGTCACCGGCGCCCGCGTCACGGTCTACGCCCGCCCGGGGCACTGCGAGGACTGACAGCTGACGGCGCGGGGGTGCCGAGGGCGCCCTTCCCCGCTTACCAGTCGTCCATAGGCGGCTCTTCCATGTCCCAGTCCCAGGACTCGTCGGAGTCGGGAGCGGCGGTCTTCCCGCCGGCGGTGACAGCGGCGGCCGCCACCGGGGCCCCGCCGGCCGGACCGCCATCCGTACCGACGGCGGCCGAGCTCTCACCGGCCGCCGGGGCACTGCCCGCCTGGCCGTCCGACAGCACCTCCAGGATCGACTCGCCGTACTTCGCGAGCTTGTTCTCGCCGACGCCGTTGACCGTGCCCAGTTCGGCCGTCGTGGACGGCCGGGCCGTGGCGATCTCGCGGAGCGTGGCGTCGTGGAAGATGACGTACGCCGGGACGCCCTGCTCCTTCGCCGTCCGGCCGCGCCACGCCCGCAGCGCCTCGAACACCGGCATCACCTCCGCCGGCAGATCGACCGGCGCCCGCTTGCCCTTCGCGGCCTTCGCCCTGGCCGCCCGGGCCGGCTTCTCCGGCTCGCGCCGCAGCAGGACCTGGCGATCCCCGCGCAGTACTTCGCCGCTCGTCCCGGTCAGCACCAGCGTGCCGTAGTCACCCTCGACCGCCAGCAGCTGCTGCGCCAGCAACTGCCGTACGACGCCCCGCCAGTCGGCCTCCCGCAGATCGGCGCCGATACCGAACACACTCAGCGCGTCATGGTCGAACTGGATGACCTTGGCAGTCTTCCGGCCCATCAGGATGTCGACGATCTGGCCCGTGCCGAACTTCTGGCCGCGCTCGCGCTGCAGCCGGACGATCGTCGACAGCAGCTTCTGCGCGGGCACCGTGCCGTCCCAGGACTGCGGCGGCGCCAGGCACGTGTCGCAGTTGCCGCACGGGGTGCTCTCCTGGCCGAAGTACGCGAGCAGCCGCACCCGCCGGCACTCCACCGTCTCGCACAGCGCGAGCATCGCGTCGAGGTGCGCCGCCAGCCGCCGCCGGTGCGCCTCGTCGCCCTCCGAGCCGTCGATCATCTTCCGCTGCTGGACCACGTCCTGCAGGCCGTACGCCAGCCAGGCCGTGGACGGCAGGCCGTCGCGTCCGGCGCGGCCGGTCTCCTGGTAGTACCCCTCCACCGACTTCGGCAAGTCGAGGTGGGCCACGAAGCGCACGTCCGGCTTGTCGATGCCCATCCCGAACGCGATGGTGGCGACCACCACGAGGCCGTCCTCGCGGAGGAAGCGCGACTGGTGGTGCGCGCGGGTGCGTGGGTCGAGACCGGCGTGGTACGGCACGGCGGCGACGCCGTTCTCCACGAGGAACTGGGCGGTCTTCTCCACGGAGGCGCGGGAGAGGCAGTACACGATGCCGGCGTCCCCGGCGTGCTCCGTGCGCAGCAGGTCCAGCAGCTGCTTCTTCGGCTCGCTCTTCGACGCGATGCGGTACTGGATGTTCGGCCGGTCGAAGCTGGCGACGAAGTGCCGGGCCTGCTCCATCCGCAGCCGCGAGGTGATCTCGGTGTGGGTGGCCTCGGTGGCCGTGGCGGTGAGCGCGATCCGGGGGACGTCGGGCCAGCGCTCGTGCAGCATCGACAGGGCGAGGTAGTCGGGGCGGAAGTCGTGGCCCCACTGGGCGACGCAGTGCGCCTCGTCGATGGCGAAGAGGGAGATCTTCCCCCGGTCCAGCAGGCCGAGCGTCTGCTCCACGCGCAGCCGCTCGGGCGCGAGGTAGAGCAGGTCCAGCTCGCCGGCCAGGAACTCCGCCTCCACGAGGCGGCGCTCCTCCATGTCCTGCGTGGAGTTCAGGAACCCGGCGCGCACGCCGACCGCGCGCAGCGCGTCGACCTGGTCCTGCATCAGCGCGATGAGCGGGGAGACGACGACGCCCGTGCCGGGGCGCACGAGCGAGGGGATCTGGTAGCAGAGCGACTTGCCGCCGCCGGTCGGCATGAGGACGACGGCGTCGCCGCCGCCGATGACGTGCTCGACGATCTCCTGCTGGCTGCCGCGGAACGCGTCGTACCCGAAGATCCGGTGCAGCACCTCCAGGGCC
This sequence comes from Streptomyces sp. NPDC026301, assembly GCF_055567935.1. Taxonomy (NCBI): domain Bacteria; kingdom Bacillati; phylum Actinomycetota; class Actinomycetes; order Kitasatosporales; family Streptomycetaceae; genus Streptomyces; species Streptomyces sp. NPDC026301. Next base: position 186,455 of record NZ_JBVHPN010000008.1, on the reverse strand, counting down.
TCGCCGCCCGGCGCCCCACCGGTCCGCGCGTCACCGCCGCCCGGGCCGGGGCCTGCGCCCGTGCCACCCGGGGCTCCGTCCAGCCCATCGTCCACGTCGTTCATGCCAGGCAGCTTACGAGCCCGACCCGCCCCGCCGCTGAGCCTGTGGATAACTCCCCCCGAGCGGGACAGTCAGGGAGCGGGCGAACGCCGAACGGCGTGGGCGATGTCACGCGGAAGAGCAGCACGGGGTGCAAGATCACCGCTCGTACGGTTCGCAGGCCGTGCCGTCGTGATCGCGGTCCAGGTGTTCCGCGTAACCCGGTTCGCCGGACTGGATCGGAGCCGCGCTCGCGTCGCGGGCATCGGCGCAGGTGTCGTAGTACGCCGACGACCCGGGCTCCTCGGATGTCGTTCCGGGCTCCTCGGACGTCGATCCGCCGGTGGCCCGTATCGATGCGCCGGTGATGACACCGTCGGCCACGGTGTACGTGCCGGCGAAGGAGCGCACCGAGCCGTCCGACTGCAGTGCGTCGAGATGGACGGTGACCCGGCCGCCCTCGACGCCGAGGATATGGACGGTGTCCTGCAACGTGTCGGCGAAGCCCTCGGTGAACGCGCTGTACGAGCCACCGAGGTTCTTGCCGCCCAGCGCCCATGCCTGCTGGTAGTCGCCCACGTTGATGGCGTCGAAGTACGCCTCGACGGTGGCCGCGGCATCGCGGACGGTCGCCGGAGCCGACGTCCGTGGCCCCTCCGAATGCTGCGACGGCGGCGCGGGAGCGGAGGAGGAGGCGGGAGCGGGCGGTGCCGAAGTACGTGGCGGGGTGGTGACCGTCGCCGTGCTGGTGACCGTCTTCGAGGCGCTGCCGGACGAGTAACCCGAGGAGCAGCCGCCGAGGGCCAAGGCGACCACGGCCGACCCTGCCAGCAGGCCCGCGGTGCACCGGGATCGTCGTGTGCAGACCGCTCTGGAGGCGCTGAATGCGCGGGTCATGCCGAGTGTGCGAGATATGCCGAGTGTGCGGGACCGGTGCCCCATGAAGATCACCCACCACTATGGGTACGGGGCACTGCTCTCTGGGAACTGCATGGCGCACCCTGCGCGTCGGTCCGGGTGCCCGTTGCTTCATTGTCCGCTGCATGCGGCCGCTGCGCCTGGGGGGCGCGGAGGGCGTGAAGACGGATACGGGGAGCGCGGAGACGGATGCGGGGTGGCGCGGTGCGGCCCCCCGCGCCGTACCGTGTCGCCCCGCATCCGTCCGGTTTTCCGGGCCGCCTACTGGGCGGCGCGGCGGGTGGCCCGCTTGCGGTGGACGACGGTGTAGAAGGTGAGCAGGACGAAGGTGGCGATCTGCAGCAGGCCGGACAGGCCGGTGGCCGCGTCGACCGGCAGCATGTAGATCATCGGGAGCCTGAGGACGGCCTCGGCCAGCATGCCGATGCCCCACACGCACGTCATGATCGTCACCGTGCGCCGGAACGCGGGCTCACCGGCCCACCGCTGGTCGAGTTCGGCCCGGGCCCGCGCCGTGCGGCCCTGTGTGCGGCGGATGACAGCGAAGATCATTGGTCGTCCGGCCACCGCCGTACCCAGGAAGATCAGCCCCGCGAGGCCGGTCGGCACCGAGTCCTTGGCCAGTACGAACCGCGCGTCGCCGCTCACGAAGGACAGCAGCAGGCCGACGCCCCATACGGAGAGCATGAACGCGGCGAACACATCGAAGCGGCGCGGGAGGAACGCCACGTATGCCACGCGGAGCGCGGCCGCGAGGGTGGCGCCGAGCATCGAGACGTACACGCTCGTGCCGAACGCCCGCAGGGCGTAGTACGCGCCGATCGACAGCCCCACGTCCCAGACGAGGGTCGAGATCGTCTCCCAGAGGCCGGTCGACCAGCGCTCGCCCTCGCGTGGGCTGGTGGCGCTCGCGCCCCTTTGCTGCGCGCCGGGCTCCGCCGGCCGCCCCGATGCCGTCTCCGATCCGGCCGTCTCCGATCCGGCCGTTTCCGATCCCGCCGTCTCCGGTCCCGCCGTTTCCGATCCCATGGTCTCCGCCCCCGTATGCACCGTTACTTCTCCTTGCTGCGCTTGCTGGCCGTGCTGCGCTCGCTGCCCTTGCCGGTTGTAACCGTCGTAGTACGTGGTCGCGCTCATCGCTCGCCCCCGTCGCTGCCGCGTCCCCCGTCGCTCGCCCGCTCCCCGTCCGCGAGCCATGACCCATGGAAGCCTGCCGGGACCGCGCGCGGTAGGTGAATCGAGGCCACGGGGGCCGCGGTGAGGTCGGTGGCGTCCAGGACGAGGAGTTCGGAGCCGGCGCCCGAGCGGTCGGTGACGAGCGACAGCAGCCAGCCCTCGTCCTCGGCGCGCGCGTCCCGAGCCGGTACGAACACCGCCTCGCCGACCGCCCGGTCCGGACCGACGTCGTGCACCTGGCGCTCGCCGGTGGTCACGTCGTACCGGACCACCGCACCGCTCGGCTCCTCGGACGCGAGGTAGAGGTACCGGTGCGCGCGCCCCACCCGTCCGGCGTGCACGGTGGGGAACTCGACCGCGAGATCGTCCAGGGCCGCTTCGCCCACGGCGCCGGTCACCGGGTCGAGCGTCCACCGGTACAGCACCGGCCCGGCCGCGGCAGAGCCGCTCGCCCCCGGGCCGCCGATCGTCGCCCACAGATCGTTGAACGTTCCTCTGTCGTACCGCACGGCGTCCAGCACGATCCGCCCCGCCGCGTCCTCCCGGGCGTTGCCCACGTGGAACACGTAACAGGGCTCGATCTCGAACCACCGCACCGGACCGTCGCCGGACCGTTCCATCACGCCCAGCCGCGCCCCGTACGCGTCGTTCCACCGCATCGGCATGCCCCCGCCGCGCAGCGCCGTGTCGAACGTGACCGGAAGGTCGAGCCAGATCACATACCGCTCGGTGATCGCGAAGTCGTGCATCATCGTCGGCGCCGGCACGTCCACCACCCGGCTGAACTCCAGCTCGCCGGCCGCCGACATCCGGTGGTACGTGACATACGGAGGCGTCAGCGCGTACCCGAAGAAGTGCAGCTCCCCGGTGTCCGGGTCCTCCTTCGGGTGCGCCGTCATCGCGGTACGCAGCCGGCCTCCGAAGTCCTCGGGGCCGACCGTGCCGAGCTCGGGCGTCATCCGGTACGGCAGCCCGCCCTCGCACAGGGCCAGCAGCCGGCCGCCGTGCTCGATGACGTGCGTGTTGGCCGGGTTGGCGGCCAGGTCGGGGGTGCCGTCGGGGCGCGTGGCGGGGGCGCCGGCGAGGCGCGTGGTGCGCACCCAGCGGTTGCGGTACCACTCGGCGCGCCCGTCGGCGATCCGTATGCCGTGCAGCATCCCGTGCCCGAGGAACCAGTGCCCGCGGAACCAGTGCCCGCCGCCGTCCGAAGAGGACAGTGAAGAGGGCAGTGAAGAAGCCAGCGAAGAGGGCAGCGGATTGGGGCCGTTACGGAGGTAGCGGCCGTTCAGCTCCGGCGGCAGGGCGCCGCTGACCGGCAGGTCGTACGCGTCGATCTCGTCCGGTACGGGCGTGAGATGCCCGGCGAGGGCCAGGCCAGCCCCCGTCCCGGCCGCCCCGATTGCCGTCGCTTCGACATCCTCGACCTCTTTGGCTATCGCGTCGCCCATGCCCCGTCCCCCGTACTCCTCGTCCGTGCGTACAGCGTCTTGCCGCCGCACCGCACTCCAGATTGGACATGTAGAAAGTGACACGTGGCACGGCACGTGTCAACTTCTACCTGTTGTCCGGCTAAGGTGATCGCAGCAAGGGAAGGGCGGAGAAGACGCGATGTCGCTGCGGTACGCACTGCTGGGACTGCTGGCCGACGAGGCCGGCAGCGGCTACGAGCTGACCAAGAAATTCGAGCGGAGCCTCGACCGGTACGCCTGGCACGCCAAGCACAACCAGGTCTACCAAGAGCTCAACCGGCTGGCCGCCGACGGCCTCGCCGAGGTCGTCGAGGAGGGGGCGCGCGGCCGCAAGACGTACGCGATCACCGAGGCCGGCCGCGCGGACCTGCGGCAATGGCTGCTGAACCCGCCCCGTAACCCGGTCGTACGGAACGAATTCGTACTCCGGCTCTTCCTCCTCTTCGCGCTGGACCCGAAGGAGGCGCGCGCCGTGCTCGCCGATTACGCGGCGAACGCACAGCGCGATCTCGACGCCCTGTCCGCCCTGGTGGAGTCCGTGGACGTCGACCTGACCGACGGCGTACTGCCCGATCCCCTCGCCTTCGGACACCTCGCCGCCGGCTTCGGCCTCCACATGCTCCCCGCCTCGCGCGACTGGGCCCACTGGGCCATCGCTCAGATCGACAACCAGATCGACAACCAGGTCGACAACCAGATGGGCGAGGGCGGGCCGCAAGAGGGTGGCCCGGCGGACGGCCCGGCAGACGGCCCGGCAGACGGCCCGGTGAACGGGCCCGCGGACGACGGACCGCACCGCGCCTGACCGTCAACCTCGGACCGCTTCTGCCCTGTTAGGGGGGAATGCTTGCCGGGGGCATGTAGGTCGCGGTCGCCCGGCGACGGCCGTTGCAGGATGAGGCCCGTTCGTGCCGTCGTCGTCAGCAAGGGCAAGAGGTGCTGTTCATGGCCATGACCGTCAACGAGATCGATCTCCCGCCGATCTTCTGCCCCCTGGAATCCGCCAGGCACCCGCGTGCCCACATCGTCGACGAACGGGCCAAGGAGTGGATCCGGACCAGTCCCATGTGCGCGACGGACGAGGAGCGCACGTGGGTCACCGCCTCGTGCAGTACGGACTTCTTCGCCCGGTTCGCTCCCGACGCCGCCACCGACGACCGCCTGCTGTGGACCTCGCTGTGGGTGTACTGGGGCTTCGCCTTCGATGACAACCGGTGCGACAACGGCCCGTTCAGCACCCGGCCCGCCACGTTCAGCGCGCTGGCCGGCCGTGTGCAGCGCGCGCTGGAGGCGCCGTCCGCGCGGGACGAGTCGGACGGGTTCATCCCGGCCCTGCAGGAGATCGCGGCACAGTTCCGCTCCTTCGGTACGCCCCTCCAGGTGCGGCGGTTCGTCGCCGCCCACCGCGCCTGGCTCTCCGGCGTGACCTGGCAGGTCGGCAACGCCGCGGCCGGCCGGATGCCGGGCCTCGACGAGTACGTCGCCATGCGGCTGCTGTCAGCGGGCGGCGAACCGCCGTTCGCCATGCTGGAGTTGGCTACCGGCCTTGAGGTGCCCGCCCAGGAGATGGAGCAGCCGGCCGTCCGCGCGCTCACCGAGATGGCCATCATGGTCGCGGCGCTGGACAACGACCGGCACTCCCTGCGCAAGGAGTTGGCCCGCGGCCAGACCGACCAGAACGTCTACAGCGTGCTGATGCACGACACGGGCCTGCCGCTCCCGGAGGCCGTCGCGGCCGCCACCCGGCTGCGGGACCGGGTACTGCTGCGCTTCATGGCCGTGCACGACCGGGTGCGGGCGCAGGCCGGGCTGGAGCTGAGCAGCTACCTGCAGGGCCTGCGGTACGGCATCCGGGGCAACGCGGAGTGGGGACTCCGGGTGCCGCGTTACCTGAGCCTGGGGCGCGTACCGGACCCCATGGACGAGGCGCCCCTGGAGTGGGCCGAATCGCCGGCGGACGACGACCGGTCGGCGCCTCGGGGGCTGCCCACGGTGGCGTGGTGGTGGGACGACGCGCTGCTCGGCGTGTGATTCCAGGTTTGAGACCTAAGGTTTCATGCCTCATGCCTCAGGACTCAGACCGCAGGCCTCAGGTCTCAGATCTCAGGAATCCGCCTCTCAGCTTTTCACGCAAATTGATTTTCGGCTGTCCTGCCAACTTCCTTTGTTTCGCCGCTCAGTCGTCCCCCTTTGAGGGAAGAAACGCGGAAACTCCAGGAACCCCGTGATTGCGGACGGTGCCGCTATTAAGGTTTCGGTGTCCGGCATAAATCCCGCCCCACACAAGGAGAATTCATGTCGTTCCTGCGACGTGCCGCGGCCGCATCCGTGATCGCTGTCGCCCTCGCCACGTGCGGTGCCGCTCCGTCCGCGCTGGCTGCCCCGTCCGCGTCGTCCGCGTCGTCCGCGGTTCCCTCGGACGGGGAGCCCGGCGGCCGCCCGATCCAGATGGGCCCGTTCATGTTCCCCTCCACGGGCCAGGTCCAGGGCGGGTTCGGCTGGAACACCTCGGGCGGTGGGTACTGAGGCGTCGGTACCAGGCGCCGGTAGCCGTACGCAGTACCGGCACGACGCGGTGAGGTGGGTCCGGCAAGCGAGCCGGACCCACCTCACTGTCCTATCCAACTGTCGTACCCACTCGGCCCTTCCGCTCCGCTGAGCGCTTGAGACCGCTCCGCTCAGCGTTTGAGTCCGCTCCGTTCCGCTCAGCGCTTGAGCGTGGCCGCGCTGGCGAGCAGTACGACGATCACGCACCCCAGGATCAGCAGCGCGTCCCGTACGAAGAGGCCGGTCACCCCGTCGTGCCGGGCGGCCTCGCCGGCGGCCTGCACCGCGTACGTCATCGGCATCACCTTGGCCACCGCCGACAGCGTCCCGCTCATGTCCTCGCGCGGTACGAACAGCCCGCACACGAGGAACTGCGGCAGTACCCCGGCCGGCAGGAACTGCACCGCCTGGAACTCGTTCCGCGCGAAGGCGCTGACCAGGAGGCCCAGCGCCAGCCCGAGCAGCGCGCCCAGCATCGCGATGATCATGAGGAGATACGGCGGCCCCTTGATGTCCAGACCGAGCGGCCCCACGGACAGCAGCGTCGCCAGTACGGCCTGGAGCAGGGCCAGGAAGCCGAACGCCAGGCTGTAACCGAGCACGATGTCCAGCCGCTGCACCGGCATGGTCAGCAGCCGCTCGGCGGTCCCGGAGGTGCGCTCGCGCAGCGTCGAGACCGAGGCGACCAGGTACATCACGATGAGCGGGAAGATCCCGAAGACCTGCGGACCGATGCGCTCGAAGGCGCCGTCCGCGTCGTCGAACATCAGCTTGAGGATCACCATCAGCATGCATGGGATCGCGAGCATGAGCGCGACGCTGCCGCGGTCGCGGGCGATCTGCTGCAGCACCCGTTGCGCGGTGGCGAGGGTGATGCCCGGGGTGAGCGGCAGGGCGCGGGCGGTGCGGACCGCGCGGGACACGACCGACGGCCGGTACTCGGTTCTCATGTGCTGAACCTCCTCAACCTCGGCACTCCGATGCGAAGAATGATGCGTGGGGATCGGGGAGCATGGCACCGTCGAAAAGCGGCTGGGCGGGGGGCGGGACGGAGTCCGGGGGAGCGGGGGCGGGCGCCGACTCGGGGACCGAATCAGAGGCCGATCCCGGGGCCGAATCAGAGGTCGATTCTGGGGCCGATCCCGGGGCCGATTCCGGGGCCGGCTCGGGGCCCGATGACGTGGGTACGGAATCGGCGTGGCCCGGTGCGGACGTGGAGGCGGCGTCGTCCGCCGTCCTCGCCTCCGGCCGTACCAGCCGCATGAACGCGCCCTCCACGCTCGCGCAGCCCGTGTGCGCGAGCAGTTCCGACCGCTCGCAGGAGGCCAGCAGCCGGCCGTCGCGCATGAGAAGCAGCCGGTCACAACGGTCAGCCTCGTCCATGACGTGACTGGAGACGAGCAGGGTGGTCCCCTCGTCGGCCAGCCGCCGGAAGACGGCCCACAGCTCCTGTCGGATGAGCGGATCGAGGCCCACCGTCGGCTCGTCCATGACCAGCAGCTCCGGCGAGCCGAGCAGCGCGACGGCCAGCGAGACGCGCGAGTACTGGCCGCCCGACAGCCGCCCGACCGGCTGGTCGGCCCAGTCCGCCAGGTCGACCTCCTTCACCACCCGCACCACGGCGTTCTCCCGGCGCCAGCCCCGCAGCCCCAACGCGGCCGAGAAATACCGCAGATTCTCGAGGACCGTCAGGTCGGTGTAGACGGACGGCGCCTGCGTGACGTACCCGACGCGGGTCTCCAGGGCCGCGGCACCGGCCGGATGGCCGAGTACCTGGACGTGCCCCGCCGCACACGCCTGAATTCCGACGACGGACCGGAGCAGCGTGGTCTTTCCGCAGCCGCTGGGGCCGAGCAGGCCGACGATCGCACCGCGGGGCGCGGCGAAACTGATGTCGTCGAGAAGGGCCCGGTCCCCGCGCGCGACCCGGAGGCCGTACACACTGATCGCCGGTGGTCCGCCGGCCGACGGTTTTTTCGGCTGAAGGGTGTGCTGTCTCTGTTCCAAAAATCTGCCGCCCCCGGCTGGGTCCCGCAATATCCGCCAAGAAAGCGCAATGGCCACTAGAAGAAACGGCTGCGGGCCTTATGGGTTACGTCCCCGAACGTATCGATCGCGCCTCGATCGCGCCCGCCACCGAATTTCCGTTACTCCGTCGGCCAATGGCGCTCCGCCGGCCATCAGCGATCCGGCCGCGCCATCAGTGATCCCGTCGTGTCGTCAGTGATCCCGCCGGGTCATCAGCACGGCGAGGTCGTGCAACTGCCGGTACACCGACGGTACGGGCTCCGCGCGGGCCAGCGCCCGCATCGCGGCGCCCACCTGCCGCCTGGCCTCCACCGCGGTCGCCTCGCGCCCGCCCGCCTCTTCGATCAGCTCGGTGGCCGTCACGATGTCCGCAGCCGACAGCGGCTCCGTACGGTCGTACAGCTCCGCCAGCCGTCGCCCGGCAGGCCCGTTGTCGGCGAGCGCCACGACCACCGGCAGCGACTTCTTCCGGGCCGCGACGTCCGCGCCCACCGGCTTCCCGCTGCGCCGAGTGGTGCCCCAGATGCCCAGCAGGTCATCGACGCACTGGAAGGCGATGCCCAGATGCCGGCCGAAGTCCCGCAGCCCGGCGGTGCGCGCGTTGGACGCGCCGGCCAGCAGCGCCCCCAGCGCGCACGCGCAGCCCATCAGCGCGCCCGTCTTACCGGCCGCCATCTCCAGGTACTCCTCGGCGCGCACCCGCGGCGTGCTCTCGAAGGCCACGTCCTGGCTCTGGCCGCGCAGCAAGTCGTCCAGTGCGCAGGACAGTTCCTTGGTGGCCGCTGCGGCGTGCGGGGTGGAGTCGGCGGCCAGTACGGCCAGGGCGCTGATGAGCAGGGCGTCACCGGTCAGCACCGCGGCCGGCGTACCGTACTGCCGCCACACGGCGGGCCGGTGGCGACGCAGCGGATCCGCGTCGATGACGTCGTCGTGCAGCAGCGAGAAGTCGTGTACGAGTTCGACCGCGACGGCCCCCGGGACCACGCTCTCGGCGGGCGCGCCGACAGCCAGCGCGGACAGGAAGACCAGGGCCGGGCGGACGGCTTTCCCGCCGCGGTCCGTGGCCGGCTCGCCGGCCGCGCTCCCATCGGCCCCGTTCCAGCCGCGGTGGTACCCGGCGACCTCCCGCTGCGGCGCGGGCAGCTCCTCGACGACCCGGCGCAGCGCGGGCGTGACGAGCTCCCTCGCCCACCCGAAGAGGACCGCGTCAGCGCCGCCTCCTCCGATACCGTCGGCCGCGCCGGACGCGCTCCGGGGCGCGGCAGCGGCCATGCTGCTCAGCGCGGTCACGTACGCCCCCCGCCCGCCGGCGCCCGCCGATGTCCCTCCGACACCCGGCGACTCGATCCGCCGGACCCGCAGGGGTACCAGGGGGCCTCCAACATGGTCGTCGTACGCGCTCCGACCAACGCGTACGGGCGCGCAAAGAATTCGTGTGGCACGCATCCCACCTAATCGCGCCCGCCCACGCGAATCCCCCCACGGCCCGCTCCACCACCCCAAGATCACTGAAGCGGCGTAAGAACTCCCGCGCCACAACGCTCATCACACAGTTCACGACCACCAACAGCACGCACCAACAAGCGACTTGACAAAACGTTCCGCCGCCCGCGCTGTCGTGCGGTAGCAAAGCGTTGATCTCGATGGCGCCGTCAGTTGCCGCGCCAAATGTTGTCGAACGCGGCATCCTCGATGGCCCGCCGCTGCCGTACGGCCTCCAACTCCATCAACGCGTCATGCACCACGGCCAGCACCATCACCACCGCCTCGTCACCCACGCTCGGCGCCTCCTCCTTCTCCTCGCCCTCCCCGCCCTCCCCGTCGTGAATCCCGACGGCCGAGGCGAGAGCGACGAGAGTGGGCTCACCCGATGCCCATCGGTCCACCGCCAAGCGCCGCTCGGGCGAATCGACCAACCCCACCTGCCCGGCCCGAACGACCATCCAGCGACGGCGCTCCCGAGCAATCTGCCCGTCCGCCTCCAGCGCGGCCAGATACGTCGAATACAGCCCACGCCCCCTCCGCCACAGCCAGTCCTCAACCGACTCGTACGGCACTTGCCGGACAAGCGACGACGCGGCATCGTCCAACAGTCGATCAGCGATCGCCGGCCGGTGCCCCGGCACGATGAGCTCACCGTCCACCCCGACGGCCTCGGCGGCCAGAAGATCAATCAACTCGGCCCCCGCCAACGCCAGCGACAGCTCGCCTTGCTCCAGAGGCCGCCCGGACGGCACATCCAAAGCGATGATCACCAAATCCCGTGCAGTGGTCATGGACGACTCCATCCCAAACACCCCCGCAAGCGACCACTCGCCGCCCCCACCCAGGCTAAACAACAACCCCCCCCAAGGCCGCCGAAACCAGCCCCTGCCCGATCCGCACACGGCCCGGCCGCCTACAAGCCAAAGGGCCAGCTCGAGAGGCTGTCGCCTCCGAACTGGCCCGCTGGCGGCACGTGGACTACCCGGACGATGCCTCACGTGAGGAACGGCGGCGAGCCGTGGCGACCAAGTCGCACCGGACGGTCAACGTGCCGGGGCCGTTGGGGAAGATCATCGAGCAGATGATGAGCCGGAATCCCGCCGACCGGCCGAGTAGCGCGGATGTGTGCCAAGAGCTGCACAACGCGCGCTGAGTCCCGATGCCGCATCCATCCCCGGTCCATCCTCAAACCATCGCCACGTTTCCGTAGAGATGGGGCATCTATGGGGCGTTCAGGCACGAAGTGGGCCCTCCGTTCGAGTGAACGGAGGGCCCACAACTCTCTGACCTGCGGCACAGCTTGTGCCCCCGGCAGGATTCGAACCTGCGACACCCGCTTTAGGAGAGCGGTGCTCTATCCCCTGAGCTACGGAGGCGGGGCGGTCAGTGGTGGTGCGGTGCCCTGGGTGAGGGGCTGCGCGCACCATCGGCTGGCCGTGAACAGGGTAGCGGATGGGGTCGTGCCCGGTCTCGCCGCCAGGTGATGGGTCAGGTGGGGAAGTTCCAGCTGACGGTGCCGTCGGTGGTGACCAGGGCGGCCAGCACGATGAGGTCGGCGACGCCCAGGGTCATGCCGAGGAGGGCGCGGCCGCGCCGGTCGGTGCCGCGGAAGAGGGCGAGGGCGCCCAGGATCAGCGACAGCGGGCCCAGGACGACGTTCATGACGAGCAGGCCCACCAGGCCGAGGATGAAGGAGGCCACGGCCATGCCGTCGGCCTGGTTCGCCTTGCGGCGGGAGGTGGTTGCGCTGTCGGGCGCGGTGCGGTTGTCCGTACGGTGTTCGGTCTGCTCGGTCTGCTCGGTCTGCTCGGTGTGCGCCTCGGGCTCGTCGGTGCGGGTTTCGGCGCGGTGGGTGAGCGTGGTCATCGACGGGCCTCCTTCGTGCGGTACTCGCGGATGGCGAAGATCAGCAGCCAGACCGCGATCGCGGCGGCCGCGGTCAGCGTCGCCCCGAGCGGGAGATGTGCCGCGGTGCCCAGGAGGACTCCCAGGAGGAGCAAGGCTGCGACGAGGAAGATCATTTCTGGCCCTTCCGAGTGAGGTGAGTGGCCTTGATCGACACTTAGGTGAACAGTTGGTGTGACAGTTGTTCACTGACTTACGAGTCTAGCGCGACCCCGGGGTGGATCGTGTCGGAGAACGGATGTTTACTGAATGGCATGAGTCACACCATCGGCGTCCGGCAGGCCCAGAAGCAGAAGACCCGGCAGGCGCTCCTCGACGCCGGGCTGCGGCTGCTGGCGGAGCAGAGCCTGAGCAGCCTCGGGCTGCGTGAGGTGACGCGGGTGGTGGGGGTGGCGCCGGCGGCGTTCTACCGGCACTTCCGGGACATCCCCGACCTGGGCGTCGCGTTGGTCGAGGAGTCGCTCGGCAGCCTGCACGTCGTGATCCGGGCGATCCTCGCCGAGCAGCCCGGCGCCGAGGAGCGCATCGACCGTACGGTCGCGGTCGTCGAGCAGTACGTACGGGAGAACCCGGCGCATGTGCGATTCATCGCGCGGGAGCGGCACGGGGGCGTACGCGCCGTGCGGAAGGCGATAGCGGCGGAGCTGGCGCGGTTCGCCGCGGAGGTGGCGGCGGGGCTCAGGGAGCAGCCGGTGTCGGACGCTTGGAGCGACGACGACGTGCTGATGCTCGCCGAGATGTACGTCGATCATCTGGTGATGACCGCTTCGGCGATTCTGGACGCCGCGGATGTCGTGGACGCCGCGGATGCTGCGGACGCCGCGGATGCCGCCGATGACGATGGCGCTGCCGCTTGTGATCGGGTCGCGGAGCGTGCTCGTCGTCAGCTCCGGCTCATCAGTTTGGGGCGGATGCATTGGACGGATTGAGGCAGACCCGCTGGCGAGGTTGATGACCAGTACCCATGACCAGTACCCCTTGGTGGCCCTGTGCTCCTCGCGCCGTCAGTGGCGTTTTGGAGTGGTGATTCGTACGCGGAAGGTGTCCGAGGCGTCCGAGGTGTGCGAGGTGTCCGAGGCGTTTGAGGTGTTCGAGGGGGGCGCGTCGGGCGGGGGGTTCCGCAGTACCGAGAGTGTGAGGCCGTCGGCGTGGAAGGTCTGGCCGGGGCGGTACGTGGCATCGGTCAGGCCTGCGCGGACGTTCGGGTCCTTGCGGTAGCAGCCGGCGCTCTTCGGGGTGGCGTCCGAGACGCGGACCGGGCCCCTGCCCGAAGGGGTGTCGGTGGTGACGCGGTAGATCAGGACGCCGGGGCGGCACGCGGTGGGGTCGAGCGGGCCGGTGCGGCGGGCCTCTACGACGTAGGCGCGGTACCGGGAGACGGGGATGACGACGATCTTCGTTCCGCCGGGTACGGAGGCCGGGGTGAGCCGGTGGGTGGTGACGGTGCCGGGGTGGCGTACGCAGTCCACCTGGTCCGGGGCCAGCCAGCCCAGCTTCCACTTGTGCCAGCCCAGGAAGTCGTTCTCCGGGCCCCAGTCCACGTCCATGGGGTCCCAGTGGCCCACCGGGTGCGGATCGGCGCGCCCGTCGGTGAAGTACAGGTCCGGCAGGCCGAAGGAGTGGGCGTTCTCGTGGTTGAGGACGCGGTAGGCGCTCGGGCCGGTCTGCCGGCTCCAGATGAACGAGACGTTCCTGAGCTGCGTGCCGTCGCCCGTCCGCAGGCCCAGCGGGCCGCCGCTGAAGGTGACGGACCAGACGTTCTCGGTCGCGGGTGGCCCGGCGTTCGGTGTGACCAGGACGTTGACCAGGTCGTAGGCGCGGAAGTCCACGTCGCGGTCGACGGCGCGCACGATTTCCTTCGCCACCGCGTAATAGCCGTTGTTCGAGGCGGGGTTGAACGAGGTGCCGCGCCCGATGTCGTACGAGGCCAGCGGGCGGGACATGCGTATCCACTTCAGGACGGGTGTCGAGCGGTAGTCGAGCGTGCCGTAGGAGCTCTGGCGGAAGAAGCGGGGGACGGCCGGGAAGAACTCGCCGTAGCGCGCGCGGGGGCTGATCCCGGCGCGTACGTCGGGGAAGTCGACGAGCACCGTGAGGGCCCGTACGCGGCCGGTGGCGCGGGTGAAGCCGCGGGGAGTGGCGGCCGCCTCCGACACGCCGGTGGTGGCGCCGGGGAGGGCGCAGGGGCCGGAGGGGAAGGCCGCGGAGGGGGCGCGGGGGGAGCGCGTCGGGGGGCCTGTGGGGGAGTGCGGCGGAGGCGCTGAGGACGTCTCGCGTGCCGTCGTCCCCGGCTTCGTTCCCGGTTTCGTTCCCGTTGGGCGGGGAGTGGGGGCGTCCGTCCGTTCCCGGGTGTCCGGGGGCGGGGAGGCGGCCGGGCGGCTGTCGCCGTGCCGGGCGGTGCCGGAGGGGCGGGGCGCGGCGGCGTTCAGGGCCGGTACGGCCAGCGTGGCCGCCAGGGCCGTGGTGGCGAGCAGGGCGGACGGTATCTGCCTCATGTGCTCACCCTGGGGCGGCGGGCGGCGGCCTGCCCGTCGGGTTACGTCATCCGGTGACGGGAGTGGTTTTCGCGGGGGCGCGGGGAAGTGACGCAGGTCACAAGGCGTGCGGGAAATAACCGGGGAGCCGGTCCCCGTTTAACCAGGCGTCCGTGCGAAACGGGGACCCGCTCCCCGGTTTCGCCCCGCAGCCCAGGAAGTACCCGAAAGTACCCGGAAGGAGTGAGCCGACGTGACTGTCACCCGTACCCCCGCGGCCAAGGCGGCGCAGCCCCGACTGCGGGCCGATGCGCAGCGCAACCGGGACCGGATCGTCGCGGCCGCTCGCGAGACCATGGTCGAGCACGGGGCCGATGTCCCGCTCGACGAGGTCGCCCGCCGGGCCGGCGTCGGCAACGCCACCCTCTACCGGCACTTCCCGGAGCGCGCCGACCTGATCCACCACGTCACGCTCTCCGTCATGGACCGCACGGCGGACCGTGCGGAGTGCGCGCTCGCGGCGGAGGACGACGCGTTCCAGGCGCTCCGGGTCTTCGTGCACGCCGCCGTCGAGGAGCGCATCGGAGCGCTCTGCCCGCTCCTCTCCGACGGCGTCGACAAGGACCACCCCGACCTGCTCGCCGCGCGGGACCGCCTGGAGCGGGCCGTCGAGGCCCTCATGGGTGCCGCGCGCGAGAGCGGCCGACTGCGTACCGACATCGCCGTCGGTGACCTGATGGTCGCGATCACCCAGCTCACGCGGCCGCTGCCGGGCAGCGGCTGTGTCGACTTCGACAAGTTCGTACACCGCCACCTTCAGCTGTTCCTGGACGGCCTGATGGCTCCGGCGAGGTCCGAACTGCCCGGCTCGGCGGCGACGTTGGACGACCTCCGGCAATGTCGCCGGTGATCCAAAACCGGTGAGCCGAAGGTCCCGGCGGCCGTTCCCTCAATTCTTCTGACTCGCGTCACAAGCTCCGCTTTACACGTCCCTTTTCGTACTTCTCCGCACCCTAGGTGGGCCCACCCATGTCCGAAGCCGTTCCCAAAGCCGCCCAGAAAGCCGGCTCCAACGCCGTCCCGAACGTGGACCCCCGGCGCTGGAAAGCGCTCATATTCATCGCCCTCGCCCAGCTCATGGTCGTGCTCGACGCGACGATCGTGAACATCGCGCTGCCCTCCGCCCAGGCGGACCTCGGGATCTCCGACGGGAACCGGCAGTGGGTCATCACCGCGTACGCGCTCGCCTTCGGCGGGCTGCTGCTCTTCGGTGGCCGCGTCGCCGACCTGTGGGGCCGCCGGCGCACCTTCGTCATCGGCCTGATCGGCTTCGCCCTCGCCTCCGCGCTCGGCGGCGCCGCGGGCAGCTCCGGGATGCTGCTCGGCGCCCGCGCGCTGCAGGGCGTGTTCGGCGCGCTGCTCGCCCCGGCCGCGCTCTCGCTGCTCGCGGTGACCTTCACCGAGGCGCGCGAACGTGCCAAGGCGTTCGGCATCTTCGGTGCCATCGCCGGTGGCGGCGGCGCCGTCGGGCTGATCCTCGGCGGCGTACTGACCGAGTACATGGACTGGCGCTGGACCTTCTTCGTGAACATCCCCTTCGCCGTGGTCGCGGCGATCGGTGCGCTGCTGGTCATCCGGGAGCCCGCCGAGGGCCGTAATTCCTCCCGGCTCGACGTGCCCGGCGTCATCCTGGCCACGGCCGGACTGGTCTCGCTCGTGTACGCGTTCACGCGTGCCGAGACCGACGGCTGGAGCTCCGCGCCGACCATCGGCCTCTTCGTGGCGGCCGCTGTGCTGCTGCTGGCCTTCGTGGTCGTGGAGTCGCGGGTGAAGGCGCCGCTGCTGCCGCTGCGCGTGGTCACCGACCGCAACCGCGGTGGCGTCTACGCCTCGCTCGGCCTCGCCGTGATCGGCATGTTCGGTCTCTTCCTGTTCCTGACCTACTACTTGCAGATCGTGAAGGGGTACACGCCGGTCACGACCGGTCTGGCCTTCCTTCCGATGATCGCGGGCATGATCACCGGCTCGACGCAGATCGGCGCCCGGCTGATGACGCGGGTCCGGCCGCGGCTCCTGATGGCGCCCGGCTTCCTGCTGGCCGCGATCGGCATGCTGTCGCTGACCCGGATCGACCTGGACAGCTCCTACCCGGCGCTGATCCTGCCCTCGTTCCTGCTGCTCGGCCTCGGTATGGGCACGGCCTTCATGCCGGCCATGTCGCTGGCCACGCACGGTGTGCAGCCGCGCGACGCCGGTGTCGCCTCCGCGATGGTCAACACCTCGCAGCAGGTGGGCGGTGCGATCGGTACGGCGCTGCTCAACACCATCGCGGCCGGCGCGACCACGGCGTACGCGACGGCGCACGCAGCCGGTGCGCGCTCCGCCGACGTCCTCAAGCTGCAGTCGATGGTGCACGGATACACGGCCGCCATCTGGTGGGCCGCGGGCATCCTGCTCCTCGCCTCGGCGATCGCCTTCGTCTTCGTCACCACGGGGCGGCCCGGTGCCGGTACGCCGGCGGCGAGCTCGGAGGACGGCGCGGACGCGGCCGAGGACGTGCCGGTACCGGTGATGGCGCACTGACGCAGACGTGCAGAAGGGGCGCCCCTCGGGCGCCCCTTTCGCGTGCGCGTGGGTTCAGCGCAGCCAGGGCAGGTCGGCGCCCTGCGGCTGCAGGCCGTCCGCCACCGACCGGCAGATGTCGGCGAGTTGGCGCACCTGCTCCGGGGACAGCCGGTCGAACAGCGCGGCCCGTACGGTCGCGACGTGGCCCGGCGCGGTCTCCTCCAGGACCTTCAGGCCCTCGTCCGTGAGCACGGCGTTCTGGCCGCGCTTGTCGGAGGGGCAGTCCTCACGGCGGACCCAGCCGTTCTTCTCCAGGCGGGCGATCGCGTGCGAGAGCCGGGACCGGGTGATCTTGGCGTTCTGGGCCAGCTCGGTCATCCGCAGCCGCCGCCGCGGTGCCTGGGAGAGCTGGACGAGCAGGCCGTAGTAGATGTGCGGCATGCCGGCATCACGCTGCAGCTGCCGGTCGAGGTGGTCTTCCAGGAGCGTGGTGGCGTGCAGGTACGACTGCCAGGCGTACTGCTCCTCGTCGCTGAGCCAGCGCGGCTCACCGGCCATGTCGTTGCTCATACCATCCACTGTCTCACTGCTCCCGCAATTCTTGAAGTTTTAACAAGGAGTGGAGCGAAATGGAGAGGGTGGACAGGGGAGTGAAACGACGCGTCAGTTTTTCGGGGGGATGAGGGCGACCGCCTGGTGGGCCGCCCGCAGCGCCTCGGGGCGGCCGGTGGCTGTGGCCACGTCGAGCGCGGTGTCCGTCAGTTTGATGGCGTGCTCGTCGCCGTGCGCGGCCGCCCGTTCGAAAGCGTCGGCCAGGGCGTCGGGCAGAGCGTCGGCCAGCGCGTCGGTGCCGGGCGCGGCCTCCGGGGCGCTGGCCGTGGCGGCGGCCCCCGGCCGCCGGCGGCGGGGCGCATACGCGGCCGTCACCGCCGCGCTCGCGGCCCACGCGGCGTGCAGGCTGGGCACCCAGAGGTGTTCGGGCAGCGCGGGGAGCGTCCGTAGGACGGCGTTCGGGGCGGTCGCCGCGTGCACCAGCATCACGGGCTCGGCGGCCGCGTCGACCGCGTACCGGGCCGTGGCGGCCGCGACGACGGCGGCCAGCAGCGCCCTGGCGTCCGCAGGCCCGTCAGCGGGCCGCAGGGCCGCCGCCGCGGCCGGCCAGCCCGGCGTGTCCGCCAGCTGGGCCAGCCGCCCCCGGATGCCGCCCGACTGATCCGGTACCGGCGGTACGCCCCACAGCGCGTCCTGCGGGTCGTACTGACCCGCAGGGGCCGGTACCCCGTCGAGCGGCAGCCGGCGCGCCGCCCAGTAACCGAGCGCGTGCGCCAGTTCCGCCACCCGCGGTTCCTCCTCGCCGTCCTCCATGAGCGTGCGGACGGCGTGCCCGACCCTGATGACGGGGTGTGTGGCGGCGCCCGCGATACCGGGGAGCAGCCGCGGCCACCACTCGGCGAGCACCTCCCGCCAGGGCCGGTCGGCGAGCTGCCGGCCCATGTACGCGGTCCAGTCGGTGACCCGGCGCGGGTCGCCCAGCGCCTCCCGCCAGTTCGCGTCGGTGACCGCGGTGTCGGCGGCCGGGCGGTCCTCCAGCTTGGTCTCGTAACGGTCGAGCCAGCGGTGCACGGAACCGGCCCGGCCGTGCCGGACCAGCGCCTCGACCGCCATCGGGCCGTGGTTGCTGAGGTAGCCGTGGAACTCCGGCCCGTGCGTGTGCAGTCGCTCCAGGGCCTCGTCGAGAGTGCCGCTCGCGGGGTGCGGGGTGCCGCTCGTGGTGTCCATGTGCCGAGGCTAGGGACGCGGGCGCGCGGGCGTAACGGACCGTGGCCCCAACGCCCCTCGAACGGCCGCCCTACGCCCATGGTCGTACGGCCGGCGACACGCGGAATGCCCTGCGGCCGCCCTTCGTTGTGCAGGCGGACGAGGACATACTGCGAGGGCATACGGGGCGACGCGCCCCGCTGTCCACGCAGGTCCACTCGACATGCCACGCACATCGACGCCCCAGGAGGCGCAGCGATGCCGCTCACCGTGGAAGAACGTGACCAGTTGCTCGCCGAGCCGCACGTCGCCGTGCTGGCTGTGGAGTCAGGAGGCGCTCGCGCCCCGCTGGCGGTGCCGGTCTGGTACAGCTACCGGCCCGGCGGCGACTTCCTGGTCTTCACCGGCCGTACGTCCCGCAAGGCGCGGCTCATCGAAGCGGCGGGGCGGTTCTCGCTGGTCGTGCAGCGCACCTCGCCGACGTACCGGTACGTCACGGCGGAGGGCCCGGCGAAGCTGGTCCCGGTCACCGCCGAGGACGTCGAGGAGGTGGCCGGGCGGTACGTGCCTCCGGAGGGCGTGGCGGATTACGTACGGCAGGCGCTCTCCGGGGACGGCGACGAGGTGGTCGCCGTCGTCCTCACTCCGGAGCGCTGGATCTCGGCGGACGCGGGTTCGTCCTGAGGTGGTCCGGAGAGCCTGACCGTGGACCGAAAGGCCCGAAGGCCCGACCGTGACCCGAAGGGCCCGACCGTGGCCCGCACGGTCCGACCGCGGCCCGACCGTACGCACCGTCCGGCGCGGCAACGACGACGTCCCGCCGATCGTCGACGCCCCGCCGACCGTCGGCTGACGACGGGGCGGGGCGGCGTGGGGTCTCTCGGGGCGTGGTTACCGTCGCGTCCCCGGAGCGCCGTGCGTACGGAAGAGGTACAGGGCCACGACCAGCATGATCACGCCGAAGAGGGCGCCCATGCCCGATGCCTTCAGGGCCGTCGACGTCCCCGCGAGGCTGTAGAGGAAGCCCATCGTGGCGCCGAACATCACGCCGTACGAGAGGGCGCGGACCTCGGTGATCATGCGGGACTGGCTGTGCATCAGGGCCAGCCCGAGGACCACGGTCACCGCGGTGGCGAGCAGGCCGAGCACGAACGCGTGGACGCTGGACGAGCCGGTGCTGTGGTCGAGCAGCCCCGCGTAGATGCCGTAGGCGATGCCGCCCGCGACGGGGACCCCGGTCGTGACGGCCAGGTGGTGGCGGGGGGCCGCGGCCGTGGTGGCCGTGGAGCGGGTGCGAGCGTGCGTCTGCATGACGGCTCCTCTCTCTCGCCCTCCCTCCAGGCGACACCCGGGCCCGGCCGGCGTCAACCGGAGCCGAGCTCCTTCTCGTACCAGGCCACGTCCCAGTAGCGGCCGAATTTGCGGCCGACCTCCGCGAACGTACCGGCGTGCCGGAAGCCGAAGCGGGCGTGCAGGGCGGCCGAGCCGGGGTTGGGCAGCGCGATGCCCGCGTACGCGCGGTGCACGTCCTCGCCCTCCAGGGCCTCGAAGAGCGCCTTGTACAGCAGGGTGCCGACGCCGCGCCCGGTCGCCTCGGGCGCGAGGTAGACCGTCGTCTCGACCGAGGTGCGGTACGCGGGCTTCGGGCGGAAGGGGCTGGTGGTCGCGTACCCGAGGAGGCGGCCCTGCCGCGCGCCATCGGCCGCTGCCGGTCCCTCCGCGCTCTCCCGGGCAACCAGAAGGCGGTGCGGGCCGTCTTCGGGGTGGGAGAGGAGCCAGGGTCTCCGCTCTTCGGGGGTGAAGGGCTCGGTGTCGAATGTGATGGCCGTCTCACGGATGTAGTGGTTGTAAAGCTCCGTGAGGGCCGCCAGATCGGCCTCGGTGCCCGGCCTGACCTGCACTTCCCCGCACTCCAGCGGCATGGGGCCTCCCTCGGTGGGGACGCAGGGTACTGCATGATCAGAAAAACGACGGGTCGCCGTGGGAATTCTGTCCGGTTTCCAGCCGTTGTTTCCTTCAGACGGGGGCACCCGGCCCCGGCAGACAGCAGGGATCAGGTGTCCCGGCCGCCACCATCCCGCGACCGACTCATCGCAGAGGGAGCACACGCATGGCAACCCGTGCCGTCGCCCGTCGTCAGCCCACCAGGAGCGGTGCTGACACGGCAAACAGTGTTCGCGCCGTAGGCGGGGAGATCGCCGACCGCGACCTGGTCGGCATGTACCTCGACGAGATCGCGCGCACGCCACTGCTCGACGCCGCCAAGGAGGTCGAGCTGTCGCAGACCATCGAGGCGGGTGTCTATGCCCGGCAGATCCTGGACGGCGAGGTGACCGACGGCAATGCCGCGGGCGCGACGCCCGAGGAGCTGCAGGCGCTGGTCGACGAGGCCGAGAAGGCCAAGGACGTCTTCATCCGTTCCAACCTCCGCCTGGTCGTAGCGGTCGCCCGCCGCTATCCGCGCAGCGGCCTGCCGCTGCTGGACCTGATCCAGGAGGGGAACGCCGGTCTGGTGCGCGCGGTCGAGAAGTTCGACTACGCCAAGGGCTTCAAGTTCTCCACGTACGCGACGTGGTGGATCCGCCAGGCCATCACGCGGTCCATCGCCGACCAGTCCCGTACGATCCGGCTGCCCGTCCACCTGGTCGAGGAGCTGGGCCGGATCCGCCGTGTGCAGCGCGAGTTCAACCGCGAGCACGGCCGCGACCCGGAGCACGCGGAGATCGCCGCCGAGCTGGGCGCCAAGCCCGAGCGGATCAGCGACGTCCTGGACTGGGCCCGCGACCCCGTCAGCCTGAACATGTCCGTGGACGACGAAGGCGAGACGCAGTTCGGTGACCTGCTGGAGGACACCTCCGCGGCGTCGCCCGAGCAGTCCGTGCTCACGCTGCTGCGCAGCGAGGAGCTGGAGGACCTGATAGACCGCCTCGACGGCCGCACCGCCTCGATCATCAAGGCGCGGTACGGCATAGAGGACGGCCGCGAGCGGACCCTGACCGAGGTCGGCAAGCAGCACGGCCTGACCCGTGAGCGGATCCGCCAGATAGAGAAGCACGCGCTGCTGGAGCTGAAGCGCATGGCGCACGACACCGGCTTCGACGCCGCGGCGTAACGCTTCTTCATCCCACAACCGGGACCTCGCCCTGAAGCGGGTCCCCCCAAGACGAGCCCCGGCACCCTCCCCCGAGTGCCGGGGCTCTTTGCTGTCCGCACGTGACCGGCCCTCCGAGGGCGTGCCCGTTTGTGTCTGTACATTGCCCGAGTCTGTTTACTTCGCAGAAATCCGGGCGTAGCCTGCTGGTGAAACCACACGTTCGGGCATCGTACGGACAGGAACGGAACGGACCGAGGTCGCATGTACGCAGCGGAACGACAGCAGGAGATCCTGCGCCTCGCCCGGGACGGCGGGCGGGTCGACGTCCTCTCCCTCGCCGAGGAATTCCAGGTCACCGCCGAGACCGTGCGGCGCGACCTGAAGGCGCTGGACCGCGCCGGACTGGTCCGGCGGGTGCACGGCGGGGCGATACCGGCGGGCCGGCTGGACTTCGAGCCGGACCTCGCCGAGCGGGACACCGTCGCGGCCGACGAGAAGGACCGCATCGCGCGCGCCGCGCTAGCCGAGCTGCCCGACGACGGCAGCGTGATCCTGGACGCGGGCACCACCGCGGCCCGGCTGGCCGCGGAGTTCCCGCTGGAGTCCGACGTCACCGTCGTGACCCACGGCCTCCCCGTCGCCGCCCGCCTCGCCGACCACCCCGGACTCACCCTGCACCTCGTCGGCGGCCGCATCCGGCACCGCACGCGGGCCGCCGTCGACGACTGGGCGCTGCGTGCCTACCGCGAGATCAATGCCGACGTCCTCTTCCTCGCGACGAACGGCTTCTCGCTGGAAGGCGGCCTGACCACGCCCGACCTCGCCGAGGCCGCCGTCAAGCGGGCGGTGATCCGCGCCGCCCGGCGGGTCGTGCTGATCGCCGACTCCTCGAAGTTCGGGCAGCAGCACTTCGCCCGCTTCGGCGACCTCTCCGACGTCGACATCCTGATCACCGACACCGGGCTCAGCCCCGAGAACGCCCTCGCCATCGAGCGCGCGGGCACGGAAGTAGTACGCGCATGATCCTCACCGTCACCCCCAATCCCAGCCTGGACCGCACGTACGAGGTGCCCGCTCTGGAGCGCGGCGCCGTGCTGCGGGCCGGTGCCGACCGGGTCGACCCCGGCGGCAAGGGCGTCAACGTCTCCCGGGCCGTCGCGGCCGCCGGGCACGAGACGCTCGCCGTGCTGCCGATCGGCGGTCCGGCCGGGCAGGCGCTGGCCGACCTGCTGGTGGCCGAGGGGATAGAGGTCGCGCCGGTCCGGGTGGCGGGGGCCACCCGCTCCAACATCGCGGTCGCCGAGCCCGACGGCACCCTCACCAAGATCAACGCGTCCGGCCCCGAGCTGTCGGCGGCGGAGTCCGAAGCGCTGCTGGAGACCGTGCGGGAGCGCTCGGCGGGCGCCGCCTGGATCGCCTGCTGCGGCAGCCTGCCGCGCGGGCTGGCCCCCGAGTGGTACGCCGACCTGGTCGCCCGCGCGCACCGGGCCGGGGCCCGGATCGCCCTGGACACCTCGGGTCCGTCGCTGATCGCGGCCCTGCGGGAGCGCCCCGACGTGGTCAAGCCCAACGCCGAGGAGCTGGCGCAGGCCGTCGGCCGGCCGCTCGCCACGATCGGCGACGCGGTGAAGGCCGCGGAGGAGCTGCGTGCGCTGGGCGCCGAGGCGGTGCTCGCGTCGCTCGGCGCGGACGGGCAGCTGCTGGTCGACGCGACCGGTACGTACTACGGCACCGCCGAGGTGGACGCCGTCCGCAGCAACGTCGGTGCGGGGGACGCTTCGCTGGCCGGGTTCCTGGCTGCCGGGGGCGCGGGGGAGCGGGCGCTGGCCTCGGCCGTGGCGCACGGGGCTGCCGCGGTGCAGCTGCCGGGCAGTGTGATGCCTACGCCTGCCGACCTGCGGCCGTCGGACGTGACCGTGACCGATGCGGTGCCGATGGACCGCCCGCTGACGGAGGCCGTGTCATGAACGGATCTGTGCGTCGGGGTCGCCCGCCGTTCGATTGTCCTCAAACGCCGGACGGGCTGGATTTTGCCCGGACAGGCTGGATCGTGAAGGGAGCCCGCGATGAGTGAGCTGATCACCGCGGATCTGGTCGACCTCGACCTGTCCGCCGACACCAAGGAAGCGGCCGCCAGGTCGCTGGCCGAACGGATGGTGGCGGCCGGTCGCGTCACCGACCTGGAGGGTTTCCTCGCGGACGTGGCCGCGCGCGAGGCCCAGATGCCCACCGGGCTGGACGGCGGCATCGGCATCCCGCACTGCCGGAGCGCTCATGTCACCGAGCCGACGCTGGCCTTCGGGCGCAGCGCCGCCGGCATCGACTTCGGTGCCGCGGACGGCCCCGCCGACCTGGTCTTCCTGATAGCCGCGCCGACCGGCGGCGACGCCGACCATCTGTCGATCCTCTCGACGCTGGCCCGGCACCTGATGGACGCGGAGTTCACCGGCGCGCTGCGCTCGGCGGACGACCCGGAGCGGGCGGCGGCGCTGGTACGGGGCGACGAGCCCGAGGCTCCCGCGACCGAGGCCGCGGCCGAGCCCGAGACCGAGCCCGCGGCCGACGCCGCCGACGAGCCGGATGCCGCCCCAGCAGAAGCGGAGCCCGCCCCGGAAGCCGAGCCCGCAGCCGCCCCGGAGGCCACCGGTACGTTCAAGATCGTCGCCGTCACCTCCTGTCCGACCGGCATCGCGCACACCTACATGGCCGCCGAGTCGCTGACGAAGGCGGGCGAGGACGCCGGCGTGGAGCTGGTGGTCGAGACGCAGGGGTCGGCCGGGTTCACCCGCCTCGACCCCGCGGTGATCGCGGCCGCCGACGGCGTGATCTTCGCGCACGACGTGGAGGTCCGGGACCGGGAGCGGTTCGCGGGCAAGCCCGTCGTCGATGTGGGCGTGAAGGCCGGCATCAACCGCCCCGCCGAACTGATCGCCGAGGTACGGGAGAAGGCGGCGCGCGGCGAGGCCGGTGCGCCGGCCTCGCACCGCGACGCGCCCATGGACCGCGGCGGCGAGGAGACCGACGGCTACGGCACCCGGCTGCGCAAGTGGCTGATGACCGGCGTCAGTTACATGGTGCCGTTCGTCGCCGCGGGCGGCCTCCTGATGGCCCTGGCCTTCGCGATCGGCGGGTACACGATCAACAAGGCGCCGTCCGTCGCCGAGCACTTCATCTGGACGGACACCAGCAGCTGGGCCGCGCTGCTCTTCCAGGTCGGCAACGTGGCCTTCACCTTCCTCGTGCCCGTACTGGCCGGGTTCATCGCGTACGGCATGGCCGACCGGCCGGGACTCGTGCCGGGCTTCGTGGGCGGCTCGATCGCCCTGACGATCAACGCGGGCTTCCTCGGCGGCCTGATCGCCGGCCTGCTCGCGGGCGCGGTGGTGATGGCCATCCAGCGGGTCCGGGTGCCGGCGCCGCTGCGCGGCATCATGCCGGTGGTGGTGATCCCGCTGATCTCCTCGGCGGTGGTCGGGTTCCTGATGTTCCTGGTCATCGGCAAGCCGATCGCCGCGCTCCAGAAGGCGCTGACCGACTGGCTGTCCGGCCTGACCGGCGCCAACGCGGTCATCCTGGGCGTCATCCTCGGCCTGATGATGTGCTTCGACCTCGGCGGCCCGCTGAACAAGGTCGCGTACGCCTTCGCGGTCGGCGGCCTGGCCAACCCCAACGAGGGCAGCCTGAAGGTGATGGCCGCGGTGATGGCGGCCGGCATGGTCCCGCCGCTGGCGATGGCGCTGGCCACGACCGTGCGCGGCAAGCTGTTCAGCAAGGCCGAGCGGGAGAACGGCAAGGCCGCCTGGGTGCTGGGCGCTTCGTTCATCACCGAGGGTGCGATCCCGTTCGCCGCGGGCGACCCGTTGCGCGTCATCCCGGCCTCGATGGCGGGCGGCGCGGTGACCGGTGCGCTGTCGATGGCGTTCGGCTGCACACTGCGTGCCCCGCACGGCGGCATCTTCGTGGTCCCGCTGATCGGCCAGCCGCTGCTGTACCTGGTGGCGATCGCCGCCGGCGTGGCCGTCAGTACGGCCCTGGTGGTCGTCCTGAAGGGGATGCGCAAGACCGGTATGGAAGCGGCGGCCCCCGCCGTGGAGGGCGAGCCGCAGTCGGCCGCCGAGGCGAAGAGGGAGCCGGTCGCCGCCTGAGATCCGGCGCCCGCCCCTCCCGAGAACACATCACCCCGCTGCCAGTGCCCGGCAGCGGGGTGATGTCCGTTTCGGCGTGCGTACGGCGGGTCTCAGACCGCGCTGCCGGCCTTCCAGTCCTCCCACGAGAGGTTCCAGCCGTTCAGGCCGTTGTCGGGCTGGACGGTCTTGTCGTGCGAGTTCTTCACGACGACGACGTCACCGACGAGGGAGTTGTCGAAGAACCACTTACCGTTGGAGTTGCCCCCGCCGCCCTTGTTGTCCTGCAGGCCGACACAGCCGTGGCTGGTGCCCGACCGGCCGAAGACCGAGGGGGAGCCCCAGTAGTTGCCGTGGATGAAGGTGCCGGAGGAGGACAGGCGCATCGCGTGCGGCACGTCCTTGATGTCGTACTCACCGCCGAAGCCGACGGTGTCACCGTTCATCCGGGTCTCCTCGAACTTCTCCGAGATGACCATCTGGCCGTTGTACGTCGGGTGCTCGGCGCTGCCGCCGGAGATCGGCACGGTCTTGAACACCTTGCCGTCCCGCTTCACCGTCATCGTCTGGGTGTTCATGTCGACGGTGGAGACCTGGGAGCGGCCGATGGTGAAGGTGACCGTCTTGTCCTGGACGCCGGTGACGCCGTTCGCGCCCTCCACTCCGTCCAGGGCGATCTTCATGGTGACCTTCGAGCCGGCCTTCCAGTAGTCCTGCGGGCGGAAGTCCAGGCGCTGGTTGCCGAACCAGTGGCCGACGACCTCCTGGCCGCTGCTGGAGGACACCGTGATGTGGGACTGGACGTCCTTCTTGTTCGTGATGGCCTTGTCGAAGTTGAAGGACACCGGCATGCCCACGCCGACGGTCTTGCCGTTGTCGGGCGTGAAGGTGCCGATGAAGCTGTTGGTCGGCGAGACCGTGGTGAACTTGGCGTTCTCGGTCGCCTTGCGGCCCTTGGCGTCCTTGGCGTTCGCGACGATCCGGTACGGGGTACCGCGCTCCAGCTGGGCGTCCGGCTTCCAGCTGCCGCCGTCGCCGGATATCGTCCCGGAGACCTGCTCGCCGGTGTCGACCCGCTTCAGCGTGACTTCGGTGAGCTTGCCGCCGCTCACCTTCACGTTCGTGCCGTTGATGCTGGCACCGGTCGAGCCGTCCTTCGCCGACACCTTGATCTTGGCGTCGGAGGCGTCCTTGGCGGCCGCGGCGTCGGCGCCCGCCTGCCCGTCCTTGTTGTTCGCGCCCGAGGCGTCACCGCCGCAGGCGGTCATGGCCAGGGCGCCGGCTGCGAGCAGAGCGGCCGCCGCGAGGCCTCGCCGCAGCGAGCGCGAATTGCGGGGCTGTGCGGGCGCGGCGTTGTGCGGCGTTGTCACGAGCTGCTCCAGGCAAGAGTGTTGGTCCACTGTTCTTAAACAGCGACTGTGAGCCGTTTTGGTTGCAGCTCTCCATATCTTGTGACTGATGTCACACAAGTGGGGGAAGCGGCTGGTCGGAGGGGCCGGCCAACCACTCGCGGAGCTGTGTTCCGTGCTCGTCCAGCCGCGGTGGCGCGACCGGTTCGGCCACCGGGGTGCGGGACAGCCGCAGGGGGCTGCGTACTTGCGGTACCCGCCCCTCGCCCACGGGAACGACCGGATCCAGCCCCAGTCCCGCCGCGAACTCCAGGGCTTGGCTCACGGTGTTGACGGGTCCGCACGGCACCGACGCCCTGCCGAGCCGCTCCGTCCAGCCCCGCGCGGTGTCGGCCGCCAGCCGCGCCTCCAGCTCCTTCACCAGCTCCGTGCGGTGCGCCACCCGGTCGGGATTGGTCGCGAACCGCGCGTCCTCGGCCAGCTCCGGAGCTCCCAGCGCCACTGCCAGCGCCCGGAACTGACGGTCGTTCCCCACCGCCACCGACAGCAGCCCGTCGCGGCAGGCCAGCGTCTCGTACGGCGCGATGCTCGGGTGCCGGTTGCCCATCGGGCCCGGGTCGCGGCCGGTGGCCAGGTGCCCGGACGCCTGGTTGACCAGCGAACCCAGCAGGGAGGACAGCAGGTTCACCTCGACGTGCTGCCCCTGGCCCGTACGGTCCCGGTGGCGCAGTGCCGCCAGGATGCCGGTCGTGGCGTCCTTCGCGGTCAGTACGTCCACCAGCGCCACGCCCGCCTTCAGGGGCGGGCCGCCGGGCTCGCCCGTGATGCTCATCAGCCCGCCGACCGCCTGCACGACGAAGTCGTATCCGGGCAGGTGGGCGCCCTCGCCCGACCCGAAGCCGGTGATCGAGCAGTGCACCAGGCCGGGATTGGCGGCGAGGGAGGCGACGGGGTCCAGGCCGTACTTGGCGAGCGCGCCGGGCCGGAAATTCTCGATCAGGACGTCGGCCCGCACGGCCAGTTCGCGGGCCGCCTCGGCGTCGTCCGGCGCGGAGAGGTCCAGGGCGAGGCCGCGCTTGGAGCGGTTGGCGGCGTCGAAGTACGCGGCCGTGCCGTCGGCCGCGAAGGGCGGCCCCCAGGCCCGGGTGTCGTCACCGGCGCCGGGCCGCTCCACCTTGACCACCTGGGCGCCCAGGTCGGCCAGGGTCGCGGCGGCCAGTGGCCCCGCCAGCACCCGGCTGAAGTCGGCGACGAGCACTCCGTCGAGCGGCTTCGGCAGGTCCGTACACTCCACGCGCACTCCTCCGTCATGGTGATCCGGTCGTCCGGTCACCCGTATCGGTGGTCCGTTTGTCGTATCGGGTTGTCGTATCGGGTGAGTGGTGCGCCGCCATGCTCGCGGACGATCTTGGCCGGGCGGAACCCGCCGATGCGTCCAACGCGCACCGCCCGACTCGGCCGTGCAGGAGTGGTGGGGACGTACCGGCGAAACGGGCGGATGCCGGGACGCCGCGCCGCGGGCCGCCGGTTTCTTACGGACGCGGCGCGAAATTGTGGCGGAATTCTTGCGGTGTTTCCGGCGATTCTTGAGGGGCTCGCACCTGATGCGGTGGGATGAGGGATGGTTGCGGCGTGATGCGGGAAGAACCCTGAGTGATGCAGGAAGGTCCGATAGTGGTGGGAGATGCGTCACTTCGGGTCTTAAGTCCTATAAAAACCTGTCATAAAGCCTGAGGCGTGGTGTCTACTGTTCCGCGTCAGTCGCCGGTGCCGAGCGCGCCGGCGCAGCGCCGCGCCCGTACGCCATGGAGGACCGGATGCTCCTCTCCGTCTCGACCCTGCAGCAGATCGGCCTGGCCGTGCTGCTGCTCGCGACCCTCGCCTGGGCCATCGGGCTGGTCCGGACCGTACGCCGGGACCGCCCCGCGCCCCAGCCGCCGGGCGCGGCCCCACGGCTGCTCAAGGCCGTACCGCGGCAGGTCGTCCCGCCGTCGGAGAGCGTCGAGCTGACCGCGGCCGAGCGCGAGGCCTTCGCGGGCCTGGTAAGGGAACTGACGCGCGGTCACTGAGCCGGTACCTGACACGCGGTCACCGAGCCGGTGCCTGACGCGCGGTCACCGAGCCCCTGCTGGTCGGCTGATGATCAGCTGATCGGGCCGAGCTTGAGCAGCGCCAGCGACGCCAGCATCTGTACCGCCACCGCACCCACCGACCGCAGCGTCGGCAGGTGGTGCTGGCCCCGTATGAGCAGCACGGCCAGGGCGAAGCCGAAGCCCCAGGAGGTCAGCGCCACCGCCTGCGCGACGGGATGGTGCTCGGGCAGCAGGAACGACAGCGCGAGACGCGGCAGGTCCGTCACCCAGAACACCACGATGAACAGGCTGACCGTCGGCCGGAGCCGGCCGCTGCCGCCGAGGGTGCGCGCGATGGCGTGCGTGACCAGCCCCAGCCCCAGGCTCGCGACCAGTACGCCCGCCTCGGTGACGCCCACGAGCTGCCACACCACGTCCAGCGGCCCGGTCCCCCACTGCGCCCGGAAGGACTTCGACGCCAGCAGCCCGAGCGCGCCGCCGACCAGCGTCAGCAGGACCGCCGCGCTCCACGCCCCGCGGTCGCGCGCCTCGTCCAGTACCTCCACCGGCCGGTACCACAGCCCCAGGATCAGCCGGTGCCACCACAGCCGGCGCCGCCTGGCGGCGGGCCGGGGTGCGGGGGCCGGCTGGACGAGGGTGGGCGGCGGCGGTTCGGGCATACGGCCGTTTCTACCACCGGGATTCGCGCGGCGACGAGGCAGGGACCGGTGGGCGCGGCAGGGCCGGTGCGGTACCGCTCAGCCGGTTCCGTACAGGTCGGTGTACGAGGGGAAGACGCCGCCCGGGCCGTCCACGCCCTCCGCCGCCAGCATCGCCTTCACGACGGCGCGGGTCAGCGCGTCGGCGCCGGCCGCCAGGATCTCGTTGACCGCTCCGGCGTCGGCGTGCACGGCGAACGCCGGGTCGCTCTCGGCGCTCTCCGGCGCCGCCGGCCGCTCGCCGGTGGCCAGCGCGAAGACGGTGTCGCCGTCCGACAGCAGGTGCACCGGCCGTATCGCCCGGGCCAGTCCGTCGTGGGCGGTGCCCGCGAGCTTCTGGGCCTGGGCGCGGGTGAGGGCGGCGTCCGTGGCGACGACGGCGAGGGTGGTGTTCAGGGGCGGGCGCACGGAGGCCGCCGAGCGCGCCGCCGACTCCGCGCGCGCTGCGGCCAGGTGGCGCGTCGCGGCCGTGTGCAGCTCGGGCGCGGGCGGCCGTGCGGTGCCCTGGTACAGCCGTCCGTACAGCAGCCCCGTCACCGGGTCGACCGGCGAGCCCGCCGCGTTGACCGCCGCGAGCACCGCGACCGTCACCCCCGACGGCAGGACGACGCTCGCCGTGCCGATGCCGCCCTTCAGGCCGCCGGCCACCGCGCCCGTACCGGCGCCCACGTTGCCCTGGGCCACCGCCGAGCCGGGCGCGCCGCGGTGCGCCGCCTCGATCGCCGCGCGGCCGAGCGCCGCGTCCGGACGGGCCCGCCAGTCGCCGCCCCGCCCCAGGTCGAAGAGGGCGGCGGCGGGCACCACCGGCACCACCTGCGCGGGGTCGGGTCCCACCTGGAAGCCCCGGCCGTGGTCCTCCAGCCAGGCCGCGACGCCCGAGGCCGCGTCCAGTCCGAAGGCGCTGCCGCCGGTCAGTACCACGGCGTCCACGCGCTGTACGAGGTTGCGCGGGTCCAGGGCGTCGGTCTCGCGGGTGCCGGGGCCGCCGCCCCGTACGTCGACGGCGGCGACCGCGCCGCCCTCGGGCGCGAGGACGACGGTCGTGCCGGTGAGCTGGCCCGCGTCCGTGCGCTGCGCGTGCCCGACCCGGAGGCCCGGCACGTCGGTCAGCGCGTCGTGCGGGCCGTGCGGGGTGAGGGACTGCTCGGTACCCGCGTCGGGGGACTGTCCGGTGCGTGTGCGGTCGGCCATGGTCCATGCGTACCACGGGCGCGCGGCGCCGGAGGGGATTGTGCGGAGCCGGTCTCAGCGGCCCGACGGGCCCATCACGATGACGGGGTGCTTGGCCGGATCCAGCGTCCGCAGCAGCTCGCGCATCACGTCGGCCTTGAGGCTGACGCAGCCCTGGGTGGGGCCGTCGTGGTCGACGTGCAGCCAGACGCCGCCGCCCTTCGCCGCGCCTTCGGGGCGCCGCGGGTCCAGCGGCGAGGAGCCCGGCACGCGGTTGTAGTCGATCGCGATGACGTAGTCGAACGCGCCGGCCAGTGGCTCGCCCTCCACGCCCGATCCGTTGGCGACGAAGGAGGAGCTGTGGTCATACGGAAGCTTCGTGCCGCGCGGCGGGGCCAGCTTGCCGCCCGCGTCGCTGAGCGAGAAGACGCCCTCGGGCGAGCGCAGGTCGCCGTAGCGGTGGTCCTTCGTCCAGCCCTTGGCGGCGTTGTGCGCCGCCCACGCCGTGCCCGCGCGCCACTTCTCGGAGCCCTTGGCGCGGGTGTAGAGCGTGACGGTGGAGTCGTGCGAGTCGGTGCCCTCGCCCGTGACGACGAGGACCTGCTGGGACCGGGCCGGGATGCGGTCCCGGGTGGCCGCGTCGAGGCCGGGGATGTGGCCCGGCTCCGAACGGACCGGGGAGCCCTGCTTGAGGCCGGTGGGCCGCTGCTTGGAGGAGGCGGTCGCGGTGGGCCCGTCCTGCGCGGTCACCGAGACGCCGTCCGTGCGGTTGTCGTCCCCCGAGGCGGGCCAGGCGCACAGCGCGGTGCCCATCAGGACCACCACGGCCGCACCGCCGACGGCCTTGCCGCGTCGGGACAGGCGTATTCGCTCACTGGGCTGGGCGTGCCGGCCTGCCATGGTGTGACAACTCCTCGCGCGACAGCGCTTCGTGGGCATAAAAGGGGGCAATATGCACCCTACCCTTCACAGGGCGGGTTTAGCCCCGCGGGTCCCTTGTTCCGCTTGTTCTGCACATCATGCCGTGTGGCGGTCGGTGCGGACGCGGAACGGGTATCCACCGGTGCGGGGCGGACAGTTGGCGCGGTGTACTGGCGGCGTACTGTACGGCGGCCCGGGCGACCGCTGCCGCTCGGTCAGCGAGGGTTGACCGGATTCCGTACCCGGTGGTGCGCGGGGCGACGCGGCGGCATCGGGCACCATGGGAAGCCGGGGACGTGGTGAACGGCGGAGACGGCGCGAGTGGCAGGAGACCGGCTGTGAGGGAATCGTGCGACGGGGGTGTGCCGTCGGGCATACGGGTTGAGCAGCGCGTATCCGAGGGGCCGGTGCCGGGGCAGGCCCCCGAGGGGCGAGCCCCGGAAGGCCGCGCGGACCTCGCCGACCGCCCCGACCTCGACCGGCTGCTGCGCCGCTTCTACACCGCCGCCTTCGCCGACCCGCTGATCGGCCCGTTCTTCACCGACGTCGCGGGCACCGACCTGACGGCGCACCTGCCGACGATCACCGACTTCTGGGAGCGGGCGCTGTTCCGCACCGCGGAGTACCGCGGCGACGTCTTCGCCGCGCACGCCGTCCTGCACGGCATCCGGCCGCTGACCGCCGCGCACTTCGGACGCTGGGTGCAGCTGTGGCAGGCCACCGTGGACGGGCTGCACACCGGACCGCGCGCCGAGCGCGCCAAGGCGCAGGGCGAACGGATCGCGGTCGCGATGCTGCGCCGCCTGTACGGCACGTCCGCCGACACCGGAGGCGGCGCCGGTGGCTTCGTACCGCTGGCCGCACTGCGGCTGCGGGCGACGGCGGTGGCCCTGTAACAGCGCTGGCTCTGTAACAGCGGCGGCGGGCGGCTACGGCTGCCGCTGTCCGTCCCCCTCCGCGCCCCGGGGCGCCGGCCGCGCCGCCGGTACCGACTCCACGATCGAGGGGAAGGCGGGCGTGGACAGTACGCGGGTCAGCCGGAAGTCCGCCGCCGAGAGCAGCGTGGCGTACTCCTCGGCGGTCCGCTCCTTCCCGTCGAGTACCGCCATCATCGCCACGTCCATCGCCTTGCCGTAGTGCGGCGCGTTGCCCGGCGGCAGCACCGAGTCGACGATCAGCAGCCGGCCGTGCGCCGGGGCCGCGGCCCTGACCCGCCGCAGGATCTCCACGCAGGCCGCGTCCGGCCAGTCGTGCAGCACGTGCTTGAGGACGTAGACGTCACCGCCTTCCGGTACGGCGGCGAAGAAGTCGCCCGCCTCGGCCCGCCAGCGGCCCGCCAGCTCCGGTACGTCCAGCAGATGCCGGGCGATCGCCGGCTCCTGGTCGTAGAGCACTCCGGAGAGCGAGGGGTGGAGCTCCAGGACGGACCGCAGCAGCCCGCCCCGCCCGCCGCCGACGTCGACCACCGTGCTGCCCTCGGGGAACGGATAGCTCTCCGCGACGAGCCCGTCCACCGGGCCGGACAGCGATGCCATCCCCGTGTCGAACAGCTCGCGCGTCCCGGGGTCGGCGGCCAGGAACTCGAAGAGCGGCGCCCCGAAGAGCCGGTCGAAGGAGGGCCCGGCGGTCCGTACGGTCTCCGCCAGCCCCGCCGAGGACCGGAGGAATGTCTCGTCGGTCATCATCAGCACCGCGTCCCGCAGGGAGTGCGGCACGTCCGAACGGAGCGGCTGCGCCGCCGGCGTCAGCCGGAAGGCGCCGGTCGCGTCCTCGCGGAAGATGTCCCGGGTGGCGAGGTAGCGCAGCACGCGCCGCAGGTGAGGGCCGTCCGTGCCGGTGGCCTCGGCGAGCCGCTCGGCCGTGCGCGGCCCCTCGGCGAGATGGTCGGCGATGCGGTACTGGACCGCGGTGCGCAGGGCGGCGGAGAACAGGTGCCCCAGCGCGTGCTCCATCAGAAAGGCGACCGGGTCCTCCGGCATCCGGCCGCCGGCCGGACGGTCCGCGGGCCGCCCGGTGGGCCGGCCGGTCGATGACGTGGTCAACTTCTGCCTCCCGTCACTCACCAGAGGTGAGAGCTGGTGTCCGGGCCGAGCCGAGCCGTCCGACCGTCCCGCACCGGACGACCACCGTGGCAGCGCCCGGCCCGCCTGTCACGGGCGCTTCTCGCACCACCCGCGAACTCCGGCCACCGCTCCGTACCTTCCGCCTCGCCGCGTGGCACGCGGCGGCCGTCGGACGGGCCGCGCCCCTGTGCCCGTATGGGTGTTCCGTGATCGAATACGGCACATGAGCGATCGTGCGCGTGAGATGGTCCTGGCCCCGCTCGACGCCCGCATGGCGGACCTCGAAGCCCTCTACGAAGATCTCCACCGGCACCCCGAACTGTCCTTCCAGGAGACCCGCACCGCCGCCGAGGCCGCCCGCCGGCTGACCGCCGACGGCTATGACGTGCTCACGGGCATCGGCCGCACCGGCGTGGTGGGTGTACTGCGCAACGGCGAGGGACCGACGGTCCTGCTCCGCGCCGACATGGACGCGCTGCCCGTGACCGAGCGGTCCGGCCTTCCGTACGCCTCCACCGAGCCGGGCGTGATGCACGCCTGCGGCCACGACGTGCACGTCACCTGCCTGGCCGGCGCGGCCGGTCTGCTCGCCACCGGGCGCGACCACTGGTCCGGCACCCTCGTCGTCCTCTTCCAGCCCGCCGAGGAGGACGGCGGCGGCGCGCAGAAGATGATCGACGACGGCCTCTACAGCAAGGTCCCCACGCCGGACGTGGTCTTCGCCCAGCACGTCGCGCCGCTCGGGGCCGGCCTGATCGCGTACCACGACGGCGCCTGCATGGCCGCCGCCGACAGCCTGCGCATCACCTTCCACGGCACCGGCGGCCACGGCTCCCGCCCCGAGACCACGGTCGACCCGATCCTGATGGCCGCCTCCTTCGTGCAGCGCGTGCAGTCCGTCGTCGCCCGCGAGACCGCGCCCAGGGAGCAGGCCGTCGTCACCGTCGGCTCCTTCCACGCGGGCGACGCCCCGAACGTCATCCCCGACCGGGCCACCGTCCAGCTCAGCATCCGCACCTTCGACGAGGAGGTACGCGCCCGGGTGCTGGCCGCCGTCGACCGGATCGCGCGCGCCGAGGCCGCCGCGTCCGGCGCGGCGCGCGCCCCCGAGACCGAGACCCTCGCGACCTTCCCCGTCACCCGCAACGACTCCGGGACGCTGCGCGAGGTCAACGCCGCCTTCGCCGGCCTCTTCGGCGACCAGGCGCTGTTCCCCTTCGACCCGGCCTCCGGCAGCGAGGACGCGGGCCTGCTCGCCACGGCGGCGGACGCACCGCTGTACTACTGGTGGCTCGGCGGCTGGGACCCGGCCGCCTTCCGCAAGGCGATGGAGGCCGGCCGGCTCGCCCAGGACATCCCCTCCAACCACTCGGCGTATTTCGCGCCGGTCCAGCAGCCGACGCTGTCGATGGGGACGCGGGCACTGGTGGCCGCGGCGCTGACCGGGCTGGGGTCCGGTCCGTCGGAGTCCTGAAGCCCGCCGTACGGCACCGGCGTTGACCTTGCCCTTGGGGCAGGGCCCAGGGTCGGTCCTGGAAGGCGGCGTACCAGGAGGTGGTGACGGGTGGCGGAGGACGGTCTGCTGACGATCGGGGCTTTCGCCCGCGCCTCCCGGCTGTCGCCGAAGGCGCTGCGGCTCTACGACGACCTGGGCCTGCTGCGCCCGGCCCGCGTCGACCCGTTCAACGGCTACCGCTTCTACGCCCGGGACCAGCTCGAACGGGCCCGCCTGGTGGCGTGGCTGCGCCGCCTCGGCATGCCGCTGGCCCGTATCCGGACGGTGTGCGACCTGGCCCCGGCCGAGGCCGCCGCGGAGCTCGCGGCGTACTGGGCCGGGGTCGAGGCGGACACCGCGGCCCGCCGGGACCTGGCCGCCTTCCTCATCGACCAGCTCAGCGGAGAGGACCCGGCCATGACCCACGAGACGATCACCGGCATCCGGTACGCGGCCCTGTCGGACACCGGCCTGGTGCGCGAGGGCAACCAGGACACGGCATACGCGGACAGCCGGCTGCTCGCGGTCGCCGACGGCTACGGCGCGGACGGGGCCGCCGCCGGTACCGCCGCGATCGAGGCGCTGCGCACCGTGGAGAGCGCCCCGGCCCCGCTCCCCGGCGACATCCTCAACACCCTCAGCGAGGCGGTGGGACGGGCGAACCGCGCCGTGGCGGAGCGGAGCACGGGCGAGGACAGCGGCACCACCCTCACCGCGCTGCTGTGGACCGGCTCCCGGCTGGCGCTGGTGCACGTCGGCGACTCCCGCGCCTACTTGCTGCGCGACGGCGGCTTCTTCCGCATCACGCACGACCACACCCTCGTCCAGTCCCTCGTCGACGAGGGCCGGATCACCCCCGAGGAGGCGTCCGCGCACCCGCAGCGGGCGCTGCTGCTGCGGGCGCTGGACGGCCGGGACGACGAGCGCTCCGTACCGGACGTGAAGCTGCGCGACGCCCGGCCCGGCGACCGCTACTTGCTCTGCTCCGACGGCCTGTACGGCGTGGTCACGGACGCGGATCTGCGCCGCGTACTGGCCACCTGCGGCACCCCGGAACAGGCGGTGCGCGACCTGATCGCGCTCGCCCACGCGGCCGGCGCCCCGGACAACGTCAGCTGCGTCGTCGCGGACACGGTCACGGCGGCGGGGCGGCCCGCCGGGCCCTGAAAGCCTGCATCAGCCCTGCTCGTTGAGCATCACCCCTGTTCGTTGAGCATCACCCCAGTCCCTTGAGCATCCGGTGCCAGTAGAACTGCGGCAGCCCGTACCGCTTGAGGAACCACATGTCCGTCCGCTCCCTCGTCGTGTCCACGAAGGGCAGCGAGGGAGCGGGCTTCAGGTCGTAGTCGAACTCGGCCAGCAGCATCTTGTGGCGCGCGGTGACCAGCGGGCAGGACGTGTACCCGTCGTAGCGGGCGCGGAGCGGGCGGCCGCGCAGCGTGTCCCGGAGGTTGGCGACCACCACGGGGGCCTGCTTGCGCACGGCCGCGCCGGTCTTCGAGGTCGGCAGGTTCGCGACGTCCCCGAGCGCGAACACCTCCGGGTGGTCCGGGTGTTGCAGCGTCGCAGGGTCGGCCTTCACGTACCCGAAGGGCGAGGCCGGGTCGGCCAGTGGCCCGTCGGCGACCCACTCGGGGGCGGCCTGCGGCGGGACGGCGTGCAGCAGGTCGTAGGAGAGCGTCTCTTTGTCGCCGGTCGCGTGGTTCACGATCAGGGCCTCGCGCGCCGCGCCGTCCACGGACACCATCTCCGACCGCAGCCGTACTTCGATGCCGTACCGCAGGGCCACGTCCTCCAGTACCCGGCCGAACTCCGGCACCTTGAACATCGCCGTGTCGGGCAGCACGAGGACGACCCGGATGCGGTCCAGCACGCCGCGCTTGCGCCAGTGGTCGGCGGCCAGGTACGCGATCTTCTGCGGCGCGCCGCCGCACTTCACCGGCCCGGCCGGCATCGTGAACAGCGCGGTCCCGCTCCTCATGCGGCGGATCAGATCCCAGGTGAGCGGCGCCAGTTCGGGCAGATAGTTGCTGGTCACGCCGTCGTGCCCGATGGCCTGCGCGAGTCCGGGCACGCCGTCGGGGTCCAGCCGCAGCCCCGGCGCGAGCACCAGCCGGTCGTACGACACGGTCCGCCCGGACGCCGTGCCGACCGTACGCGCGGCAGGATCGACGGACACGGCGGCCTCCCGCAGCCAGTGCACGCCGGGCGGCATGACCTCGGCCTCGGTGCGTAACGACGCCCGCAGCGGCGCCTGGCCGCCGCCGACCAGCGTCCACAGCGGCTGGTACCAGTGCGTACCGGACGGCTCCAGTACCGCAACGTCCGGCGCCCCGGCCCGCCGCAGCCGCGCGGCCACGGTGATCCCGGCGGTACCGCCGCCGACGACGACGATGCGGTGGTGCACCCGGGCCGACCGCTCCGCGGGCTGCGGGGACGGATGACTGGCTGACGTGGACATATGAGCCTCCTGAACCGAGGGGCGCGGCGCGCCCGGACGGGGTCCCGTGGACGGGGTCCAGCGGACGGTGTCCGTTGACGGGGTCCAGCGGACGTGTCCCGTGGACGGTGTCCGGTGGACGGGTTCCCGCTCAGCCTCCCAGGGGTGGGGAGTGGGGGCGAGGGCGCGGACGGTCACGTACAGGCGGCGGCGACGGCCGCGGTGTCCCAGTAGAAGGGCCGCACTTCCGCGATCCGTCCAGCCTCGACGCGGAGGGTCTGCAGGATGGGAAAGACGAGTTCCCGGCCGGTCGCCCGTGCCGTCGCCCGTACCTGGGTGAGCACCACCGCGGTTCCGCTCTCCCCGGTGTCGAGGAACTCCTGCTCCACCATGTCGAAGGCCGCCCAGGCGCGGCTCATCGCGACGAAGAACCGCGCCATGCCGTCGTGCCCCCGCCAGGTTCCCCCGTACGGCAGGGAGTCGGCCTGATGGAGGACGACATCGGGCGAGAAATAGGGAGCGAGCACGTCGAACGAGGCCCTGCCCGGGCCCCCGTCGGCCAGGTACTGGGCCTCGGCGGCGTACATGCCGGCGAGAACGTCCTTGGTGGCAGGCGTGGCAGTCGTGGCAGTCGTCATGGCATGAGCCTGACTCCCGGGGCGGATACACGCTGGCGGACATCGGACACCGAGTCCACCGAATCCCGAGTCCATCGGATACCGAGTCCATCGAATCCCGAGATCCGGTTCCGTTGGTGGGGGCATCTATCGCACGTTCAACAAACGTTGATCCACGATCTCCAAGCTGGGCGCATGTTGCGCCGCGTGCCCTCCGAGCCCATCGACTCGTGCCTCGCCCCGCAAGCGACGGAGATCGCCTTGAGCTGGACCGGCGAGCCGGGGCGGGTGGAGGAGTTGACCCATGGTCAGCTCCTCGACCGGTCGTCCCGGGCCGCCGCCGCCCTGACCCGCTTCGGCGTACGCGCCGGCGACCGGGTGGCCGTCCACCTGCCCCTGGTGCCCGAGTCGGTGATCGCCACGCTCGCCTGCGGCCGTATCGACGCCGTACGCAGCACCCTGCCGGTGTCGCTGACGGCCCCTGAACTCGCCGCCAGGGTCAAGGAGTCCGGCGCGAATGTGGTGATCACCGCCGATGCCGCCTTCTGGGACGGCGCGGTGCGTCCGGTCAAGGCCACGATCGACCGGGCCCTGTCGGGCGGCGGCACGGACGTACGGACCGTACTGGTCGTGAACCGCTGCCCCCGCCCCGTGGCCTGGCACCCCGGCCGCGATCGCTGGTGGCACGAGGTTCTCGACGCGGGGTAAGGGCTGGGGCCTGGGCCTCAGGCCTGCTGTGGGCTGCCGGTACGGGTGGTGCTGCCGTGGCCCGTGCGTCCGGTGCCGTCCGTGGGTGCCGCGAGGGGACGGACGAGCAGTACCGCCGCCAGCACCAGCAGGCCCGCGACCAGCACCTGGAAGCCGACCGGCTGGACCGATCCGCCGGCGCCGTTGACCAGTGCCTGTGCGATGAGGGGGCCCGCTCCGCCGCCGAGGATCGTCGCGGTCTGATAGCCGATGGACATGCCGCTGTAGCGGACCTCGGGCGGGAACAGGCTCGCGAAGTACGCCGGCTCCGGCGCTGACAGCAGCGCCTGGGTCAGCGAACCGCCGATGAAGACGCAGAACAGCGCCGCCACGCTGTGGGTATTGAGCAGCCAGACCATCGGAAGGCCCCACAGAGCGACCGCCGCGCCACCGGTCAGGAGAACGCCGCGCTGACCGAAGCGGTCGGCCAGGCGCCCGGCCAACGGCGTGAGCAGCAGATTGACGACGCTGCCGACGATGTTTCCGGTCAGCGCCACCGACGCGCTGATGCCCATGACGGCTTCGGCGTAGCCCACGAGGAAGGCGCCGCTGAGGAAGCCGACCGTGGTGGGCCCGATATGGATGCCGATCACGGAGAGGATCTGCTTCGGATACCGGGTGACGGCTTCCAGCACCGGCGTACGTCCGCGCTCGCGCTCCCGGCCGGGGGGCCGAACGGCCTGCTGGTCCCCGTCCGCCCGCCCGGTGTCCTCCGTGCGCGCGGCCTCGTTCCTGTGCGTGGTCTCCTTCGCACGCGTGGTCTCCTTCGTACGGGCGGTCTCCTTCGTACGGGCGGTCTTCTTCGTACGGGCGAAGTCCGGGCTCTCCTCGACCTTGAGGCGCAGCACCAGCCCGACGAGGACGAGCACCACGCTGACCAGGAACGGCAGTCGCCAGCCCCAGGCGAGCATCTGCTCCTCGGTGAGCGCGGCGGTCAGCAGCGCCACGACGCCGTTGGCGAGGATGACGCCGACCGGCGCGCTCGCCGAGACGATGCTGCCGAAGAACGCCTTGCGGCCGGGCGGCGCGTGCTCGACCGCGAGGAGGGCCGCACCGCCCCACTCGCCACCGAGCCCGACGCCCTGCAAGAAGCGCAGCGTCACCAGCAGGATCGGCGCCCAGATGCCGACCTGGCCGTACGTGGGCAGCAGCCCGACGGAGAACGTCACGGCGCCGGTGAACAGGAAGCTCGCCACGAGCATGGGGCGCCGCCCCACGCGGTCCCCGAAGTGGCCGGAGATCAGGCCGCCGATGGGCCGGGCGACGAAGCCGACGGCGAAGGTGGCCAGGGCCAGCAGGGTGCCGGTGCCGGGCGCACTCGCCGGGAAGAAGATCTTGGCGAAGACCAGCGCGGCCATCGGGCTGTAGATGAAGAAGTCGTAGAACTCCAGCATCGAGCCGACCCCGCTGGCCAATGCCGCTTTCCAGGGATGCCCGGCCTGCCGGAGTGTTTCCGTGACCGCACTGTCCATGCTCACCGCCCCCACCTCCCACGCTATGGAATCAATTCCAGTGCAGCGTGAGGTTGATTGCTGGAGTCTGTCAATGGCCCTGCGTGAGAAAGTTCGCAGGTGATACGCGTTTCGTTGGCTCGGCCGGTAGGTGGAGGTTGACGTCGAGGAGGGGGTGTCTTAGCTTTCTGGAATCGATACCAGAGCTTGTCGGTGGTAGCTGTGCGGCACTGGGAACCCAGCAGGAGGTCGAGATGAAGCCGGTGGAGGGCACGCCGTGAGCGCGTGCTGCGCCCCGCGCGCCCGGAACGCGGAACCCGGAGGGACGGGGGCCGCGAGCGGGGCGGTGGCGGACACGGCGGTACCGGGCGTGGGCGCGGCTGTGGGCGTGAAGCGGGCGGCGGCCGTTGCGGGGATGGTGGCCGTGCCGGGTGGCGGCTTCCGTATGGGAGGGGCCGACCCCGACGCCTTTCCCGCGGACGGCGAGGGGCCGGTGCGGACCGTGGTCACCCGCCCCTTCCTCATCGACCCCTGCACGGTCACCAACCGGCAGTTCTCCCGCTTCGTCCGCGACACCGGGCACGTCACCGACGCGGAGCGCTACGGCTGGTCGTTCGTGTTCTACGCGCTCGTCCACCCGCAGGCCCGCCGGTACGTACGCCAGGAGGGCGTCCCGCAGGCCCCGTGGTGGCTCGCCGTCTCCGGCGCCTCCTGGCGCGCCCCGTACGGCCCGGGCTCCTCCCTCCAGCAGCTGGATCAACACCCCGTCGTGCACGTGTCGTGGAACGACGCCGCGGCATACGCGGCCTGGGCCGGCAAGCGACTGCCCACCGAGGCCGAGTGGGAGCGGGCGGCCCGCGGCGGCCTCGACCAGGCGCGTTACCCCTGGGGCGAGGAGCTGCTCCCGCGCGGCCGGCACCGCTGCAACATCTGGCAGGGCGCGTTCCCGGACCACAACACCGGTGCGGACGGCTACCTCGGCACCGCTCCCGCGAAGTCGTACCGGCCCAACGGCTACGGCCTCCACAACGTCGCCGGCAACGTCTGGGAGTGGTGCGCCGACTGGTGGAGCACCAGCTGGCACGTGCCGGACACCCAGGAGACCCGGGACAACCCGCAGGGCCCGCTGAGCGGCGAAGCGAAGGCCATCCGCGGCGGTTCCTACCTCTGCCACTCCTCGTACTGCAACCGCTACCGCGTGGCCGCCCGCACCTCGAACACCCCGGACACCAGCACCGGACACACCGGCTTCCGCTGCGTGGCCGACCCGGAACCCACCACCGGCTCCACAGGAGGAACCAGTGTCATCGCCTGAGCCCTCGCCGACCGGCCGCGTCGGCCGGACCGCCGCCGACTCCACGCCGTGGTGGCCCGCGGCCCCAGGCGCTGGGGCCCCCAACGTCCTGATGGTGATCCTGGACGACACCGGCTGGTCCGACTTCGGCTGCTTCGGCTCCGAGATCCGTACCCCCACCATCGACCGGCTGGCCGCCGACGGGCTGCGCTACACCAACTTCCATGTGACACCGATGTGTTCGCCGACCCGCGCCTGCCTGCTGAC
Source organism: Streptomyces sp. NPDC026301 (assembly GCF_055567935.1). Lineage (NCBI taxonomy): Bacteria > Bacillati > Actinomycetota > Actinomycetes > Kitasatosporales > Streptomycetaceae > Streptomyces > Streptomyces sp. NPDC026301. The sequence goes on along the minus strand of NZ_JBVHPN010000008.1, from coordinate 144,226 downwards.
CGGCCGCAACAACCACAAGCTCGGCATGCGCTTCATCGCGGACACCGACACCGGCTTCGCCAACTCCCGCGGCCGGGTGGACCCCGACGTGCCGCTGCTCCCCACGCACCTGCGGACCGCCGACTACGGCTCCTACCTGGTCGGCAAGTGGCACCTGACCCCCGGCCACGAGATCACCCCGGCCGGCCCCTTCGACAACTGGCCCGTGCCGCGCGGCTTCGACCGGTACTACGGTTTCATGGACGGCTGCACCGACCAGCACGCGCCGGAGCTGTACGAGGACAACCACCAGGTCCAGCCGGACCCGGACCCGGAGTACCACCTCTCCGCCGACCTCGCCGACCGGGCCATCGGCTATCTGCGCGAGCACCGCACCTACCGGCCCGGCAGCCCCTTCTACCTGCAGCTCGCCCTGGGAGCCACGCACGCCCCGTTCCAGGCACCGAAGGCGTACATCGAGCGGTACCTCGACGTCTTCGCCAAGGGCTGGGACCGTACCCGAGCCGACCGGCTGCGCCGCCAGACCGAAGCGGGGCTCGTGCCCGAGGGAACCGAACTGACCGAGCGCAATCCCGGTGTGAGGCCGTGGGCCGACCTCACCGAGGACGAGCGGACCCTGTTCACGCACCTGCAGGCCGCGTACGCGGGCTTCCTGGAACACGCCGACGCCCAGCTCGGCCGGGTCGTCGCGGCGCTGGAGGAGTGGGGAGCGCTGGAGGACACCGTCGTGCTCGTCATGTCCGACAACGGCGCCAGCAGGGAAGGCGGTCCGCAGGGCGCCGTCGATGTCAACGCCCCGTACAACGGCGTCGGCCAGAGCGTCGCGCAGGAACTCTCCCGGCTCGGCCGGCTCGGCGGCCCGCAGGGCCCTGCCCACTATCCCGAGGGCTGGGCGACGGCCGGCAACACGCCCTTCCGGCTGTACAAGCAGTACACCGACCTGGGCGGCGTCCGCGTGCCGCTGGTCGTGCACTGGCCGCGCGGCATCACGGACGCGGGCGGCATACGCGACCAGTTCGTGCACGCCGTCGATGTGGCGCCAACGCTGCTGGGGCTCGCCGGAATCCCGGCGGACGGCGCTGCGTTCGACGGCCGCAGCATCGCCGGGACGTTCGCCGACGCCACCGCGCCGGCGCCCCGGGAGACCCAGTACTTCGAAATGCTGGGACACCGCGCCATCCGCCACCAGGGCTGGAAGGCAGTCGCCACGCATGTCCCCGCGACGCCCTACGAGGACGACGTCTGGCGGCTCTACGACACCACCCGCGACTTCTCCGAAAGCCACGACCTGGCCGCGGCGGAGCCGGAGCAGCTCAAGCTGCTGTGCGAGTTGTGGGAGGAAGAGGCCGCCACCCACGAGGTCTTCCCCCTCGACGACCGGCCGCTGAAGGAGCTGCTCGCACTGGACACCGGGCAGGGCATGCTGAGCGCCCGGCGGGTGGTCCTGGAGGCGGGCTCGGGCCATGTCCCCGCCGCCTGCCGGATCACGGGCAGCAATCGCTCGATGCGGGCGACCGCCCGGCTGCGTCGCGCCGCCGACGGGGTCGTACTGGCCAGCGGCACCAGCGCGGGCGGCTACGTGCTGTACCTCCAGGACCGGCACCTGGTCTTCGAACACCGGCTGCTCGACGAGCACGTGCGGTGCGTCTCTCCCCGGCCCCTCCCGGCCGGCGAGGTGACGGCAGGCTTCCTTCTGGAGCGCCGGGAGGACCGGTCCGCACGGCTGGTACTGGAAGTGGCGGGGGAGGCGGTCGCCGGGGCGGAGATCCCGATGACCGCTGCCCGGCTCTCCGGATTCGGCCTCGACGTCGGGCGCGACGCGGTGAGCCAGGTGTCCCCGGCCTACACCGGTGAATTCCCGCTCCCCACCGACGCCTTGATCGATGTGACGCTGGACTTCACCGGCCCGGGGTCGTCCGATGAGCTGGCCGACGTCCTGGAGGCCACGGAGTGACCGCCGAGGCGCCCCGGGCGGTGGTGGGAGCTGCCCCCGCGGCGGTTGGTGCGGCCCGGGCGGTGGTTGGTGCGGGCCGGGCGGCGGTCGGCGCCCGGGTGGGGGCGGGCCCATGAGAGGCTGAGCCCGTCGCCGCCCGGCGTCCCGGCGGTGCGGGACACGGACGGACAGGCGGACCCATGGCAACGATCAGCGACGTCGCGCGGCGCGCGGGCGTATCGCGCACCACCGTGTCGCGGGTCCTCAACCACCCGGAGACCGTGGCTGAGGAGAAGCGCGCACGGGTCCTGGCCGCGATCGAGGAACTGGGCTACCGCCCGAACGTCAGCGCCCGGAACCTGCGGCGCGGCGCCTTCGGCGTGCTGGCGCTGTGTGTCGGCGACGTCTCGCAGCCGTTCCACGGGCAGCTGACGAAGGCCGTCCAGAAGGCGGCGGAGAAGCATGGCTACAGCGTGCTGCTCTACGACTTGGACAACCGGTCCGACCGGCTCACCGCCTTCCTCGAAGGGCTGCCGCACCGAGGCGTCGACGGCGTACTGATCGCGACGGCCGACGATCTGACGGCGCCCGCTGTACGCAGTGCGATCGGCGCGGTGCTGGAAGCCGGAGTGTTCGTCGTCTCCACCGGCACCGCCGTCGACGACTCCGCCGTGCCCGCCATCGTCAGCGACAACACCGCCATGGGCGCCGAGGCCACCCGGCACCTGCTGGACCAGGACCTCTGGCCGGTGGCCTTCCTCGGCGGCCGCCGGTCCTCCACGCTCTCCGCCGAACTCCGCGCGGGCTACCTGACCGCCTGCCGGCGGGCCGGCCGCGCGCCACAGAACTGGATGTACCTCAGCGGCGCGTTCCAGAGCGAGCCCGCCCGGCGCGCCGTCGTCCGCCTGCTCCAGGAGCGGCCCGAGGTCCGGGCGCTGGTCGCGGCCAATGCGCCGATGGCCGTCGGCGCGATGCGTGCCGCCGGAGAGCTGGGACTGCGCATCCCCGAAGACCTCGCGGTGGTGTGCTGCGAGGACGTGGAACTGTCGATGTACACGAGCCCTCCGCTGACCGCTGTCGCCCTCGACCTCGAGGAGCTGGGCGGCCGCGCGGTCGACACCCTCGTCGCCGTACTCGCCGGTGAGAAGGCCGACCGGGCCACGCGCATCCCGCACCACCTCGTCGTCCGGGAGTCGTCCCTGACGGGGGCGTAACGGAGACCGGCGGGCCGGACCGGGCGGACCGGGCGGGCCTTCGGACGGGACGTACGCTCCGTACCCGGGGAAGCGCTCCCCCGGGGCGGCAGCGCCCGGCACAGCGGCGCCGGGGACCGTACGTGGTGGCCGTACCCTGGAGGAATGAGTGAGACCGCGGACGCCGCAGCCGAGAACGAGCCGGAAGAGGCCGCGCAGGCTCCGGTCACGCCCGCGGGGACCGGCGGACGCCGGGGCGCGAAGCCCGCGGCCGCCGCGTTGATCTTCGATGATCCGCTGGACCAGCAGTCGGCGGACGACACGGACCGGGGATGGGGCGAGCGGCCCGGGCCCGGGAGCAGCAGCGCCGCCGATCTGGCGCGCTTTCTGGACGAGAAGCCGCCCCACCACATCTGACGGCTCCGGAGAGCCGCGTCCGAGGCGTGGAGCGGCGGCTCGCGTCAGCTCTGCGACTTCTCCGTGGAGACGGCGACGGGGCCGGGGATCGCGCCGGAGCCCACGCCGGGCGCCGAGCCGTTGCGCTGGGTGATCAGCGCGTCGCGGATCTGCGCCAGCAGCTCGACCTCGGTCGGCTCCACCGGGGTGTCGTCCACCGGCTTCTTGGCCTCCTGACGCGCCTTCCACTTGTTCATCGGAAGGATCATGAGGAAGTAGACGACCGCGGCGGTGATCAGGAAGGTCAGCGCGGCGCTGAGCACCGAGCCCCAGAGGATGTAGACGCCGTCGGTGAATTCGCCGGTCTTGGGGTCCGGGTGGCAGGTGGCGCTGAGGCAGCTCTTGTAGTGGTCGAGGTTCTGCGAACCGAGCGCACCGACGAACGGGTTGATGACGCCCTTCACCACAGCGTTCACGATGTTGGTGAACGCGGCTCCGACCACGACGGCAACCGCAAGCTCGATGACGTTGCCGCGCATCAGGAATTCCTTGAATCCCTGCAGCACGCCGTTCTTCTCGTCGCTCACCTGACAGCCTCTTTCCACGCTTACTACGGACGCCGTGCCTCTCGAAGGCATCGGCGCAACTTACGGCGAGGTGGGGCAGAGCTGTCCATGAGGTCAAAAGGGACCGGGGGTTGGACGGAGCGTCAGTACGGGTCAGCATGGCGTTACCGCCGTACGGGGTGAAATCGCCACATTGCGACATCGGGTGGCTGCCCCACCATCCGTCACAGTTTTGCGTGCCTGATGCGTTTCGGCCAGTAGAACGGAATTGCTGAAAGGGCCTTCAGCGCGTGTTTCACCGCCCGGTGAGGCGATGGCGAGGGCGGCCGCCATGGCGGCCAGGCCAGCGGAAACGGCGTACCACCGGGCCTTCGGCAGGGTCGGCGTACAGCGCCGCGCACCGCGAATGCGGAATGGCTCGAAGTGTGGAACCTCACACAACGGGGGTGCGGGCAACGGGGGATTGGTGTAGGAGGAGGTGGGCATTGCCGTTCACCGCCGGAAAGAGGGGAATTGCACGCCCCCGCGTCGGTGCGCCAGGGCGTCGGACGAGAACCACCCTGACCGAATCCGGCGGAGCCCGCGGCGGCCTGTGGACGGCCGACCCCGCTACTCGTCGGTTGTGGACAACTCCCTCACCCGCAAGGGGCTCACGGGGTGTCCGCGAGCGCGGTCGCTGCCGTTCGCCAGAACAGTCACGGCAGCTCGATTCCCAGTTCCCGGTCCGCGTGGACCTGGGAGCAGGCGCAGGTGCGCGCCGTGGCCGCGGGGAGTGCGGCGACCGCGTCGAAAAGGACCTCGCGCAGCCGGCCCACGTTCTCGGCGAAGACCCGCAGGACTTCGTCGTGCGAGACGCCCTCGCCGGCCTCGGCCCCCGCGTCCAGGTCCGTGACCAGGGCCATGGAGGTGTAGCACAGGCCCAGTTCGCGGGCCAGGACGGCCTCGGGGTGGCCCGTCATGCCGACCACCGACCAGCCCTGCGCGGCATGCCACCGCGACTCGGCGCGCGTGGAGAAGCGCGGGCCCTCGACGACCACGAGCGTGCCGCCGTCCACCGGCTCCCAGTCGCGCCCGCGGGCGGCGTCGACGGCGGTCCGGCGGCCGGCCGGGCAGTACGGGTCGGCGAAGGCGACGTGCACGACGTCCGGGACGCTGCCGTCCGGCAGGGGCACCCCGTCGAAGTACGTCTGCACGCGGGTCTTCGTACGGTCCACGATCTGGTCGGGCACGAGGAGCGTCCCGGGGCCGTACTCCGGGCGCAGGCCGCCGACCGCGCACGGCCCGAGGACCTGGCGGACGCCGACCGAGCGTAGCGCCCACAGGTTGGCGCGGTAGTTGATGCGGTGCGGCGGGAGGTGGTGACCGCGGCCGTGCCGGGGCAGGAACGCGACCTGCCGGCCGCCGACCTCCCCGAGGAAGAGCGAGTCACTGGGCGGCCCGTACGGCGTCTCGACGGCGACCTCGGCCACCTCGTCGAGGAAGGAGTAGAAACCCGAGCCGCCGATTACGCCGATCTCCGCGTCCGCCATGCGGGTCACCATATCCGCCGACGGACCGCCCGTGGTGATGTGCGCCACAACGCCGCGTACCCCGCCGTCGGTGACGGCGGGGTACGCGGGAAAGGCTGTCAGGCGGCCGAGCTGCTGCTCGACGTGGTCGAGGAGGAGCTGCTCCCGGACGTGGTCGAGGACGAGCTCGACGACTTGCTGTCGGAGCTGCTCGACGTCGAGGAGGGCGTGCTCGACGAGGACGCCGACGCCGGGGTGCTGCTCGACGAGGAGCCGCGGCTGTCGTTCCGGTAGAAGCCGGAGCCCTTGAAGACGATGCCGACCGCCGAGAAGACCTTCTTCAGGCGTCCGCGGCAGCTGGGGCACTCGGTGAGCGCGTCGTCGGTGAACTTCTGCACGGCCTCAAGGCCCTCGCCGCACTCGGTGCACTGGTACTGGTAGGTCGGCACGTTCTTCCTCCTGGCACTCTCACTCAATGAGTGCTAACGACGATCCATAGTGCAGTATTCCGGCGCGTCAGTCCACTGTGACCGGCGTACGGTGACCGACCCCACGTGCCGCGATCCGCCCCGTACCGGGCGGAATCAGGCGTCCCCGCAGCGCCGCGAGCACCAGGAAGGCCAGCGCCGTACCGGCCAGCGGCACGAAGAATCCGGCGCTGGGGCCGAAGCGGTCGGCGAGCTGTCCCGCGGCCGTGGCGGCCGCGGCCTGGCCCAGCGCCACCGCGCCGGTCAGCCAGGTGAACGCCTCCGTACGGGCCGAGGCCGGCACCAGGGACTCGACCAGGGTGTAGCCGGTGATCAGGGCCGGTGCGATGCACAGGCCGACCACCAGGCCGGTCGCGCCCAGCAGCGGTACCGCCGTGAGGGCCCACAGCGGGGTGGTGGCCAGCGCCAGCAGTCCGTAGGCGACGAGCAGCCTGCGGCGCGGGCCGACCTTCCAGGCGATCGCGCCGCACACGATGCCGGCGGTCATGTTGCCCGCCGCGAAGATCCCGTACAGCACGCCGTTGATGCCCGGCTGCCCGATGGACTCCGTGAACGCCGTCAGCGAGACCTGCATGCCGCCGAAGACCGAGCCGATGCCGAGGAACACCGCGATGAGGACCCGTACACCGGGGATCGAGAGGGCCGAGGTGCGGGCCTCGCTGCCCTCCTTCGTGCGGTGTGCGGCCGGCTGGCTCCGGTGCTGTGCGGCGAAGAGCAGGCCGCCGGCCAGCGTCAGGACCGCCTCGGCGATGAGCCCGGCCGCCGGGTGGACACTCGTGCACAGCGCGGTCGCCAGCACCGGGCCGACCACGAAGGTGAACTCGTCGGTCACGGACTCGAAGGCGGCCGCGGTCGGCATCAGGGGGCTGTCGCTGAGCTGAGCAGCCCACCGTGCGCGCACCATCGGGCCGACCTGCGGCGTCGAGGCTCCCGTAGGGACGGCGACGACCAGCAGGGCCCACAGGGGCGCGTGCAGCAGCGCAAGGGTAAGCAGCGCCGCCACGGAGACGGCGTGCACGGCCACACCGGGGAGCAGCACGGCGCGCTGCCCGAAGCGGTCGGCGAGCTTGCCGCTCTGCGGGGCGAACAGCGCCATCGAGATGCCGGTGGCCGCGGATACCGCGCCCGCGGTCCCGAAGGAGCCGGTGGTGTGCTGGACGAGCAGGACGATGCCGATGGTGAGCATCGCGAAGGGCTGCCGGGCCAGGAAGCCGGGCAGGACGAAGGTCCACGCTCCCGGGGTGCGCAGGAGCTGCCCGTATCCGGGGCGCTTGCCGGACGGGTCGCCCGCGGGAGCGCTTTCGGGGGTTCGCGACTCGTCGTGGGCCGTCGAAGCGTTCTGGACCGTGGATGCCACGGCCGGGCCTTTCCGCCGCCTGGTGACGCGCCCGTGAGGTGATCACGGAGAACGCGTCGAGAGCTGTCCTCTCGCGCTGGACCGAGTGATACCGGGTCCGCACCTGAGAGGTGGCTGCGTGCGCAGGGGACCGCGGCCGCCGAGCGGTCGCGCCAGCTCTGCATCAGGCAGAGTGGGTGTCGTGCATTGCTTCTTCAATGCTACAGGCGAAGGGGCACCTTGGCCTGCGATCCGGCCGGTGAGATCTGTCCCACACCTGTGATCGGCGGGGCGTCGACCGTCCGGTCACCGCCGGGGCGCCGACGCCCCGCCCGTGCCCAGCCAGCCGGCCAGCTTGCCGCCCTGGGAGACCGCCTGGAGGCGCCGCTCGGCCGCGTCCCGCACCGGATCGGTGGCCACGACCAGGAGCTCGTCCCCGCGCCGCAGGACGGTCGTGGGGGACGGTACGAAGCTTGTGCCGTCCCGGACGACCAGGGTGACCGCGGCGCCGGCCGGCAGCCGCAGCTCGGCGATCTCCACGCCGTGCATCCGCGACTTCGGCCCGATCGCGGTCGACAGGAGGTGGCCGCGCAGGCGCTCCAGAGGGGCGGACTCGATGCCGAGGTCGGCCGCCTCCTCGTTGTCGCCGATCCGCAGCCGCCGGGCGAGCCAGGGCAGGGTCGGGCCCTGCACGAGGGTGTAGACGACCACGAGGACGAACACGATGTTGAAGACGCGCTCGCTCCCCGGGACCTTGCCGACCATGGGGATCGTCGCCAGCACGATGGGCACGGCGCCGCGCAGCCCCGCCCAGGAGAGCAGCGTCTGCTCGCGCCACGGCATACGGAACGGCCGCAGGGTGAGCAGGACGGACATCGGGCGGGCGATCAGCGTGAGTATCAGGCCGATGACGATCGCGGGCAGGATGTCGTCGCCGAGGTTGTGCGGCGTGACGAGCAGGCCGAGCAGGATGAACATGCCGATCTGGCCGAGCCAGCCCAGGCCCTCGGCGAAGCCGCGGGTGGCCGCCGAGTGCGGCAGCTTGGAGTTCCCGAGGACCATCGACGCCAGGTAGACCGCGAGGAAGCCGGAGCCGTGCGCGAGGGCGCCCGCGGCGTACGCGGAGACCGCGATGGCCATGACGGCGATCGGGTACAGGCCGGAGGCCGGGAGGGCCACGTGCCGCATGCCGTACGCGCCGAGCCAGCCGATCGTCACGCCGATCGCGGCGCCGATGGCCAGCTCCAGGGCGATCTCGCCGATGAGGACGTACCAGTGCTCGACCGGGCCCGCGGTCGAGAAGGCGACGACGAGGATGACCACCGGGGCGTCGTTGAAGCCCGATTCGGCCTCCAGGACGCCCGTGAGGCGGGCCGGCAGCGGGACGCTGCGCAGCACCGAGAAGACCGCCGCCGCGTCGGTGGAGGAGACCACCGCGCCGATGAGGAGCGCCTGCCGCCAGTCCAGCCCGACCAGATAGTGCGCGCCGGCCGCGGTGACCCCCACGCTCACCGCGACGCCGAGGGTGGAGAGCAACGCGGCCTGGGGGAGCGCCGGTCTGACCTCTTTCCACTTCGTACCGAGGCCGCCTTCGGCGAGGATCACCACGAGCGCGGCGTAGCCGAGGATCTGGGTCAGTTCGGCGTTGTCGAAGACGACGCCGATGCCGTCGGACCCTATGGCGACGCCGATCCCCAAGTAGACGAGCAGGCTGGGGAGCCCGCTGCGCGAGGAGATCCGTACGGCCGCCACGGCGATGAGCAGTACGAAAGAGCAGACCAGCAGGAGTTCGTTGAGGCGGTCGACAGTCAGGGGCCGGGTCCTTCCACGTGACTTTCCGGGCGAGCGCTCCCCGGATTTTACTTACCGTATCTAGTTACTGACCCTAACAATTTACCATTGCTTGAATATCGGACGCGTTGGTGGTGACTCCGCGTAGGGGTCGCCGAACCGGTGCGCCTATGGTTGCTCCAGCACTCCCACCCTGCCCCTCGAAGGACAGAGATGCCCGCCAACAAGTCCGGCCCCGCTCCGAAGAAAAAGGGGCGGCGCGCCCGCCTCGTCGTCATCTTGGTCGTGCTTCTGCTCGTGGCGGGCGTCGGCTACGGGACGTTCTGGGGCGTCAGCACCGTCCGCGCCTCTTACCCGGAGACCACCGGGTCTCTGAAGATGCCCGGCCTGTCCAGCCCCGTGGACGTCATGCGGGACGGCAACGGCATCCCGCAGATCTACGCCGACACCGACGAAGACCTCTTCCGCGCCCAGGGCTACGTCCAGGCGCAGGACCGCTTCTGGGAGATGGACGTCCGCCGCCACATGACGGCCGGGCGGCTCTCGGAGATGTTCGGCAAGAGTCAGGTGAAGACCGACTCCTTCCTGCGCACCCTCGGGTGGCACGACACCGCGCAGAAGGAGTACGACACCAAGCTGTCGGCCAGCACGAAGAAGTACCTCGACGCCTACTCGGCCGGCGTCAACGCCTACCTCGGGGACCACGAGGACTCGGCGCTGTCCCTGGAGTACGCGGCGCTCGGCCTTCAGAACGACTACAAGCCGGGCAAGTGGAAGCCGGCCGACTCCGTGGCCTGGCTCAAGGCCATGGCCTGGGACCTGCGCGGCAACATGCAGGACGAGATCGACCGGTCCCTGATGACCAGCCGCTTCTCCCAGAAGCAGATCGCCGAGCTCTACCCGTCCTACCCGTACGACCGCAACAAGCCGGTCGTGCAGGGCGGCGCCGTCGACCCGGCGACCAAGGAGTTCGACCCCAAGGCCACCGCGAGCGGCACGCAGTCCGGGAGCGCGGCCGGCGCGGCCCAGTCCCTTCAGAGCCAGCTCTCGTCGCTCTCGAACACCCTCGACGAAGTGCCCGCGCTGCTCGGCCCGAACGGCAACGGCATCGGCTCCAACTCCTGGGTCGTCTCCGGCAAGCACACCACCACCGGTAAGCCGCTGCTGGCCAACGACCCGCACCTGGCGCCGCAGATGCCCTCGCTCTGGTACCAGATGGGCCTGCACTGCCGTACGAAGAGTCCGCAGTGCAACTACAACGTCTCCGGCTTCACCTTCTCCGGGATGCCGGGCGTGGTGATCGGCCACAACCAGGACATCTCCTGGGGCATGACCAACCTCGGGGCCGACGTCTCCGACCTGTACCTGGAGAAGGTCGGCGAGAACGGCTATCTGTACGACGGCCGTGAGGTGCCCTTCACGACCCGCAAGGAGACCATCAAGGTCGCCGGCGGCTCCAGCCGCAGAATCACCGTACGGTCCACCAACAACGGGCCCGTGGTCTCCGACCGCGACAGCGAACTGACCAAGGTCGGCAAGGACGCCCCCGTGGGCAACTCCGCGCCCGACCGCGGCGACGGCTACGCCATCTCCCTGAAGTGGACCGCGCTCTCGCCCGGCCGCTCCATGGATGCCGTGTTCGAGCTGGGCCGGGCCTCTGGCTGGGACGAGTTCCGCAAGGCGGCGCACAACTTCGAGGTGCCGTCGCAGAACCTCATCTACGCCGACACCAAGGGCAACATCGGTTACCAGGCGCCCGGCCGCATCCCCGTACGCGGCAAGGGAGACGGCTCGCTGCCCGCACCGGGCTGGGACCCGGCGTACCGGTGGACCGGCTACATCCCGCAGTCCGCGCTGCCCTGGGAGCTCAACCCCAAGAGCGGCTACATCGTGACCGCCAACCAGGCCGTGATCGACCAGGACAAGTACCCGTACCTGATCACCCGGGACTGGGGCTACGGAGCGCGCAGCCAGCGGATCAACGACCTGATCCAGTCCAAGATCAAGGACGGCGGCAAGGTCTCCATGCACGACATGCAGACGATGCAGCTGGACAACAGCAGCGAGATCGCCGAACTGCTCACGCCGTACCTGCTGAAGCTCGACGTCAAGGACCCGTACGTCCGCGAGGCCCAGCAGCTCCTGGAGGGCTGGAACTACACCCAGGAGTCCGACTCGGCGGCCGCCGCCTACTTCAACGCGGTCTGGCGCAACACCCTTGAGCTCGCCTTCGGCGACAAGATGCCCAAGGAGCTGCGCGTCGACGGCCAGTGCCTGACGGTCCACCCGGCCGACGAGACCGGGCCGGCCGACGACCTGCAGAAGTGGGTGCGCGAATGCGGCGAGCGCGCCAAGGACTCCGCCCAGCCCGATGGCGGCGACCGCTGGTACGAGGTCGTGCGGAAGATGCTCGACGACCCCGGCAACGACTGGTGGAAGACCGAGGACAAGCCGGGCCGCCCCGGTGACAAGAACCGCGACCAGCTCCTCGCGCACGCCATGAAGGACGCGCGTTACGAGCTGACCGCCAAGCTCGGCAAGAACATCAACACCTGGAGCTGGGGCCGCCTGCACCAGCTGACGCTGAAGAACCAGACGCTCGGCACGGACGGACCCGGCATGCTGCAGGGCCTGTTCAACCGCGGCCCGTGGAACCTCGGCGGCGGCGAGGCGGCCGTGGACGCCACCGGCTGGAACGCGGCCGGCGGCTACCAGGTCGTCTGGGTGCCCTCGATGCGGATGGTCGTCAACCTCGCGGACCTCGACAAGTCGCGCTGGATCAACCTCACCGGCGCCTCGGGGCACGCGTACAACGCGCACTACGACGACCAGACCGGCAAGTGGGTCAAGGGCGAACTGCTGCCGTGGGCCTTCTCGGAGAAGGCCGTCAAGGCCGCGACGAAGGACACGCTGACGCTGTCGCCGTGACGCGGTGGTTCCAGTGATTGCCGGGGTGGCCCGTCCGCCCCGGCAATCGCGTTTTCAGAACCGGTGCACGCCCGACGGTGTCACCGCCGCCTGCACCGGCCGGTCGTGCGGATCGGCCGGCACCTCCTCCAGGACCTCGCCGTCGTACAGCAGCACCACCAGCGCGGGCGTGGCACCGGCGCGTTCCAGCCGCGCCAGCACCCGGTCGTAACTGCCGCCCCCGCGACCGAGCCGCAGGCCCCGCCGGTCCACCGCCAGACCCGGCAGGAACACCGCTCCCGCGCCCGTGACGGCCTCGGGGCCGAGCCGGGGCCCCGCGGGCTCCAGCAGCCCCCGTCCGGCCTTCACGAGCCGCTCAGGGCCCTCGTACGCCGCCCAGTCCAGATCGTTGTCCGGCAGCAGGACCGGCAGCAGTACGCGCACGCCCGCCTCCCGCAGCCGGTCCAGCAGCGCGCGGGTGGACGGCTCCCGGCCGATGGACACGTAAGCGGCGACCGTCCGGGCCTGTGCCAACTCCCTGAGCTGCAGCGCCCGCTCGGACAGAACCGATCCGGCCGCGGATACGTCACTTAGAGGCAACGAGTTCCTCATCTCGATGAGGTCTCGCCGCAACCCGCGTTTCCTAGCGTCGTTCGTGGTCACTGTGCGCCCTTGCTCCACTCTCATGCGCTTTTCACCGGACAATCATGAACTGTCACAAAGCTCCGGTTATCGTGTGGCGCATGACTGAATCGCGTACTCGGATCCGTAAGGCTGTCATCCCGGCGGCCGGCCTCGGCACCCGCTTCCTGCCCGCCACCAAGGCGACCCCGAAGGAAATGCTGCCGGTCGTCGACAAGCCGGCCATCCAGTACGTGGTGGAGGAAGCCGTCACCGCCGGGCTCTCCGACGTCCTGATGGTCACCGGCCGCAACAAGCGCCCGCTGGAAGACCACTTCGACCGCAACTACGAACTCGAAGAGGCGCTCAGCCGCAAGGGCGACCAGTCCCGGCTCGCCCGGGTGCAGGAGTCCAGCGACCTCGCGACGATGCACTACGTACGGCAGGGCGACCCGCGCGGTCTGGGCCACGCAGTCCTGTGCGCCGAGCCCCACGTGGGCGACCAGCCCTTCGCCGTCCTCCTGGGCGACGACCTGATCGACCCCCGGGACCCGCTGCTGCAGCGCATGGTGCAGGTCCAGGAGGAGTACGGCGGTTCGGTCATCGCCCTCATGGAGGTCGACCCCGCCCAGATCGGCCTCTACGGATGCGCGGCCGCGGCCCCTACCGGCGACGACGACGTCGTGACCGTCTCCGACCTGGTCGAGAAGCCCGACCCGGCCGACGCGCCCAGCAACCTCGCCATCATCGGCCGGTACGTGCTCGATCCGGCCGTCTTCGAGGTGCTGCGCAAGACCGAGCCGGGCCGCGGCAACGAGATCCAGCTCACCGACGCCCTGCAGGCGCTGGCCGCCGACCCCTCGCTGGGCGGCCCCGTGCACGGCGTCGTCTTCAAGGGCCGCCGCTATGACACCGGAGACCGTGGCGACTACCTGCGTGCCATTGTCAGACTGGCATGCGAACGTGAGGACCTGGGCCCCGACTTCAGGACCTGGCTGCGCAGTTACGTCACCGAGGAGATGTAGGGCTTTGAGCGCCACCACCGACCGGACCAGCCACCCCGACCGCGTCTGGTCGGTGGCCGACCACATCCAGGACGTCCTGTCCAAGATCCGTCCGCTGGAGCCGATCGAGCTCCAGTTGCTGGACGCCCAGGGGTGCGTCCTGGTCGAGGACGTCACGGTGCCGGTCGCGCTGCCCCCCTTCGACAACAGCTCGATGGACGGCTATGCCGTCCGCGTCGCCGACGTGGCGGGGGCCACCGAGGAGTACCCCGCCACCCTCACCGTCGTCGGTGACGTGGCGGCAGGCAGCGGCGACCTGCCCCCTGTCGGGCCCGGCGAGGCCGCCCGCATCATGACGGGCGCCCCGCTGCCCCCGGGTGCCGAGGCCGTCGTCCCCGTGGAGTGGACCGACGGCGGCACCGGAGGCGGCCCCGCCACCACGATGCGCGCCCGCAGCACCGACCCGGCCGGTGCGAGCGGCGAGGTCCGGGTGCACCGCCCCGTGGAGGCGCGCGCCTACGTACGGGCCCGGGGCAGCGACGTCTCCGCCGGTGAGCCCGCGCTGGCCGCCGGCACCGTCATCGGGCCGCCGCAGATCGCCCTGCTCGCCGCCATCGGACGCGCGACCGTCAAGGTGCGGCCGCGCCCCCGCGTCGTGGTCATGGGCACGGGCAGCGAGCTGGTCCAGCCCGGCGAGCCGCTGGGTCCCGGCCAGATCCACGATTCGAACAGCTTCGCGCTGACCGCCGCCGCCCGCGACGCCGGCGCGCTCGCCTACCGGGTCGGCGCGGTCGCCGACGACGCCGACACGCTGCGCGCCGCCATCGAGGACCAGCTCATCCGCGCCGACATCGTCGTCACCAGCGGCGGCGTCAGCGTCGGCGCGTACGACGTGGTCAAGGAGACGCTGGCGGACTTCTCCGGCGAGGAGGGCAGCGTGGAGTTCCGGCGCCTCGCCATGCAGCCGGGCAAGCCGCAGGGCTTCGGGCTCATCGGTCCGGACCGCACCCCGCTGCTGGCGCTGCCCGGCAATCCGGTGAGCTCCTACGTGTCCTTCGAGCTGTTCGTCCGCCCGGCCATCCGCGCCCTGATGGGCCTGCAGGACGTGCACCGGTACACCGAGCGGGCCCGCTGCACCGAGGACATCGCCTCCTCGCCCCGGGGCAAGCGGCAGTTCCTGCGCGGCCGCCACGACCCGGTGTCCGGCACGGTCACCCCGGTGGGCGGCGCGGGCTCGCACCTGGTCAAGGCGCTCGCGCACGCCAACTGCCTGATCGCGGTGCCCGAGGACGTCACGGAGGTCGCCGCGGGGGACGAGGTGGACGTGGTCCTCCTCGGATAGCCGCTCCTCCGGGGGCGGCCGGCCCGGGTGGCGCGCTGCCGCCCCCGGGTGGCCCGCTTCTCCCGTAGCGCCCGGCTGGCCGGGTGACGGTCCTCCGCTGCGGGTACGGTGTCGTCGCACAGGCGCGGCACGGTCCGGACCAGGAGAACGATGAGCAGCGGCCAGCAACACCTCACCCACATCGACGCGGCGGGCGCGGCCCGTATGGTCGACGTATCCGAGAAGGACGTCACCGCGCGCACGGCCCGCGCCAGTGGCCGGGTCCTGGTAGCGCCGCGGGTGATCGAGCTGCTGCGCGGCGAGGGCGTTCCCAAGGGCGACGCCCTGGCCACCGCCCGCATCGCCGGCATCATGGGCGCCAAGCGCACCCCCGACCTGATCCCGCTGTGCCATCCGCTGGCCGTCTCCGGCGTGAAGGTGGAGCTGTCGGTGGCGGACGACGCCGTGGAGATCCTGGCGACGGTGAAGACCACCGACCGTACGGGCGTGGAGATGGAGGCGCTCACCGCGGTCACCGTCGCCGCGCTCACCGTGATCGACATGGTCAAGGCCGTCGACAAGGGCGCGGTCATCACCGACGTACGGGTGGAGGCGAAGAGCGGCGGCAAGTCGGGCGACTGGGTGCGCGAGGGCGACGCGGAGGCGGGCGCATGAGCGCGCACTCCACCCCGGCCGCCCCCTCGCGCCCGTACCGGGCCATGGTCGTGACGGCGTCCAACAGGGCCGCCGCCGGGGTCTACGCCGACAAGGGCGGCCCGCTGATCGCCGAGGCGCTCACCGCGCTCGGCTTCGAGGTCGAGGGCCCGCGGGTGGTCCCGGACGGTGACCCCGTGGAGGCCGCGCTGCGCGACGCGGTGGCCGGCGGCTTCGACGCGGTGGTCACCACCGGCGGTACGGGCATCTCGCCCACCGACGCCACCCCGGAGGCGACCCGCCGGGTGCTGGACTACGAAGTGCCCGGCATCCCCGAGGCGATCCGGGCCGAGGGCCTGGCCAAGGTGCCCACGGCGGCGCTCTCGCGGGGCCTGGCGGGCGTCGCGGGCCGCACCCTCGTCGTGAACCTGCCCGGCTCCACAGGGGGCGTCCGCGACGGCCTCGCCGTACTGGAACGCCTGCTCGTCCACGCCGTCGACCAGCTCCGCGGCGGCGACCACCCCAGACCGGCCGGGAGTACGCACTGAACGCGCCCTGGCCGGTGGAGCTGGCGGACGGCGACACGGCCCTCCGCCCGATAAGGCTGCGCGACCAGCGGGCCTGGCGCGAGGTCAACCGGCGCAACCGCGACTGGCTGCGCCCGTGGGAGGCCACCATCCCGCCCGCGCCGCCCGGTGCGCCGCCGGTCCAGCGGCCGACCTACCGTCAGATGGTGCGGCACCTGCGGGCGGAGGCGCACGCGGGCCGGATGCTGCCCTTCGTCGTCGAGCACCAGGGCCGGCTGGCCGGGCAGCTGACGGTCGCCGGGATCACCTGGGGATCGATGTGTTCGGGCCATATCGGCTATTGGGTCGACCAGGCCGTCGCGGGGCGCGGTGTCATGCCCACCGCGGTCGCGCTCGCGGTGGACCACTGCTTCCGTACGGTCGGCCTGCACCGCATCGAGGTGTGCATTCGCCCGGAGAACGTGCCCAGCCGCCGGGTGGTGGAAAAGCTCGGTTTTCGCGAGGAGGGGCTGCGGCCGCGCTATCTGCACATCGACGGGGCCTGGCGTGACCACCTGGTTTTCGCGCTGACGGCGGAGGAGGTGCCGGGCGGGCTGCTCGCCCGGTGGCACCGCGAGAAGCCGGGCACCCCAGGGACATCCCACAAATAAAAAATCTGTTCGAATTAATCCATCAATTCGACACATTCAACAGTGCGTTGATCGCAACAATCACAAAAAAAGTTCGAGATATCAGCCAGATCGTGCGACACACCGGCTCAATTGGCGGATGGCCCCGCTCAAACCCCTCTACCGTGTGAGGCGTGAGCAGCAGCGGCCTCATCTACGCAGTCATCGTCGGGGCCTGGGCCGCCTACTTGGTGCCGATGTGGCTCCGTAGGCAGGACGAACTCAATGAGGCCCGTCCTACGGAGCGTTTCAGTACCGCCATCCGGCTCCTGTCGGGGCGGGCGGCGATGGAACGCCGTTACGCCAAGGGGCAGGAAGGGCGCTCGGCCGACGATGCGAGCGGGGAACGGGACCCGGACGCACCGGCCGACGCGGCCGGCGTCCGGTCAGCAGGCACGCCCGCGGACGAGGACCGCCCGCCCGGCACGTCCGCGGCGGACGCCCGCGCCCCCGAGGAGCGCGAGGCCGCGCCCACGGCCGTCCAGCCGCACGGCCCGGTTCCCTCGCACGCCGCCGCGCCTCCGCGTCCCTCGTCCGCCGAGCGCACGAAGCGGGCCCGGGTCCTCGCGCGACGCCGCCGCACGATCACGGTCCTCTTCCTCGTCTTCTCCATCGGCGCGGTCGTCGCCGGGGTGGGCGGCGTCACCTTCCTGTGGGCCCCCGGCGTCCCCGCCGCCCTGCTGAGCGCGTACATCGTGTACCTCCGCCTCCAGGAGCGCCGCCGGTTCGCCTTCACGATGGACCAGCGGGGGGCCGAGGTCGCGGCCCAGCGGCTCCGGGAGGGGCGCCGCGCCCGCCCTCCGCAGGCGGGCCACCAGGCGCCCGCCGAGGAGACCCCCGCCGAACCGGCCGGCCCCGCGCCTGAGCCGGTGCGCCCCGAGCCCGCGCCGAGCGCGGGCCGCCGCCCTCTTGTCGAGCAGGCCGGGCATACGGAGTCGGCAGACCCGCAGCGCCCCCGGGGCCGTCGCGACGGGGACGGCTGGGAGCCGGTCCCGGTGCCGCTGCCGACGTACGTCACCGCCCCCGTGGCGCCGCGCGCCAACGGCCATGTCGACCTGACCGCCGACGACGCCTGGAGCTCCGCCCGGTCCGGTACGGCGGGCGGTGCGGGGGCGCCCGCCGACGGCTCCGGTCCGGTCGCGGGCACCGGTGCCGCGGACGCGGATCCCCGTCCGGCGCCGGGCCGGGACCGCCCCGCCGGCGGCCGCCGCGGCCGTACTCCGCTCTTCGACCAGTTCGCCGCTCCGGCCGACGAGGGACTGGACCGCCCGCGCGCCGCGAACGAGTGACCCGCCACTCCTGACCAGCGCCGGAAGCGATTTCCGAGCACGGCCGCAAGGATGCTAGAGTTTCACTCGTCGCAAGGGCCTGTGGCGCAGCTGGTAGCGCACCTCGTTCGCAACGAGGGGGTCAGGGGTTCGAATCCCCTCAGGTCCACAGACATCAGAACCCCTGCCGGGAACTCCGGCAGGGGTTCTTTCGTATTCGTATCGAGTGGTGCGCTCCGCGGCCGGGGCGGGGGTGCCGCTCAGGACCCCACGCGCTGGCGGTGGCTGCCGCCCTTGGTGTTCTGGGCGTGGCGGGCGACGACCTGGGGTGCGGGGGAGAGGTCCAGCTGGCGGACGAGCTGGTGGAAGCAGAGGAGGACGGTCACCGGCGGCAGTCCGGCCACGGTGATGCCGGCCGGGGTGGCCGGGGTGTGGGCGATGCACAGCAGCATGGCGACGGCCGCGAAGAAGATGACGACGAGCCAGGACTGCGCGGTACGGCGGCGGTAGGCGCGCGCCCGCAGGATGGACAGCGTGGCGGCGATCCAGGGGCCGTAGATCAGCAGCGGCCACAGGTCGGCGATGTGGCGCGGCGCGACGCCGCCGGCCAGGGCGCGGAGCGAGGGGTAGGTCGCGAGGGCGCCCAGGATGCTCACCGCGATGACGATCAGGGCCGTCAGCGTCACCGACACCAGGCTCAGTACGCGCTGCCAGGTCCAGGTGGCGACGTGGCTGCGGAGGAACGAGGTCTTGCGGTGCCGGGTGGGCGGCACGGCCGGGGTCGGGGTGGGCTGCGGCGCCACCACGGGCTGCTCAGCCGTCTCCAGGAGCTGCGCCAGCTCCCCCTCCAGCTCCTCCACCACGGCGGCGTCCCAGCCGTCCGACGTGGTGCCGAGCGCCATGTCGTCGTGGCCGAGCATCATGTCGTCGCGGAAGAGCGGCATGCCGGCGAGGCTGGGGGCGGTGTCGAGCCCGTCGGCGGTCTGGCGCGGCAGCCGGTGCCGCCCGGAGCCGTCCGGGTATCCGGTACTGCCGCCCGGGTATCCGGGGCCGTCCGGATGGCCGGCGCCTCCCGGGTGCGCGGGACCGGTCGGGTAGGGGGCCTGGGGAGTGTCGTACACGTCGGCTCTCGTGGGATCGATGGGACCGGGACCGGGGCGGGAGGCCGGTGCGAGCCGCGGGGCGGCCGGAACCGGCAGTGGCGCCTACCGTCTGATGCGCGGCGGGCGCTCCGCGCGGTCCCGCGGTCCCAGGGTGGCCTCGATGCCGTCGAGCGCCGACAGCAGCACCTCCAGCAGGTCGCCGGTGTGCTCCAGCCGTACGCGCTGCCCGGCACGCTCCAGGTGTACGTCCGGGCGGCCGGCGGCGACTGCCGAACTCAGGTGCCAGCCACCGAGTTGCCGCATTCGCGGAATGGTTGTCTCAGGCATACTCCGTCAACGAAGAAAAAGCCGCAAAGAAACGTGGCATCCAGGTAATTCGAGTTTGATTTTACGGCCGTCGGGAATGCCGACCGGTTCATGTTTTTCTGCAATAGAAGGCCCTTGGGTAAATATGCTGAGCGGACGCGACCGTGGCCGACGGGCCGCCGGCCGAGGACGCGGCGGGCGGGTCGGACCGGTCCGCCGGCCCCACCTGGACCGCCGACTCGTCCAGCAGCGCGCCGGTCACCGGGCGCAGCGGCATTGCCCCGGAATTCGCGCCGCCGGTCGTCGTGGACGTGCCGGCGGTGCGTCTCGTGATCGGGGCCCCCGGTGTAATAGTCGGAGGTATATATCTCCACCCGCTGGCCGTCGGGGTCGCGGAGATAAACGTAAAAAGGCGTGGGAGATGCCGTGGCGCCCGGGCCCGCGTTCGATGTATCCCTCCTCGTACGGGGGTGTCGGATACCCGGGCGCAGATCGGCCAACCCGGAGGTCCCGCCCGGACCGCGCTCAACACCCGTTTCTCCGCGGTGTCCTGTCCGCACCGAGCGAGGCCGGGCGGCAGCGGAGACGGACGCGAAGAAGCGGGCGCGAGCGGGCGGGCTGCCCGGTCTCACCTCATGTGCACGCCGTGCCGGGACAGGTAGCGCATGGGGTTGACGTCGTTGCCGTAACCGCGTGCGTCGCGCACCTCGAAGTGCAGGTGCGGGCCGCTGGAGCGCCCGGTCGAGCCGCTGGAGCCGAGCCGGGTGCGGGGGCCCACATGGCGGCCCTTCTTGACGGCGATGCGGGAGAGGTGGCCGTACACGATGTAGTGACCGTCACGCATGCGAACGGTCACCGCCTTTCCGTAGGCGCCGGAGCGGCGGGCCAGTACCACCGTGCCGGAGCCCACCGAGCGGACGCGCGTGCCGGTCGGCACGGCGAAGTCCACCCCTGGATGGTGCCCGGCGGCCCAGTCGCCGGGCACGCCGTACCGCGCCGTCACGTGGTACGGAGCGGTGATCGGGCGGGCATAGGTGCCTGCCGCGTCGACGGCGGTCGCGTCATGAGGGGCCGTCAGGGCCAGGGCCGAGGCGGCGACGGCGACCGGGACTGTGCGACGCAGTGTCAGATCCTTGAACGCTGTCATAGGGGCGACCCCACCGCGTCCGACGGGCCGTCGCAATGCGGAAACCCGCCGCCCGGGTCAATGGCGTGGACCACTCGGTACGGCGGGCGCGCAACCATGCACGGCGGGCGCGCCGTGCATGGCTCAGCGCCCCCACCGGGCAGGCTGTGAAGGCAGGGCCGTACTCGCCGGGTCTCCCCACGCACCCACCGGAGCAGCCGCATGCACGACGACCGCAGCATCGTGGAACACCGCCTCCGCCGCGTCCTGGACGAACGCGTCAGGCCCGCCCTGTACAGCGCGTCCGTGCCGCTCACCGTGGGCCGCTGGGACGCGCCGGGCGAGCCGGTGCCGGTGGCCGAGGGGCTGGCAGCGCCGTACGCGCCGGCGGCGGCGGGCGAGGCGTGGGGCCCGGCCTGGGGCACCAACTGGTTCAAGGTCACCGGACAGGTGCCGCGGGAGTGGGCGGGCCGGACCGTGGAGGCCGTACTGGACCTGGGATTCGACCGGATGATGCCCGGTTTCCAGAGCGAGGGCCTGGTCTACCGGGCCGGCGGCGAGGCGGTGAAGGCGCTCAATCCGCGCAACGACTGGGTGCGGATCGGCGACCGGATGGCGGGCGGCGAGGAGGTCGAGCTGTACGTCGAGGCCGCCGCCAATCCGGTACTCAACGTCCAGCGGCCGACGTACGAGGGCGACCGGCTCACCTCCGGTGACGCGCCGCTCTACCGCCTGAACCGCCTGGACCTGGCCGTCTTCGAGCCCGTCGTGTGGGAGCTGATCCAGGACCTGGAGGTGCTCGGCGGGCTGATGGAGCAGCTCCCGGCGGACGACGCGCGCCGCCACGAGATCCTGCGCGCCCTCGAACGCGCCTTGGACGCCCTGGACACCGACGACGTACCGGGTACGGCCGAGGCCGCCCGCGCCGAGCTGGCCGCCGTGCTCGCCGCACCGGCCCACGCCTCGGCACACCGCCTCAGCGCGGTCGGCCACGCCCACATCGACTCCGCCTGGCTGTGGCCGCTGCGCGAGACCGTCCGCAAGGTCGCCCGTACCTGCGCCAACATGACGGCCCTCATGGACGACCACCCGGAGTTCGTCTTCGCCATGTCGCAGGCGCAGCAGCTCGCCTGGATCAAGGAGCACCGGCCCGAGGTCTTCGCGCGGGTGCGGGAGAAGATCGCGGCCGGGCAGTTCGTGCCGGTCGGCGGGATGTGGGTGGAGTCGGACACCAACATGGTCGGCGGGGAGGCCATGGCCCGGCAGTTCCTCTACGGGAAGCGGTTCTTCCTGGAGGAGTTCGGGATCGAGACCGAGGAGGTGTGGCTGCCGGACTCCTTCGGGTACACCGCGGCCATGCCCCAGCTGGTGAAGCTGGCCGGCGCGCGGTGGTTCCTCACCCAGAAGATCTCCTGGAGCCAGACCAATGCCTTCCCGCACCACACCTTCTGGTGGGAGGGCATCGACGGCACCCGTGTCTTCACCCACTTCCCGCCCGTGGACACCTACAACTCCGACCTGAGCGGCCGCGAACTGGCGCACGCGGCACGCAACTACCGCGAGAAGGGCCGCGGCACCCGCTCCCTCGTCCCCTTCGGGCACGGCGACGGCGGGGGCGGCGCGACCCGCGAGATGCTGGCGCGCGCGGCGCGCTGCCGCGACCTGGAGGGCTCGCCGCGCGTCGCGATCGAGCGCCCCGCCGCCTTCTTCGAGCAGGCCCACGAGGAGTACGCGGCGGCCGCGCCCGTGTGGGTCGGCGAGCTGTACCTGGAGCTGCACCGCGGCACGTACACCTCGCAGGCCAAGACCAAGCAGGGCAACCGCTTCAGCGAGTCGCTGCTGCGCGAGGCGGAACTGTGGGCGGCGACCGCCGCGGTCCGCGTACCGGAGTACGCGTATCCGTACGAAGAACTGGAGCGGCTGTGGAAGACGGTCCTGCTGCACCAGTTCCACGACATCCTGCCCGGTTCGTCGATCGCCTGGGTGCACCGCGAGGCCCGGGAGACCTACGCGCGGGTCCACGCCGAGCTGCGCGACATCGTCGACGGCGCGCAGCGGACACTCGCCGGGCCGGGCAGCGACGAGATCGTCTTCAACGGGGCGCCGCACGCCCGGCACGGCGTACCGGCGGGCGGCGCGGCCCGTGCGGCGGTCGGGCGCGGCGCGGAGGTTACCGCGGTCGCGCGCCCCGGCGGCGGCTGGATCCTCAGCAACGGGCTGCTGCGCACCGAGATCGACGGCCGCGGGCTGCTGGTCTCCGCGTACGACCTGCGGGCCCGCCGCGAGGCGCTGGCGCCGGGCCGCGCGGCGAACCTCCTCCAGCTCCACCCGGACCTGCCCAACTTCTGGGATGCCTGGGACATCGACGCCTTCTACCGGCACCGCGTCACCGACCTGACCGACGTGACGGAGCTGCGGCTGGCGGCGGACGGCCCGGACGCGGCGACCGTCGAGGTGACCCGTGCCTTCGGCCGCTCCACGGTCGTCCAGACGCTCACCCTGCGCGCCGGTGCCGCCGTCGTGGACCTGACCGCCGACGTCGACTGGCACGAGCGGGAGAAGCTTCTCAAGGCCGCCTTCCCGCTGGACGTGAAGGCCGACCGGTCGGCGGCCGAGACCCAGTTCGGGCACGTCCACCGGCCCACCCACACCAACACCTCGTGGGAAGCGGCCAAGTTCGAGATCTGCGCGCACCGCTGGCTCCAGGTCGAGGAGCCCGGCTGGGGCGCGGCGTTGGTCAACGACTCCACGTACGGGCACGACGTCACCCGCGACATGCGGCCCGACGGCGGCCAGACCACGACCGTCCGGCTCTCCCTGCTGCGCGCCCCGCGCTACCCGGACCCGGAGACCGACCAGGGCCGGCACCGGCTGCGGTACGCGCTGGCGCCCGGTGCGGGGACGCTGGACGCGGTGCGCGAGGGGCACTGGATCAACCTCCCGGAGCGCACGGTGCCCGGCTCGCGGGAGGTCGCGCCGCTGGTCGGCGTGGACAACGACGCGGTGGTCGTCGAGGCGGTCAAGCTCGCCGAGGACCGGGGTGGCGACGTGGTCGTGCGGCTGTACGAAGCGGCCGGCGGGCGGGCGGAGGCCACGCTGACGGCGGGCTTCCCGGTGGCCGAGGCGTACGCCACCGACCTGCTGGAACGGCCGCTGGCCGACGCGCCCTCGTACGCCGTGACGGCCGGCGGGCGGGTGGCCGTGGCGCTGCGGCCGTTCCGGATCCTCACGCTGCGGCTGGCGCGCGGCGCGCGCCCAGGTATCAGCTGATACGGCGCAGGCCCACGTACTCCAGGTCCGCGAAGACCGCGACGACGGCCGCGCCCACGCCCAGGAACAGCCGGCCGAAGCCGGTCAGCGGGACGAGGTCGGTGCAGGCCAGGACGGCGAACGCGGCGCCGCACACGACGTTCAGCGCGATCGCGCCGGCCACGAGGCGGCGCGGCAGTACCGGCTGCCGGGCGAGCAGCCAGAACGCCGCCGCGCCGCACACCATCCCGCACCCGGACACCACCGCCAGTCCGCGCGGCAGCCCGACCGGCGTGGCGGTCAGCGCGCTCGCGGCCAGCATCAGCACCGCGAACGCGGCCGTACTCGCGCTGTCGGTCCGCAGTACCGTGCGCAGCAGCCGGGACGCGTCCCGGGCCGGGCGGTTTCCCCGGGCGGCGAGGGGAGAGGTCGAGGTGGTCATGCGGGCCTCCTTGGGCCTACGGCGGTGCGTACGGGCCGTCCGTACGCACCGAACGGTGGCAAGGGGCGGGTGGGGCGGGCAATGACCTCCGAGGTCATGGACGCCGCGACCGGCCCGGCTACGCTCCGAGCCATGACCACCGCCCAACTCGCGGACGCCGACGGCGCGTCCGGCCGGCAGTCCCCGCCCGCCGACCACCCGCGCGTCGGCACGCTGCTGCGGGACTGGCGGCGCCGCCGCCGGCTCAGCCAGCTCGAACTGGCGCTGCGTGCCGGGAGTTCGTCCCGGCACCTGTCCTGCGTGGAGACCGGCCGGGCCCGCCCCAGCCGCGCCATGGTGCTGCGCCTCGCCGACCACCTCGACGTGCCGCTCCGGGAGCGCAACGGCCTGCTGCTGGCTGCCGGTTACGCGCCCGCCTACCGGGAGAGCGCGCTGGAGGACGACGGGCTGCGGTCGGTGCGCGGCGCCCTGGACATGATGCTGACCAGCCATCTGCCGTACCCGGCGGTGGTCGTCGACCGCGGCTGGAACGTCGTCACCGGCAACCGCGCCATGGGCGTCCTCCTGGACGGCGTGCCCCCGGAGCTGCTCGCACCCCCGGCCAACGTGGCCCGCATGGCGCTGCACCCCGAAGGGCTCGCGGCGCGCTGCACCAACCTCCCCGAAGTACGCGGCCACTTCCTGGAGCGGCTGCTCCACCAGGCGGAGGCGACCGGCGACCCGGAGCTGCGCGCGCTGTACGAGGAGGCGCGCGCCTACGGGCCCCCGGAGGCGGCGGCCACGCCCTCCTACGGGACCGCGGAGCCGCGCCCCCTGGAGGCCGTCGTCCCGCTCCGCTTCCGTACCCCGCACGGCGAGCTGGCCCTGTTCAGCACGATGGCCGTGATCGGCGCCCCCAACGACGTCACCCTCTCCGAGCTGGCCATCGAGCTGTTCTTCCCGCTCGACGACCACACGGCGGAGGTACTGCGCACACTGGACGCGGCGGGGAGCTAGCCGAGCGCCGTCCGTGCCGGGCCGCCTTCGGAGAGCCGCTCGACCGCCCGCAGTACGTGGGCGGCGCCGTCCTCCGTGGCCATGCGGGCCGCCGCGTCCCGGGAACGGTCGCGCATCCCCGTGTCGCGTACCGCGCTCTCGATGGCGGCCGCCAGCCGGTTTTCGGCGTCCGGGGCGGCCAGGGCCTTGAAGGGTACGGGGGCGGTCGCCGCGCCCAGCGCGGCCAGGCGGGCGGCCCAGAAGGGCTGGTCGGCGGTGACCGGTACGGGCACGGTGGGCACGCCCGCGCGCAGCCCGGCCGCCGCGGTCCCGGCCCCGCAGTGGTGCACCACCGCGGCCGTCCGCGGGAAGAGCAGCGCGTGCGGCAGGTCCCCGACGGCCAGGATGCCGTCCGCCTGCTCACCGGCCGTCAGCCCCGCCCAGCCCGCCTGGAGGATGCCGCGCACCCCGGCCCGGCGCAGCGCCCGTACGGTCAGTTCGCCCAGCCGCGCGCCCTCCCCTGCGGCCATGCTGCCGAAGCCGACGAAGACCGGCGGCGGGCCGGCCGCGAGGAAGTCCTCGACGGCGGACGGCAAGCGGTCGCCGGGCGCCGCGTACGGCCACCAGTTGCCGGTCACCTCCAGGCCCGGCCGCCAGTCGCCCGGCCGGTCCACCAGCAGCGGGCTGAAGCCGTGCAGCACCGGCCACTGCGCCGCCTCCCTGCGGGCACGCACCGCGGAGACGGCGTCCGCGGGCAGGCCGAGCCGGGCGCGCAGGCTGCGTACCGGGCCGGTGTAGAGGCGGTCGACGACCTTCAGGGCCGCCGCGCCCGCGAGGCGGTTGCCCCAGCGGCCCAGCGAGCGCCCGCCGCCCATGACCGGCGGGAACTCCCGGGTGGGGTGGGTCGGCTGGAGGTACACGCCCAGGCTCGCGGTGCCGGTGGCCTCGGAGAGCTGCCAGCCGAGCGGGGCGGTGGTCGTGGACAGCAGCATCAGGTCCGCGCCGGGTGCCGCCGCGTCGGCGAGCCCGTCCCCCAGCTCCGCCAGGAAGGCGGCAGCGCGCGCCATCAGGGCCCGGCTGCTGCTGTCGGCCCCGGCGGGGGCGGTGGGGCCGGCCGTCCGCGGGTCGGCGGGCAGCCGGCGGAATTCCAGGCCCGCAGCCCGTACCGTCGCCGCGTACGCCTCGTGCGTGGCCAGCGCCACTTCGTGGCCGGCCGCCCGCAGCCGGGCGCCGAGCCCGGTGTACGGGACGACGTCCCCGCGCGAACCGGCCGCCGTGAGCAGAATCCTCATCGCGCGCCTCCGCCGTTCGCCGCGGGGGCCGTGCCCGGCCCCGCTCCCCGGTGCACCGCGTTGGCCCGTACGGCCGTCAGCAGGTACGCGGCGAGCCCGGGGCGCTGTTCGGACGGCGGGACGGTGAGCGCGAAGGCCCGTGGATCGGCGGCGAAGTCCTCCGCGATCCGGCAGTGCATGTCGGCCGGGCAGGGCGTGAACCAGCGGGTGACGTGCTGCCGGTGCTCCTCGGCGAGCTCCATGGCGCGCTCGCCCTCGGGCGGTTCGCCCGCGTCGAAGGCGGCGGTCAGCCGCTGCCGCCAGGCCGCCGCCTCGGCCATGAGGCGCGCCCAGTCCTCCTTGCTGTGCGCGGCGGCGCTGGCCATGGAGCGCTGGTGGCCCTCGCTGTGCTGCCACTTCAGATGGGCTTCGGTGGCGTATGTGAGGTCGAACGACACCTGCCCGAAGACCGCGAAGCGCTCCTCCGGGGTCAGCGTGACGCCGGTCTGCTGGACCTCCATCGCCCGCTCGGCGACCTCGGCCAGCCGCCGCAGCTTGTCGATCTGCTCGGTGAGCAGCCGGTGGCGGGCCCGCAGATGCGCGAGCACGTCCGCCTGCGGGTCGGCGAGGATCGCCTTGATCTCCTCCAGCGAGAAGCCCAGTTCGCGGTAGAAGAGGATCTGCTGGAGGCGGGCCAGGTCGGCGTCGCTGTAGAGGCGGTACCCGGCCGGGCTGCGCTCGCTGGGCGAGAGCAGCCCGGTCCGGTCGTAGTGGTGCAGGGCGCGCACCGTCACGCCCGCGAAGCCGGAGACCTGCCCGACCGAATAGCTCATGGAACAGCCTTCCCCGCCCGTGTCCGTCCGTCATCCGTCGTGCTCAGCCTGCGGCCTGACGTGAGGTGAGGGTCAAGACAGGGGAGCGAGGCGGGGCAGGGGGAACCTCAGGTCCTCGGGAAGCGTTCCTCCAGTACGGCACCGAACAGTGCCTCGACGTCCTCGCGGTCCAGCCCCTCCGCGCGGGCCCGGTCCAGCCAGCCCGCCAGCTCTGCGCGCAGCACGGCGTCCCCCGCGGACTCCGGGCGGGCGAGGGTGCGGCTCACGAAGGTGCCCAGGCCCGGGCGCGGCTCCACCAGGCCCTCGCGCTCCAGCTCGCGGTAGGCCTTGAGCGTGGTGTTCGGATTGACCTTCGTGGTGGCGGCGACCTGCGCGGCGGTCGGCAGCCGGTCGCCCTCCACCAGCGTGCCCAGCCGCAGCGCCTGCCGGACCTGCTGGACGATCTGCTGGTAGGTGGCGACGCCGCTGCGCCGGTCGATGCGGAATTCGACCATGGTCAGCGCCTTTCCGCTCGGTGTGCGCGCTGGGTGTTCAGAGCGGCCGCCGGCGGGTCCACTGAACGATGAACGTCACGATCAGCGCGGTGAGGACCAGCAGCAGAGCGGCGGCGCGCCACTGCATCCCCGCCATCTGGTCGAGGCTGAAGTACTCGATGATCTTGTGCACGATGCCCTTGTCGGCCAGGCACGCCGCCTCGCTCTTGGCGTCGACGCAGGTGCCATAGCCCAGGAGACGGCCGTCGGCGGTGCCCAGCCACTGGTCGAAGTTGATCGCGGAGTCCGGGATCTTCGGGAAGTCGCGGGAGGCGGGGCCGGTCGCCGTGTGCGGGGTGGTCAGGCCGGTCCGGAGCCGGTCCAGGACGACCGAGGTGCCGGCGGCGACGACGAGCGTGAGCAGCATGGCGGGCACCACGCGGCGCACGAGCATGCCCACGGCGATGCCGCAGCTGGTGAGGAACAGCGCCAGGGCGACCGGCACCGGGCCCGTGATGTCGAAGATCGTGCCGCCGAGCCAGTCGCCGTAGTTCACGAGCTGGTTCGCCGGGCTCCACAGGGCGGTGAACGCGAGGGAGATCAGCGTGGTGCAGACGAGGACGACCAGCAGCGGCAGTGCCACGGTCGCGGCGATCCAGCGGGTCCGCGGGACGGACTGGGTGGTGGCCAGCCGTACGGTGCCGTGCTCCTGCTCGCCCGCGATCAGCGGGGCGCCGAGGAAGATGCCCAGGACGGCGGGCAGGGAGGACAGGACGTAGGTGCGGTCGAACACCGCCTTGTACGCCTTGTCGAACTTTTCGCTGTAGCGGATGTTGTTGCCGTACTGCGCGACAAAGTCCACCACGCCGGCGCGGTGGTAGAGGCAGTACCCGCACGACACCACGGTGACGGCGGCCAGCAGCAGGAACGCCGTGCGGTTGCGGCGCCAGACCAGCCAGGTCAGGCCGTGCAGCGGGCCGCCGCTCCGGGCGGTGGCGGGACGGGTTTCGGCCAGCGTGCTCACGCCGCCTCCAGGTGGGTCGAGGGCCGGGCAGCGGCGGTGATCAGGGACGGGGCTTCGGGGGAGCGGAGGTAGCCGAGCAGGACCTCCTCCAGGCCGGGTACGGCGGTCTCCCAGGGGCCGTCGGGCAGCTCGGTGCGGGGCCCCTCGCTCCGTACGAGCGCGGTGAACTGCCGCCCCGTGACGCGGGTCTCCACGACCGTGTGGCCGTCGGTCAGCTCCCGGGGCAGGGCGCCGTCCTCCGTCGCGCCGGTGATCAGCGCGTGCGCGGGGAGCAGCGCGTCGGTGTCGCCCGCCATCCGCAGCCGGCCCCCGGCCAGTACGAGGAGGAAGTCGCACATCTCCTCCAGGTCGGCGAGCACGTGGGACGACATGAGCACCGTCGTGCCGTGCTCGGCCGCCTCGGCCAGCAGCAGGCCGGACAGCTCGTGCCGGGCGAGCGGGTCGAGGTCGGCCATCGGCTCGTCGAGCAGCAGCAGCTGCGGCCGCTTCCCGAAGGCCAGCGCGAACGCGACCCGGGTGCGCTGCCCTCCGGACAGCGTCCCGACCTTGGCGTCCAGCGGGATGTCCCCGGACCGCACGATCCGCTCCGCCGCCGCCTGGTCCCAGCGGGGGTTGAGCTCGCGGCCCATGCGCAGCGTTTCGGCGACCGTGAACCGCTTGTACAGCGGCTTGTCCTGCGCCAGGAAGGCGAACCGGGACAGCACGGCGGGGTCGGTGACCGGCACGCCGAACAGCTCCAGCGTCCCGGCGGTCGGCCGGACGAGCCGGGTGGCGGCCCCGAGGAGCGTGCTCTTGCCCGCGCCGTTCGGCCCGACGAGCGCGCAGACCCGTCCGGCCGGCAGCCGGAAGGACAGGTCCCGCAGCGCCCAGCCGCGCCGGTACTTCTTGCTCAGCTCCCGGGCTTCTATCGCGATGGCTTCACTCATCCCGGTCCCCCCTTTCACTAGTTAATTAGTGGAATGAGTATGGAAGGGTGCCCGGGCGGATGTCAACAAAGATCGCGAGTGCGGGGCCCGAGTGCCTGCCGCCCCTCGGGCGACCGGCCTCAGGCAACCGGCCTCAGCCGGCCGGCGTCACAGTGCCTTGGCGAAGCAGCGGCTCTCGTCGTAGTCCCGGTAGTGCCCGAACTTCGGCACCGGCCGGTAGCCGCTGGACGCGTACAGCTCCAGCGCCTCCGGCTGCATGATGCCGGTCTCCAGCACCATCCGCGTCCGCCCGGCGGCGCGCGCGTCGTCCTCCAGCGCGGCCAGGATCCGGCGCGCCAGCCCCCGCCCGCGCGCCTCGGCCGTCACGAACATCCGCTTGATCTCGGCGTCGCCGTCCGAGTACCCCTCGTCGTTGGCGTCCTGCCGGCGCCAGCCGCCGGTCGCCAGCGGGCGGCCGTCCTCGTACGCGAGCAGGTAGACGCCGTGCGGCGGCTCGAACATCGCCGGGTCGAGCGGGGTGATGTCGGGGTCGCCGTACCGGAGCACGTACTCCTGCTGGACCAGCTCGTCGAGCTTGACGGCGTCGGGGTGGTCGTAGCGCACCGGGCGGACGAGGGGGGAAATCTCCATTCTTGGGATCGTACGGGCGTCCGACCGCCTGGGGCGAGCGCGTTTCGTGAGTCGGTATCGTGCCCGGATGCTCACCGTGACCTCAGTAAACGTCAATGGCCTGCGGGCCGCCTCGAAGAAGGGCTTCGTGCCGTGGCTGGCGGAGACCGCCGCGGACGTGATCTGCCTGCAGGAAGTACGTGCCGAGCTCGACCAGCTCCCGGCGGAGGTGCGGGCGCCCGAGGGCTGGTTCGCCACGTACGCGCCGGCCGCGGCCAAGGGGCGGGCCGGCGTGGCGCTGCTCACGCGCCGGGAGCCGGATCAGGTGCGGGTGGGCTTCGGGTCGGCGGAGTTCGACACCAGCGGCCGCTACGTCGAGGCCGACCTCCCGGGCGTCACGGTGGCGAGCCTCTACCTGCCCTCCGGCGAGGTCGGCACGGACCGGCAGGACGAGAAGGAACGCTTCATGGCGGAGTTCCTGCCGTACCTGGTGGAGCTGAAGGGCAAGGCGGCGGCGGACGGCCGGGAGGTCGTGGTCTGCGGTGACTGGAACATCGCCCACCAGGAAGCGGACCTGAAGAACTGGAAGGCCAACCAGAAGAAGGCCGGCTTCCTCCCCGAGGAGCGCGCCTGGCTCACCCGCGTCCTGGACGAGGCGGGCTACCGGGACGTCGTCCGCGCCCTGCACCCGGACGTCGCGGGCCCGTACTCCTGGTGGTCCTACCGCGGCAAGGCGTTCGACAACGACGCGGGCTGGCGCATCGACTACCAGATGGCCACCCCGGCCCTCGCGGACCGCGCCCTGAAGGCCCACGTGGAGCGCGCCGCCACCTACGACCAGCGCTGGTCCGACCACGCCCCGGTGACGGCGGTCTACGACGTCTGAGCCGGCCCGGGGACTCCCGGCGCCGCGAGCTCCGGGAGCCCCCGATGATGTTCACTCGCGTGTCCGAGTCGGGGACTCCAGCGCGACGTTTCTTTCACTCGTTCATGCGTGTTAGTCGGCATATCTTCTGGTTTCGTGCTTTGTTGCGTTTTGTCGACATTGGTGCCGCGGGCCGTTCCGGTCGTGCGGCAAGCCAGGAGAGGAAACGCAACATGCGGTACAGGATCAAGGCTGTGTCCGGCGCGGTGGCCGGAGCGGCGCTGCTGCTCGCCCAGGCGGGGACCGCCATGGGTGACCCCGGCGGCCGGCCCGCCGCCCCGGGGAAGGGGGACTTCCGCATCGCCAGCGCCGCCGACGGCCGCTGCCTGGCACCCCGTGCGGTCAAGGGGGTGCTGGACCTGTCGCTCATCACCTGCGGCAGCCAGGGCGCGACCGACGTGTTCGGGCTGAAGCCGCACGCCGAGCGGTTCCAGCTGCGCAGCGAGGCGAAGAAGGGCTGCCTCGGCATCAACCCCGGACGGAAGCTGATGTTCCCGTCCTGCTCGGTGAAGCAGATGACGGACTGGTCGTTCACGCGGCACGGCGCCGGTTACCAGATCCGCAGACCCGGCACGGACCCCAGTCGGGGACAGCTGCGCGGTGAGGTCCGGCACGACTGCGTCACCGCGGTCATCGACCCGAAGAAGGGCGACCGCGTCGCCCTGAAGCCGTGCATGGACAAGAACCCGCGGCAGATCTGGAAGCTGACCGAGGTCCGGCAGGCGGCGGCCCCGCAGCAGCAGGCCCCGCAGCAGCAGGACCCGGTGCAGCAGCCGCAGAACGGGAAGCCGGTGCCGACGAAGCCGGAGCCGGGCCACCACGACGCGGCCAAGCCGGACCCGGCCAAGCCGGACCCGACGAAGCCGGACCCGGCGAAGCCCGCGCCAGGTCACCACGAGACCGGCCAGCACGAGGCCGCGAAGCCGGAGCCCGGCCACCACGAGGCGTCGCAGGCGGAGGCGACCAAGCCCGAGGCGACGAAGCCCGAGGGCACCCAGCCGCAGGCGACCAAGCCCGCGGCCGCGAAGCCGCATGTGGCGAAGCCGGCGGGCGCGTAGCCGGCAGCAGTGCGATGAGCCCGTTCCCGGCGCGCGCAGGCCGCCGGGGGCGGGCTCAGTCCGTTTCCGGGGCGCCCGGCGCCTCCTGGGCGTCCGCCGGAGCCGTGTCCGTCGCCGTGCCGCCCGCCCAGGCGGACAGTTCCGTAGCGATGCGGCGGTCCATGGCCATGGAGAGTTCGGCGTCGACGATGCTCTTGGAGAGCGGGCGGAGCTTGTCGATGGTTCCCGCGATCCGCGCGAGTTCGTCGGGGCCGAGCGTGCCGCCGGCCTCCGCGCGCGCCAGTACGTCCTGCAGGACGTGGGTGCGGATGACCGTGATGAACAGCTCGGCCAGCGCGTCGGCGTGCGCGCGCACCCGGCGCCCGGCGTCCAGTACGGCGGCGAGCGGCACGCCCTCCGCGACCAGGTCCGTCGAGGCGTCCAGCAGCCGGCGGCTGATGTGCACGAACTCGTCGCCGTCGACGGCGAGATAGCCGATGTCCAGGGACGCGGCGAGGTTGTCGACCGTCACATGGTCCTTGAAGTGGTCGGCCAGCTCCTCGGGGGTGAGGCGGACCGGGGTCTCCTCCGAGAAGGGGGCCACCAGCGAGCTGCTGTCCAGGCCCAGCAGCTCGCCGACGTCGCGGCCGCTCTCGAAGGCGGTGAGCAGCTGCGCGATGCCGCCGAGGTTGTGGCCGCGCTCCAGCAGACCCGCGATCGTCCGGAGCCGGGCCAGGTGGTGCTCGTTGTACCAGGCGATGCGGCCCTCGCGGCGGGGCGGCGGGATGAGCTTGCGCTCGCGGTAGAAGCGCAGCGTACGCACCGTGATGCCGGCCTCCTTGGCCAGCTCGGTCATGCGGAACTCGCGTTCCTTCGGGCCGTCCCCGGTGCCTGTCGTCGCTTCCACGGCTTCACCCTATGCCGGTGGCCCGGCGGCGCTGCGAGGTGCAACCGCCGGTAACTTCCTCTCGTTCAACCCCTACCGCTCAGTACACACCTGCCCTACTCTCCGACTGTGCCAGTGATTACTGGCGCGGTTCGGAGTCAGGGACGGACACAGGAGGCGCGGCATGGCCGAGCGCGAGCACGAACACGTACGGGTGGCGGTGATCGGATCGGGATTCGGCGGCCTGGGGGCCGCCGTCCGGCTGCGCCGCCAGGGAATCACCGACTTCGTCGTCCTGGAACGGGCCGACTCGGTGGGCGGCACCTGGCGGGACAACAGCTATCCGGGATGCGCCTGCGACGTCCCCTCGCACCTGTACTCCTTCTCCTTCGCGCCCAACCCCGAGTGGCCGCGGAACTTCTCCGGGCAGCCGCACATCCGGGCGTACCTGGAGAAGGTCACCGACACCTTCGGGCTGCGCCCGCACCTCCGCTTCAACGCGGAGGTACGCAGCGCGCGCTGGAACACCGACGAGCTGTACTGGGAGATCGAGACGGCGCAGGGGACGCTCACCGCCGACGTCGTCGTCTCGGCGACCGGGCCGCTCTCCGACCCGCAGATACCGGACGTCCCCGGGCTGGCCGGCTTCCAGGGCAAGGTCTTCCACTCGGCCCGCTGGGACCACGACTACGACCTGCGCGGCAAGCGCGTCGCGATGATCGGTACGGGTGCCTCGGCGATCCAGATCGTGCCCGCGATCCAGCCGACCGTCGAGAACCTCACCGTCTTCCAGCGGACGCCCCCGTGGGTCATGCCGCGCGCGGACCGGAAGATCACCCGCGCCGAGCACTGGCTGCACACCAAGGTGCCCGCCACCCGGGCGCTCCGCCGCCAGCTGCTGTGGGGCATCCGCGAGCTCCAGGTCTCCGCGTTCACCAAGCGGCCCAAGGAGCTGGGCATGGTCCAGGCCCTGGCCAAGGCGCATATGCACCGGGCGGTCAAGGACCCCGCGCTGCGCGCCAGACTGACCCCCGACTACACCATCGGCTGCAAGCGCATCCTGCTGTCCAACAGCTACTACCCGGCGCTCGCGCAGCCGAATGTGGACGTCGTGGCCTCCGGCCTGAAGGAGGTGCGCGGCAACACCCTGGTCGCCACGGACGGCACCGAGACCGAGGTCGACGCGATCATCTTCGGCACCGGCTTCCACGTCACCGACATGCCCATCGCCGAGCGGGTGACCGGCGCGCACGGCACCACCCTCGCCGAGGAGTGGAAGGACGGCATGGAGGCGCTGCGCGGCAGCAGCGCGGCCGGCTTCCCCAACTTCCTCACGATCATCGGGCCCAACACCGGGCTCGGGAACAGCTCGATGATCCTCATCATCGAGGCCCAGCTGAACTACATGATCGACTACCTGCGCCAGCTCGACGTGCTCGGCGACCGCATAGCCCTGGACGCCCGCCCCTCCGCCGTGCACGCCTGGTCCGCCGCCATCCAGAAGCGGATGGAGCGCACCGTGTGGAAGACCGGCGGCTGCGACAGCTGGTACCTGGACGCCAACGGCCGCAACACCACCGTCTGGCCCGGCACCACCTCCGAGTTCCGCAAGGTCACCCGCCAGGTCGACCTCGCCGAGTACGAGGTGCTACGCCCACAGGCCGGCAAACGGACCGAGGACACCGACAAGACCGTGGAGGCCGTCGCGTGAGCCGCCCGCCGCACGCCACCAGCGGGCGCTACGCCCCGCCCGCCGCCCGCCGCGAGCTGACCGTCACCTCTGCCGACGGCTCCCGGCTGCACACCGAGATCCACGGCCCCGACGGTGCGCCCGCCGTCGTCCTCGCCCACGGCTGGACCTGCTCCACCGCCTTCTGGGCCCCGGTCGTACGGGAGCTGGCCACCGACCACAAGGTCGTCGTCTACGACCAGCGCGGCCACGGCCGCAGCCCGGCCGCCGGCCCCGGCGGCTACAGCACCGAAGCGCTCGCCGACGACCTCGAAGCCGTGCTCGGCACGGCCCTGGAGCCCGGCGAACGCACCGTACTGGCCGGGCACTCGATGGGCGGCATGACCGCGATGGCCGCGGCCCGCCGCCCCGGCCTGCGCGAACGCGCCGCCGCGATACTGCTGTGCAGCACCGGCGCCGCCGACCTCGCGGCCGAGTCCCGGGTGATACCGCTGCGCTCGCCCGGCGCGCGCCGCTTCGCGCACCGCGCCGTCCTCGGCTCGCGCGCCCCGCTGGGCCCCGTCACGCCGCCCGGGAAGCGCGTACTGAAGTACGCCACGATGGGCCCGCACGCCACGCCCGAGCAGGTCGAGGCGTGCGCCCGCATCGTGCACTCCTGTCCGACCGGGGTACGCGCACAGTGGGGCAAGGTCCTCGCGAGCCTGGAGCTGACCGGCGAGGTGGCCCGCCTGGCCGTGCCCACCGCGATACTGCAGGGCACCGCCGACCGGCTCACCCCCGTCGTGCTCGCCCGCCGGCTGGCCTCCGTCCTGCCGGACTGCCTCGGCCTCACCGAACTGCCGGGGCTGGGCCACATGACGCCCATCGAGGCGCCGGACACGGTCGCGGGCAAGGTCCGCGAGCTGGTCCGCGACCACCTGACCGCGGCCGCGCCCGAGCCGGCCGCGCTCGCCCCGCAGCAGAAGACGAAGGCGCGGCGCGCCCGGGAAGCGAAGGAGAAGACGGCATGAGCGGACGCAGGACCCTGGAGGGCCAGGTCGTCGTCGTCACCGGGGCGGCCCGCGGCGTCGGCGAGCTGCTGGCCCGCAAGCTCTCCGCGCGCGGCGCCACGCTCGCGCTGGTCGGCCTGGAGCCGGACGAGCTGAAGAAGGTCGCCGCCTCCCTGCACGGCGAGGCGGCCCACTGGTACGCCGACGTCACCGACCACGAGGCGCTCGCCCGGGTCGCGCAGGAGGTGAAGGCCCGCTTCGGCAAGGTGGACGTGGTGGTGGCCAACGCGGGCGTGGCCACCGGCGGCCCGTTCGTCGACTCCGACCCGGTCGCCTGGAAGCGCGTCATCGAGGTCAACCTCATCGGCGGCGCGGTCACCGGGCGCGCCTTCCTGCCCGTACTGATGGAGTCCCGCGGGTACTTCCTGCAGATCGCCTCGCTCGCCGCGATCACCCCGGCGCCGATGATGACCGCGTACTGCGCGTCCAAGTCGGGCGTCGAGGCGTTCGCGCACAGCCTGCGCGCCGAGGTCGGGTACAAGGGAGTACGCGTCGGCGTCGGCTACCTGAGCTGGACCGACACCGACATGGTGCGCGGCGCCGACCAGGACGACGTGATGCGCGAGCTGCGCCAGCGGCTGCCCTGGCCGTCGAACAAGACGTATCCGCTGAGCCCCGCCGTCGACCGGATCGTGGCCGGCATCGAGCGCCGCTCCTCGCACGTGTACGGCCAGTGGTGGCTGCGCGGCATGCAGTCCGTCCGCGGCTATCTGCCCGCGCTCATCGGGTCGGTGGGGCAGCGCGAGATGAAGCGCTTCGGCAGCCGGCTGGACGGCATGAAGGTCGGCCTGGTGGGCGCCGGGGGAGCGGCGGACGAGAGCGCGCGCTCGCAGCGGTAACTCCGGCATCCCTTCCGGAATGCGTGCAATGTCCGGTCGTGCAAGGCTGGTTCCGGCCCTTCCCCCACCTTCAGAAGGAGTGCACCACCATGGGCATCAGAGACCAGTTCCAGGACAAGGCCGAGCGGCTCAAGCAGCAGGCGCAGCAGCGTGGGCAGCAGGGCCGCGACGAGGACCAGGAGCGCGGCCGGCCGGACCAGGACGAAGGTCAGGAGCGCGGCCAGGGCACCCAGGAGTCGCTGCGGGATCGCGCGGACGACATGCGCGACGAGTACGACATCTGACGCGGGCACGCGAAGACGTGTGAAGTCAGTTGAGGGGCGCACCCGGTGAGCCGGGTGCGCCCCTCAACGTGTGCCGTGTTGTGTCACTCCCGCGGCGGCAGCGCCGGCCGGCTGTTGTCGGGGACGTTGGCGAGCCCCGGCGGGTCCGTCGCCGGGTGCCGCTCCAGCAGCTCCAGCGCCGTACGGACCGCGACGCCCAGCTGCGGGTTGCGGCCCTCCGCCCACTGGAGCGGCGAGCGCAGCGCCTGGATGTCGGCCTCCACGCCGTGGTTCTCCACGTCCCAGCCGTACGCCTCGAACCACGCGGCGTTCATCGGCACGGTGATCGACGTGCCGTCGCCGAGGCGGTGCCGGCCGGTCATCCCGACCACCCCGCCCCAGGTGCGCAGGCCCACCACGGGCCCGATGCCCTCCAGCTTGAACGCCGCGATGATCATGTCGCCGTCGGAGGACGTCATCTCGTCGGCGACGGCCACGACCGGGCCGCGCGGCGCGTTGGACACGTACGTCACCGGCTGCGCGTCCCGGGTCAGGTCCCAGCCCACGATCGTGCGGGTCAGCTTCTCGATGACCAGCTCGGAGATGTTGCCGCCGGCGTTGCCCCGTACGTCGACGATCAGCGCCGGGTGCGAGACCTCCATCCGCAGGTCGCGGTTGAACTGCGCCCAGCCGGAGCCGCCCATGTCGGGGATGTGCAGATAGCCGCACTTGCCGCCGCTCAGCTCGCGCACCACCTCGCGGCGCTTGGCCACCCAGTCCTGGTACCGCAGCGGGCGCTCGTCGATCAGCGGCACGATGGCCACGCGGCGGGAGCGGCCGTCGCCTTCGGGGGACTCGAAGGTCAGCTCCACGGTCGTGCCGCCCGCCGCTCCCAGCAGCGGGAACGGGCCGGTCACCGGGTCGACCGCGCGGCCGTCGATGTGGGTGAGCACCGCGCCCTCGCGGATGCCCGTACCGGCCAGCGGGGAGCGGGCCTTGGAGTCCGAGGAGTCGCCGGGCAGGATGCGGTTGAGGATCCAGCGGTCGTTGCGGCACACGAAGTTGGCGCCCAGCAGGCCGATCGCGCGCTGGTAGTGCGGCGGGCCTTCGTTGCGGCGGGCGCCCGTGACGTACGCGTGCGAGGTGCCCAGCTCGCCCATCACCTCCCGCAGCAGGTCGGCGAACTCGTCCGGGGAAGCGACCCGTTCGACCAGCGGGCGGTACTGGTCCAGCACCGCCTCCCAGTCGATGCCGCACATGCCCGGGTCCCAGAAGTAGGAGCGCACGATCCGGCCCGCCTCGTCGAACGCCTGCCGCCACTCGGCCGCCGGGTCCACGTCGTGCAGGATGCGCCGCAGGTCCAGGAAGACCGTGGAGTCGGCGTCCGGGGTCTCGATCGCGGGCACCGACCGCAGGTCGCCCTCGTCGTTGATCACCAGGCGGGTGCCGTCACCGCTGAGCGCGTAGGAGTCGATCGAGCCGGTCAGCTCCGTGCGCTTGGCCTTGACCAGGTCGAAGTGTTCCAGCGTCGGCTGGCCCGACATGTTGTCGGGGTTGGCGAAGGTCTCGCCCAGCGCGCCCGAGATCGGCCAGCGCAGCCACACCAGCCCGCCGCCGGCCACCGGCGAGAGCGCGGAGTACTTCGAGGCCGCGACCGGGAACGGCGTCACCCGGCTGGCCAGCCCCTCGACCTCCACCAGCACCATGCCCTCGGCCGAGGTGTCCACCGGGTCCAGGCCGCCGGCCGCGGGCCGGCCCTCCGGGGACAGCGCGAAGGGCGAGGGGGTGGCCGAGGAGAGCGGGACCAGATACGGGCGGCAGCCCAGCGGGAAGGACAGGTCGCCGGTGTGCACGTCGTAGACCGGGTCGAAGCCGCGCCAGGACAGGAACGCCAAGTACCGGCCGTCGCGGGTGAAGACCGGCTGCTCGTCCTCGAAGCGCCCGTTGGTGACGTCCACGACCAGGCCGTCGCCCAGCTTGGCGATCTTGATCTGCCGCAGCGACCGGCCGATGCCCGGATGCGACCAGGTCAGCCACTTCGAGTCGGGCGAGAACGCCAGGTCCCGCACCGGCCCGTTGACGGAGCGCACCAGCTCGGTGACCTCGCCGTCGCCGTCCTCGGAGGCGTCCACCAGCAGCAGCCGCCCGTCGTTCGCGGCCACCGCCAGTCGCTCGCCGTCCGGCGCCGACACCAGCTCGTGCACCCGGCCGAGCTGCCCGGCGGCGAGCCGGCGCGGCTCCCCGGGCCCGGACGCCTTCGGCAGGTCGGCGATCTCGATGGCGTCCTCGCCCACCACGTCGGTGATGTACGCGATCCGGCCCGTGTCGCCCAGCATCTCCGGCAGCCGGACCCGCACGCCCGGGATGTCGTGGATCGTGCGCGCCGGGCCGTCGCGGTGCGTGAGCCAGTACAGGCTGCCGCGGACGCCGACCGCGCTGGCCCGGCCCGTGGCGTCCACCGCGAGGGAGGTGACGTTGGCGGCGGCGGGCACCTGATGCGTGCGGCGGCCCGTGCGCGGCCCGCCGAGCCGGACCGGCAGCTTGCGCGGCCTGCCCGCCGGGCTCAGGTCGTCCACCAGCCACAGCTCGCCCGCGCACTGGTACACGATGCGCTCGCCGTCGCTCGCGGCGTGCCGCGCGTAGAAGTCCGCGTGGTCGGTGTGGCGGCGCAGGTCCGTGCCGTCGGGGAGGCAGGAGTAGACGTTGCCGACGCCCTCGTGGTCGGAGAGGAAGGCGATCCGGCCGTCGACGAACATCGGGGTGTCCAGATGGCCGTCGATCTCCGGCACCAGCTGCGTGCCGTGCAGCCACAGCCGCCCCGTCGCGCCGCCTCTGTACCGCTTCCAGGCCGCGGGCTCGTGCGGCGGGGTGCCGCTGAGCAGCAGCGTCTTGTGCTCGCCCGCGATGTCGGCGATCGCGATGTTCGACACCGGGCCCCACGGCAGCCGCCCGCCGGGGCTCCCGTCCGTCGGCACCTTGTACGCCCAGGAGTAGTACGAGAACGGCTGGCCGTGCGAGGACACCGCCAGGATCTCGCCGTCCGGGGTCCAGCCGCACACCCGGGCGTCCACGCTTCCCCAGTAGGTCAGCCGCCGGGCGGGGCCGCCCTCGGCCGGTACCAGATGGATCTCCGGGTCCAGGCTGCGCCACGTCATGAACGCGATCTCGCTGCCGTCCGGGGAGAAGCGCGGGTGGCTCACGCGGGTGCGGTCCACGGTCAGCCGCCAGGCGCGGGGCGGCTCGGCGTCCTCCGGGACGACCGGTGCCACCCACAGGTCGTCCTCGGCGGCGAAACACACCAGGTCCCCGTGGATATGGGGAAAGCGCAGGTAGGACCCGCCGCTGGTACCTCCGTCCGGCTTGACCGGCCGCAGGCGGCCGCGGGCTCTTGCGGGGGCGGACTGCGTCTCCGAGGGCGGCTCGACGGCCTCCTGTGCGTCGCTCACCCGTCCATCGTTTCGGCCCCGGCAGGCCGCGGCAACTCGACTCCCATAACTCACCCCAAGGGGTGACGGTGTGTGGAACTGTGCCCCACGCTTCCCTCCGGGCGTACGCCAGTGCCGCACGCGGTGGTGGCAGATGTCATACCGCGCCCCTTCCGGTACGGAACAAAACGTTCCGCGGTCGCCGCAGAGCCGATGAAAAGAGGTGGATTACCGCCTTTTGTCGGTGCCGGCCGGGGTGCCCACGACGGACGCAGGGGGAGTGACCTCCCCGAACGGGCAGTTCCGCAGTATGGGCGCTCTTGCACATGATTTGCAGTACGACCACCATGAGTGGGTTACGACCACGAGCGGAGAGCCCAGCCATGCATGTCCCCGACGGATTCATCAACGCCCCGGTCTCGGTGGCGACCGGTGCGGTCGCCGCGGCCGCCGTCGCGGTCAGCCTGCGCGGCGCCCGCCGCGAGCTGGGCGGCGACGGCCTCGGCGGTGAGCGCACCGCGCCGCTCGCCGGCCTCGTCGCCGCGTTCATCTTCGCCGTACAGATGCTGAACTTCCCGGTCGCCGCCGGCACCAGCGGCCACCTCCTCGGCGGGGCGCTCGCGGCGATACTCGTCGGCCCGTACACCGGCGTCCTCTGCGTCTCCGTCGTCCTCCTCATGCAGGGCGTCCTCTTCGCCGACGGCGGCCTCACCGCGCTCGGCGTCAACATCACGGACATGGCGCTGACCACGACGGTCGTCGCCTACTTGATCTTCCGCGGCCTGGTGAAGGTGCTGCCCCGCAAGCGCCGCTCGATCACGGTCGCGAGCTTCGTCGCCGCCCTGGTCTCCGTCCCGGCCGCCGCCCTCGTCTTCACCCTGATCTACGCGCTCGGCGGCACCGCGGACGTCTCCACCGGCAAGGTGCTGACCGCCATGGTCGGCGTGCACGTCCTCATCGGCATCGGCGAGG
This sequence comes from Streptomyces sp. NPDC026301, assembly GCF_055567935.1. Lineage (NCBI taxonomy): Bacteria > Bacillati > Actinomycetota > Actinomycetes > Kitasatosporales > Streptomycetaceae > Streptomyces > Streptomyces sp. NPDC026301. Next base: position 102,622 of record NZ_JBVHPN010000008.1, on the reverse strand, counting down.
CCGTCATCACCGCGCTCACGGTCGGCGCGGTGATCGCCGTACGGCCCGACCTCGTGTACGGCGCCCGCGGCCTCAGCAAGCCGCTCGAACTGAAGGTCGTCCCTGTCGCCGCCCCCACGGCACCTGGCGCACCCCGTCCCGAGCCCGCAGCCCCCATCGCCGCGTCCGAGGCGGCTCCCACGGCCGAGGCCGAGCCCAAGACTCCCGCTCCGGCGCCCGCCCACCGCTCCACCAAGCGCGTCTGGCTCGCCGGCGTCGCCGCGGCGCTGGTCTGCGCCGGCGGCATCAGCTACTACGCCTCCGCCAGCCCCGACGGCCTGGAGAAGGTCGCCCACGACCAGGGCATCGACAAGCAGGCGAAGGACCACGCCGCCAAGGACTCCCCGCTCGCCGACTACAGCGTCAAGGACATCACCGACGCCCGGCTCTCCGGCGGCCTGGCCGGCGTGATCGGCGTCGGCGCGACCCTGGCCGTCGGCACGGGCGTCTTCGTCGTCATCCGCCGCCGTCGCGACGCCGCGGACGCGTCCGCCACCGACGACCGCACCCCGCAGCAGGTCTGACATGGGTGCGGGACACGCTCACAAGCTCTACCGGCACGGGCACTCGCCCGTGCACGCGCTCCCCGCGCACTGCAAGATCGCGGCCGTCTTCGGCTTCGTACTGATCGTCGTCTCCACGCCCCGCGAGGCGGTCTGGGCCTTCGGCCTGTACGCAGTCTTCCTCGCGGCGGTCGCGGCGGCGGCCCGCGTCCCCGCCGGCTTCCTCCTCAAGCGGCTCCTCATCGAGGTGCCGTTCGTGGCGTTCGCGCTGCTCATGCCGTTCGTCGCCGAGGGCCCGCGGGTGCATGCCCTCGGCATGTCGCTCAGCGAGTCCGGCCTGTGGGGCGCCTGGAACATCCTCGCGAAGGGCACCCTCGGCGTCGCGGCATCGGTCCTCCTCGCCTCCACCACCGAACTCCGCGCGCTCCTCCTCGGCCTGCAGCGCCTGAAGATGCCCCCGATGCTCGTCCAGATCGCGTCCTTCATGATCCGCTACGGCGACGTGATCACCGACGAGATGCGGCGGATGCGCATCGCCCGCGTCTCGCGCGGCTTCGAAGCGCGCGGCGTCCGCCACTGGGGCGTCCTCGCCAAGTCCGCCGGCGCGCTCTTCATCCGCTCCTACGAGCGCGGCGAGCGCGTCCATCTCGCGATGGTCAGCCGCGGCTACACCGGCACGATGCCCGTCACCGACGAGGTGACCGCCGACCGCGCCCAGTGGACCTCCGCCGCGGTGCTCCCCCTCGCCGCCCTCGCCGTCTGCCTCCTCGGATGGACCCTATGAACACCACAGCCCCCTCCCTCGACGTCTCCGGCCTCGCCTACGCCTACCCCGACGGCCACCAGGCCCTCTTCGGCGTCGACCTGACCGTCGCCCGCGGCGAGCGGGTGGCCCTGCTCGGCCCGAACGGCGCCGGCAAGACCACCCTCGTACTCCACCTCAACGGCATCCTCGAAGCGGGCGCCGGCACCGTCGCCGTCGCCGGCCTCCCCGTGGCCAAGCGCAACCTCGCGGAGATCCGCCGCCGCGTCGGCATCGTCTTCCAGGACCCCGACGACCAGCTCTTCATGCCGACCGTGCGCGAGGACGTCGCGTTCGGCCCCGCCGCGGCGGGCCTCCGGGGCGCCGAGCTGGAGGAGCGCGTCATCGAGGCCCTCGACCGGGTCGGCATGGCGGGCTTCGCCGACCGGCCCCCGCACCACCTCTCCTTCGGCCAGCGCCGCCGGGTCGCGGTCGCCACCGTCCTCGCCATGCGCCCCGAGATCCTCGTCCTGGACGAGCCCTCCTCCAACCTCGACCCGGCCTCCCGCCGCGAACTCGCCGACGTACTGCGCTCCCTGGACGTCACGGTCCTGATGGTCACCCACGACCTCCCGTACGCGCTGGAGCTCTGCCCCCGTTCGGTCGTCCTCTCCGGCGGCGTGATCACCGCCGACGGCCGGACCCAGGACCTGCTCTCCGACGCGGACCTGATGGCCGCGCACCGGCTGGAACTGCCCTTCGGCTTCGACCCCCGCTCGGTGACCGCACCCGTGTGACCTGCGGCCCCGTCGCGGCGCCGGGAGCGGACTCGTCCCTGTGACCCTCCCCACGGGCAGCGGGTTCCTGGTCATCAGCACTGATCGGCGCGTTGCACCATGGATGGGTCACAAACGCGACGGATGAGTGGGAAGCGGGAACCAGTGGTGGACGTCCACGGCACGGTCGAGGCCGGCTATGAGCCGGTCCGCGATGCCTTCGCGGCGAACTTCGCGCGGCGCGGCGAGCGTGGGGCGGCGGTCGCCGCTTATCGGCACGGGCGCAAGGTCGTCGATCTGTGGGCGGGGGTCCGGGACGGGGACGCGGGCGCCGTGGGTACGGAAGCGCCCTGGGAAGAGGGCACCGCGCAGCTCATCCGCTCCGCGACCAAGGGCGTCGCCGCCGTCGTACCGCTCCTCCTCCACCAGCGCGGCCAGCTCGACCTGGACGCGCCGGTCGGCACGTACTGGCCCGAGTACAAGGCCGCGGGCAAGGAGCGCACGCTCGTCCGCCACCTGCTCTCGCACCGCGCGGGCGTACCGGTACTGGACACCCCGCTCACCCCCGCGCAGGCCGTCGACGGCGTCAGCGGCCCCGCCGCGGTGGCCGCGCAGGCGCCGGCCTGGGCCCCCGGCACGGACCACGGCTACCACGCCCAGACGTACAGCTGGCTCCTCTCGGAGCTGGTCCTGCGGGTCACCGGCCGCACGATCGGCGCGTTCGTCGCCGAGGAGATAGCCGGGCCGCTCGGCCTGGACCTGTGGATCGGCCTCCCCGAAGCGGAGGCCGCACGCGGCCGGGTCGGGCGCCTGGCCGAGGTCTCCCCGCCGCCGGCCCCCGACGGGGCGGGCCTCAAGGTACGGCCCAAGCGGTCCGTCGCCGAGGCGTACGACGATCCCACCTCCCTCACCCGCCGCGCCTTCGGGGCGATCTCCCCGCACGCCGACGAGAACGCCCCCGAGTTCCGCGCCGCGCAGCTCCCCGGCTCCAACGGCATCGCCACGGCCCGCGCCCTGGCCCGTCTGTACGCGGCGCTCATGGGCCCGGTGGACGGCCACCCCCGCCTCTTCGCGCCCGCGACGCTGACGCTGGCCCGTACCGAGGAGTCCGCAGGCCCGGACCGTACGCTCATCGCCTCCTCGCGCTTCGGCCTGGGCTACATGCTGCACGGCCCCGCGGCCCCGCTGCTCGCCCCCGGCTCCTTCGGCCACCCGGGCCGCGGCGGCGCCCTCGCCTTCGCCGACCCCGAATCGGGTCTCTCCTTCGGCTACACGACCAACGGCATGCAGAAGAACGTCACGGCGGACCCGCGCGCACAGGCGCTTGTGCGCGCGCTGCGGACGACGGTCTGAGGGTGTGTGCGGGGCGGCAGCCCCGCGAAAAACCCACGACCTAACTCGTGTGCAGCATCAGCCCGATGCCGACGACCATCAGCCCCGCCGCCGCGATCCGCGGCGCCCCGAAGCGTTCCTTCAAGAAGATCGCGCCGATCGCGGCGCCGACGATGATCGAGGACTCGCGGAGCGCCGCGATCGGTGCGAGCGGTGCGCGGGTCTGGGCCCACAGGACCAGCCCGTACGCGAAGACCGAGAGCACGCCGCCGAGCAGCCCGCGGGCGGCGAAGGGGCGCAGCTCGGCGAAGAGCGCGCGGCCCCGCGAGGCCAGCGCGTACGCGGGGATCGCGATGCCCTCCAGGAGCATCAGCCAGCCGATGTAGCCCAGCGGCGTGCCGGAGGCGCGTACGCCGACGCCGTCGACCGTCGTGTACGAGGCGATCGCCAGGCCCGTGGCGACCGCGGCGATGATCGCGGGCCAGTGCGGCCGGGCGCCGGAGCCGCGGATGCCCCACAGGGCGACGCCGAGGAGGCCGGCGGAGGCGAGCGCGACGCCGGTCAGCGCCCACGCGTCGGGCAGTTCGTGGACGAAGACCGCGGCGAGGACGGTGACCACGAGCGGCGCGGTGCCGCGCGCGATCGGGTACATCTGCCCGAAGTCGCCGAGCCGGAAGGACCGCATGAGCAGCGCCTGGTAGACGACGTGCAGGATCGCCGAGCCGATCAGGAACGGCCAGGCGCCGGAGGCGGGCAGCGGCGAGAGCGCGGCGAGCACCGCGCCGCAGACGGCGCCGCCGGAGCCGACGAGGGTGAAGGCGAGCAGCTGGTCCTTGATGCCGTGGGCGATCGCGTTCCAGGCGGCGTGGGTGACGGCGGCGGCCAGTACCGCCGCGACGACGAGCGGGGTCACGGGGTGCGCTCGCGGACGTCCACGACGCGGCCGCCGGCGTGCTCGATGAGCGACTTGGGGTCGAGCGGGAAGACGGTGTGCGGGGTGCCGGCGGCGGCCCAGACCGTGCCGTGCGCCAGCAGCCCCCGGTCGGCCAGGACGGTGGTACGGGTGCGGTGCCCGAAGGGCGGTACGCCGCCGATGGCGTAGCCGGTGGTCTCGCGGACGAGGTCGGCGTTCGCCCGGCCGACGTGGTCCGCGCCCAGTTCGGCGCGGACCTTCTCCAGATCCACCCGGGAGGCACCGTCCATGAGGACCAGGACGGGGACCCCGTCCGCCTCGAAGACCAGCGACTTGACGATCTCGGCGGGCTCGCAGCCGACGGCGGCGGCGGCCTGCGCCGCGGTGCGGGTGGCGTCGGGGAAGCGGCGTACCGCGACTTCGAGGCCCAGCTCGCGCAGGGCGGCGGCGAACAGGGGATGAGCGTCGGCTGAAGTACTCATGGCCCGCACGCTAGCGAAAGCTGTACGGGCCATGCGACCGGGAAAAGGGGGCCGTCCGCGATGTGGACGACCCCCTTCCGGTAAGGGCTGCGCTCAGCCCTGGTTGAGGATGGCGCGGACCACCGGGCCCGCGTTGTCGCCGCCGTGGCCGCTGGCGGGGACGACGGCGGCGGCCGCGAGGTCGCCGCGGTAGGCGGTGAACCAGGCGTTCGGCTTCTTCTGGTTGTCGACCTCGGCGGAGCCGGTCTTGGCGCCGATGTCACCGCTGAGCCCGGACATCGCCTCGGCACCGGTGCCGGACGTGGCGGTCAGCTTCATCAGGTACTTCAGCGCGGACGCGGTGTCCGGCTTCATGTTCCGGGACGCCTTGGCCAGCGTCCGGTGGTCGACGTCCGGGGAGACGATGTACGGCTGGTGGAAGCCGCCGGACTGGACGGTGGCCGCGATGGAGGCGACGTTCAGCGGGTTCATCCGGACGCCGCCCTGGCCGATGAGCGAGGCGGCCATCTGGGCGTCGCTCTGCACCGGGACGTTGCCGTCGAAGCTGGGGATGCCGGTGTTCCAGGTCTGGCCGAGGCCGAAGACGTCCCGGGCCTGCTTGGTCAGGTCGTCGTCGTGCAGCTTCTTCGCCTGCGAGATGAAGGCGTTGTTGCAGGAGGCGGCGAAGCTCTGCGCGAAGGTGCCGTTCTTGATCTCGGACTTGTTGAGGTTCTGGAACTTCCAGCCGCCGTACGTCACGTACTTCGGACACGGGTGCGCCTTGTTCGGCGAGGTCAGGCCCTTGTCGATGAGCATCGACGAGGTGACGACCTTCATCGTGGAGCCGGGGGCCAGCGAGCCCTGCGTGGCGACGTTGAAGCCCTTCTCGGGCGAGTTGGCGATGGCCAGGATCTCGCCGGTGCTGGGCTTGACCGCGACCGCCGACGCCTTGCTCTTGGTGGCGACCGCCTTCTGGGCCGCGGCCTGCATCTTGGCGTCCAGGGTGGTCTTCAGCGTGCCGGGGGTGCCCTTGGAGAGGACCTTCAGGGTCTGGTCCGGCTTCTGCGCGGCCTTGTTGTCGCTCTTGGCGCGCTGGATGAAGAACTCGACGCCGGGGGTGCCGCCGGCCTTGTCGCCGTACTTGTCGCGCAGGCTGGCGAGGACGCCGGCCAGCTCGGGGTTGCTGTCCTTGGTGATCTCGGTGCCGTTGCGGTCCACCGCCTTGATGGGCGGCGCCTCGCTCTCGCCCGTGCGCAGCGTGTCACCCTCGCCGAGGCCGGGGTGCACGATCGTGGGCCGCCAGTCGACGACCGGCTCGCCGGTGGTCTTGTCCCGCTCGACGGTGAGGGAGGTGGCGTACGAGACGGGGGCGCTCTTGCCCTGGTACGAGATCTGCCCGGACACCTGGTACGGCACCTCGTCGCCCTTGCGGGTCCCGGGGGTGAGCGTCACCCGCTCGATGTGGGCCTGCTTGGCGACGCCGGTCAGCGCGGTGGTGGCCGCCTCGGCGTCGTCGGTCAGCTTCGCGGCCTTGGCGACCTCGCCCGACTGCCAGGCGTCCAGGAACCCGGTGGCGGCGGTCTTCACTTCCTTCGCGGACAGCGGCCCGGTCTTCACCGAGGACCCGCCGTCGGTGGACTTGCCGTCCGCCGACATGACCTCCTGCCGCGGGGTCTCGTCACCGGAACTTCCCATCAGGGTGTACCCGCCGACGCCTCCCGCGACCAGGGCGATCGCCCCGCCGATCAGCCCGTACCTCACCTCGCGGCGCATGACTTACCGTTCCCCTCCTGAAGAAGCGTGGCCGTCCCTGGAAACCCGACACAAGAACGTGCAGCGCACTCTATGGGACACGGGGTATTGGAGTGACCCTCGCGCGTCTCGTTACAGCATCGGTACGGTGACACTCAGTCGATGCGGCGGTCACGGAAAGGTCACATCCGAACCCGGCCGTTCCCCGCCGCACCCTCATACCCAGGAGTCCAGCCACATCCGTGCCTGCCATGCGCTCTTGGGGATCGGTAGCCCTGTGTATACGGGATAGAAATAAATGAAGTTCCACACGATGAGCAGGACCAGGATGCCCGCCGCTACGATGCCGGCCGCGCGGCGGCGGTCGCCGGTGAGGAGCAGCCTCGGCTCCGTGACAGGGCCGTCGTGGGGCCGTCCGACGATGGCGCCGAGCATCATCGCCACCGCCAGGCACAGGAACGGGATGAAGACGACCGCGTAGAAGAGGAAGATCGTCCGCTCCTGGTAGAGGAACCAGGGGAGGTAGCCCGCCGCGATGCCGCAGGCGATGGCGCCGGCCCGCCAGTCCCGCTTGAACAGCCAGCGGTAGAGGACGTAGAGCAGCGCGAAGCAGGCGGCCCACCACAGGAGCGGGGTGCCGAGCGCGAGGACCTCGCGGGCGCAGCCCTCCGCCGCGGTGCAGCCGTCCTGGCCCGCCTTGGGGTCCTCGTAGAAGTAGGAGACGGGGCGGCCCAGGACCAGCCAGCTCCAGGGGTTGGACTGGTAGGTGTGGGTGCTCGTCAGGTGGGTGTGGAACTCGTACACCTCGTGCTGGTAGTGCCACAGGCTGCGCAGCCAGTCCGGCAGCCAGGTCCAGCCGGCGGCGCGGCCGTCGGGGGTGGTGGCCCAGTCGCGGTAGTAGCCGCCCTTGGTGGCGATCCAGCCGGTCCAGGACGCGAGGTAGGCGGCCGCCGCGAGGACGACGGTGGAGAGGAAGGCGGGCAGCACGTCGCGGCGGAGGGCCGAGCGGTACGGGTGGCGGGCGCCCGCCGTGCGCCGGGCGCCGGCGTCCCACAGGACCGACATGAGGGCGAAGGCGGCGAGGAAGTACAGGCCGTTCCACTTGGTGGCGGCGGAGAGTCCGAGACAGAGCCCGGCCGCCAGCCGCCAGGGGCGCCACCCGAGCCGCAGCCGGTCGCCGACCGCGTCGTCCGGGCGAGCGAGACCGTCCTCGCCAATGGGCAGCGCCGCGGCGAGCCGGGCGCGGGTGCGGTCCCGGTCGAGCAGCAGGCAGCCGAACGCGGCCAGCGCCCAGAACATGACGATGATGTCGAGGAGCGCCGTGCGGCTCATGACGAAGTGCAGGCCGTCGACGGCCAGCAGCAGGCCCGCCAGGCAGCCCAGGGCGGTGGAGCGCAGCAGGCGGCGGCCGATGCGGCAGAGCATCAGTACCGAGAGGGTGCCGAGCAGGGCCGTCATGAAACGCCAGCCGAAGGGGTTCATGCCGAAGGCCCACTCGCCCAGCGCGATCATCCACTTCCCGATGGGCGGGTGGACGACGTAGGAGTGCTCGGGGCTGAGCAGGAGGTGTGACGGGTGGCCGACGAGCGCGTCGTTGGCGTTCTTCGCCCACGTGCCCTCGTAGCCGTACTGCAGCAGGGACCAGGCGTCCTTGGGGTAGTACGTCTCGTCGAATATCACCTTGTCCGGGCTGCCCAGCCGCCAGAAGCGCAGGATGCCGGCGAGCAGCGCGACCAGGGCGGGCAGGCCCCACGCGGCGAGGCGGGCCGCGCCGGGCGAGACGCGCGGCGCGGGGAAGGGTGCGAGCAGCCGGGTCCGCACGTCCCGCTCCGGGCGTGCGGTGTAGCCGAAGCGGCGCAGCCGCCGCAGCCAGGCGGTCGGCGCCAGGACGCCGTCCTGGGTCGCCTGCGCGGCGCGGGCGGTGGCCCCGGCGGCCACCGGGGCCCTGCCGCGGTCGCCTGCGCGCCGGTCGTTGGTCGCGGTGTCACTCGTCACCGGGCCATCGTAGGGAAGCGGCCTGTGAGAGGCCCGTCTCCCGGCGCGGCGGGAAGGACGCGGCCGCGCCTGAAAGGATGGGGCCGTGACTGGAACGCTCGTACTCGCAGGGACCCCCATCGGCGACACCGAGGACGCGCCGCCGCGGCTGGCCGCCGAGCTGCTCGCCGCCGACGTGATCGCGGCCGAGGACACCCGCAGGCTGCGCCGCCTGACGACCGCGCTGGGCGTGCACACCACCGGGCGGGTGGTGTCGTACTTCGAGGGGAACGAGTCGGCGCGCACCCCGGAGCTGGCCGACGCGCTGGCGGGCGGCGCGCGGGTGCTGCTGGTCACCGACGCGGGCATGCCCTCGGTCTCCGACCCCGGCTACCGCCTGGTGGCCGCGGCGGTGGAGCGTGGCGTGAAGGTGACGGCCGTGCCCGGCCCGTCCGCCGTGCTCACCGCGCTCGCCGTCTCCGGGCTGCCGGTGGACCGCTTCTGCTTCGAGGGCTTCCTGCCCCGCAAGGCGGGGGAGCGGCTCGGCCGGCTGAAGGAGGTCGCCGACGAGCGGCGCACGCTCGTCTACTTCGAGGCGCCGCACCGGCTGGCCGACACCCTCGCCGCGATGGCGGAGGCCTTCGGCAAGGAGCGGCGCGCCGCCGTCTGCCGCGAGCTGACGAAGACGTACGAGGAGGTGCGCCGCGGCCCGCTGGAGGAGCTGGCCGAGTGGGCGGCCGACGGCGTACGCGGCGAGATCACGATCGTGGTGGAGGGGGCGCCCGAGCCGGGGCCCGGCGATCTGGGCCCCGAGGAGCTGGTGCGGCGGGTGCGGGTCCGTGAGGAGGCCGGTGAGCGGCGCAAGGAGGCCATCGCGGGGGTCGCGGCCGAGGCCGGCGTACCCAAGCGGGAGGTCTTCGATGCGGTCGTGGCGGCAAAGAATGCGGAGCGTGGTGATTCTCGTGCGGGTAAATGACCGGTCTGAAAGGTAAAGAGCAGGTCGGCCCGGTGAGGTTCTTTTCCTCGGCCCGCTCAAATCTGGGCCAATAGGAAGAACCTTTGCTGCGTCGCAGCTCGGAAAGGCGTCCACTGGAACTGGGGCGTTCGTCCCCGAGAGCTTGTCCAGCGGACAAGAGGAGCTGCGATGACTGAACCTGTGGGAACCACGAGCGGGACCCCGCACACGCCCGGAACCGAGCCCTCCGCACACGAGGCGTACTCCTTCGCCTGCATGAAATGCGGGCACGGCTGGGAGCAGTCCTACGACATCGAGCACCACGTGGACGTGTCCGGCGCACCGCGCGTCGTCTACTACGCGGACGGCGAGCGCGTCCCGTCACCTCTGACCAGGCCCACCTGCCGCCAGTGCGGCGGGAACATAGTCCGGATCATGCGGGCCGGTCAGGTTTCCATGGTCTCGGCGGCCGCCGAGCGGCTCTACGCGCCGCGCAAGCCGCAGCCCACGACCGGTCCGGCCGGCGACCCCGGCGGTGACGCGTCCGCGCGGCGCGGCCACCACTGGCACCTGTCCGACCTGCTGCACCCCTTCCAGCACCACCGCAGGTAGCCCGGTACCGCGGTGCTCATAGGATCGAGGTATGAGCTCGAAGGACGCACCGCCGCCGCTGCCCGAGCCGCTCGGGGTCTCCGTAGCGGATTCGCACACCCACCTGGACATGCAGACGGGCACGGTCGAAGAGGCCCTCGCCAAGGCCGCGGCCGTCGGCGTGACCACGGTGGTCCAGGTGGGCTGCGACGTGAAGGGCTCGCGCTGGGCCGCGGAGACCGCCGCGGCCCACGAGGCGGTGCACGCGGCGGTGGCGCTGCATCCGAACGAGGCGCCGCGCATCGTCCTCGGTGACCCCGACGGATGGTCGCGTCAGGGCGCCAGGGAGGCGGGCGGCGACGCGGCGCTGGACGAGGCGCTCGCGGAGATCGACGCGCTGGCCGCGCTGCCGCACGTCCGCGGCGTCGGCGAGACCGGGCTCGACTACTTCCGTACCGGCCCGGAGGGCATGGCCGCGCAGGAGCGGTCCTTCCGCGCGCACATCGAGATCGCCAAGCGGCACGGCAAGGCCCTGGTCATCCACGACCGCGAGGCGCACGACGACGTGCTGCGGGTGCTGCGCGAGGAGGGCGCGCCCGAGCGGACCGTCTTCCACTGCTACTCCGGCGACGCGGAGATGGCGAAGGTGTGCGCCGAGGCCGGGTACTTCATGTCCTTCGCCGGGAACGTCACGTTCAAGAACGCCCAGCCGCTGCGGGACGCGCTGGCCGTCGCCCCGGCCGAGCTGGTGCTCGTCGAGACCGACGCGCCCTTCCTGACCCCCGCGCCGTACCGCGGTCGGCCTAACGCGCCGTACCTCATTCCGGTCACGCTGCGGGCCATGGCCGAGGTCAAGGGCATGGACGAGGACGCGCTGGCCACGGCCGTCGCGGCCAACACGGCCCGCGCTTTCGACTACTGAGCCGTCTGCGGAGTGCTCCCGCTCTCCACTACATTCCGGCCCGTCAACCGGTCCCGGGCAAGTGGAGCGTCGTGAGTCATTCGCAGGCGTACGGATACGGATACGGGCCGCCGCAGTCGTACGACGGGACGGAGGGCCCCCGGACCCAGGGCTACGGTCCGTACGGGCCGCCGGACGAGCTCCAGGTGTACGACACGTACGTCGCACAGTCGTACGCACCGCCGCGCCCGCAGTCGTACGCACCGTGGCTGCCCGAGCAGCAGTCTTACGAACCGCCGCGCCCCGAGCCGCAGTCGTACGACCAGCCGCCGGTCATCGGAGGCCGGTCCGCGGGCCGTGCCGCCGCCCGGCGCGCGGCCCGGCGCAAGCGGTTCGTCGAGCGGCCCGAGGGGCTGCGCAGGCTGGTCCCGCAGGCGCTGGTCGTCGCGTTCCTCGCGGGCGGCACGACCGCGTTCGTCGCGCACGACAAGGCCGTACGCCTCAGCGTCGACGGCAGCCCGCGGCGGCTGCACACCTTCGCCGGGGACGTCGGCGAGCTGCTGGCCTCCGAAGGTGTACCGATCGGCCCGCACGACATCGTCGCGCCCGGCCCGGACGCCCCGCTGACCAGCGGCGACGAGGTGGCCGTGCGGTACGGCCGGCCCGTCGTGCTCACCGTGGACGGCCACCGCCGCCGGGTGTGGACCACCGCGCGCACCGTCGAGGGCGCGCTGCGCCAGCTCGGCGTGCGGGCCGAAGGCGCGTACATCTCCGCCTCGCGGTCGCTGCCCATCGCACGCCACGGCATCGAACTGGCCGTACGCACCGAGCGCACGGTGACCTTCATGGCCGACGGGCGCGCGCGCAGCATCCGCACCAACGCCGCCACCGTGCGCGCGGCGCTCGTCCGGGCCGGCATCGCGCTGCACGGCCAGGACACCACCTCCGTACCGCTCGACAGCTTCCCCCGCGAGGGCCAGACCATCTCCGTGCTGCGCGTCACCGGCTCCCGCGAGGTCCGCGAGGAGCCGATCGCCTACGAGACCCGCCGCGTCCCCGACGCCGCGCTCTTCAAGGGCACCGAGTCGGTGGTCCAGCAGGGGCACCAGGGCGTGCGCCGGGTCACGTACCAGCTGCGTACCGTCAACGGCGTCCGGCAGCGGCCGCGGCTGCTGCGCCAGGAGGTGATCAGCGTGCCGCGCAGCGAGATCGTGCACGTGGGCACCGCGACCGTGCCCGCCGGCGTGGCCGGCGCCGACCATCTGAACTGGCGGGGGCTCGCCGAGTGCGAGACCGGCGGCCGGGCCGACGCGGTCGATCCCTCGGGCACGTACGGCGGGCTGTACCAGTTCGACCGCGCCACCTGGCACTCGCTCGGCGGGACCGGCGCCCCGCAGGACGCGCCTCCTCAGGAGCAGACCTACCGCGCCAAGAAGCTGTACGTCAGCCGGGGGGCGAGCCCGTGGCCCGTGTGCGGCCGTAAGCTTCACCAGTGACCAACAGCAACACCGATGAGCCCGGCCCGCTCCTGGGCCCCGCCGACATCCGCGAACTGGCCGCGACGCTGGGCGTCCGCCCGACCAAGCAGAAGGGCCAGAACTTCGTCATCGACGCCAACACCGTCCGCCGGATCGTGCGGACGGCCGAGGTGCGCCCCGACGACGTGGTCGTCGAGGTCGGGCCCGGCCTCGGCTCGCTGACCCTGGCGCTTCTGGAGGCCGCCGACCGGGTCACGGCCGTGGAGATCGACGACGTGCTGGCGGCCGCGCTGCCCGCGACGGTCGAGGCCCGGATGCCGGAGCGCGCCGACCGGTTCGCGCTGGTCCACGACGACGCGATGAAGGTCACCGAGCTGCCGGGCCCGCCACCCACCGCGCTGGTCGCCAACCTCCCGTACAACGTCGCCGTCCCGGTCCTGCTCCACATGATGGCGACCTTCCCGACCATCGAGCGCACGCTCATCATGGTCCAGTCCGAGGTCGCCGACCGGCTCGCGGCCCGCCCCGGCAACAAGGTCTACGGCGTGCCGTCGGTGAAGGCGAACTGGTACGCCGAGGTCAAGCGGGCCGGCGCGATCGGCCGGAACGTCTTCTGGCCCGCGCCCAACGTCGACTCGGGGCTGGTCTCCCTCGTCCGCCGCGCGGCGCCCCTGGAGACCACCGCCAGCCGCGAAGAGGTCTTCGCCGCCGTGGACGCGGCCTTCGCGCAGCGCCGCAAGACGCTGCGCTCGGCGCTCTCCGGCTGGGCGGGCTCGGCCGCCGCCGCCGAGGCCGCGCTGGTCGCTGCGGGCGTCTCGCCGCAGGCCCGGGGCGAGGCCCTGACCGTCGAAGAATTCGCCCGCATCGCCGAGCACAAGGAAGCCGCAGCCCAGTGACCCCGTCCAGCCCCCGCGCCGTCACCGTCCGCGTCCCCGCCAAGGTCAACGTCCAGCTGGCGGTCGGCGCCGCACGCGCCGACGGCTTCCACGACCTGGCCAACGTCTTCCTCGCCGTCGGCCTGTACGACGAGGTCACCGCGGCGCCCGCCGACACCCTGACGATCACCTGCGAGGGGCCGGACGCCGACCGGGTCCCGCTGGACCGTACGAACCTCGCGGCCCGCGCCGCCGAGCTGCTGGCAGCCCGGCACGGCATCGAGCCGCGCGTCCACCTGCACATCGCCAAGGACATCCCGGTCGCCGGCGGCATGGCCGGGGGCAGCGCGGACGGCGCGGGCGCGCTGCTCGCCTGCGACGCGCTGTGGGGGACAGGGGCCACCCGCGAGGAACTGCTCGACATCTGCGCCGAGCTGGGCAGCGACGTGCCGTTCAGCCTGGTCGGCGAGGCCGCGCTGGGCACGGGCCGGGGTGAGCGGCTGACGCCGCTGGAGGTGGGCGGCACCTTCCACTGGGTCTTCGCGGCCGCCGACGGCGGGCTGTCCACGCCCGCGGTCTACCGCGAGTTCGACCGCCTCACCGAAGGCACCGACGTGCCCGCGCCCGAGGCGTCCCCGGCGCTGCTGGACGCGCTGCGCACGGGCGACGCCGCGGCGCTGGCCAAGACCCTCTCCAACGACCTGCAGCCCGCAGCGCTCTCGCTCTTCCCCTCGCTCGCCGCGACCCTGGAAGCGGGCACCAAGGCGGGCGCGCTCGCCGCCCTGGTCTCCGGATCGGGCCCGACCACGGCCTTCCTCGCCGCGGACCGGGCTTCCGCTTCCGCGGTCGCCGACGCCCTTCTGACCTCTGGTACGTGCCGCACCGCCCGCGTTGCGAACAGCCCGGCCCCGGGCGCGACGATCACCGGCTGAGCACGGTCCCCGGTACCGGTCCCCACGCGATGCGGGAGTGACCGGTGTGCCGGACTAGGCTGGAAGGCCGACCGATGTGAAGCCCAGGAGTGAGATGGCCGCGAACCTCGTCAATCTGGAAGCCGTCAGCAAGGCGTACGCACTGCGCGCGCTGCTCGACGGCGTCTCCCTCGGCGTCAACGAGGGCGACCGGATCGGCGTCGTCGGCCGCAACGGTGACGGCAAGACGACCCTGATCCGCATCCTCGCCCAGCTGGAGTCCCCGGACGACGGCCGCGTCACGCACGTCAACGGGCTGCGCCTGGGTGTCCTGACGCAGCACGACTCGCTCGACCCGGAGGCGACCGTCCGGCACGAGGTGATCGGCGACCTCGCCGACCACGAGTGGGCGGGCAACGCCAAGATCCGCGACGTGCTGACCGGCCTCTTCGGCGGCCTGGACCTGCCGGGCTTCCCGCAGGGCCTGGACACCGTCATCGGCCCGCTCTCCGGTGGCGAGCGGCGCCGCATCGCGCTCGCGAAGCTGCTCATCGCCGAGCAGGACCTGATCGTGCTCGACGAGCCGACCAACCACCTGGACGTCGAGGGCATCTCCTGGCTCGCGCGGCACCTCCGGGCCCGGCGCTCGGCGCTGGTGGTCGTCACCCACGACCGGTGGTTCCTGGACCAGGTCTGTACGCGGATGTGGGACGTGCAGCGCGGCGACGTGCACGAGTACGAGGGCGGCTACAGCGACTACGTCTTCGCGCGCGCCGAGCGCGAGCGCATCGCGGCCTCCGAAGAAACCAAGCGGCAGAACCTCATGCGCAAGGAGCTGGCCTGGCTGCGGCGCGGCGCCCCGGCCCGTACGAGCAAGCCCCGCTTCCGCATCGAGGCCGCCAACGAGCTGATCGCGGACGTGCCGCCGCCCCGGGACAACGCCGAGCTGATGAAGTTCGCGAGCTCCCGGCTGGGCAAGACGGTCTTCGACTTGGAGGACGTGACCGTACAGGCCGGGCCCAAGGTGCTGCTGAAGCACGTCACCTGGCAGCTGGGCCCCGGCGAGCGGGTCGGCCTGGTGGGCGTCAACGGCGCGGGCAAGACCTCGCTGCTGCGGGCGCTGGCCGACGCGGCGCGCACGGAGGGCGAGGCGCAGCCCGCCGGCGGGAAGATCATCGTCGGGAAGACCGTGAAGCTGGCCTACCTCTCGCAGGAGGTCGCGGAGCTGAAGCCCACCCTGCGGGTGCTGGAGGCCGTCCAGCAGGTGCGGGAGCGGGTGGACCTCGGCAAGGGCCGGGAGATGACCGCGGGTCAGCTGTGCGAGAAGTTCGGGTTCACCAAGGAGAAGCAGTGGACGCCGGTCGGCGACCTCTCCGGCGGTGAGCGGCGGCGGCTGCAGATCCTGCGGCTGCTGATGGACGAGCCGAACGTGCTCTTCCTCGACGAGCCCACCAACGACCTGGACATCGAGACGCTGACGCAGCTGGAGGACCTGCTCGACGGCTGGCCCGGCTCGCTGATCGTCATCAGCCACGACCGGTACTTCGTCGAGCGGACCACCGACCGGGTGTTCGCGCTGCTGGGCGACGCGGCGCTGCGGATGCTGCCGCGCGGCCTGGACGAGTACATCGAGCGGCGGGAGCGGATGGCGCAGGCCGCGGCCCCGGCGCCGGCGGCCGCCGCGCCCAAGCAGAAGGCCGCCGCGGTGGACCGGGCGACGCAGAAGGAACTGCAGAAGATCGAGCGGCAGCTGGACAAGATCGGTACGAAGGAGGCGAAGCTGCACACGCAGATCGCCGACAACGCCACCGACTTCACCAAGGTCGCCGAACTGGACGCGCAGCTGCGGGAGCTGAAGGACGAGAAGGACGAGCTGGAGATGCGCTGGCTGGAGCTGGCGGAGGACGCGTAGCGGACTCCGCGGCCCGGGGTCGGCGGCGTGCGTAACGGGTGCGTCGCGGGAGTGTCCCGGGCCGGTATCGCCCCTTTGGTGGCGGCGTACCGCACCGGTGCGGTGTCGGTGGCGAGTGGTACAAAGAACTCCCGCTCAAGTGCCGTTAATTGCCGAGCCTTATGTCTGATTCACTCCATCCTGGGGGCTTTGCCGCTCGGGGTCGCGGGGGAGGCCGATTCGGAGCCATGGGCCGGCGTGAAGAGGTAACGACCCGATGACCCAGCCGCCGCAGCCGCCACCACCGCCCGGTCAGCCGCCGTCCGGCGGCTTCGGCGCGCCCCAGGATCCTTCGTACGGCTACCCGCAGCAGCCCGGTCAGCAGCCGCAGCAGCCGCCGAACCAGCCGCCGCAGCCGCCCCAGGCCCCGCCGCAGCCGCCCCAGGCTCCGGGGCAGCCGCCGCAGGCCCCGCCGCCGCAGGCCCCCGGTCAGCCGCCGCAGGGGCCCCCGCCCGGTCCGTACGGCGCGCAGCCCGGTTACGGCTACCCGGCCCAGGGCCCGGGCTACGGCTACCCGCAGCAGCCCGGTCAGCCCGGTCAGCCCGGTCAGCCCGGTCAGCCCGGTCAGCCCGGTCAGCCCGGCGCCCCCGGCCCGTACGGCGCCCCCTACCCGCCCGCCGCGCAGTTCCCCGGCGGCGGCATGCCCCCGCAGGGCGGAGGCGGCAATCAGCAGCGCACCCGCATCATGATCGTCGTCGCCGCGGTGGTCGCGGTCGCGCTGATCGTGGGCGGCGGCGTGTGGTTCGCCAACAGCGGCGGCGGTGACGAGCCGGCGCCGAACGCCAACGGCGGCGGCCAGGGCGGCGCCGGCGGCGGCAAGGGCGGAGACGCGCCGGTGGTGCTCAAGGGCGGCAAGGTCGCGCTGAACCCCGAGACCAAGCCCGGCAGTTCCACGGGCAAGCTGCTCTTCAACGTGCCGATGCCCTCGCCGGACAAGTCGGTGGTGACGATGAACGGCGCCTGGGCGACGGCGAAGACGTACGCCAAGGTAGGCAAGGGCGAGATCGTCGGCTACGACCTGGACGCGAAGAAGCCGAAGTACAAGCTCCCCATGGACGGCATCGTCTGCGGCGCCTCGCCGTACGCCACCGAGGAGGGCAAGGCCGCGGTCGTCTTCGAGGCCGGCCCGCGCAAGGGGGAGAACGAGCGCGAGCCCTGCAGTCGGATCGCGCTGCTGGACATCGACTCCGGCAAGTTCGACTGGACGAAGACGATGCCCGGCGGCGACCAGGCCTCCAGCATCGGCATGGGCGTCACCTTCAGCCAGGGCGCGGTCGTCGCCTCCTGGCCGGGCAACGGCGAAGCCGCGTACGACATCTCCGGCAAGGAGCTGTGGCACAAGCGCGACAACGGCAACGACCCCTCGATGCAGTGCCTGGACCGGGGCATCGGCGGCGGCAAGAAGCTCGTCGCGATCCTGCGCTGCGGTGAGTACGGCTCGCAGACCACCCAGGTCCAGGAGATCGACCCGGCCACCGGCAAGCCCAAGTGGACCTACGACGCGCCCAAGGGCGTGCAGAGCGCCGAGGTGGTCTCCACCAACGGCCCGGTCGTCATCGGCATCGCCGCCGGCGAGCCCAGTATCACGGACATGGTCGTCATCGACGACTCGGGCAAGCAGCAGGCACAGATCCCGCTGCAGGACGACAAGTACAAGCCCAACTGCGGCATCACCGGCGGCGTGGAGCGCTGCGTCACCGCCACGGCGGACGACAAGTACCTCTACATGCCCTCCAAGCCGCACGACGCGGTGGGCGGCGACACCTTCGACAACCAGAACGAAATCGTCGCCTTCGACCTGAAGACCGGGTCGGCGACCTGGAAGGCGTCCTCGGAGGTCAACCAGGAGATCGCGCCCCTGCGGATGGCCGGCGACAAGCTCATCGCCTACCAGGACGGCTACAGCGACAAGGGCGGCCAGGTCCTCAGCATCGACCCGGCCCAGCAGGGCAAGAAGACGGTCTTCCTCAACCTCCCGAAGGAGACCGCCGACGCGGCCCGCTCGCTGCGCCCCGGCATGACCCGCGCGGTGTACGAGCACGGCCGGCTGTTCCTGAACCAGGACATCATGTCCGGCACCAAGTACGGCCTGGGTGACGGGAAGTACCTGGGCCTGGCCTTCGGCAGCTGAGAAACCGCAGGCCCGAGGGCCTGTCCGGCGGCCCCGTCCTACCTCGCGTAGGGCGGGGCCGCCGTCGTTCTCCGGGGCGTCGGCGGCGCAGGTGGTGCGCCGGAGTGCGGTGTGCCGGGTTCCGGTACCGTGCCTGCCCACCTCTGGAAGAAAATGATCGGCGTCGGGCGGCAAGTGGCCCAGAATGGCCGGGATTTCAGCATTCCGACGGGCTTCTGCCCGGTAGGGGGCGCGCGATGTCGAACAAGCGTGTAGCTTCCGGATGCAAAGGGGCCCGGCGAGGGCCGGGGGGCTGGGTTCGCCGGGGAATGGGGGGTTGCTGAATGGGCGTGCGGCTCATGGTGGTCGACGACCACCGCCTGCTCGCCGAGGCGCTCGCCTCGGCACTGAAGTTGCGCGGGCACAGGGTGCTCGCGGCGGCCGCGCCGAGTGCCGGGGCGGCGGATCTGGTGGTGAGCAGAGCGCCGGAGGTGTGCCTCCTGGGGACGGCAGCGCCCGCCGAGCCGGGGGCCTTCGACCCGGTGGTACGGATCAAGAAGGAGCGGCCCCAGGTGGCGGTCGTGGTGCTCGGTCCGGTGCCCAACCCGCGGGGCATCGCCGCGGCGTTCGCCGCCGGTGCTTCCGGTTACGTCCGCCACGACGAGCGGATCGAGGGCGTGGAGCGGGCGATGATGAAGGCCAGGGCGGGCGAGGCGGCGATCGCCCCGGCCCTGCTCCAGCAGGCCTTCGAGGAGCTGCTGCATCCGGCGGCGCAGCCCGACGACGAGGGCGCCCGGCTGCTGCAGATGCTGACCCCGCGCGAGGTGGAGGTGCTGGTCCGGGTCGCCGAGGGCGAGGACACCCGGCTCATCGCGGCCGGTATGGGCATCGCGCCGAGCACGGCACGTACGCACGTGCAGCGGGTGCTGATGAAGCTCGGGGTGGGCTCGCGGCTGGAGGCGGCGGCGCTGGCGGCCCGTACGGGCCTGCTGGACCGGGCCGCGATCAGCAACGCGAACAACAACGCGGCGGGGCCGCAGCAGGCCCCGCCGCAGTGAATCCGCGTCGGGTCAGTCCGACGCGCCGGTCGTGGCGCCGGTCTCCTCGGGGGCCGGCGCCTCGGCCGGGCGCAGCTTCATCCACGCCAGGAAGAACAGGCCGAGGACGAGCATCCCGAGGCCGGTCCAGAGGTTGATGTTGATGTCCTGGGCCTTCTTCAGGTCCGCGTCGGACGCCGTGATGCCGGCGATCGTGACGATCACGCCGTAGACGACGAAGAGTCCGCCGATGATGCGGCGTACGTCGAAGAGCCGGGCCGCCGTCGCGGACTTGGCCTCCAGCTCCTCGACCTCGTGCTGGTAGTCACTCATGGTGTGCTCCTTACGGCCCTTAGAAGGAGAAGGGGATGTAGCAGAGGGCGGCGAGGACGACCGCGCTCCAGCCCAGCAGGGCGGGCTTGCGGTACCACGCGTCGTCACCCTCGGCGGGCAGCTCCTCCATGCCGGGCGAGCGGGTGCCGTAGACCAGACCGGCCAGCGACTCCGCGGACTTGGGCTTGGTGACCAGGGTGATCACGAACATCACCACGGCGCCGACGACGAACGCCACGATCGAGGAGACGAAGTTGGCCCCCTGGTCGGAGGGGATCGAGATGACGCCCTGCTTGTAGAACCAGAAGTAGTTGACCATCGCGGCGACGGTGCCGGAGAGCAGGCCCCAGAAGCCGGCGGCGGCGCTGGTCCGCTTCCAGAACATGCCGATGATGAAGACCACGAACAGCGGGACGTTGAAGAACGAGAACAGCGTCTGCAGGTAGTTCATGATGTTGCTGAACGAGGACGCGATGAACGCGGTCCCCATGCCGATCAGCACGCCCACCGCGGTGACCACCCGGCCGGTCTTCAGGTAGTACGCGTCCTCGCGGCCCTTCTTCAGGTACGCGCCCCAGATGTCGTTGGTGAAGACCGTGTTGAACGAGGAGACGTTGGCGGCCATACCGGCCATGAACGCGGCGAGCAGGCCGGTCACGGCGATGCCGAGGACGCCGTTGGGCAGCAGGTCGCGCATCAGCACGGGGATGGCGTCGTTGTACTGCAGGCCGCTCTTGGTCTTGCCCAGCGAGGGCTCCATGACCAGCGCGATCAGGCCCGGCACCACCACGACCAGCGGGATGAAGATCTTGGGGAAGGCGGCGATGAGCGGGGTGCGCTTGGCGGCGGAGCCGTTCTTCGCGGACAGCGCGCGCTGCACCTCGGCGAAGTTGGTGGTCCAGTACCCGAAGCTCATCACGAAGCCGAGGCCGAGCACGATCGTCAGCCAGTTGGCGCCCAGCGGGTTGGACTCGCCGATGCCGGTGCCGCCCCAGGCGGTGAGGAAGTCACCGCCGTGGGAGTCGGTGAGGCTGCTGGTGAGCCCGTCCCAGCCGCCGACGCGCTTGAGGCCGACGATGGTCAGCGGGATCAGCGCGGCGAGGATGACGAAGAACTGCAGGACCTCGTTGTAGATCGCGGAGGACAGGCCGCCGATGGTGATGTACGCGAGGACGAAGAAGCCGGCGACGACGATGGCCACCCACTCCGGCCAGCCCAGCAGCGCCTCCAGCACGATCGCCATCGCGTAGAGGTTCACGCCCGCGATCAGCACGGAGGAGACCGCGAAGATGATCGAGGACAGCAGGTGCGAGGACGGCCCGAAGCGGTGCAGCAGGAACTCCGGTACGGAGCGGACCTTGGAGCCGTAGTAGAAGGGCATCATCACCAGGCCGAGGAAGACCATGGCGGGGATGGCGCCGATCCAGTACCAGTGCACGGTGTACGCGCCGTACTGCGCGCCGTTGGCGGCCATGCCGAGGATCTCGGTGGCGCCGAGGTTGGCGGCGACGAACGCGAGGCCGGTCACCCACGCGGGCAGCGACCGGCCGGAGAGGAAGAAGTCCAGGCTGGTCTTCACGCTGCGCTTGGCGGCGAAGCCGATGCCCAGGACGACGGCGAAGTAGATCGCCAGGATGGTGTAGTCGAGCCCGTTGGTAGGGAGGCGTAGCCCTTCGGCCATCGTGATCATGGGGTCTCGCTTCGTTGCGTGGCGCCGGTGGCTTGAACGAGCAGAAAGTTACGCGCGGTCGCTCGGAAACTGAACACTTTTGTTGGTTTTGTTTGTTGGATCGTGATCGAGTGACTCCCTTGGTGACGCTGGGTGCTACGGACGCATCGCTCCGTCCCCGGCGTTGACGGGACTGTTGGCTCGTGGTTCATTATGTTTGTTTGTGTTTGGTCGTCTGCCGAGGATTTCTGGCGAGGAGCAACAGTGAAGAAGACGTCCACGCGGCTCGCGGACGGCCGGGAGCTCATCTACTACGACTCCCGCGACGACGTCGTGCGCGACGCCGTCGACGAGCGCCCCCTCCCGCAGGTCACCACCGCCTCCGAGATCCGTCACGACCGCCTCCTCGGCGACTCCGTCGCCGTCGCCTCGCACCGCCAGGGCCGGACCTACCACCCGCCGGCCGACGAGTGCCCGCTGTGCCCCTCGCGCGAGGGCCGGCTCTCGGAGATCCCCGCCGCCGACTACGACGTCGCGGTCTTCGAGAACCGCTTCCCCTCGCTCGCCGGCTCCACCGGCCGCTGCGAGGTCGTCTGCTTCACCTCCGACCACCACGCCTCCTTCGCCGACCTCACCGAGGAGCAGGCCGCGGTGGTCCTGGAGGCGTGGACCGACCGCACCGCCGAGCTCTCCGAGCTCCCGGACGTCGAGCAGGTCTTCTGCTTCGAGAACCGCGGCGCCGAGATCGGCGTGACCCTCGGCCACCCGCACGGCCAGATCTACGCCTACCCCTTCGTCACGCCCCGCACCGAGCGGATGCTCGCCTCGGCCGCCGCGCACCGGGAGCGTACCGGCGGCCGCAACCTCTTCGACGACGTCGTGGCCGACGAGCTCGCCGACGGCAGCCGCGTCGTCCTGGAGGGCGAGCACTGGGTGGCCTTCGTCCCGTACGCGGCGCACTGGCCGTACGAGGTGCACCTCTACCCGCGGCGCCGGGTCCCCGACCTGCTCGCGCTGGACGAGGCGGCCCGCACAGAATTCCCACAGCTCTACCTGGAAGTCTTGCGACGGTTCGACCGGATCTTCGGGGAAGGGGAGCCGCCGACGCCGTACATCGCCGGCTGGCACCAGGCGCCGGTGCGCACCCCGCACCGCGCCGACTTCGCCCTCCACCTAGAGCTCTTCACCATCCGACGCACTCCCGGCAAGCTGAAGTTTCTCGCGGGTTCCGAATCCGGCATGAATGTGTTCATCAACGATGTGCCGCCGGAAGCCGCGGCGCAGCGACTGCGAGAGGTAGCGAGCGCGTGAGCAAGAAGTACCTGGTCACCGGCGGAGCGGGATACGTCGGCAGCGTCGTGGCGGCACACCTTCTGGAGGCCGGCCACCAGGTGGTCGTCCTGGACGACCTGTCCACCGGCCACCGCGTCGGCGTCCCCGAGGGCGCGGAGTTCATCGAGGGCCGGGTCCAGGACGCGGCCAAATGGCTGGACCGCTCCTTCGACGGCGTGCTGCACTTCGCCGCGTTCTCGCAGGTCGGCGAGTCCGTCGTGGACCCCGAGAAGTACTGGCGGAACAACGTCGGCGGCACCATGGACCTGCTCGCGGCGATGCGCGTCGCGGGCGTGCGCACCCTGGTGTTCTCCTCGACGGCCGCGACGTACGGCGAGCCGACGGCCACGCCGATCACCGAGGCTGCCGAGACCGCGCCGACCAGCCCGTACGGCGCGAGCAAGCTGGCCGTGGACCACATGATCAGCGGCGAGTGCGCGGCGCACGGCCTGGCGGCCGTGTCCCTCCGCTACTTCAACGTGGCGGGCGCCTACGGGGCCTGCGGCGAGCGGCACGACCCCGAGTCGCACCTCATCCCGCTCGTCCTCCAGGTCGCCCAGGGCCGCCGCGAGTCGATCTCCGTCTTCGGCGACGACTACCCCACGCCGGACGGCACCTGCATCCGCGACTACATCCACGTCGCCGACCTCGCCGAGGCCCATCTGCTGGCCCTGGACGCCGCCGTCGCGGGCGAGCACTTGATCTGCAACCTCGGCAACGGCAACGGCTTCTCCGTCCGCGAGGTCATCGAGACCGTCCGCACGGTCACCGGACACCCGATCCCCGAGGTCGTGGCCCCGCGCCGCGGCGGCGATCCGGCGGTCCTGGTCGCCTCGGCCCAGACCGCCATCGACCGCCTGGGCTGGCAGCCGCGCCGCGCGGACCTGTCGGAGATCGTGGCGGACGCGTGGGCGTTCGCCAATTCATAGCCTTTTCAAGCCCGTCCGGCAATCCAAGCCCGTCCGGCAATCCAAGCCCGTCCGGCGATTGAGGACCGGGGTCCGGGGCGGAGCCCCGGCTTCCCCAGGACAAGGGAGTCCGAGTGACACACACGCAGCCCGGCGCAGCCGGCACCGCAGCCGCCTTCCGCGAGGTCTACGGAACCGCCCCCGAAGGGGTATGGGCGGCGCCCGGACGGGTCAACCTGATCGGTGAGCACACCGACTACAACGACGGCTTCGTCATGCCGCTGGCCCTCCCGCACACCACGACGGCCGCCGCCGCGCCCCGTACCGACGGCGTGCTGCGCCTGCACTCCGGCAACGTCAAGGGCGGCATCGTCGAGCTGCGCACCGACGACCTGCGGCCGGCGCCCGACGGCGGCTGGGCGGCGTACCCGGCCGGTGTCCTGTGGGCGATGCGGGAGGCCGGACTCCCGGTGGGCGGCGGCGCCGACCTGCACTTCGACTCCGTCGTCCCCACCGGCGCCGGGCTGTCCTCCTCCGCGGCCCTGGAGGTCGCCACGGCCCTGGCGCTGAACGACCTGTACGGCCTGGGCCTGGACGGCCAGGAGCTGGCCCGGCTGGCCCAGCGCGCCGAGAACGCCTTCGTCGGCGTGCCCTGCGGGATCATGGACCAGACCGCCTCGGCCTGCTGCACCGAAGGCCATGCCCTCCTCTTGGACACCCGCGACCTCACCCGCCGCCAGGTCCCCTTCGACCTCGCCGCGGCCGGGCTGCGCCTCCTCGTCGTCGACACCCGCGTGCAGCACGAGCTGGGTGACGGCGCGTACGCCGAACGCCGCGCCGGCTGTGAGCGGGCCGCGCGGGCATTGGGCGTACGCGCCCTGCGCGATGTGGCGTACGACGGCCTGCGCCAGGCGCTGGAGTCGCTGGCGGACGAGGCCGCCGTGCGGCCCCTGGTACGGCACATCGTGACCGAGAACCGGCGGGTGCAGGACGTCATGGCGCGCCTTGAGGCGGGCGACCCGCGCGGCATCGGCCCGCTGCTGACGGCCGGGCACGCCTCGCTCCGCGACGACTTCGCCGTGTCCTGCGCCGAGCTGGACCTCGTGGTGGAGGCGGCGAACGAGGCCGGCGCGCTGGGCGCCCGGATGACCGGCGGCGGCTTCGGCGGGTCGGCGATCGTGCTGGTGGAAGAGGCGGCGGCGGAGACCGTGGGCAAGGCGGTCACCGAGGCGTTCGCGGCGGCCGGGCACGCCGCGCCGCGGATCTTCACCGCCGTGCCGAGCGCGGGGGCCCGGCGGCTGGCGTGAACCGGGCGGCGGCGGGGGCGCGAAAGCGCGCCCCCGCACATCCCTGATGCGCTGTCAGCCGGTCCGCGCGACTGGCCGATTGCCCCGTCGGCGTCCGGCGGTAACGGGCCGGAATGAGCCGATCACCCGCTACTGGTGCCTCGTGGTGAGCAGCCTGCCCCACCCTGAACACATGGGTCGGGCAGTTTTGCCAATCGGCTTCCGTTGCCGGACCCCGTACGTACGCTGAACAGAGCACCGGTGGGGGCCGGTGCCGATCAGGGGGCGAGCTGGACCCTCTCCCGCCGAACGCGGCGCGGGGAGGTGAGGGTACGGCGCCCGGGACGGGACAGCGACGCAGCACGGCGGCGGCCGTGCCGCTGTGGCGACCCCGCCCCCGGGCGCACGTACCCGTTTCTGCCCGTTTCCCCGAGACAGGGGGTCCTCAGTGCAACGCATCCGGGTCTTGGTGGTCGACGACCACCGCATTTTTGCCGAGTCCCTGGCGGCCGCCCTCGCGGCCGAACAGGACGTGGACGTGGCGGCGGCCGGGAGCGGACCGGCGGCCCTGCGAAGTCTGGAGCGGGCGGCCTCCGAAGGCCGGCGCTTCGACGTCATGCTCGTCGACGCCGACCTCGGCGCCGCCGTCGCACCGCTCGCTTCCGTTCCCATCCGGCCGCAGGGCCACCGCGACGGCACGGCCGACGGCGCGCCCGTGGACGGCATATCGCTGGTCATCTCGGTCCGCACCGCGCATCCGATGGTGCGCTCCGTGGTGCTCGCGGAGAAGGACGACCCGCGCAGGGCCGCGTCCGCCCTGCAGGCCGGGGCCGGCGGCTGGGTCGCGAAGGACTGCTCGCTCTCCCGCCTGCTGGCCGTGATCCGCGGCGTGCTGCGGGACGAGACGCATCTGCCGCCCGCGCTCCTCACCGGCGTACTGCGGGAGCTGACAGCGGCCCGCAAACACCGCACCGAGAGCGAGCGGCTGGTGGAGTCGCTGACCCCGCGCGAGCGCGAGGTGCTGCGCTGCATGGTCGCGGGGCTCGGCCGCAAGGCGGTCGCGGAGCGGCTGTTCCTCTCTCCGCACACGGTCCGCACGCACATGCAGAACGTCCTGGGCAAGCTCGGCGTGCACTCCACGCTCGCGGCCGTGGCGCTGGCGCGCCGGGCCGGGGTGGGGCCCGTCGAGCTGGAGCCGCCCCCGTCGTCCCCGGCGGCGCAGCCGGTGCCGTCGGCGTCGGTCTCGGTGCCGTGAGGCGCGCGTGGACCGGCGGCCGCGCCCCGGCCGGTACGGTGGCCGGCGACCGTCGCGCTACGGCCGCCGGCAGACCCTGACCGCCCCGCCGTCCGGGGCCGCGGATCAGGAGCCGGCCCGTGGGCCCGGCTCCGACAGGACGGCCACGCCGCGGGCGGGCAGGGTGAGGTGATGCACGGTTGCCGCCCGCGGTGTGGCCTGGGCCAGCGCGTCGGTCATGGGCCGCTCCAGCTCCACCTCGGCCGGCTCCTGGCCGTGGTTGAGCAGGAAGAGGTACCGCTCGTGGGCCCCGGAGCGCACGGTCGCCTGTACGCCCGGCGGCAGCCCCGGCAGTACGGGCGTGACGCCCGCCGCCTCCCGTACGTCGTCCATCAGGGCCCGCATCAGCGCCGGGTCGGGACGGGTGCCGACGTACCAGGCGGTGCCCCGGCCGTGGGCGTGCCGGGTGATCGCGGGCCGTAGCCCGTCGTACAGGAAGTCCACGACGGAGCCCGCGCCTTCGAGGACGATGTCCTCCGCCCAGAGATCGGCGCGCCCCGCGTACCGCCCGCGCAGCGGCACGGCCGCGCGCTCGTCCAGCGGCCAGAACTCCTCGACCCGCAGGCCCAGTACCTCGCGCAGCGGCGCCGGGTAGCCGCCGGGGTGCACCCGGTCGTGCGCGTCGACGATGCCGGAGAAGAACGACACGAGCAGGTGCCCGCCGCCGTGTACGTACGCGGCCAGCCGCTCGGCGTCCTCCGTGCGCAGCAGGTAGAGGTTGGGGACGACGACCAGGCGGTAGCCGGTCAGGTCCCGGTCCGGCGGGACGACGTCGCAGGCGACGCCCGCCTCGAACAGCGGGCGGTAGTGGGCCAGGGCCCGCTCGGGCGCCCGCAGCGCGGTGGAGGGGCGGGAGTCCAGCTCCAGGGCGCGCCGGCTGTCCCAGTCGGCGAGCAGCGCGACCCGCGCCTCGGAGCGGGTGCCCGCGATGCCCGGTACGGCGGCCAGCTCCCGCCCCAGCTCGGTGACCTCGCGGAAGATCCGGGTGCCGGTGCCGCCGTGCGGCACCATCGCGGAGTGGAACTTCTCGGCGCCGCCGAGCGACTGCCGCCACTGGAAGAAGAGCACCGCGTCCGCGCCCTGGGCGACGGCCTGCCAGCTCCACAGGCGCATCGCGCCGGGCGGCTTGGGGCCGTTGCGGGGGCGCCAGTTGACGGCGCCGGGGGCCTGTTCGAGCAGCAGCCAGGGCTGTCCTTCGCGGGCCGAGCGCATCAGGTCGAAGTTGTAGGCGGCGCGGATGTGGTCGTCGGGCTCGTAGGGGTCCTGGTAGAAGTCCAGCGCCATGACGTCCATGTCGCGGGCCCAGGCGAAGGCGTCGACGGGCTTGTGGTCCGGCATGAGGTTGGTGGTGACCGGCACGTCCGGGGTGACCCGGTCCAGTACCTCCTTCTCGGCGAGGTAGCAGGCGCGCAGCGCGTCGTCGCTGAAGCGGAGGTAGTCCAGCTGCTGGGCGGGGTTGGGGGTGGTGGGCGCCGTACGCGGCGGCAGCACCTCCTCGAAGTCGCCGTAGCCCTGCGCCCAGAAGGCGGTGGACCAGGCGTCGTTGAGCGCTTCGACGGTGCCGTAGCGCTCGCGCAGCCAGCGGCGGAAGTCGCGGGCCGAGACGTCGCAGTAGCACTGCCGGGTGTGGCAGCCGTACTCGTTGCCGATGTGCCACAGGGCGAGCGCGGGGTGGCCGGCGTAGCGGTGGGCGAGGCGTTCGACGAGGCGGACGGCGTGCTCGCGGTAGACCGGGCTGGAGGGGCAGTAGTGCTGGCGGGCGCCGGGCCAGCGGCGGGTGCCGTCGGCGTCCTCGGGGAGCGTCTCCGGGTACCGGTGAGGGAGCCAGGGCGGTGGTGAGGCGGTCATGGTGGCCAGGCAGACCGCGATGCCGGCCTGGCCGAGGCCGTCCATGACGCGGTCGAACCAGCCGAAGTCGTAGGTGCCGGGCCGGGGTTCGACCCCCGCCCAGGAGAAGATCCCGGCGGTCACCATCGTGACGTGTGCCTGCTTCATGAGGACGAGGTCCTCGGCCCGTACGTCCTCGGGCCACTGCTCGGGGTTGTAGTCCCCGCCGAACCGGATTCCCATCGCGCAGTCCCCCTGCGGCTTGTCGGGTCGCGTGGTCGGTGCCGTGTTTCCGGACGAGTGCTCGGTGTGGCTGGTCAGGAGGAATTCTTCAGGACGCTCCAGCCGCCGTCGACGACGAGGCTCGCGCCGGTGACGTAGGAGGCGTCCGGGGAGAGCAGGAAGGCGATCGTGGCGGCGACCTCCTCGGGGCGGCCGAGCCGGGCCGCTGCGGTCTCGGCGGCGGTGGCCCGGCGGTCCTCCTCGGCGATGCCTTCCCAGGCGGGGGTGAGGACGGGCCCCGGCAGCACGGAGTTCACCCGTACGTCGGGCCCGTACTCCACGGCCAGCTGGCGGGCGAGGCCGGTCAGGCCCGCCTTGGACGCGGCGTACGCGGGCCGCCCCGGCAGCCCGAACAGGGCGTGCACGGAGGAGGTCAGCACGACCGCGCCCTGCCGCGCGCGCAGGTCGTCCAGGGCCGCGCGTACGCCGAGGAACGCGCCGGTGAGGTTGACGGCGAGCTGGTGGTCCCAGTCGGCGCGCGGGGTGCGGTCGGCGGGCGCGACGTGCCGGGTGAAGGCGCCTGAGACCAGGCCGTCGACGGGGCCGTAGCGGCCCCGGGCGGCAGCCACGGCGCGCTGCCAGGCGGCCTCGTCGGTGACGTCGCAGTGCTCGTAGGAGGCGGTGCCGCCGGCGGCACGGATGCGGCGCGCGGTGTGCTCGCCGCGCTCGTCGTCGATGTCGAGGAGGAGGACGCGGGCGCCCTCGGCGGCCAGCCGGTCGGCGGTGGCGGCGCCGATCCCGGAGGCGGCGCCGGTGACGAGGTGGGTGCGGCCGGTGAACCGTGCCGGTCCGGGCGGCGCGTCACGCTCCGCGGTGCGCTGCTGGCTCATGGCCGCGATCCAAGTGGACGCATGCCGCGTCGGGCAAGAGGGCGCCCCGTAAGGGGCGCGGGGAACTGCGCGACCGGCCACAACGGTGGCGCACTCGGCAGCGGCGCCGCACCCCCACCCCGGTGGCCGGGGCGCTCAGCCCGGGATGTTGTCGAACGGCGCGGTCAACTGCCGCAGCAGACCCGCAAGTTCGCCGCGCTCCGCGCGGGACAGCTCGGCCAGGATCGCCCGCTCCTGAGTGAGCAGCCCGGCCAGCGACTGGTCGG
Source organism: Streptomyces sp. NPDC026301 (assembly GCF_055567935.1). Taxonomy (NCBI): domain Bacteria; kingdom Bacillati; phylum Actinomycetota; class Actinomycetes; order Kitasatosporales; family Streptomycetaceae; genus Streptomyces; species Streptomyces sp. NPDC026301. The sequence continues at coordinate 73,294 of NZ_JBVHPN010000008.1, read as the reverse complement.
CGCGGTCGCGCCCTTCCGCGGTGAGCCGGACCAGGACGCCGCGCCGGTCGCTGGGGTCGGGCAGCCGCTCGACGAGGCCCTTCTTGGCGAGCCGGTCGATGCGGTTGGTCATCGTGCCGGAGGTGACCAGGGTCTGGGTGAGCAGCTGGCCGGGGGAGAGCTGGTACGGGGAGCCGGCGCGGCGCAGCGCGGTGAGCACGTCGAACTCCCAGGGCTCCAGGCCGACCTCGGAGAAGGCCAGCCGCCGCGCGCGGTCGAGATGCCGGGCGAGCCGGCTGACGCGGCTGAGCACCTCGAGTGGTTCCACATCGAGGTCGGGGCGCTCGCGGCGCCATGCTGCGACCAGTCGGTCGACCTCGTCCTCCATGACGATCAGTGTAGTGGTTGTGTCGACATGAAGTCTCTTGACGTCAAGATATATTTTGCTGGACGATTGGGCAGCGTCGGCAGGAGTTCAGGCTCCACCGGCCTTGGCCCGTACCAGCAGAGGGGTTCGACCATGCACGACACGCACGTTGCGCCGACCTGGGACCCACAGCAGTACCTCCGCCACGCGACCCACCGCACCCGCCCCTTCCTCGACCTGCTCGCCCGGATACCCGAGCTGCCCGCGGCGCGCCGCCCGCGCATCGCCGACCTGGGGTGCGGCCCCGGCAACGTCACGGCCCTCATGGCGGACCGCTGGCCCGACGCGCACATCACCGGCTTCGACAACTCCTCCGACATGCTGGCCAGGGCACAGTCCTACGCGGGCCCCACCCCGGGCGGCGGCCGCCTGGACTTCGCCCCCGCCGACGCGGCCACGTGGATCCCCGACGAGCGCTTCGACCTCATCGTCTCCAACGCGGCACTGCAGTGGGTCCCCGGCCACGCCGACTCGTTCGCCCCCTGGATCGACTCCCTCGCCCCCGGTGGCACCCTCGCCTTCCAGGTCCCCGGCAACTTCACCTCCCCCAGCCACGCCCTCCTCGGCGAGCTGTGCGAGACCCCTCAGTGGCGCACCCGCCTGGGCGGCAAGGGCCGCCGCTTCGTGCACATCCTGCAGCCGGAGGAGTACCTCAAGCGGCTGATCGACCTGGGCTGCTCGGCGGACGCCTGGGAGACCACGTACGTGCAGGTCCTGCAGGGCGAGGATCCGGTACTGGACTGGGTGAAGGGCACCGCGCTGCGGCCCGTCCTCACCGCGCTGGACGGCGACGCCGAAGCCGCCGAGGAGTTCCTCGATCAGTACCGCGACCTGCTGCGCAAGGCGTATCCGACCGGTCCGCACGGCACGGTCTTCCCCTTCCGGCGGATCTTCGCCGTGGCCCGCAAGGAGATGTGAGCGGATGATCACCGGCCTCGACCACGTCCAGCTCGCCGCGCCACCCGGAACGGAGACCGCGCTGTGCGCCTACTACGAAGGCGCCCTGGGCATGACCCGCGTCCCGAAGCCGGCCGCGCTCGCCGGGCGCGGAGGATGCTGGTTCGAGGCCGGCGCCATCCGCCTGCACCTCGGCATCGACGAAGCCTTCCGGCCGTCCCCCAAGGCCCACCCGGCCTTCCTCGTCACCGACCTCGACACCGTCGCCGCCCGCCTGACGGCCCACGGCGCGGACCTCACCTGGGACGACAACCTTCCGGGCCACCGGCGCTGCTACTCCCACGACCCTGTCGGCAACCGGCTGGAATTCCTCGAACCCCTGTCCTGACCCGGCGCGCGCGGGCCTCGTGCGCTGCTCACTCTTTTGGGTGAACTTTGTGACGGGAGTGACCAGAGGTCACGCCTTGCGATGGCCTATCAGCCGCGGTTTCGGCTCCAGGCCGTCCAGGCCGTGCCACGCGAGATTCACCAGATGCGCGGCGACTTCCGCTTTCTTCGGCTTGCGTACGTCCAGCCACCACTGGCCCGTCAGCGCCACCATCCCGACCAGCGCCTGCGCGTACAGCGGCGCCAGCTTCGGGTCGAAGCCGCGGGCCTTGAACTCCAGGCCCAGGATGTCCTCGACCTGCGTGGCGATGTCACTGATCAGCGACGCGAACGTACCCGTCGACTGGGCCACGGGGGAGTCCCGCACCAGGATGCGGAAGCCGTCGGTGTAGGTCTCGATGTAGTCCAGCAGCGCGAACGCCGCCTGTTCCAGCAGCTCGCGCGGGTGCCCCGCGGTCAGGGCACCCGTCACCATGTCCAGCAGCTGCCGCATCTCCCGGTCCACGACGACCGCGTACAGCCCTTCCTTGCCGCCGAAGTGCTCGTACACCACCGGCTTGGACACCCCGGCCTTCGCCGCGATCTCCTCCACCGACGTGCCCTCGAAGCCGCGCTCGGCGAACACCGTGCGTCCGATGTCCAGCAGCTGCTCCCGGCGCTCCTTACCGGTCATGCGGACCCGCCGCACACGCCGCGCGCCCGCGCCGGAAGACGCCTTGTCCTTACTGCCACTCACGCTGCTGCCATCGATTGCCACCCGTCAATCATGCCGCCTGGGCGGCCTTGTCCTTGCGGCGGGCGTCGTTCTCCTGACGCCGGGAGTCGATCCGGGAGGCGTTCGGCCAGCGCACGTCGTACGCCCAGCCCAGCTGCTCGAACCAGCGGATCAGCCGCGCACTGGAATCCAGCTGCCCCTTCAGCACGCCGTGCCGCGCACAGGTCGGGTCCGCGTGGTGCAGGTTGTGCCAGGACTCGCCACACGACAGGATCGCCAGCCACCACACGTTCCCGGAGCGGTCACGGGACTTGAACGGGCGCTTGCCCACCGCGTGGCAGATGGAGTTGATCGACCACGTGACGTGGTGCAGCAGCGCCACCCGCACCAGCGAGCCCCAGAAGAACGCCGTGAAGGCGCCCCACCACGACATCGTCACCAGCCCGCCGACCAGCGGCGGGATCAGCAGCGACACGGACGTCCACAGGACGAACTGGCGGGAGACCCGGCGGATCGCCGGGTCCTTGATCAGGTCCGGCGCGAACTTGTGCTGCGGCGTCTGCTCCTCGTCGAACATCCACGCCATGTGCGCCCACCACAGGCCCTTCAGCAGGGCCGGCACCGTCTCGCCGTAACGCCACGGCGAATGCGGGTCACCCTCCGCATCGGAGAACTTGTGGTGCCGGCGGTGATCCGCCACCCACCGCACCAGCGGCCCCTCCACCGCCAGCGACCCCATGATCGCCAGCGCGATCCGCAGCGGCCGCTTCGCCTTGAAGGACCCGTGCGTGAAATAGCGGTGGAAACCGATCGTGATGCCGTGGCAGCCGATGTAATACATCACCACCAGCAGACCCAGATCGAGCCAGCTCACCCCCCACCCCCAGGCCAGCGGCACCGCGGCCACCAGCGCCAGGAACGGCACGGTGATGAACAGCAGCAGCGCGATCTGTTCCACAGACCGTTTGCTGTCGCCGCCCAGCGTCGCGGGCGGCAGCGCGCTCTCGGCGGTTTTCGGGGATTTCTCGACGACTTCAGGACCAGCGGTCATGTGTGTCCCTCGCTGGGGTCGGAGGCATGGCTACGGTTCCGTAACCTACGGTCTCGTAAGTATGGCAGTGCCGCCACACCGTACAAGGGTGTGACCGGCCCGACAGCTCCTCTCACAGAGCGGACGGTATGACCGCCCGAAAAGCGGAGATCTATTCTTGAGGCGTCGGACAGCGCGGTCCGCAACCCGCCACCAGGGAGTGTCCACAAGACACCCACCAGCCCAGACGTGCTCAACACTGCAAGGAGCCGCACCTGTGAGCAGTGCCGACATCTCTCCCGACGCCGCCCAGCAGACCCCGCGCCCCGGGGCCGCCGACACGGCGGACGCCGGCAACGGCGCCCTGCGCGCCGACATCCGCCGCCTCGGCGACCTGCTCGGCGAGACCCTCGTACGCCAGGAAGGCCCCGAGCTCCTCGATCTGGTGGAACGTGTACGCGCCTTGACGCGTACCGACGGCGAGGCAGCCGCCGAGCTCCTCGGCGACACCGACCTGATCACCGCCACCAAGCTCGTGCGGGCCTTCTCCACGTACTTCCACCTCGCCAACGTCACCGAGCAGGTGCACCGCGGCCGCGAGCTGCGCACCCGGCGCGCCGCCGAGGGCGGCATCCTCGCCCGCACCGCCGACATGCTCAAGGACGCCGACCCCGAGCACCTCCGCGAGACCGCGGCCCACCTCGGCGTACGCCCCGTCTTCACGGCGCACCCCACCGAGGCCGCCCGCCGCTCCGTCCTCACCAAGCTCCGCAAGGTCGCCGAGCTGCTGGAGACCGCCGACACCGGCGACCGCCGCCGCGCCGACCTCCGCCTCGCCGAGAACATCGACCTGATCTGGCAGACCGACGAGCTGCGCGTGGCGCGCCCGGAGCCCACCGACGAGGCCCGCAACGCCATCTACTACCTCGACGAGCTCGGCCTCGGCGCCGTCGGCGACGTCCTGGAGGACCTGGCCGCCGAGCTGGAGCGGGCCGGCGTACAGCTGCCGCCCGGCACCCGTCCCCTCACCTTCGGCACCTGGATCGGCGGCGACCGCGACGGCAACCCCAACGTCACCCCCCAGGTGACCTGGGACGTCCTCATCCTCCAGCACGAGCACGGCATCACCGATGCCATGGAGCACATCGACGAGCTGCGCGGCGCGCTGTCGAACTCCATCCGCAACTGCGGCGCCACCGAGGAACTCCTCGCCTCCCTCCAGCAAGACCTGGAACTCCTCCCCGAGATCAGCCCCCGCTACAAGCGGCTGAACTCCGAGGAGCCCTACCGCCTCAAGGCCACGTGTATCCGCCAGAAGCTCGTCAACACCCGCGAGCGCCTGGCCAACGACACCCCGCACGTCACCGGGCGTGACTACCTCGGCACCGGCGAGCTCCTCGACGACCTCGCCCTGCTGCAGACCTCGCTGCGCGAACACCGCGGCGGCCTGGTCGCCGACGGCCGCCTGGAGCGCACGATCCGCACGATCGCCGCGTTCGGCCTCCAGCTCGCCACCATGGACGTCCGCGAACACGCCGACGCCCACCACCACGCCCTCGGCCAGCTCTTCGACCGCCTCGGCGAGGAGTCCTGGCGCTATGTCGACATGCCGCGCGACTACCGCCGCAAGCTCCTCGCCAAGGAACTGCGCTCGCGCCGCCCGCTGGCCTCCACCCCCGCGCCCCTGGACGCGGCCGGCGCCAAGACCCTCGGCGTCTTCGAGACCATCCGCAAGGCCAAGGCCACCTTCGGCCCCGAGGTCATCGAGTCGTACATCATCTCCATGTGCGCCGGCTCCGACGACGTCTTCGCCGCCGCCGTCCTCGCCCGCGAAGCCGGCCTCATCGACCTGCACGCCGGCTGGGCCAAGGTCGGCATCGTCCCCCTCCTGGAAACCACCGACGAGCTGAAGATCGCCGACCAGCTCCTGGACGAGATGCTGTCCGACCCCTCCTACCGACGCCTCGTCGCCCTGCGCGACGACGTCCAGGAGGTCATGCTCGGCTACTCCGACTCCTCCAAGTTCGGCGGCATCACCACCAGCCAGTGGGAGATCCACCGCGCCCAGCGCCTGCTCCGCGACGTCGCCCACCGGCACGGCGTACGGCTGCGCCTCTTCCACGGCCGCGGCGGCACCGTCGGCCGCGGCGGCGGCCCCTCCCACGACGCGATCCTCGCCCAGCCCTACGGCACCCTCGAAGGCGAGATCAAGGTCACCGAGCAGGGCGAGGTCATCTCCGACAAGTACCTCGTGCCGTCCCTGGCCCGCGAAAACCTGGAACTGACCGTCGCGGCCACCCTGCAGGCCTCCGCCCTGCACACCGCGCCCCGCCAGTCCGACGAGGCGCTGGCCCGCTGGGACGCCACGATGGAGAAGGTCTCGGACGCCGCACACGGCGCGTACCGGCGCCTGGTCGAGGACCCGGACCTCCCGGCGTACTTCTTCGCCTCCACCCCCGTCGACCAGCTCGCCGAGCTGCACCTCGGCTCCCGGCCCTCCCGCCGCCCCGACAGCGGCGCGGGCCTGGACGGCCTCCGCGCCATCCCGTGGGTCTTCGGCTGGACCCAGTCCCGCCAGATCGTCCCCGGCTGGTTCGGTGTCGGCACCGGCCTGAAGGCCGCCCGCGAGGCCGGCCTGGACTCCGTACTCGGCGAGATGCACGAGCACTGGCACTTCTTCCGCAACTTCCTGTCCAACGTCGAGATGACGCTGGCCAAGACCGACCTGCGGATCGCCCAGCACTACGTCGACACGCTCGTCCCCGACGAGCTCAAGCACGTCTTCGACGTCATCAAGGCCGAGCACGAGCTCACCGTCCAGGAAGTCCTGCGCATCACCCGGGAGAACGAGCTGCTGGAGGCCAACCCGGTCCTCAAGCAGACCTTCCGCATCCGCGACGCCTACCTGGACCCGATCTCCTACCTCCAGGTCTCCCTCCTCGCCCGCCAGCGCGAGGCCGCCCAGCGCGGCGAGGAAGCCGACCCGGTACTCGCCCGGGGCCTGCTGCTCACCGTCAACGGCGTGGCGGCGGGCCTGCGCAACACGGGCTGACCTCACGCGAGCGCCGGACGGGCGGAAAATCCAGCCCGTCCGGCGCTTGCGGACAAAGGGGCCGGCGCTTGGCGCCGGCCCCTTCTTCACAGCGTGAAGAAGGCGGCGACCAGCAGAGCGGCGCCCGCAAGCCCGACGGCCCACGCCGTCCGCCGCATCCGCAGCCCCCCGGCCACCACCAGCGAAGCCAGCAGCATCGCCCCGCCCAGCGGCGCCCACGCGTACAGGATGCCGCCCGGACCCGTACGCACCGCATGATCCGTACCGGGCTCCACCGTGACCTCGACCAGCTTCCCCTTCTCCGGGGCCGCCGCCTCCGCGAGCACGACCTTCGCCCGCCGCTTCCCGTCCCCGCCCGTTGGCACGTACGGACCCCAGCAGCGCTCCTCGCCGCACGACGCGACCGTCATCGTGCCGCGCTCCTTCGCCTGCACCAGCATCGCGTACTGCGCCGCGCTCCACGACGTCCACGCACCGGCCACCAACAGCAGCAGCGCGAGCAGCGCCATCAGCGCGTTCTTCACCACGAGCAGCGCCCCGAAGGCGCTCTCACCCGCCCGCCGGGTCCGGCTCCGCTTCTTGGTCCGCGTCGTACTGGTCCTGGACATGGCCGCGATCCTTGGCCATCCCCGCACACCTGGTCAACCTGAGCGGAACGCTTCGTCAGCCGTCGTCCCGCCCTGTCCGGCTCAGGAGTTGTACGCGCTTTGCGCCCGTTCCAGCCCCTCTGTGACCAGCGCCTCCACCGCGTCCGCCGCCCGGTCCACGAAGTAGTCCAGCTCCTTGCGCTCGGTGGACGAGAAGTCCTTCAGTACGTAATCCGCCACCTGCATCCGCCCCGGCGGACGCCCGATGCCGAACCGCACCCGGTGGTACTCGGCCCCCATCGACTTCGTCATCGACTTCAGCCCGTTGTGGCCGTTGTCCCCACCGCCCAGCTTCAGCCGCAGCACTCCGTAATCGATGTCCAGCTCATCGTGGACCGCCACGATGCGCGACACCGGCACCTTGTAGAAATCCCGCAGCGCCGTCACCGGACCACCCGACAGGTTCATGTACGACGACGGCTTCGCCACCACCACCCGCCGGCTCCCCGGCCCCGGAGGACCGATCCGGCCCTCCACCACCTGCGCCCGCGCCTTGTGCGCCTTGAACCGGCCACCCATCCGCTCCGCCAGCAGATCGGCGACCATGAACCCCACGTTGTGGCGGTTGCCGGCGTACTCGGGACCAGGATTCCCCAGCCCCACCACCAGCCACGGGCCCGCCGCGTCCTCACTCACAGCTGTACTCCTGTACGTCAGAAAAAACCGCCGCCCCGCTCGCAACGAACGGGACGGCGGCGGAAGAACCGGTGACGGTGACCCGTCAGAGGTGGTCCGAGGCTCAGGCCTCGGCGCCCTCCTCCTCGGTGCCCTCGGCGGGGGCCTCGGCCTGCGCGGCCACGACCTGCACCACGACGGCGTCGTCCTCGACGTCCAGGGAGACACCGGCGGGCAGCTTGACGTCCTTCGCCAGCACGGAGTCACCGGCGTCCAGGCCCGCAACCGAGACGGTGACCGACTCGGGGATGTGGGTGGCCTCGGCCTCGACCGGCAGGGTGTTCAGCATGTGCTCGAGCAGGTTGCTGCCCGGCGCCAGGTCACCCTCGACGTGGATGGGAAGCTCGACGTTGACCTTCTCGCCGCTGCGGACCAGCAGCAGGTCGACGTGGTTGATGATGCCCAGACGGATCGTGGCGCGCTGCACGGCCTTGGGGATCACCAGCTCCTGCTTGCCCTCGATGTCCAGGCTGATCAGGACGTTCGAGTTCTTCAGGGCCATCAGGGTGTCGTGGTGCGGCAGCGCCACGTGGCGCGGCTCGGCGCCGTGACCGTAAATGACGGCGGGAACCTTGTCCTCGCGACGCAGACGGCGGGCGCTGCCCTTGCCGAACTCGGTACGCAGCTCGGCGGAAATCTTGACCTCGGCCATAATGCACTCCTCGTAGTACTGAACGGACCTGCTGACCGTCACCCGGCCCACGACAGACCTGCTACGAAGAGCGCGTCGATAACGGACCGCCGTACCAAAAAGTACGGCCTCCCTCGCCGAGCAACTCCGTGAGTCTACCCGGCGGGGAGGCCGCCCCAGAAATCGATCTACGTGAGATACGTGAGATACGTCAGAGCAGTGCTCACTGCTCCTCGAACAGGCTCGTCACCGAGCCGTCCTCGAAGACCTCACGGATCGCACGGGCGACCGTCGGGGCCATCGACAGCACCGTGATCTTGTCCAGCTCCAGCTCACCCGGAGTCGGCAGCGTGTTCGTGAACACGAACTCGCTGACCTTCGAGTTCTTCAGACGATCGGCCGCCGGACCGGACAGGATGCCGTGCGTGGCCGTGACGATCACATCCGCCGCACCGTTCGCGAACAGCGCGTCAGCGGCCGCACAGATCGTGCCGCCGGTGTCCACCATGTCGTCGACCAGGACACACACGCGGTCCTTCACGTCACCCACGACCTCGTGGACCGTGACCTGGTTCGCCACGTCCTTGTCACGCCGCTTGTGCACGATCGCCAGCGGCGCGTCCAGCCGGTCGCACCAGCGGTCGGCCACCCGCACACGGCCCGCGTCCGGAGAGACGACCGTCAGCTTGTCCCGGTCCACCTTCGCGCCCACGTAGTCCGCCAGCACCGGCAGCGCGAACAGATGGTCCACCGGACCATCGAAGAAGCCCTGGATCTGGTCCGTGTGCAGATCCACCGTGACGATGCGGTCCGCACCCGCCGTCTTCAGCAGATCCGCCACCAGACGCGCCGAGATCGGCTCACGGCCGCGGTGCTTCTTGTCCTGACGGGCATAGCCGTACGAGGGGATGACCACCGTGATGCTCCGCGCGGAAGCCCGCTTCAGAGCATCGATCATGATGAGCTGCTCCATGATCCACTTATTGATGGGAGCCGTGTGGCTCTGCATCAAGAAGCAGTCCGCACCACGCGCCGACTCCTGGTAACGGATGTAGATCTCACCGTTCGCGAAGTCGAAAGCCTTCGTCGGGACCAGGCTGACACCCAGCTGGTAGGCAACCTCCTCCGCCAGCTCGGGGTGGGCGCGGCCGGAGAAGAGCATCAGCTTCTTCTCGCCGGTCGTCTTGATCCCGGTCACAGCAAATCTCCTTGCCAAGCTCTCAAACATGAGGGCGCTTTGCGTGCGCCGACCACGTTGCGTGCGCTTATCACGGTACGCCCCGCACGGCGCACCCGTTGCCCGGTCACTGCTCGCCCTCACTCTCCTGGCGAGCAGCCGAAGCGGCCTGCGCGGCGGCGCTTCCCGGTCGCTTACGAGCGACCCAACCCTCGATATTCCGCTGCTGACCACGCGCGACAGCCAGCGAACCCGGGGGCACATCCTTGGTGATCACGGAGCCCGCCGCGGTGTACGCGCCGTCCCCGACCGTGACAGGAGCCACAAACATGTTGTCCGACCCCGTCTTGCAGTGAGACCCCACCGTCGTGTGGTGCTTCGCCTCACCGTCGTAGTTCACGAAGACGCTCGCAGCACCGATGTTGGTGTACTCACCAATCGTCGCATCCCCGACATACGAAAGATGCGGCACCTTCGTGCCTTCCCCGATCTTCGAGTTCTTCATCTCCACATACGTGCCGGCCTTCGCCTTCGGGCCCAGCTCCGTACCCGGCCGCAGATACGCGTACGGACCCACGCTCGCCCCCGGCCCGACCCGCGCCCCGTCCGCCACCGTGAAGGACACCACAGCGCCCTCGTCGACGTACGTGTCCGCCAGCCGCGAATGCGGACCCACCTCCGCGAACGCCCCCACATGCGTACTGCCCAGCAGCTGCGTACCGGGGTGCAGGAGGGCATCCGGCTCGAACGTCACCGTCGCATCCACCCACGTCGACGCCGGATCCACCACCGTCACGCCACTGAGCATCGCGTCCCGCAGCAACCGGTCGTTCAGCAGCCGGCGCGCCTCCGCCAGCTGCACACGGTTGTTGATCCCCAGGATCTCCCGGTGATCGGCCGCGACCGCCGCACCCACCCGGTGCCCGGCCTCCCGCACGATCCCCAGCACATCCGTGAGGTACTCCTCGCCCTGGCTGTTGTCCGTCCGCACCTTGCCCAGCGCCTCGATCAGCAGCCGCGCGTCGAACGCGAACACGCCGGAGTTGATCTCCCGGACCGCCCGCTGCGCGTCCGTCGCGTCCTTGTGCTCCACGATGGCCGTCACGGCGCCGGTCGCCTCGTCCCGCACGATCCGGCCGTACCCGGTCGCGTCCGGCACCTCGGCCGACAGCACGGTGACGGCGTTGCCGTCGGCGGCGTGCGTCTCGGCGAGCGCGGTGAGGGTGGCGCCGGTCAGCAGCGGCGTGTCGCCGCACACGACGACCACGGTGCCGTCCAGCTCCACACCCGGCGCACCGGCCGCGCCGGATCCCCCGGAGGTCAGCTCTTCCAGCCCCATGCGGACGGCGTGCCCCGTGCCGTTCTGCTCGTGCTGCACGGCCGTACGGACGGACGCGTCGATCTCGCCGAGATGCGCGGTCACCTGCTCGCGGGCATGGCCCACGACCACGACAAGGTGTTCGGGGTCCAGCTCACGGGAGGCGGCGACGACGTGGCCGACGAGGGAGCGGCCGCAGATCGCGTGCAGGACCTTCGGGGTCGCCGACTTCATGCGGGTGCCCTCACCCGCTGCGAGAACGACGACGGCTGCCGGGCGGTTGGCGCTCACGGGGATGCCCTTCGGCTTCTTGGCTACTTCGGGTGGTGGACACCCGAAGGATACCGGTGCGTATTGCAGCCGAAACGCGGACGGGTCCCGACCTCGCGGTCAGGACCCGAACTTTTAGGCTCCCGGGGGAGGACTCGAACCCCCATGATCAGAACCAAAATCTGACGTCTTGCCCTTAGACGACCCGGGATTACCCTTGTGTCCGTTTCTCTGCTCGTGGATCACGGACGCCCCCTACTATGCCGTACCACCAGCCTTCGATGCGACGGTACAGATCGGCTCCTTGTCGCACTCGGATCGCCAGGCAGCCTCGGTACCCCTGGCCGGCGTTCCGTCGGACCGTCTTCGGGTTGTGCTTCTTGAGCGTCGTCTTGCCGAAGGTGGACACGTCGGTGCCGACCAGGTCCGCCCAGTACTGTTCCGCGGCGGCCACGTCGGCCGATTCGTGGATCAGTAGGCGGAAGTGGAGCCTCTCGCGCTCAACGCCCACGTGCTCCAGCCACGCGAGGTGGACCCGGATCACATCAGGGTCGCTGTTGATGAACTCGACGGCCTCGCTCAGGCGGTACGGCTTGCTCTTCACGCCCTCGGCCCAGTAGAGGGCGGCCCCGGCGATGAGCAGCTCACGGTCGGTCAGTCCGCCGATTTCCTGGGTGGCGGCCGCCTTCGTCCGCTGTCGTTGCGCGTCGCGGACCGCCGATTCGTGCTCCCAGCGTTTGCGGGCTGCGAGCTTCGCTTGTTCCGACGGTTCCCGCCGGCGCCGTTCCGGCTTCGGGAGATCCCGTACCCACAGGGAGATCGAGCTCTTCGAGCAGCCCAGCTCCAGTTGGATCTGGTCGTAGGTCATGCCCTGCGAGCGGAGCTCGCGGGCTCGGGCGCGGAGGTCGTCCTTCGCGTTGGGGTGGCGCCGGGGCCTGCGAGGAGTCACCGCCTTGTCGCGCAGGGACTCGAAGTCCGTGTGGGTGTTTGTCACAGTGCAAAGCGTCACGCCAGGTGGTGGACAGATGTGCCGAAAATGTGGGTCATTCGCTGCTTCGAGGGAAAGTCGCAGGTACTGGTCCGTAACGGGCGAGCTGCATGGTGGTGGGCGTGGCCGGAAATTGGGGGCGGGCGCCCGTAGGGTGGGCGGTATGACCGCGACGGGGGTAATGGGCGCCGGGGGCGTCAGGGGTGCGCCGGGTGGCGGGCCATGGTGGTGGGAGCGCCGCCGCAGCGCCGCGTTGGACGTGTGTCTGGCTGTCGCCTCGACGGTGGAGTGCGTCCTTGAGGGGGTGCAGTTCGCGCAGGAGTCCCGGCTGCCGATGGCGGCGGGGATCGCGCTCGGGCTGCTGGTCGGCCCGGTGCTGCTGTTGCGCCGCAAGTGGCCGATTGTCGTCGTACTGGTGTCGATCGCGGTGACGCCCGCGGAGCTGGGCGCGCTGCTGGGGATCGTGGGCCTGTACACGCTGGCGGCGTCGGACGTGCCGCGGCGGTTCACGGTGTTGCTGGCGGGGATGTCCGTCATCGGCACGTTGATCATCACGATCCTGAAGATGCAGCAGGACGTGGCGTCGCAGGAGGACTTCGACCCGCCGTGGTGGTTCGTGCCGTTGGTGTCGGTGGCGCTGGGGCTGGTGCTGACGGCGCCGCCGGTGCTGCTGGGGCTGTACGTGGGGGCGCGGCGGCGCCTGGTGGAGAGCCTGCGGGAGCGCAATGACGGCCTGGAGCGGGAGCTGATGCTGCTCGCGGAGCGCGCGGAGGAGCGTGCGGAGTGGGCGCGCAATGAGGAGCGGACGCGGATCGCGCGGGAGATGCACGACGTGGTGGCGCACCGGGTGAGTCTGATGGTGGTGCATGCGGCGGCGTTGCAGGCGGTGGCGCTGAAGGATCCGGAGAAGGCGTCGCGGAACGCGGGTCTGGTGGGGGACATGGGCCGGCAGGCGTTGACGGAGCTGCGGGAGATGTTGGGGGTGCTGCGTACGGGGGAGGGTGCGGCGGCGTCGGCGCGGGTGTCGGACGAGCCGGAGCGTCTGGTGGCGGTGGCGTCGAAGGTGTCCAGGGTGTCGCAGGCATCGGAGTCGTCGGAGGCGGCGCAGGCGGCGGGCGCGGCGGGTGCGGCCGGGGCCGGGTCCGGAGGGGTGCTGTTGGACGGTGCTCCGGGGGCGGTGCGGGCGCGGGCCGCGCGCGGTGGCTCGGCGTCAGCGTCGGTGTCGGGGGCGGAGGCCGAGGGGGAGGGGCCGTCGCTGGTCGAGGTGGCGGCGCTGGTGGATCAGTCGCGTGCGGCGGGCACGGTGGTGGAGCTGTCGGTGGAGGGGGAGTCGCGGGCGTACGGGCCGGGGGTGGAGCAGACGGCGTTCCGTGTGGTGCAGGAGGCGCTGACGAATGTGCACAAGCATGCGCCGGGGGCGCGGGTGCGGGTGCGGCTGGCGCATCGTGAGGGGGAGGTCGCGGTGCAGGTGGAGAACGGTCCGTCGGAGGGCGGTGCGGCGGACGCGGGTCTGCCGAGTGGGGGGAACGGCCTGGTGGGGATGCGTGAGCGGGTGTCCGGGCTGGGCGGTGTGTTCGTGTCGGGGGCGACGGAGGCGGGCGGCTTCCGGGTATCGGCGGTGCTGCCGGCGGGCGGTGGCGGGGGCGGGGAGCGGTAACGACGCGGTCGTACGCGGGTACTGCACGCCCGCACGCCCGCACGCCCGCACGTTCGGAGGCACGCGAGGCGAGGCGCACGCCGGCCCGCCCGCGCACCCGCCGGCCCCGCCCGGCCCGGTAAGGCCCCCGTCAGCCCGTCGCCCCCGTCAGTCCGTCGCCACCGTCAGGCGGGTCGGGCGGGTGCCCAGTACGAGGGTGGAGAGGGCCTGGTCGATGTCGTGGCCGAGGTACCAGTCGCCGGTGTGGTCGAGGCTGTAGACGCGGCCTTCGGCGTCGATGGCGAGGGTGGCCTGGCTGTCGGCCTCCCGGCCGAGCGGTGCGACCTGGGTGTCCAGGGCGCGGCCGAGGTCGCCGAGGGTGCGGGCGAGGTGGATGCCGTACAGCGGGTCGATCTCGAAGGGCGTGGGGGCGATGTGCCGGCCGGGTCCGGGTGCGCTGATGCGGAGGGTGCCGAATTCGGCCCAGGCTTCGACGGCGGCGGGGAAGACGGTGTGCCGGTGGCCGCCGGGGGAGGCGTACTCGCGGAGGGCGTCGGCCCAGCGTTCGGCCTGCTTGATGTCCCAGTGGCCGGGTTGCCAGCCGGCTTCGTGCAGGGCGGCGTCGACGGCGACGGGGAAGCGGGTGGTGTCCCCGGCGGCGCGGTCGTACGCGGTGGTGGAGGGGGGCGATGGGGTCATGGTGCGGTTCAGCTCCCTGCCGCGGAGAGGCCGACGGGCATGACGCCGAAGAAGGCCAGGAGTGCGTCGCAGGAGCGGCAGGGCGCGGCGTAGTGGCCGTGCTGGGGGTCGCCGTCCTCGCGGATGTGGCGGGCGGTGAGTTTTGAGTGTTTCAGGGAGCGCCGGGCCTCGCCGTTGGTGAGCGGTTTTTTGGACTGGCGTTTGGAGCGGTTGGCTTCGACGGCGGTGAGGTGCCGGGAGAGCAGGACGGCTTCCGGGCAGCGGCCGGTGAAGCGTTCGCGCTGTGCGGTGTTGAGGGTGTCGAGGAAGTCCTGGACGAGCGGGTGGAGCGCGGGGGGCTGTTCGGACTTGCTCGCGGTGCAGGTGAGGGTCTCGCCGCGGACGGAGAGGGCGGCGGCGACGGTGGGGAGGATGCCGTCGCGGCGGTGCCGGAGTGTGGGCGGCCCTTCGTTGTCGGCGGTGGCGCTCCAGCCGATTCGTGGGTCGCCGGTGGGGTGCGCGGATGACGGCGCGGTGCCCTGTTCGGTGCTCCCTGCGCCGGTTCCTGAGGCGGCCCGTGCGGCGGACTGTGCGGTGGTGCTCATCGGTGCTTTCCCTCCCTGCATCCCCCCGTCTGCGGGGGTCAGCCTGCCAAACGCGCTGGGTGTTGCGGAAGTCGGGCATGCCCTGCGGGTGTCACGGGTCGGTGCCGGTCCTTGTCACCGGTCTGTGACAGTCGGCCGGTCGGGGGTGTGGTGGCACAGATGTACGAGGGTGTGGTGGTGCGGGTGTGACGTCCCGAAAATGCGCTCGGCGGGCGGCCGGTGCGTGGCCGACGGACGGCCTGTGGAGGCGGGCGGGGGCGGGGATGGGGGTTGCCGTAGCGCTTAGGCTGTGCGGCAGTAGCCAGTTCCAGCCAGGGGGCAACCGCCATGACGACAGGTCGGCTCGGGCAGAGCGCCGCGCCACCGAACACGGCCTACGCCGGGCAGGTCGTGCATTTCCCGGACCCGGTCCGGGCCGCGCGCTTTCCGCGGGGTGTTCGGGTGGACGGTTCGGGTTTTCCGGACTTTTCTCCGTATGCGCGGGCGGCGGCGGAGATCGCCGAGCCGCCGGAGGGTTTCGGGGTCGACGAGTTGCGGCTGACGGACTTCGTGTCGGCCAACGCCGCCCTGCACGGGGAGGGCCACGAGCTGTGGGAGGACGTGCCGTCGGTGGCGACGCCGCACGGCTGGACGTGGCACCACGTGGCGGGGACGCGGCGCGTGGAGCTGGTACCGGTCGAGGTGAAGGCGCTGCTGCGGCACCACGGCGGGCTGGCGACGGCGGCGGTGGACCACGAGAAGCGCGGGACGCGGCCGTTGCAGGAGACGCGGCCGACGCACTTCGGGCTGCCGCACCGTGACGTGTCGGTGCCGGAGGACGCGGTGCTGCAGGCCGAGGAGGCGCTGGGGTACCGGCTGCCGGGCGCGTACCGGGCGTTCCTGAAGGCGGCGGGCGGGTGCGCGCCGGTGGGCGCGGCGCTCGATCCGGAGCTGGGGCTGCTGGTGGACCAGCCGTTCTTCACGGTGCGGGACGACGCGGCCGTGAACGACCTGGTGTACGTGAACAAGTGTCTGCGGGACCACTTCACGAAGGACTACCTGGGCGTGGGGTTCGTCCAGGGCGGTGTGATCGCGGTGAAGGTGCGGGGGGACGCGGCCGGTTCGGTGTGGTTCTGCGCGTACGACGACGCGCGGGACCGGGACGGCTGGTCGGTCCAGGAGCGGGTGGAGCGGCTGTTGCTGCCGTGCGGCGGGGACTTCGACGAGTTCCTGGAGCGGCTCGCGGGCAATCCGCCGGAGCTGGAGACCGTGGCGAACCTGATGGTGGACGGCGGCTTCGCGCGCGCCGTTCCGGTGGAGGGGTGACGGCGCGATGGTGACGTTCGCGCAGGCGCAGGAGCGCGCGGAGCGCTGGGTCAACGGCGAGGTGCCGGCGTACCAGCAGCGTGAGGTGCGGGTACGGGAGTTCGGGCTGGGCTTTGTGGCCTGGGCGGAGGACCGCGAGGGCGGGCCGGCGGTCGGCGGTGGCCGGCAGCGGCTGGTGATCGCCCGGGACAGCGGGGAGACGACGCTGTGGCCGGGGCTGCCGGTGGGTGAGGTGATCCGGCGGTACGAGGAGGAGTACGGCGCGGTGCCGGAAGCGGCGCCCGCGCCGGAGGTGCCGCGGCAGCGGATCGATCTGGAGCAGACGTCGTTCCTGCTGACGCCTCCGGAGTGGCTGCAGGAGGCGGCGGACGCGATCGGCATTCCGGAGCGTGGGGCGGGGTCGTCTGGGACGACGGGGTCGCAGGGGACGCCGGGGACGGAGACACCGAAGGCGGAGACGTCGGGAGCGGGGACGTCGGGGGCGCAGGCCGCTGCCGTGGAGCCGCCTGCCGCGCCGTCGCCTGTTGAGCAGCCTCCTGCCGCGCCGGCCCCCGTTGAGCAGCCTCCTGCCGCGTCGGACGCCGGTGCGGTCGCGGAGGACGAGGCGCCCGCTTCCTCCAGTACGACCTCCGGTACTTCCGCTCCCTCTTCCGGTACGTCCGCCGCCCCCTCCTGGGAGGGCACGGACATCACCGCGGACGACGACGGCGACGACCGGTCGGTGGGGCTGCCCGCGACCGTGTTCGCGCCGCCGCTGAGCTTCGACGAGGACGCGGAGCAGGGCTCGGCGCAGCATTCGGTGCGCCCGGACGCCAAGACCGAGCTGCTCCACGGGGGCAGCCAACTGCCGCCCACGGCGATCGCGCCGGCCATCGAGGACCCGGCCGCCGGTCCGCCCCCGGGCCCCGCGGCTCCGGCCGCTGCCGCGCCCGGTCTGTCGGACCTGCCGCCGCCGTCCGGCCCGCCTGTGACGCACCTGCCGCCGCCCCCCGGGGCGGCCGCCGCACCCGGTACGGCCACGCCGCCGCCGGGCGCTCCCGGTACGCCGCCCCCGGCACCCGGTACGCCCACGCCGCCCCCGGCGGCACCCAGCACGCCCCCGGCGCCCGGTGCCACGGGAGGCGGTGGTTACGTACCGACGCAGCTGGTCTCCCAGCTGGACCCGAACGCCGCAGGGCCGTCCGGCGCTCCGGCCGCGGCCGAGGGCTCGCAGCCCCCGCCGCCCGGCCCGCCGGCTGCCCCCGGTGCGCCCGGCGCCCCCGGTGGTGGCGTGCACGCGGCTGCCACGATGCTGGCCGACGGCTCGTCGCTGCCCGGCAACGCCGGTGCGGCGAAGAGCGGGGGCGACGGGCCGCCGCCCCCGTCCCCGCCCGGTATGCCCGGCGCCACAGGGCCCGGTACGCCTCCGCCGCCGCCCGGTGTCCCGGCGACCCCGCCGCCCGGAGCCCCCGGCGCTCCCGGTGGCGGCGTGCACGCCGCGGCGACGATGCTCGCGGGCCCCGGTACGCCGCCGCCCGCGGGCCCCGGTATGCCGCCTCCCGCCGGCCCTGGTGCGCAGCCTGCCGCCGGCCCCGGTATGCCGCCTCCGGCCGCTCCCGGTGCGCAGCCTCCCGCCGGTCCCGGTATCGCGCCTCCCCCCGGCCCCGGTATGCCGCCGCCCGCCGCTCCTGTGGGGCAGCCCGGTGCCCCGGCCGGTCCGCCGCCGGCGTACGGCTATCCGCAGGCGCCGCCGACCGGTCAGCCGACCGTCGGCCCCGGCTACATGGCCGTGCTGCGCTACCGCGCGCCCGACGGCTCCGAGCAGCAGGTCATCCGGCGCTCGGCGCCCGGTACGCCGCATCCGGAGTGGCAGATCCTGCACGAGCTGCGCGCGCTGAACGTGCCGCCGCAGCAGGTGCTGGAGCTCCACACCGAGCTGGAGTCCTGCGACCTGCCGGGCGGTTACTGCGCCCGGATGATCCGGGAGACCTGGCCGCAGGTGCGGATCAGCCACACCGCCGCGTACGGCCACGACCACGCCTCGCGGCAGCAGGGCGTACGGCATCTGGTGGAGCATCAGGGCGAGCTGCATCAGGTGGCGGACGGCCCGGCGCGCCCCGCGCCGGTGCGCGTGCCGCTGCCGCACCCGTCGCAGATCCAGCTCGCGCCGCCGGTCCCGCCGCAGATGATCGGGCAGGAGCTGGAGCAGGCGTTCGGGCCGCAGGGGGTCTTCCGCTTCGACCAGCGGGCGGTCTCCCGGCAGGGCGTGCCCGACGTGGTGGGGCAGACCCTGGTCTGGGCCGGCGTGCCGGTCGATTTCGGCCCGTTCTTCTGGGGCCAGGCGCAGCCGGGCCGTCCGGTGCCGACGCTGGCGGAGCTGGCGCAGGAGCGGGGCGTGCAGCCGGCTCCGGACGCGGGCTCGTACCTGGTCATGGGCTCGGACTTCGGCCGTCAGCTGTGCGTGCAGTACGGCACGGCGCACATCGTGGCGGTGCCGCTGGAGGCCGGCCCCGGTGGGCAGGCGGCGACGCCGCAGTTCGTGAACACCGGGCTGCCGGAGTTCGTGCGCTGCATGGCGATGCTGGGCCGGATGTGGCGGCTGCGGTACGGGCTGACCCCGGAGCAGGCGGGCCGCTGGACCACCGACTTCCAGGTGCAGCTGGCCTCGCTGGACCCGGCGGCGCTCGGCTCCCCGGAGACCTGGTGGTCGGTCCTGCTGGAGCAGATGTGGGACGGCCTCCTGTAGCCGTGGGGCGGCGGCGCTGAGCGCGGTGTCGCCCGTACGGCTGTGACGGTGTGTCATACGTGGCGCTCGACCTGCGAGGCGGGTCGGGCGCCACGATCATGCCGGTATGGCCCCACCGCCCCCGCCCCCGCCCTCGCCGCCGCAGCCGAATTCGTCGACGCTGTACCGCTCGGGGCGCGGGCGGCGCCGTCGCGGGTGGTCCTGGCCGCGCCGGATCGCGCTGCTGGTGACCGTGCTGGTGCTGCTGGCCCTGGCGCTGGCGGTCGCGCTGTTCTTCTGGGCGGGCGGGCAGCTGCGCCAGATGGACGCATTGAGCGGCTATCCGGACCGGCCGGCCGCGGGCAAGGGTACGAACTGGCTCCTGGTGGGCTCCGACAGTCGGCGCGATCTGACCCCCCGCCAGCAGCAGGAGCTGCACGTGGGCCATGACGCGGTGCGCAACACCGATACGGTGATGCTGCTGCACTACGGGGACAGCGGCCCGTATCTGGTGAGCCTGCCGCGGGACAGTTACGTCGCGGTGCCGGGACACGGCAAGAACAAGATCAACGCGGCGTACGGGCTGGGCGGCGCGAAGCTGCTCTCGCGCACCGTCGAACAGGCGACGGGCCTGCGACTGGACCACTACGCCGAGGTCGACTTCCTCGGCCTGGTCCGGGTGGTGGACGCGCTGGGCGGGGTGCGGCTGTGCCTGGACGCGCCGCTGAAGGACGAGAAGTCCGGCGCCGACTTCCCGGCGGGCTGCTCGGAGATGAACGGCACGCGCGCGCTGGCGTACGTACGGGCCCGTTACAGCGACCCGAAGGGCGACCTGGGGCGGGTGGAGCGGCAGCGGGCGCTGATCAGCGCGGTGTCGGAGAAGATGCTCGGCCCCGGGACGCTGCTGAACCCGTTCCGGACGGTGCCGGCGCTGGGCGCGGCGCTGGCGGCGCTGCGGGTGGACGACCGGACCGGCGTGGTGGACCTGACGCAGATGGGACTGTCGATGAAGCAGGTGGCGAACGGTTCGGGGACGGCCACGACGGTCCCGGTGACCGGTCCGGGGACGGAGGTCGCCGGGGCGGGGGACGTGATCCTGTGGGACGCGCAGCGGGCGCGGCGACTGTTCCGTGCCCTGCGTGCCGACGAGCCGATTCCGACTTCTGCCGAAAAGTAACGCATCCTTGGGCAGTGATAGGTGCGGAGTGTCGCGTTATGGGCGCTTCGGAACAATCAACAAAGATGTGCGCCGGACCACGTCACTGTCGGAGAGGGGCTTTGAGGGATGAGTGCATCGGTGTCGCCTCACGGATTCGAGGTCGTACGAGGGCGTGGTTACCGTCCGGTGGACGTGGACCGCAGAGTCGAAGGGCTCTCCGTCGACCGCGACTCCTGCTGGGAACGGGCGGCCCGCCTCACTGTGCTGGCCAACGAGATGACCGCCGAGCTGGAGCGGCTGCGCGAGTACCTGGCCCATATGCCGCCCCAGACGTACGAATCCCTGGGCGAGCAGGCCCGGCTGATCCTCACCACGGTGGAGTCCGAGGCGGAGCGGCTGCGCACCGAAGCGGCGGCGGACTCCGAGCGGCTGCGGGAGGAGGCGGCGGACTACGGGCGGGAGCAGGGCGACGCCGCCGACGCGTACGCGCTCAAGGTCTGCCAGGACGCCGAGGACGCCGCTGTGCGCGCCGAGGAGGCGGCACAGGCCGAGGCGCGGACGACGGTCGAGGAGGCCGCCAGAGCCGCCGAGGAGGTGCGCCAGGAGGCGGAGGAGGGGCTCCGCGAGATGCGCCGGCGCACCGCGGAGGTCCTGGAGGACCAGGAGAAGAGCCTGGCCGAGCAGTGGACGGCGGCGGAGCAGGAGCTGGCCGACCGGGAGCTGGCCATGCAGCAGCGGATCGCGGAGCTGGAGGAGCGCGGCGAGGCGCGCATCGTGGAGGTGCAGCGTCATTACGCCAAGATGGAGGAGTCCGCGCGGCACATCGATGAGGAGGCCGCGGCCCGCGCCTCCGAAATGATCGCGGAGGCGGAGGCGGAGGCGGCCCGCGTCGAACGCGCCACGGAACGCGTCCTGCGCGAGCACGAGGAGCGCCGCGAGGAGCTGCGCTCCCACATGGCACACGTACGCAGCAGCCTGGCCACCCTCATGGGCAAGGACCCGGAGGCGGCGGAGCAGGAGCACGAGCCGGACCCGGCCGGCTCAGGTGGCCCGGTGGCCGCGCAGGACCCCGACTCCGGGCACGTGTACGACGTGGCGACGGACGGCGGGGAAGGCGTACGGGGGCACACCGAGACGCCGTACGAAGAGGACGGGAACGCGTCGTACGAAGAGGCTTCGGACGCCGCGTATGAAGGCGCTGCGGACGCTGTGTACGAAGAGGCTCCGGGCGCCGCGCACGAAGGAGCCGCGGACGCTGCGTACGGAGGCGGTGCGGACGCTGCGTACGAAGGGATCCGCGCCACCGAAGCCGCGCCCGCCCCCGAAGCCGCGTCCGCGCCCGCTCCCGAGGAGGCCCCCGCCAAGCGGGGTGTGGACCCCGACGAGGAGGACACGCTCGAGACCGAGCTGCCGCGCACGGAGGGCTGAGCCGCCCGCCCCGCCCGACCGCCCGCCTCAGCCCTTCTCGGCGGGCCCGGCCTCCGCCTCGCCCCGCGCGTCCGCGTGGACGGGGAAGCGGCGCGGGGCGAAGAGCAGCGCGGCCAGTGCGAGCAGCCCGGCGACGGCGGCCCCGTAGTAGACGTGCTCGACCGTGGCGTCCACGGCGCGCCGCAGGTAGTCGGCGGCCTGCTCGGTGAGCGTGCCGGCGCGTTCCAGCGCGCGGGAGACGGCATCCAGGTCGCCCGGCAGCCCGGCGCGGATGCCCGCGGGCGCGTCGGCCAGCCGCCCGGCCAGGGTGGCGTTGGCGACGGCGCCGAAGAGCGCGGCTCCGACGGACTGGCCGACCTGGCGGCAGAAGAGGATCGAGGCGGTGGCGGTGCCGCGTTCGGCGTACCCGACGGAGGACTGCACCCCGATGATCAGCGGCAGCTGGAAGAGGCCGAGGGTGGCGCCCAGCGCGAGCATGAGCAGCGCCGGCTGCCAGGCCGCGCCGGGGTAGGGCAGCCGCGGGAAGGCGAGCAGCACCAGCGTGGCGGCGGCGATGCCGAGCAGCGCGCAGTTGCGGATGCCGACGCGGTTGTAGACGTGGCTGCTGAGCGCGGCGGCTATCGGCCAGCTCAGCGTCATGACGGAGAGGACGAAGCCGGCCGCGATGGGGCCGAGGCCCAGGACGGCCTGGGCGTAGGTGGGCAGGAAGACGGTCGGGGCGACCATCAGCAGGCCGAGGGCGCCGAGCGCGAGGTTGACGGTGGAGATGGTGCGGCGGCGCCAGACCCAGCCGGGAATGATCGGTTCGGCGGCGCGGCGTTCGATCAGTACGGTGACGGCCGCGCACACGGCACTGCCGCCCAGTAGGAGCAGCGAGGGCGCGGACAGCCAAGGCCAGGCGACGCCGCCCTGGACGAGCGCGGTCAGCAGCAGCCCGCCGCAGGCGAAGACGGCCAGCGCCCCGGGCCAGTCGATGACCGGGCGCGTGGTGCGGGCGCGGTGCGCGGGGCCCTCGAAGCCCCTCTTGTCTTCGAAGAAGTGGCGCAGGACGAGCCAGAGGGCGATCGCGCCGACCGGCAGGTTGACGAGGAAGATCCAGCGCCAGTCCGCGTACGCCGCGAGCAGGCCGCCGAGCGCGGGCCCGGCCACGGAGGAGGTGGCCCAGACGGTGGAGAGCTTCGCCTGTATGCGCGGCCGTTCCTTCATGGGGTACAGGTCGGCGGCGATGGTCTGCACGGTGCCCTGGAGGGCGCCGCCGCCGAGGCCCTGCAGGACGCGGAAGGCGATCAGCGAGGCCATGTTCCAGGCGCCCGCGCACAGCAGCGAGCCGACGAGGAAGATCACGATGCCGGCGACGAGTACGGGCTTGCGGCCGAAGGTGTCGGAGAGCTTGCCGTAGACGGGCAGGGTGACGGTGACGGCCAGGAGATAGCCGGAGAAGAGCCAGGAGAAGACCGAGAAGCCGCCGAGGTCGCCGACGATCTGCGGGACGGCGGTGGCGATGATCGTGGAGTCCAGGGCGGCCAGCGCCATGCCGAGCATGAGGGCCGCGACGACGGGACCGCGGCGGGTGGCCGGGGAGGTGGAGGACGTGGGCGCCGAGGACGGGGGTGCGGCTCTGTTGGGCGCGGGCCCGAGGCGTACGTCCGGCGCCTCCGCAGTGCGCGCCGCCTCCTGTGTCTGCGGTGCCTCCGGTGTCTGCGGTGCCTCCGGCGCCTCTGGCGCGGCGCCTGTCGTCCGCTCCGGTTCCGTCCGTCCGCCGGTACCGCTCACCGTGCCCCCTCCGCCGATCCGTGTACGGGACACCATTCCACGCGCGGTCGGGATGCGGTACGGGGCTTCTCGCCCGTCGAGACGGTGCCGCGCCGTCGTGGCCGAGCGCGCAGTTCCCCGCGCCCCTGAGGGCGCCCTCAGGGGCGCGGGGAACCGCGCGACCAGCCACAGCGGCGGTGCGCCGGTACCGCGCTCGCGAACCGCCCCGATGGCCTCATCCGCACCGCGGCCGGGCGTACGCTGGGAGATCCTGGCCCGCCCGCGGTGCCGGCCGTCGAGCCGCCGCAGGGCGGCACCGCGTTGTCCGACTCCCTGGGACGGAAGCCTTTTCATGAGCCTGACAGGACTGCTCGACGCCGTCGTACGGGACCCGGCGCTGGCCGAAGCGGTCGAGGCCGCCACCGACGGGCACCGCCGCCACGTGGACCTGGTCGGCCCGCCGGCCGCCCGCCCCTTCGCCGTCGCCGGGCTGGCCCGGGACGCCCAGCGCCCGGTGCTCGCGGTCACCGCGACCGGCCGGGAGGCCGAGGACCTGGCCGCCGCGCTGCGCTCGCTGCTCCCCGAGGACAGCGTCGTGGAGTACCCCTCCTGGGAGACCCTGCCGCACGAGCGCCTCTCGCCCCGTTCGGACACCGTCGGCCGCCGCCTCGCCGTGCTGCGCAGGCTCGCCCACCCCCGCAAGGACGACCCGGCGACCGGCCCGGTCTCGGTCGTGGTCGCGCCCGTGCGCTCCGTGCTGCAGCCGCAGGTCAAGGGGCTGGGCGACCTGGAGCCCGTCGCGCTGCGCACGGGCGAGAGCGCCGACCTCGGCGAGATCGTGGACGGCCTGGCGGCCGCCGCGTACAGCCGCGTGGAACTGGTCGAGAAGCGCGGCGAGTTCGCGGTCCGCGGCGGCATCCTGGACGTCTTCCCGCCCACCGAGGAACACCCGCTGCGGATCGAGTTCTGGGGCGACGACGTCGAGGAGATCCGGTACTTCAAGGTCGCCGACCAGCGGTCCCTGGAGGTCGCCGCGCACGGCCTGTGGGCGCCGCCCTGCCGCGAGCTGCTGCTCACCGCCTCCGTACGGGAGCGGGCCGCAGCGCTCGCCGAAGAGCACCCGGAGCTCGGCGAGCTGCTCGGCAAGATCGCCGAGGGCATCGCGGTAGAGGGCATGGAGTCCCTCGCGCCGGTCCTCGTGGACGAGATGGAGCTGCTGCTGGACGTGCTGCCGGCGGGCTCCATGACGGTGGTCTGCGACCCGGAGCGGGTGCGGACGCGCGCCGCCGACCTGGTCGCCACCAGCCAGGAGTTCCTGCAGGCGAGCTGGGCGGCCACGGCCGGCGGCGGCGCGGCCCCCATCGATGTCGGCGCGGCCTCCCTGTGGGGCATCGCGGACGTCCGGGACCGCGCCCGTGAGCTGGGCATGATGTGGTGGTCGGTCTCGCAGTTCGCCGCCGACGAGGCGGGCGAGGCGGACGGGGACACCCTCAAGCTCGGCATGCACGCCCCCGAGTCGTACAGAGGTGACACCCAGCGGGCGCTCGCCGACACCAAGCAGTGGCTGGCCGACGGCTGGCGCACGGTCTACCTCACCGAGGGCCACGGCCCCGCGGCCCGCACGGTCGAGGTGCTCGGCGCCGAGGGCATCGCCGCGCGGCTGGACTCGGAGCTAGCGGAGATCTCGCCGTCCCTCGTGCACGTCTCCTGCGGCTCGATCGACAACGGCTTCGTCGACCCGGGGCTCAAGCTCGCGGTGCTCACCGAGACCGACCTCTCGGGCCAGAAGGCGGCCGGCAAGGACGCCACGCGGATGCCGGCCCGCCGCCGCAAGACCATCGACCCGCTGACCCTCGAAGCGGGCGACTACATCGTGCACGAACAGCACGGCGTGGGCCGGTACATCGAAATGGTGCAGCGTACGGTCCAGGGCGCCACCCGCGAGTACCTCCTCGTCGAGTACGCGCCCGCCAAGCGCGGCCAGCCCGGCGACCGCCTCTACATCCCCACCGACCAGCTGGAGCAGGTCACCAAGTACGTCGGCGGCGAGGCCCCGACGCTGCACCGCCTCGGCGGGGCCGACTGGACCAAGACCAAGGCGCGCGCGAAGAAGGCCGTCAAGGAGATCGCCGCCGACCTGATCAAGCTGTACTCCGCCCGGATGGCGGCGCCCGGCCACACGTTCGGCCCGGACACCCCCTGGCAGCGCGAGCTGGAGGACGCGTTCCCGTACGCGGAGACGCCCGACCAGCTCACCACCATCGCCGAGGTCAAGGAGGACATGGAGAAGTCGGTCCCGATGGACCGGCTGATCTGCGGCGACGTCGGCTACGGCAAGACCGAGATCGCGGTGCGCGCCGCCTTCAAGGCCGTCCAGGACGGCAAGCAGGTCGCCGTACTGGTGCCGACCACGCTGCTCGTCCAGCAGCACTTCGGCACCTTCACCGAGCGCTACGGCCAGTTCCCCGTGAACGTCCGCGCCCTCTCCCGCTTCCAGACGGAGACCGAGTCCAAAGCCACCCTGGAAGGCCTCAAGGACGGCTCGGTCGACATCGTCATCGGCACCCACCGGCTGTTCTCCTCCGAGACGAAGTTCAAGGACCTGGGCCTGGTCATCGTCGACGAGGAGCAGCGCTTCGGTGTCGAGCACAAGGAGCAGCTGAAGAAGCTCCGCGCGAATGTGGACGTGCTGACGATGTCGGCCACGCCCATCCCCAGGACGCTGGAGATGGCGGTCACGGGTATCCGCGAGATGTCGACGATCACCACCCCGCCCGAGGAGCGGCACCCGGTCCTCACCTTCGTCGGGCCGTACGAGGAGAAGCAGATCGGCGCCGCCATCCGTCGCGAACTGCTCCGCGAGGGCCAGGTCTTCTACATCCACAACCGTGTGGAGTCCATCGACCGGGCCGCGGCCCGCCTGCGCGAGATCGTCCCCGAGGCGCGCATCACCACCGCCCACGGCCAGATGTCCGAGTCCGCGCTCGAACAGGTCGTGGTCGACTTCTGGGAGAAGAAGTCCGACGTACTGGTCGCCACGACCATCGTCGAGTCCGGCATCGACATCTCCAACGCCAACACCCTGATCGTTGAACGAGGGGACAATTTCGGCCTCTCCCAGCTCCACCAGCTGCGCGGCCGGGTCGGCCGCAGCCGCGAGCGCGGCTACGCCTACTTCCTCTACCCGCCCGAGAAGCCCCTGACCGAGACCGCGCACGAGCGCCTGGCCACCATCGCCCAGCACACGGAGATGGGCGCCGGCATGTACGTCGCGATGAAGGACCTGGAGATCCGCGGCGCGGGCAACCTCCTCGGCGGCGAGCAGTCGGGCCACATCGCGGGCGTCGGCTTCGACCTGTACATCCGTATGGTCGGCGAGGCCGTGGCGGACTACCGCGCCGCGCTGGACGGCGGCGTGGAGGAGGAGCCGCCGCTGGAGGTCAAGATCGAGCTGCCGGTGGACGCGCACGTCCCGCACGACTACGCCCCCGGCGAGCGGCTGCGCCTGCAGGCGTACCGCGCGATCGCCTCCGCCAACACCGAGGAGGACATCGCCTCGGTACGCGAGGAACTGACCGACCGCTACGGCAAGCTCCCCGAGCCGGTGGAGAACCTCCTGCTGGTCGCGGGCCTGCGGATGCTCGCCCGCGCCTGCGGCGTCACCGACATCACGCTGCAGGGCTCCAACATCCGCTTCGGCCCCGTGGAGCTGCGCGAGTCCCAGGAGCTGCGGCTGAAGCGGCTGTACCCGCGTACGGTCATCAAGCCGGCCACCCACCAGGTCCTGGTCCCCCGCCCGGCCACGGGCAAGATCGGCGGCAAGCCCCTGGTCGGCCGCGAACTGCTGGCCTGGGTAGGGGAGTTCCTGACGTCGGTGCTGGGCTCGTGACGTCGGTTCCGGGACCCTGACGTCGGTTCCGGGACCGTAGCCGGGCCGCGGCGGCGGCGCTTCGGGCTTCGCCGCCGCTCAGCCCTTCGTCTCAGTTCTTCGTGGTGCTGTCCGTGGTGGCTTTCGTGGCGCGTTTGAGGAGCGTGAGGCCGCCGGCCTCGCCGTCCGGTACGTACACCGCGCCGGGATGGCGGTGGCCGGCGTCCGCGAGGGCCTGCGGGGTGGTCCGGCCGTCGCGGAGCTGGACGGCGACGTAGTCGGGGGCGATGCCGCGGGTGTCGCCTATCCAGTACACCGTCGTACGGCCGGTGAGGCGGCTGAGCGGCCGGACGTCGGCCTCGACGGTGGCGCCGTCGGGGATGCGGCCGAGCAAAGCCTCGGCCTGCGCGACGGAGGGATCCGCGCGGTAGGTGTCCGCTTCGGTGAGCCGGGCGAGCGGCAGCGTCGTGGTCAGCGCGAGGGCCGCGGCCAGCGCGGCGGCCGGGAGGTGCGCGGCGTAACTGCGCAGCCAGGGGCGGGCGCTCACACGGAAGCGGGGCAGCACGTCGGCCAGGGCGAGGAAGACCACCGGCATCAGGACGGCGCTGTAGTGCCAGTCGGTGCCCCAGTAGTGGTCGTCGTGCGAGACGAAGCGCCAGCCGATGGTCGGCACCGCGGCGAGCAGCAGCGGTGAGCGCAGGGCCAGCAGGCCGGTGGTGGGCAACAGGATCCACAGCAGCGTACGGACGGCCGTGCCCACGGGGATGAGCGGTGCCGGGCCGCCGTCGCCGCTGAGCTTGGTCCAGTAGTCGTACGAGCCGGTGCCGTTGAAGGCGGGGATGATCACGCCGAGGGTGAGCGCGGTGGCGGCGAGGCCGAGGAGGACCAGCGCCACGGCAGCGGGCACCGCCCGCCGGGCCCGGATCAGTACGATCACGCCGACGGCCGCAGCGGTCACCCCCAGGTCCTCCTTGACCAGGACCAGCGGGGCCGCCCAGCACACCGCGGCGGTCCAGCGCCTGCCGATCACCGCCTCCAGCGAGAAGGCGATCATCGGCAGCGCGAACGCGATCTCGTGGAAGTCGAAGTCGACCGCGCGCTGCAGTCCCCAGGACAGCCCGTACGCCACGCCGACGGCGAGCCCGGCGCGGCGGCCGAGCAGCCGGGCCGAGCACCGGGTGACGGGCACGGCGGACAGCGCGAAGAGCGCGGCCTGCACGACGAGCAGGGTCACGGGGGAGGGCAGCAGCCGGTAGAGCGGGGCGAGCAGGGCGAGTACCGGGCTGAAGTGGTCGCCGAGGATGTTCGCGCCGGGGCCCTTGAGGTCGGCGACGGGCGCCCGGAGATGCGCGTAGGACCGTACGACCTGCTCGAATATCCCGAGGTCCCAGGAGATCGTGCCCATGGTGCGGTACCGCTGCACGGACAGCGTGGCGAACAGGGCGAAGAGGACGGCGGCCGTCCAGTACGGATCCAGGCGCGGGGCGCGCAACGCGGCGACCCGGACACCGAGTCGGCCCGGCACACCGAGTCGGCCCGGCACGCGTCCGGTACGGCCGTCGGCCGCGGCCGGGGTCCGTGCGCCGGCCTCGCCCGTCGCGGTTGCTGCGGCCGTGTCCATGCGGATCCTTACTCTTCCTCGCTAGTCCGGTCCCGTGCTGCTCTGCTCTGCCCTGCTCTCGCTCTTGCTCCTACTCCTGCTCCTGTTCTCTTCCTGCTCCTGCGCCTGCTCTCTGCCGTCACAACTTCCGAAAAGGTACTCGAAACCATCGAATCGGACGGCCCGTCATACAAGGTGGCCGACGAGACGTACGGTCACCAAGGGGCGGGCACCCGTCCCGGCCACCGTGCCGCAGCCGAAGATCGCCTTGATGCAACCGAAGATTGGATGTCTCCCTTGATACGGTCCGCGCTTCCCGTACGCCGTGCCGCGCTCTCCGCGACGGCCCTGGCCGCGACCCTCGCCCTGGCCGGCTGCAACCCGTCCGGTGGCAGCACTCAAGGAGACGGCAAGCGGAGCCCGGACGTTCCCGCGGCGACGGGCGAACCGGGCAGTGCGCTGGCGGCGGTCGGCTCGCTCACGGTCAAGGGCCGGGCCCCGAAGACCGGGTACGAGCGGGACCGCTTCGGCACCGCCTGGGCCGACACCGACAGCAACGGCTGCCCGACCCGCGAGGACATCCTCAAGCGCGACCTGACGCAGGTGCACTACCAGGACGGACACTGCAAGGTGTCCTCGGGCGAACTGGCGAAGGACCCCTACACCGGGCAGCGGGTGATCTTCCGGCGTGGCAGCAGCCTCGTGGACGTCGACCACGTCGTGGCCCTGTCGGACGCCTGGCAGAAGGGCGCCCAGCAGTGGCCGGCCGGCAAGCGGATCGCGCTGGCCAACGACCCGCTGAACCTCATCACGGTCGGCGCCTCCGCCAATCGCCAGAAGAGCGACGGCGACGCGGCCACCTGGCTGCCGGCCAACAAGGGCTACCGCTGCGACTACGTTGCCCGGCAGGTCGCGGTGAAGAAGAAGTACGGCCTGTGGGTGACGCGCGCGGAGAAGGCGGCGATGGGCAAGGTACTGAACACCTGCCCGACCGAGAAGCTCCCCGCCGGCGGCAACCCGACCGAGGCCCCGTCCCGCTTCCACGCGCACTAGCCGACTGCCTGAGGCGATCGGGCCGGCTGCCCGAGGCGACCGGGCTGGCTGCCCGAGGCGACCGGGCTGGCTGCCCGAGGCGACCGGGCCGGCTGCCCGAGGCGACAGGGCCGGCCGCCCGGCGCGCGGGAGACGGCAGCCGTGCCCGTCGGCCGGTGACGGCCGGCCGGGCACGGTGCCGGTGGTCAGGGGCGGGTCACAGACCCAGGTCCCACTGGGACGCCTCGTGGTCCAGGCCCGGCGTCACCTCGACGTCGAGGTTCTTCGCCGCCGCCGGCGTGTCGAAGGCGAACTCCACACTCGCGCTCTTGCCCGGCAGAATCTTGCCGTTGAAGCCCTCGCCGACCGTGCCGTCGAATATCTGCTCCGTGGCCTTGCCGTCCTTGCCGGCGCGCGCCTCGACCAGGGTCAGGGTGCTGTCGAACTTCTCCTTGCCCTTGTTCTGCACCTGCACCGTGACCTTGTAAGCCTTCTTGCCCTCCTTGTGGCCGACGGCGAACTCGCCGACGGTGTACGCCGTCGCCTTGGACACCGTGACGCTCAGCCCCGTGTCGTACTCGGCGGTGTCGCCGGCGTGCAGCGCCTCGCCCGTCTTGCCCTTCGAGCCGCCGCCCGTGTCGGCCGCGTCCTCGCCCTCCGAACCGCCGCCCTTGGGCTGCGCGGTGGAGGTCTCCAGCGACTTGTTGATCTCGTCGACCGTGTCCTTGACCGCGGTGAAGGTGATGACCGCGCCGACCACCGACAGGATCAGCGAGGCGACGGCCAGCAGCACGCCCGCCAGCGCGACCCCCTTATTGGTGGCCTGACCGCGCTTGGCGCGGCCGCGGCCGACCAGGCCGAAGATCAGGGCCAGCACGCCGAGCGTGCCGGCGAACCAGAACATGAGCGGTATCAGACCGGACAGGACCCCGATCACGCCGAGCACGAGGGCCGCGATGCCCAGGCCGTTGCGCGCGGCCTGCGGAGCCGGGCCACCCGTCGGAACCGGGGCGCCGGGCGGGAACTGCATCTGCTGGGACATGGCTGTGGGTCCCTTCCGGGAGTCTCGATCGGTTCTGACGAAACGACCTGAAGAAAGAGAGAGGAGAAGAACAAGGAGAAAGTCGAGAAAGGTGGAGCTGGTGTTGCGATGGTTCAATAACAGCAGAGGCTGTGAACCGAGTCAACACCGTTCACGTGAAAGAGTTAATTCACGGCGTGAAGGGGTTTGAGGCTGTGTCGTGGGTATGCTCGCTGACACAGGCGACACAGACGCGACGGAGCGATCGGACGGGAGCCAGTCAGGTGCCGGAGAACGCAACACCGGAGACCCCAGCGCAGACCGCGGTGGAAGCCGCGGTCGCGGCGGAGGTGACCGCTGCGGGCATCGCGCGTCTGGCCGGCGTGGGCCGGGCCGCGGTCAGCAACTGGCGCCGCCGGCACGCCGACTTCCCCAAGCCCGTGGGAGGCACGGAGGCCAGCCCCGCCTTCGCGCTGACCGCCGTCGAGCAGTGGCTGCGCGACCAGGGCAAGCTCGCCGAAGTCCCGCTGCGCGAGCGGGTGTGGCAGCAGGTCGCGGGCCACCCGGCCGGCGCCGCCACGGCCCTGCGGCACGTCGGCTCCGTCCTCCTCCTCGTCCGCGACCGCCCCGCCGTCTGGCGCGGACTCGCCCGGGCCGACGACGACACCGAGCTGACCGGTCTGCTGCCGCCCGCGCTCGACGCCGTCCTCACCGCCCGGCTCGGCCCTGCCCATCCCGTCACCGGCCTCACCCGCGAGACCCTCGCCCCGTCCAGCGCCCTCGTCCGGGCAGCCGCCGAGCTCGCGGAGGACGCGGAAGGCGCTCCGTATGCGTACGAGTTCCTGCTCGGCCGCCATCTGGACGCCAACCCCCGGCAGTACACCCTCACCCCGCCCGGCCTCGCCGCCCTCATGGCCGAGCTGGCCGGCCCCGCCGCCGCCGTCCTGGACCCCGCCGCCGGCACCGGCACCCTGCTGTACCCCGCGCAGGAGCCGCCTCTCGCGGAAGCGCCGATCGCCAAGGGCGGGCCCAAGGGAGAGGAGCACGCCGAGGAAAGGGCGCAGGGAGAAGGGGTCGGGGTCGGAGACGGGGACGGGCCGGATCCTCAGGCGCGGCCGGGGCCCGTCGCGCTCTACGGGCAGGAGGCCGACGCCGATCTCGCCGCGCTCACCGCCCTGCGCCTGGCCCTGCGTTCGCCGGAGACCCAGGTCCGGATCCAGGCCGCCGACACCCTGCGCGACGACGCCTTCCCCGACCTCGCGGTCGACGCCGTCCTCACCCACCCGCCCTTCAATGAGCGCAACTGGGGCCACGACACCCTGGCCTACGACCCCCGCTGGGAGTACGGCTTCCCGGCCCGTACGGAATCGGAGCTGGCCTGGGTGCAGCATGCGCTGGCCCGCCTCAAGACCGGCGGTACGGCTGTCCTGCTCATGCCGCCCGCCGCCGCCTCCCGCCGTTCCGGCCGCCGGATCCGCGCCGACCTGCTGCGCCGCGGCGCGCTGCGGGCCGTCATCGCGCTGCCCGCCGGCGCCGCCCCGCCGTACGGCATCCCGCTGCACCTGTGGGTGCTGCACCGGCCGGGCAGCGCCCCGCCGCCCGCACCTCACCTCCTGGTCGTCGACACCGCCGAACTCGCCCCGGGCGGGCGGGACAAGCTCGACTGGCAGACCGTGCGCGCCACCGTCCTGGACGCCTGGCGGGCCTTCGACCACGAGGGCGGCATCGAGGAACGGCCGGGCGTGCGGCGCTCGCTGGCCGCCATCGATCTGCTGGATGACGACGTCGACCTCGCCCCGGCCCGGCACCTCCCGCCGCCCGCGGCGGGAGGTGGTCCCGCCGAACTGGCCCGCGCTCACGAGGAGCTGACCGCCGCCCTCGCCCGTACCACCGACCTCGCCCCGGCCCCCGCGCCCGCCGGCCGGGCGGCGCCCGCCCGCTGGCCGCTGACCACCGTCGGCGAGCTGGCCCGGGCCGGCGCGCTGCTGCTGCGGGCCGGCGGGCCCGGCACGGCCGCCCTCGGCGAGGGCCCCGTCCAGCTCACCGAGCACGACGTCATCGGCGGCACCCCGCCGTCCGGCACGCTTCCCGAACCGGCCACCGGGGACGCCCCCGAGGATCCCGTCCTTCTCCAAGCGGGCGATGTCGTCGTGCCGGTGCTGGGCGGCGGCGCCATCGCCCGGGTCGTCGATGCCGCCAGTGAGGGCGCTGCCCTCGGCCGCAACCTCTTCCTGCTGCGGCCGGACCCGTCCGCGCTGGACCCCTGGTTCCTCGCCGGGTTCCTGCGCGGCACCGCCAACAACCGCCAGGCCAGCAGCTACGCCTCCACCGCCACCCGGCTCGACGTCCGCCGCCTCCAACTGCCCCGGCTGCCCCCGGCCGAGCAGCGCGGTTACGGCGAACACTTCCGGGCGCTCGCCGCCTTCGAGGAAGCGCTGCGCGAGTCGGCCCGGCTGGGCGAGAGGTTGGCGCAGGGCCTGTACGACGGGCTGACGGACGGGTCCATATCGCCGGGGTGATCCGGCAGGGGGAGAGAGGGCGGTGAGCCGCCGGGGCCGGTGACCCGCGGGGGAGCGGAGGGGGAGCGGAGGACGCTCGCCGCGCTGCCGCCCGCCGCCCGTCGCTCGCTGAGCCGTCGCCCGTCGCCCGTCGCCCGCCGCCCGTCGTTCCTCGCGCCGCCGCCCGTGGTCGGTGTGCCGCCGCCGGTGGTCGGTGCGCGCAGGGGCGGCTGTGACCGGACCGGGATGTGGTTCCGTACAACCCAGGCGGTGTTGTCAGTGTCGGTATATACGCTCGAAAAAAACCGCCACGACGGCCATACCGACCAGGAGCAGCAATGCACGGCCCCGCCCCGGCTCCGCCACCGCCCCGCCTCCTCAAGCCGGGCACGGTCGTGCTGCTGCGGGTGGTCTTCGTGGCGATCGCCGTGCTCAGCCTCGGGTTGCTCGCCTGGGTGACGTTGCTGCGCGCCGCGCTGGTGCACCGGCGGCCGGTGGGCTGGTGGATCTTCGGCGTGGACGCGGCGCTGGCCATCCCGCTGCTGGCCGTGGTCGGTTCGGTGCCCGAGAGCGACTGGCGAGGGGACGTTGCGCTGGCCCTGATCCTGCTCCAGATGGCCGGTGCCGTCGCGTACTACCTCGTGGTCGACATCCGTGCCCGGGCTCATGCCCGTTCTTTCGCGGGGTACGGCGCTCCCGGCCGTACTCCGGGGGCGTACGCGGGCCCCGAGGGGTACGGCGGATACGGAGGCCCGGTCGGGTACGGCGGCCCTGGGAGTCCTGGGAGCCCTCGGAGTCCTGGCGGCGCTGGTGGCCCTGGCGCGTACGGCAGCGGTTCGATGTATGAGCAGGGCACGATGTCCGGTGGCCGGCCCGGGCCCTATCCCTTCATATCCGGAGCCGGCGCCATGGCGAACCCGTACGCCACCCAGTTGCAGCCCCAACCGCCCATGGCGCAGCCGCAGCCGCAGCCGCCTGCGGTCCAGCCCCAGCCGCGGCCGCAGCGTATTGAGCGGGTGCGTGCCGAGCTGGACGAGCTCAGCGAGTACCTCCGCCGGGGTGCCAACGACGGGGAGAGCGCCGGGGGCAACGGCCACCACCAGGAGGAAGGGCGGTGAACGGCAGAGTCATCGCCGAGCGGTACGAACTCTCCGCGCTGCTCGGCCAGGGCGGCATGGGCCAGGTGTGGATCGCGTACGACCGGCGCCTGGACCGCCGGGTCGGCGTCAAGCTGCTCCGCCCCGACCGGCTGGCCGGCGCGCCCGACGCCGAGGAGCTGCGCCACCGTTTCGCGCGCGAGTGCCGGGTGACCGCGCAGGTCGATCACCCCGGCCTGGTCACCGTGCACGACGCGGGCAGCGACGGGGACGACCTTTTCCTGGTCATGCAGTACGTAGAGGGGGCCGACCTCGCCGACCACCTCGCCGAGCACGACCCCTATCCGTGGACCTGGGCCGTGTGCGTGGCGGCGCAACTGTGCGCGGTGCTGGCGTCCGTGCACGCGGTGCCGATCGTGCATCGCGACCTGAAGCCGCGGAACGTCATGGTCAAGGCGGACGGCACGGTCACCGTCCTGGACCTCGGCATCGCCTCCGCGCTGGACACCGACACCACCCGTCTCACCCACACCGGCTCGCCCATCGGCAGCCCCGCCTACATGGCGCCCGAACAGGCCATGGGCGGGACGGTCGGCCCGTACACCGACCTGTACGCGCTCGGCGTGCTGCTGCACGAACTGCTCAGCGGGTCCGTGCCGTTCGCCGGGTCGACGGCGCTGGGTGTGCTGCACCGGCATCTGTACGAAATGCCGGTGCCGGTGCGGCAGTTGCGCCCCGACGTGCCCGAGGCGCTGGAAGCGCTGGTGCTGCGGCTGCTGGCCAAGGACCCGGAACACCGCCCGGCCGACGCGCAGGAGGTGTACCAGGCGCTGGCCCCGCTGCTCCCGCACGCCGGCTCCGGAAGAGGGGAAGGGGGAGAAGGCGCGGGGGCAGGGATGACGGCCGGTGTTGCCGGAGGGCACGGGATGCCGCTGCCGGGGGTGCCTATGGATCCGACCCGGCCGTTTCTGCTGCCGCATGCGCCGTGGCCGCGCCGCGCGGGAGCGCCGGGCGCCCCCGGCCCCGGTCCCGCCCCCGCCCCCGCCCCTGCCCCCGGGCCCGCGGTGACGGCCGTACCGGTGATGGCTGGATCGTTGGCAGATGTACGAGCACCGGCTGCACCAGCCGTGCCCGTACCGCCCATGCCCGTACCGCCCATGCCCGTACCGGCCGTTGCCGTAGCGCACGTTCCGGGCTCATCGATGCCCGTACCGCCGGGGCTCGCACCGTCGGGTACGGACCCTCGTACGCCGACCCCCGCGCCGTCTTCCGCCCCCGCCCCCCTAGGGCTGGACGTCGCGGCTGCCGTTGATGAGGTCAAGCGGCTGCTGGACCACGGGCGGATCACGCAGGCCGTCGACATCCTGGGCGGCATCCTGCCAACCGCCGCCGCGCGGCACGGTGAGCACTCACCGGTCGTCCGTACTCTGCGCAAGCAGTACGCGGCCACGCTGATGGACGACGGGCAGTACCGGCGTGCGCTGCCGGAACTGCGACTGCTGGCCGAGGAGTTCGCGCGCGGGTCCGGTCCGCGGGCGGCCCGGCAGGCGCTCCAGTTCCGTTTCGAGGCGGCGCAGTGCCTGGAGCAGCTGGGCGAGGCCGCGGCGGCCCTGGAGGAGTACCGCACGCTGCTGCCGCACTTCGAGGCGGCGCCCGACGACCCGGTACGGCCGTTGGAGATTCGGCGTTCCATCGGCCACTTGTTGCTCGCGCTCGGCGAGCGCGGTGCGGCGCAGGAGACGCTGGCCCGGCTGCTGTACGACGCGGAGCGGGTGCACGGTGCGCATCACGCCTTTCCCGCGGAGGTGCGCCGGACGCTGGAGTGGCTGGCCCGCGTCCGCTGAGCGGACGCCCGGCCGAGCCGCCCCGCCACACCGCCGCTCCGCCGAGCCGCCCCGCCACACCGCCGCTCCGCCGAGTCCCGGGCCGTGCCGCGCCCGGAGCCGGCGTGCCGCCCCGCCGCCTCCCGGGTACGAAACACAAAAGTGCCGCAATCGTTGGTCGAATTGCTGGTCCGCGCCGCGCGGACTCCATACCATCGATCAACGCCAGGACTGATACGCACGCGAGGTGCTGAGGAAGGCCTCCGCAGTCGTTCATGATCTTCGCCGGGAGGCCGAATGCTCCGCCGTAGGACTGCGCTCTCCGTTTCCGCCGCCGCGATCGTGGCGGCCCCGCTCCTGTCCGCCTGCGGCAGCGACGCGCACCCAGGTGCCGCGGCCGTCGTGGGAGGCGAGCGGATCACCGTGGCGCAGCTCCAGGCGCGGGTGAAGAACGTTCGTACCGCCCAGGAAGGCGCCCCGCAGGGCGCGCAGCTCATCGAGAACACCGGCCGGCTCAGCCTGGCCACGCTCAACAGCATGATCTTCGACCGCGTACTGGCGCGCAGCGCGAAGGACGCCGGCGTCGAGGCCAGCCGGTCCGACGTGCAGAAGTGGCGGACCGCTGCCGAGCGGCAGGCCGGTGGCGCCGACCGGCTGAAGACGATGTGGCTGCAGCAGGCCATCGCGCCGCGCGAGATCGACGGCGTGGTGCGCAATCAGATCCTGATGGACGGGATCGCGAAGAAGCTGGGCGTGAACCGGCAGTCGCCGCAGGGCCAGCAGAAGCTGGCCCAGGCGCTGGCCAAGACCTCGCGCGACCTCGGTATCGATGTGAACCCGCGCTTCGGCAAGTGGAACGACCGCCAGGTCATGCTCGGCGAGGCGAAGACCCCGTGGGTGCGGACGGAGCAGAAGCAGCGGGTGTGATGCCGGGACGGGCGGCAGGTACGGCATGCGCCCGGCCTGCCGCCCGTCAGGCGTCCGCCGCCCGTGAGGCGTCCGCCGCCCGTGAGGCGTCCGCCGCCCGTGAGGCGCCCGCCGTATGGGGCGGCCTGCCGCCCGTTCCGCGACCGCCGTGCGTTACGTTCGACGGGTGAACGCTTCCGCCACCGGCCGCCTGGTCCTGCTCACCACCAGCCACCGGGTCGCACCCGGCCTGCTGTCCTGGCCCGCGTGGCAGACGCTGCGCGGCGCCGACCGCGTGCTGTGCACCGACCCGGACCACCCGCAGCTGCCGTACCTCGCCGAGGCGGGCATCGCGGTCGAGATCGCGGAGCCCACCGCCCGCGAGTTGGTCGACCACTGCGTGGCCGGCGGCCGTACGGCGGTCGTGCTGACCTCCGCCGACGGCGAGAGCGCGCTGACCGACGGGCTGGCCCGGCTCGCCGGGTCGGGCCGCGAGGCCATGCCCGACCTGGAGCTGCTGCCCGGTTCGTACGATCTGCCGGGCGCCCGGCTGCTGGACCTCGTACAGGTCATGGACCAGATCCGCGTCGCGTGCCCGTGGAGCGGCATCCGTACC
The DNA here is from genome assembly GCF_055567935.1 of Streptomyces sp. NPDC026301. NCBI lineage: Bacteria > Bacillati > Actinomycetota > Actinomycetes > Kitasatosporales > Streptomycetaceae > Streptomyces > Streptomyces sp. NPDC026301. Next base: position 35,373 of record NZ_JBVHPN010000008.1, on the reverse strand, counting down.
CACGAGGACCTGGCGAAGTACGGCCTGGAAGAGGCGTACGAACTGGTCGAGGCGATCGAGGAGGGCGACCGGGAGGCGCTCGCCGAGGAGCTGGGCGACGTCCTGCTCCAGGTCGTCTTCCACTCCCGGATCGCCCAGGACGACCCCGACGAGCCGTTCTCGATCGACGACGTCGCGGGCGGCATTGTCGACAAGCTGATCCACCGGCACCCGCACGTCTTCGGTGACGAGGAGGCGGCGACGCCGGAGGACGTCAAGGCGCACTGGCTGCGGACGAAGGCCATCGAGAAGCAGCGCGAGTCGGTGACGGAGGGCGTGCCGCTGGGGCAGCCGGCCCTGGCACTGGCCGCGAAGCTGGCCTCCCGGGCCCGTACGGCCGGCCTCGACGTGCCGGTCGCGGGCGAGGGCATCGGGTACGAGCTGCTGGCGCTGGCCGTACGGGCCCAGGCGGAGGGCACCGACCCGGAGACGGCGCTGCGGGCCGCGGCCCGTACATACCGGGACGCGATCGTGGCGGCGGAGCGAGCGGTCTAGCCGTTTCGGTGGCGGGGGCCCTGCTGTCTAGCCGTTTCCTGGCGGGGCCGCTCCCGTCCAGCCGTTTCCTGGCAGGGCCCCTCCCTCTCCCCGTCCGCAGAGAGTCGGGGACTCCCCGACCACAGAGACTCGGAGGCCCCCCGTCCACAGAGACTCGGAGACTCCCCGCCCACAAACCATCGAGGACAACGGCGAAAGCCCCCTCCCCCACCTCCACCGCACTCTCACAGACGCTACTGCCCGCCACTGACAGTGACCGGGCCCTGTGGAAAACCGGTTACGGTCGAGGGGTGCACGACACCACCGCTTCCGCCTGCCCTGAACTCTTCACCTGGGAGTTCGCCGCCGATCCGTACCCCGCGTACGCCTGGATGCGGGAGCACGCGCCGGTGCGCAGGACGGAACTGCCCAGCGGGGTCGAGGCGTGGCTGGTCACCCGGTACGCGGACGCGCGCGAGGCGCTGGCCGACCCGCGGCTCTCCAAGAACCCCCAGCACCACAGCGAGGCCGCGCACGGCAAGGGCAAGGTCGGCATCCCCGGCGAGCGCAGCGCGAACCTGATGACGCACCTGCTCAACATCGACCCGCCGGACCACACCCGGTTGCGCCGCCTCGTCTCCAAGGCGTTCACGCCGCGTACGGTGGCGCGCTTCGCGCCGCGCGTACAGGAGCTGACCGACCAGCTGATCGACGGCTTCGCCGGGCGCGGCGAGGCCGACCTCATCCACGAGTTCGCCTTCCCGCTCCCCATCTACGCGATCTGCGACCTGCTGGGCGTGCCGCGCGAGGACCAGGACGACTTCCGGGACTGGGCCGGGATGATGATCCGGCACGGCGGCGGGCCGCGGGGCGGGGTCGCCCGGTCGGTGAAGAAGATGCGGGCATATCTGGCCGATCTGATCCACCGCAAGCGGGAGTCGCTGGCGGCGGTGGAGTCCGAGGACGAGGACCTGATCTCGGCCCTTATCCGCGCCTCCGACCACGGCGAGCACCTCACCGAGAACGAAGCCGCGGCGATGGCCTTCATCCTCCTGTTCGCCGGGTTCGAGACGACGGTCAATCTGATCGGGAACGGTACGTACGCGCTGCTGCGCAACCCGGAGCAGCGGGCGCGGCTGCAGGCCGCGCTGGCCGCGGGCGACGAGGAGCTGCTCGCGACCGGCATCGAGGAACTGCTGCGCTATGACGGTCCGGTGGAGCTGGCGACCTGGCGGTTCGCGACGCAGCAGCTGACGATCGGCGGGCAGTCGATTGCCGCGGGGGACCCGGTACTGGTGGTACTGGCGGCCGCCGACCGGGATCCGGAGCGGTTCGAGGAGCCGGACACCCTGGATCTCGGGCGCCGCGACAACCAGCATCTCGGGTACGGGCACGGCATCCACTACTGCCTGGGCGCGCCACTCGCCCGCCTCGAAGGCCGTGCCGCGCTGGCGACCCTGCTGACCCGGCTGCCCGACCTCCGGCTGGCCGCCGCCCCCGATGACCTGCGGTGGCGCGGCGGCCTCATCATGCGCGGGCTGCGGGCGCTGCCGGTGGAGTTCACGCCGGAGGGCGCGGCGGACGTACGGGGAAGCGCGGAGCCGACCACCCCGAGAGGCGCGGAGCCAGCCACCCCGCAAGGCCCGGAATCGATCGCTCCGCAAGACGCGGATCCGGCTATTCCGGAAAGCGCGGAGTAAGTCGTTCCGGAGGGCGTGCCGTCCGGCGCGCAAAAGGCGCATAGCGCATCGTCCCGGGCGGGGCGGGCGCCCGCTTCCGACGGCCCGTCAGAACGGGAAATCGCGGACGTACCGGAATGCGCCAAGGGTGCCCGGGTCGAGACGAACTGACCTGGCGTCAGCAGCGTGATCTACGCGTGATCTCCGCTACACCGGGTTGAGACCGGACCGGGCCCCCGCTACCTTGCGTGCGACAACTCAAGCCGCCGCTCGAAAGGCACTCGCATGCGCTCCGGCAACGGTAGACACCGCCGCCCCCGTCAGGCTCCCGCCCTCCTGGTGGCGGCCTCCGTCACGGGGGCCGGGCTGGCCCTGCCGCTGCTGACGGCGGGCGGGGCCCAGGCCGCCGACACCGCCACCTGGGACCGCGTCGCGCTGTGCGAGAGCGGCGGCACCTGGAGCGCCAACTCCGGCAACGGCTACTACGGCGGGCTGCAGCTGACCCTGCAGATGTGGAAGGACTACGGCGGCGAGTCCTACGCCGAGCGTCCGGACCTGGCCAGCCGCGCCCAGCAGATCGCGGTCGCCGAGTCGGTACTGAACGACCGCGGCCCGGATGCCTGGCCCAGCTGCTCGGTGAACGCCGGCCTCGACCTGGACGGGCTGATACCCGACGTGGACCCGGGCAGCACGCAGACGCCCGCGCCGCAGCCCTCCGACGACGGCTCCGCGAGCGGCAGCGACTCCGGCGACACCCAGCCGTCGGGCGGCGCCACGGACGGCGCCACGGATGGTGCCACCGACGAGCCGTCGGCCACGCCCTCCGCCACGCCGTCCGGCGACGGCACGGACTCCGGTGACGCGCGGCCCTCCGAAGGCGCCTCCGAGCAGCCCACCGCCGACCCGTCGGCCGACCCCACCACCGACCCGTCGACCGCTCCGTCGACCGAGCCCTCGGACTCCGCGCAGCCCTCCGAGGGGGCCACCGAGCCGCCCGCGTCGTCCGACGGCGGCGCCTCCGCGCCCGGTACCGGCCGGCACCGCGGCGGTACCGACGACGGCAAGGACGGGCGTCCCGAGGGGCGGCACGCCTCGCGCGGCGGTGACGCCCACCGCGGTACCGGGGAGGGCGACGGCGTGTACACAGTGCGGCCGGGCGACAGCCTCTCCGCGATCGCGGAGGAGCACGGGCTGGCCGAGGGGTGGGCCGGCCTCTACGACGCCAACGAGGGTGTCGTCGGAGCTGATCCGGACCTTATTCAGCCAGGTCAGCGCCTCGACCTCGGCCAGTGACCGCGGGCCGCACGGCGTAAGTGCGGGATGGTTGCCCCCATTTGGGGAAAGTGAGACATGGGTCTCGTCCCGAGGTATTCCGTCCGCCCTGTCCGTTCTTTCCATACCGTGTTCGACCTGCGCAAACGGATGCCACCGGTGATCGAAAACCGCAAAGTGTCCTGCGAAAAGGTGGTTTGAACCGCCGAGGGGTGTGTGTTTACGTTCTTCACCGCTCGCACCAAGCGAGCCCGCCGATCATTCGCCGAATCCTGCCGGTGATCGGTCGGACAACCGTCGCGCAAGCGCCGTAGGCAGGAGCGGGGGACCCAAGGTAAGTGCCGTACGCAGCGGAAACGCAGCGGCCGGCTTGGGGTGAAGCCGGATGTGCGACAGCGCATCCGGCCGGGCCACTCACAGCCCGAACCCGACAGCTCACCTCGCAGGCGTCGGTGAGGGAGAACAACATGCTCAAGGGCAAGCACCGCCGCCCCTCGAAGGCCGTCCGTGTCGCCACGCTCGCCGGTGTCGCAGGCGCCGCCGTGGCCGTCCCGCTGATGGCCGCCGGTTCCGCCAACGCCGCCTCGGTCGCCACCTGGGACAAGGTCGCCCAGTGCGAGTCCGGTGGCAACTGGTCGATCAACACCGGCAACGGCTACTACGGCGGCCTGCAGTTCAACAACAGCTCCTGGGCCGCCGCGGGTGGCACCAAGTACGCCCCGCGCGCCGACCTGGCCACCAAGGACCAGCAGATCGCCACCGCCGAGAAGCTGCTCGCCATGCAGGGCCCGGGTGCCTGGGGCTGCGCCGGTGCCGGCGGCCTGACCGCCGGTGGCCCGTCCGCGCAGGTGAACACCGGTGGCTCCGGCCAGGTCCAGCAGCAGGCCGCCCCGAAGCAGGAGGCGCCGAAGCAGCAGGCCGCGCCGCAGCAGCAGGCCCCGAAGCAGCAGGCCGCGCCGCAGCCGCAGCCCGTGCAGCCCAAGGCCGACCCGAAGCCGGTGACCGGCCACGGCAACTACACCGTGAAGTCCGGCGACACCCTGGGCAAGATCGCCAAGGCGCACGGCGCCGACTGGAAGACCGTCTACGCGAAGAACAAGTCGGTCGTCGGCGGCAACCCGAACCTGATCTTCCCCGGCCAGAAGCTCAACGTCTGAGCCGGTACAGGCCGGCACCTCAACGTCCGAGCCGGTACCCGGCAGGCGTGAGAGCCGCCCCGTGAGACCGCCCCGCCGCGACGCGTCCCCCCGAGCGCGCCACGGCGGGGCTTTCGCGTTGGCGCGGCGGGGCAGTGCACCGGCATCCGGGCGGGCCGCCGCTCAGATGCGTACGGACCGTTTTGCCCGGTACGTCCGCTACAAAATGCGGACGCTACCTCCCGTATTGCGGGCCTTTGGGTCCTTTTTCGTCTCACAGACGGGGCTAGGGGCAGGCGTAGGAGCCGTGGGCCGTTAGGCTCGTGCTGCAGAACTCCAGAAACCCACGAAGGAGACAACGTGCCGTCGATCGACGTCGTCGTAGCTCGCGAGATCCTCGACTCGCGAGGCAACCCCACGGTCGAGGTCGAGGTCGGCCTCGACGACGGCAGCACCGGCCGCGCGGCCGTGCCGTCGGGCGCCTCCACCGGCGCCTTCGAGGCCATCGAGCTGCGTGACGGCGACCCGAACCGTTACCTCGGCAAGGGCGTCGAGAAGGCCGTGCTGGCCGTCATCGAGCAGATCGGCCCCGAGCTGGTCGGCTACGACGCCACCGAGCAGCGCCTCATCGACCAGGCGATGTTCGACCTGGACGCCACCGACAACAAGGGCTCCCTGGGCGCCAACGCGATCCTGGGCGTCTCGCTGGCCGTCGCGCACGCCGCGTCCGAGGCCAGCGACCTGCCGCTGTTCCGCTACCTCGGTGGCCCGAACGCGCACGTCCTGCCCGTCCCGATGATGAACATCCTGAACGGCGGCTCGCACGCCGACTCCAACGTGGACATCCAGGAGTTCATGATCGCCCCGATCGGCGCGGAGTCCTTCTCCGAGGCGCTGCGCTGGGGCGCCGAGGTCTACCACACCCTCAAGAAGGTCCTGAAGAACAAGGGCCTGGCCACCGGCCTGGGCGACGAGGGCGGCTTCGCCCCGAACCTCGGCTCCAACCGTGAGGCCCTCGACCTCATCCTGGAGGCCATCACGGAGGCCGGCTACGCCCCCGGCCAGGACATCGCGCTGGCGCTGGACGTCGCCGCCTCCGAGTTCTACAAGGACGGCGTGTACGAGTTCGAGGGCAAGAGCCGCTCGGCCGCCGAGATGACCGAGTACTACGAGGAGCTCGTCGCCTCGTACCCGCTCGTCTCCATCGAGGACCCGCTCTTCGAGGACGACTGGGCCGGCTGGAACGTCATCACCGAGAAGCTCGGCACCAAGGTGCAGCTGGTGGGCGACGACCTGTTCGTCACCAACCCCGAGCGCCTGGCCCGCGGCATCGAGGAGAACTCGGCCAACGCCCTCCTGGTCAAGGTCAACCAGATCGGTTCGCTGACCGAGACCCTGGACGCCGTCGAGCTGGCCCAGCGCAACGGCTTCAAGTGCATGATGTCGCACCGCTCCGGCGAGACCGAGGACGTCACCATCGCCGACCTGGCCGTCGCCACCAACTGCGGCCAGATCAAGACCGGCGCCCCGGCCCGCTCCGAGCGCGTGGCCAAGTACAACCAGCTGCTGCGCATCGAGGAGATCCTCGACGACGCGGCGGTGTACGCGGGCCGCAGCGCCTTCCCGCGTTTCAAGGGCTGAGTTCTGGCCTACGGGGGCTGATGGTCCCCACCTCCGTACGTCCCCGGCAGCGGTCCCGTACCGTTGCCGGGGACGTACGTACGCCGTCGCGTACGCAGCCACCCAGGGGAGGCCACCGTGTTCCGCCGCAGCCGGCTCACCGGGCGCGCCGCGCTCCTCGTGCTCGTGCTGTGCTCGCTGGTCGTGGCCCTCGCGTATCCGATAAGGGCGTACGTCTCCCAGCGCTCGGACATCGCCGATCAGCGCCGTGAGGCCGAGACGGCCCGGGAGGCGGTGCAGCGGCTGCGCCAGGAGAAGGCCCGCTGGCAGGACCCCGCCTACGTACGCCAGCAGGCCCGCCGCCACCTGCACTACGTGCTGCCGGGCGAGACCGGTTACACCGTCGTGGACGGCACCGGCGCGAGCCGGCCGCAGGCCGGCCGGAGTGCCGTGCAGCGCCCCTGGTACGAAGCCATCTGGTCCGGCCTGGACTCCGCCGACGCGCGCCACAGGGCCGCCGGGGGATGATGGGGCGGCCGACCGTTCAACCCTGACGACAAGAGAAGCCTGCATGGACACGCCGCCTCCCCAGACCGAGCCCACCGAGCCCACCGACGCGGACGTCGCGGCGTTCCGGGAGCAGCTGGGCCGCCCGCCGCGCGGCCTGCGCGCCATCGCGCACCGCTGCCCCTGCGGCAACCCCGACGTCGTCGAGACGGCCCCGCGCCTGGAGGACGGCACGCCCTTCCCCACGCTGTACTACCTCACCTGCCCGCGCGCGGCCTCCGCGATCGGCACGCTGGAGGCGAACGGCGTGATGAAGGAGATGAGCGAGCGGCTGGCCACCGACCCGGAGCTCGCCGCCGCCTACCGCGCGGCGCACGAGGACTACATCCGCCGCCGGGACGCCATCGAGGTGCTGCAGGGCTTCCCGAGCGCCGGCGGCATGCCGGACCGGGTGAAGTGCCTGCACGTCCTGGTCGGCCACTCGCTGGCGGCCGGTCCCGGCGTCAACCCGCTGGGCGACGAGGCCATCGCCATGCTGCCGGAGTGGTGGAAGAAGGGGCCGTGCGTGAGCCCGTGCGGCGCCGGCGACGACGAAGGAGACGCCAAGTGACCCGGGTCGCGGCCATCGACTGCGGTACGAACTCCATCCGCCTGCTCGTGGCGGACGCCGACCCGGAGACGGGCGAGCTGAAGGACCTGGACCGGCGGATGAAGATCGTCCGGCTCGGCCAGGGCGTGGACCGTACCGGTCGGCTGGCCCCGGAGGCGCTGGAGCGGACCTTCGCGGCCTGCCGTGAGTACGCCGCCGTCATCGAGGAGCTGGGCGCCGAGCGGGTGCGCTTCGTGGCGACCTCGGCCTCGCGCGACGCGGAGAACCGCGACGACTTCGTGCGCGGCGTGGTGGACATCCTGGGCGTCGAGCCCGAGGTGATCACCGGCGACCAGGAGGCGGAGTTCTCCTTCACGGGCGCGACGAAGGAGCTGAAGGGCCGCGAGGACCTGACCAAGCCGTACCTGGTCGTGGACATCGGCGGTGGCTCGACCGAGTTCGTACTGGGCGACGAAGACGTGCGGGCCGCCCGCTCCGTCGACATCGGCTGTGTGCGGATGACCGAGCGGCACCTCGTGCACGACGGCGAGGTCACCGACCCGCCGACGCCGGACCAGATCACCGCCATAAAGGCGGACGTCGCCGCGGCGCTGGACCAGGCCGCCGAGAGCGTCCCGCTGGGCGAGGCGCGCACGCTGGTGGGGCTGGCCGGCTCGGTGACCACGGTGGCCGCGATCGCGCTGGGCCTGGAGGAGTACGACTCGGCCGCCATCCACCACTCGCGGATCCCGCTGGCCGAGGTCCGGGAGATCACCGAGTCGCTGCTGGGCTCCACGCACGACGAGCGCGCGGCGATCCCGGTGATGCACCCGGGCCGGGTGGACGTGATCGCCGCGGGCGCCCTCGTACTGCTTTCGATCATGGAGCGTACGGGCGCTCAGGAGGTCGTCGTCTCGGAGCACGACATCCTGGACGGGATCGGCTGGAGCCTCGCCTGAGAGGGCCGTTGACGGCCTCTGAGAGGTGCCCGGGAGGGGCCTCGGAGCGTGCGAATCCCGCGTTCCGGGGCCCCTTCGCGACGTGTCGCCGAGAAAGTTCGTGAAACTCTTCACATGAAAAAAGGGCCCGTTGGGCCAACAAACCGTCCGCCGGGACGCCGTACGGGGCTCACTTGGGCGGGCCGCCCTTGGAATGTGCGCTTTCGACAGTGTTAAAGAAGCGCTTATGTGGCCCGTGGTCCAGCCTCACAAAGGCGTGCAACGCCTGATGAGAAGGGGTGTCCAACGCTCGGCCGTACCCCGTGGTTCCCCGGTGGCGCTATGGCGTCGATCACGAAGGCGCGGAGTGTAGCAGACCCCTCCCGCATGCTTGTGAAGGCCCTCACGAGCGACCCCCCAAGTGGGGGTGGATACTCGATGACATGAGCACCACGGAGCGTCCCAGGATCCTCGTAGTAGGCGGTGGGTACGTAGGCCTGTACGCGGCACGCCGCATCCTCAAGAAGATGCGGTACGGCGAGGCGACCGTCACGGTCGTCGACCCGCGCTCGTACATGACGTACCAGCCCTTCCTCCCCGAAGCTGCGGCCGGCAGCATCTCTCCGCGCCACGTCGTGGTTCCGCTGCGACGTGTGCTGCCCAAGGCGGAGGTCCTCACCGGCCGCGTCACGACCATCGACCAGGACCGCAAGGTCGCCACCGTCGCGCCGCTGGTCGGCGAGGCGTACGAGCTGCCCTTCGACTACCTGGTCATCGCGATGGGCGCGGTCTCGCGTACCTTCCCGATCCCCGGCCTGGCCGAGAACGGCATCGGGATGAAGGGCGTCGAGGAGGCCATCGGCCTGCGCAACCACGTCCTCGAGCAGCTCGACAAGGCCGACTCCACGACGGACGAGGAGGTCCGCCGCAAGGCGCTGACCTTCGTCTTCGTCGGCGGCGGCTTCGCCGGCGCGGAGACCGTCGGCGAGGTCGAGGACATGGCCCGCGACGCCGCGAAGTACTACACGAACGTGAAGCGCGAGGACATGCGCTTCCTCCTGGTCGACGTCGCCGACAAGATCCTCCCCGAGGTCGGCCCGAAGCTCGGCGCCTACGGCAAGGAGCACCTGGAAGGCCGCGGCGTCGAGGTCTACCTCAAGACCGGCATGGACTCCTGCGTGGACGGCCACGTGGTCCTGAACAACGGCCTCGAGGTCGACGCCAACACCATCGTGTGGACCGCGGGCGTCAAGCCGAACCCGGCGCTGTCCCGCTTCGGTCTGCCGCTGGGCCCGCGCGGCCACGTCGACACCGCCGCCACCCTCCAGGTGCAGGGCACCGACTACATCTGGGCCGCGGGCGACAACGCCCAGGTGCCGGACCTCGTCGGCCGCAAGGCCGGTAACGAGAACGCCTGGTGCCCGCCGAACGCCCAGCACGCGCTGCGCCAGGCGCGGATCCTCGGCGACAACGTGGTCTCCGGCATGCGGGGCTTCCCGCAGAAGGAGTACAGCCACGCCAACAAGGGCGCGGTCGCGGGCCTCGGTCTGCACAAGGGCGTCGCGATGATCGTCCTGGGCAAGACCAAGATCAAGCTGAAGGGCCGGCTGGCCTGGTACATGCACCGCGCGTACCACGGCATGGCGATGCCGACCTTCAACCGCAAGATCCGGGTCTTCGCCGACTGGACGCTCGGCATGTTCCTCAAGCGCGAGGTCGTCTCGCTCGGCGCCATGGAGAACCCCCGCGAGGAGTTCTACGAGGCCGCCAAGCCCGCGCCGAAGCCGGCCGCCGCCGAGGACAAGAAGACCGCCAAGGCTTCCTGAACACCGGCTTCCTGACCACGCGTCGGCAAGCCACGCAGTACACACGCCGAAGGGCGCCTGCCATCCGTGGGGCAGGCGCCCTTCGGCGTTTCCGCGTGCCGGTCCGCATGCCGGTCGTACGAGCCGCTCCTTCGGCGTATTCACAATGGCGCCGGTGCCGGGCTTTGCTGTTCCCTTACGAACGAACGGGACTACCGGGACCCCATCAGGCGTTTACGTGGTGGGTGAATCTATCTCGCCCCGACTCGTCAATAACGGAGGTGTGCGACATGGCCGACGCCGCTGGACGGCTCACCAAGCTCGCGGAGGAGCTACTGGGCGCCCCGCTCCCGGTGCGCATCCGGGCCTGGGACCGCAGCGAGTCGGGTCCGCCAGGAGCCCCGGCCCTCGTCTTCCGCAACCGTCGCGCGCTGCGCCACCTGCTCTTCAAGCCCGGCGAACTGGGCCTGGCGCGCGCCTGGGTGGCCGGCGACCTCGACGTCGACGGAGACCTCTACGCCGCCCTGGACGGTCTCGCCGAAATGATCTGGGAGCGCGGCCCGGAGGACCAGGGCAAGCCGCAGCGCGCCGCCGTGCTGCGCGCCCTGGCCCGCCCGGAGGTCCGCAGCGCCGCCCGTGAACTCGTCTCGCTCGCCGGCGCGCCCCTGCCGCCCCGCCCGCCCGCCGAAGAGGCGCCCAAGACGCACGGCCCGCTGCACACGCTGCGCCGCGACAAGCAGGCCATCAGCCACCACTACGACGTCGGCAACGACTTCTACGAGCTGGTCCTCGGCCCGTCCATGGTCTACTCCTGCGCCTACTGGGAGACCGGCGAGGAGGGGGCGGCGACCCTGGAGGACGCCCAGCGCGACAAGCTCGACCTCATCTGCCGCAAGCTGAACCTCAAGGAGGGCGAGCGGCTGCTGGACGTGGGCTGCGGCTGGGGCTCGATGGTGCTGCACGCCGCGCAGAAGTACGGCGTGAGCGCGGTCGGCGTCACCCTCTCCGAGGAGCAGGCCGCGTACGCCCGCAAGCGCGTCGCCGAGGCCGGGCTCACCGACCGCATCGAGATCCGCGTCCAGGACTACCGCCTGGTCAAGGACGGCCCGTACGACGCGATCTCCTCCATCGGCATGGCCGAGCACGTCGGCCGGGACCGGTACGCCGAGTACGCCGCCGACCTGTACGGCCTGCTCAGGCCGGGCGGCCGGCTGCTCAACCACCAGATCGCGCGGCGTCCGCTGGCCGACGAGGACAGCTACCACGTGGACGAGTTCATCGACCGCTACGTCTTCCCCGACGGCGAGCTGGCCCCGGTCGGGCAGACCGTCGGCCAGCTGGAGGACGCCGGCTTCGAGGTGCGCGACGTGGAGGCGATCCGCGAGCACTACGCGCTGACGCTGCGCCAGTGGGTGGCCAACCTGGAGCGCCACTGGGACCGCGCCGTGCGCCTGACGACGCCGGGCCGGGCCCGCGTCTGGCGGCTGTACATGGCGGCCTCGGCACTCTCCTTCGAGCGCAACCGCATCGGCGTGAACCAGGTACTCGCCGTCCGTACGCCGGAGGGCGGGGCCTCCGGCATGCCGCTGCGGGCACGGGAGTGGCGGGGCTGAGCCGCCCGGCCGCGCAGCCGACGGGAGCCCCGGTCCGGTGGACCGGGGCTCCCGTGCTTTCAGCCGCGCGGGGTCACTCCGCCTTGATCGCGGCCAGCATGTTCAGCCGGGCGGCGCGGCGCGCGGGCCACAGCGCGGCGGCCACGCCGACCAGCGCGGCGAGCGCCAGGAAGAGCGCCATCCGGCCCCAGGGCAGCACCATCTCGTACGTGCCGAGGCTGTCCCCGATGAGCTTGCCGCCGGCCCAGCCGAAGAAGACGCCGAGGCCGATGCCCAGCACCCCGCCGAAGAGCGAGATCACCAGGGACTCCAGGCGGACCATCCGCTTGATGCCACGCCGGTCCAGGCCGATCGCCCGCAGCATGCCGATCTCCTGGGAGCGTTCGAACACCGACATCGCGAGGGTGTTGATCACGCCGAGCACCGCGACGATCACGGCCATGGCCAGCAGTCCGTAGAGCATGTTGAGCATCAGGGTGACCGACTTGGCGATGCCCTCGGAGATGTCCTGCTTGTCCTGGACCTGGATCGCCGGGTTGTCGCCGAGCGCCTTGGTCAGCCTGCTCTGGGCGGCGTCCGAGGTGCCGCCCGCGGTCTTCACCATGACCTGCATGTCGGACGGGTCGGCGATGTGCGGGGTGAGGGTCGGGCTGTCCAGCAGGATGCCGCTGATCAGCTCGTTGCCCTCGTAGACGCCCGCGACGGTGAGCCGCTGCTTGCTGCCGTCCTCGTACGCCACCGTGAAGGCGGAGCCGGCGTGCCAGCCCTTGTCCTTGGCGGTGGCGTCGTCGACCACGACGTTCTTGCCGCCGACGGTGAAAGCGCCGCTCTTGACGGGGAGATCGGTGAGGTCGCCGATCCTGCTCCCGTTGACGCCGGTCAGATACTCGGTCGAGCCGGCGATCCGGGCGGGGGCGTTGCGCATGCCGCTGACCGCGGTGACGCCGTCGACCCCGTCCAGCTTCTTCTCCACCTCGGGCGAGAGGGAGCTGCCGTTCGCCATGGAGACCACGTAGTCCGCCTTCAGGGCGGAGGTGGCCATCTTGTCGACCGCCTGCTGTGAGCTGCCCGCGATGACGGTCATGCCGGTGATCAGGGTGAGGCCGATCATCAGCGCCGCGGAGGTGGCGGCGGTGCGGCGCGGATTGCGTACCGCGTTCAGCCGGGCGAGCTTGCCGGAGATCCCGAAGGCGCGCAGCAGCGGGCCGGCGGCCGCGATCAGCGGGCGGGAGAGCAGCGGCGTGAGCACGAAGACGCCGATCACCAGCAGCGCGGCGCCCAGCCCCATGGGGAGCTGCCCGGAGTCCATGTCCTGCACGCTCGTCGCGTACAGGACGACGGCGATGCCCGCGCCGGTGAGAACGGCGCCGAGGGTGTTGCGCAGTACCAGGGACTTGGTCGTGGCGGTGGCGTGCACGCTGTTCATCGCGGCGACCGGCGGGATCTTGGCGGCGCGGCGGCCCGGCAGCCAGGCGGCGAGCATGGTGACCAGGATGCCGACGGCCAGGGAGGTGGCGACGGTGCCCGGCGAGACCACCAGCGGACCGTCGGGCAGGGTCACGCCCGTCGCGCCCATGACGGCCCGCAGCCCGGCGCCGATGCCGATGCCGACGGCCAGCCCGGCCACGGCGGCGATGGTGCCGACGACGAACGCCTCGAAGAGCACCGAGCGGGTGACCTGCTTGCGGGACGCGCCGACGGCGCGCAGCAGGGCCAGCTCCTTGGTGCGCTGGGCGACCAGCATGGTGAAGGTGTTGGCGATGATGAAGATGCCGACGAAGAGCGCGATGCCGGCGAACATCAGCAGCGTGGTCCGGAAGCTGTCCATCGACGAGGCGATCGTCTCGGCCTGGTCGTCGGCCAGCTGCCGCGCCGTGGTCGTGGACGCCTGGTCCTTCGGCAGCGCCTTCTTGAGCTGTGCCTGGAGTGCGCTCTGCGAGACGCCGGACGCGGCCTTGACGTCGATCCGGTCGTACGCGCCTTCCTTGTGGAAGAGCCGCTGGGTGGTGGGGGTGTCGAAGAGGGTGAGCGAGCCGCCGGCCGCGACGGTGCCGTCGTCGGTGGTGAAGATGCCGGAGATCTTCGGGGTCAGCACCGGGCCGTCGACGGAGACACGGACGGTGTCGCCGACCTTGTAACCGGTCCGCTCGGCGGTCTTCGCGTCGATCGCGACCTCGTGCGCGCCGTGCGGGGCGCGGCCGGTCTTGAGCGGGTAGCGCGGGTCGTGGGCGCCCGAGTAGTTGCCGCCCTGGGTGGAGAAGCCGGTGCCGACGAGCTTGCCGTCCTTGCCGGCGAGCGCGGTGAAGCCGTGCAGGGAGCCGATCGCGGAGTCGGCGCCGGGCACCTGCCGGGCCTTCTTCAGCAGGGCCTCGGACAGCTGGGGCGGCGGCGCGAGACGGTCGCCGTGATCGGGCTGCGACTCGGGCTCGACGGCGACGTCGACATGGTCGAAGCCCTTGGCGGAGCTGCTCTGCTGGGCCTGGGAGATGGTGTTGGTGAAGACCAGGGTGCCGGACACGAAGGCGACGCCGAGCATGACGGCGAGCACGGTCATCAGCAACCGGGCCTTGTGCGCGAGGACGTTGCGCACGGCGGTTCGGAACATGAGTGGACAGTCCTGAAGGTGAGGTCCGGAGGACGGGCGGCGGGGACCGGCGGTACGGGCCGGGACGGGTCAGCTCGTACGGCCCTCGGCGTCGGGGCCGGGGGTCTGGGGGGCACCCCCGGACAGACGCAGCATCCGTTCCAGGACCTTGTCGGCGGTCGGGGTCGTCATGTCGTCGACGATCCGGCCGTCGGCCAGGAAGACGACGCGGTCCGCGTAGCCCGCGGCCACCGGGTCGTGGGTGACCATCACCACGGTCTGGCCGAGCTCGCGCACGGAGTTGCGCAGGAAGCCCAGTACCTCGGCGCCGGAGCGCGAGTCGAGGTTGCCGGTGGGCTCGTCGGCGAAGATGATCTCGGGCTTGGAGGCCAGCGCGCGGGCCACCGCGACGCGCTGCTGCTGGCCGCCGGAGAGCTCGCTGGGGCGGTGCGCCAGCCGCTCGGAGAGGCCGACCGTCGTCACGACCCGGTCCAGCCACTGCTGGTCGGGCTTACGGCCCGCGATGTCCATCGGCAGGGTGATGTTCTCCAGCGCGCTGAGCGTCGGCAGCAGGTTGAACGCCTGGAAGATGAAGCCGATCTTGTCGCGGCGCAGCTGGGTGAGCTTCTTGTCCTTCAGGCCGGTCAGCTCGGTCCCGCCGATCCGGGCCGAGCCGCGGGAGACGGTGTCCAGCCCCGCCATGCAGTGCATCAGCGTGGACTTGCCGGAGCCGGAGGGGCCCATGATCGCGGTGAACTCGGCCTGCCGGAATTCGACGCTGACGCCGTCCAGGGCGACCACCTGGGTCTCGCCCTGTCCGTAGACCTTGGTGAGATCCGTGGCGCGTGCGGCCGCCGCGGTGGCGCGGGTGGCGGTGGGAACGCCGGAGTGGAGGGTGGTCACGGGTGGGTGCTCCTGTCGGATGTAGGGGCCGTGTGAACGGTCGGATTCCATCGTCCGGGAGCGGAGGGCGCGGGACGTCAGTCCCTGCGCCGGTCTCTCGGGGGGCCTGCGGTCGGACGCCACGGGCCCCGGGTCCTCCTTGGGGATGAGGGCGACCCTGAGGCGCTGACGCGGCGGCGGGAACGCGGGCAGGCCGCGGTACGGCGCGGGGGAGGCATCGAGTTTCCGTCATTCCGGCCGCGGCGGCGCCGGTGGGGCGTGAGCGGGGCGGTTCGGCCCTGGGCATGTGCCGAAGGCCAGTACCACGTGCTGATGCACCCTCAGTTGCCAATAAAATAAGACAACCTCGGGCTCACCCGCCGCTGTTCGAGTGGCGCTGCGGGCTAGGCTCGTGGTGCCGTCTTCGTGACGGCGTGGGGGGTTTCGGGCCCGGATGGTGGAATGCAGACACGGCGAGCTTAAACCTCGCTGGCCTTCGGGCCGTGCCGGTTCAAGTCCGGCTCCGGGCACACTCCCGTGGACGGGGAGATGATCCGCGGGGAAGCCCGCCCCCTCCTGCCCGACGGCGACGCACCCTCCGTAGCCCCGTCGGTGCCCCTCGTGACGCGCGACTCCGCCTGACGGGCCGTCACGGTAAAGGTTTTCCCACCTGTCTCCGGGGGACCCGGAATCGGCTTGCTGAATACAAGCAACATCCTGGACACTCTCTTGGTAGCTACAAGCAACCTATGAACAGGGCAACGCAGACATGACTGGGGGAAGGGCGACGGGTGCGGGCACCCACGCCCGGGAGGACGCCGCCGTGAGCAGTGCCTCGTCGAAGCTGGACGAGGCCGCCGCCGAGCTGGGCACGCAGATCGTACGTTTCGGACGGCTGATCACCACGTGGCGGCGGAGCGCCAAGACGGACGGGGGAGCCGCCGACCGGGTACTGCTCGCCAAGCTCGTGAACCACGGGGACCGGCGCGCCACCGACCTGGCCGCCGACGCCTTCCTGGACCTCTCGACCGTGAGCCGCCAGGTGCGCTCACTGGTGGACCGGGGACTGGTCGAGCGCTATCCGGATCCCGAGGACCGCAGGGGGACGCTGCTGCGCGCCACCGACGCCGGGCACGCGGCCTTCCAGGTGTACCGGGCGCAGCGCGACAGCAAGCTGGCGGCCCTCCTGGAGCGCTGGCCCGAGGAGGACCGGGAGCACCTGGTCCGCCTGATGGGCCGGCTCAACGACGATCTGGAAGAGGCCAGGCACACCCCCATCCCGCCCCACCCCCCGGAAAGCCGGGACACCGCCGTGAAGCAGAAAGACACACCAGCGTGAGTACCACGAAAACCCCCGAGATAGCGGGGACGGCGCCGACAGCCGGGACGGGGGCCCTCAGTCACCGGCAGATCCTGACCATCCTCAGCGGACTGATGCTGGGCATGTTCCTGGCGGCGCTCGACCAGACCATCGTCTCCACCTCCATCCGGACCATCGCCGACGACCTGCACGGCCTCAGCCAGCAGGCGTGGGCGACCACCGCCTACCTGATCACCTCGACGATCGCCACGCCGCTCTACGGCAAGCTGTCCGACCTGCACGGCCGCAAGCCGTACTACCTGGCGGCGATCAGCATCTTCGTCGTGGGTTCGGTGCTGTGCACCTTCTCCACCTCGATGACCGAACTGGCCGTCTTCCGGGCGCTGCAGGGCCTGGGCGCCGGCGGCCTGATGTCGCTGGCCCTGGCGATCATCGGTGACATCGTCCCGCCGCGCGAGCGCGCCCGGTACCAGGGCTACATGCTCGGTACGTTCGCCACCTCCAGCGTGGCCGGGCCGCTCATCGGCGGCGCGCTGGCCGGCCAGGCCACCCTGCTGGGCATCACCGGCTGGCGCTGGGTCTTCCTGGTCAACGTGCCGGTCGGCATCATCGCGCTGTTCGTGGTCGCCAAGGTCCTGAACATCCCGCACACCCGCCGCGACCGGCGCATCGACTGGTGGGGCGCGCTCACCATCGCCATCGGCGTGGTCCCGCTGCTGCTCGTCGCCGAACAGGGCCGCGAGTGGGGCTGGGGCTCGGCGACCTCCGTCGCCTGCTACGTCATCGGCGCGCTGGGCATCATCGCCTGGATCTTCGTGGAGCGGAAGGTCGGCGACGACGCGCTCATCCCGATGCGGTTGTTCCGCAACGGCACGTTCAGCAAGACGAGCCTGCTGTCCGTCTTCATCGGCATGGGCATGTTCGGCGGGATGATGATGATCCCGCAGTACCTGCAGATCGTGAAGGGATCCAGCCCCACCAGGTCGGGCCTGGAGATGCTGCCGCTGATGGCGGGCATGATGATCGCCTCCATCGTCACCGGCCAGATCACCTCCAAGACCGGCCGCTACAAGATCTTCCCGGTCATCGGCACGGCCCTGATGGTGGCGGCGCTGCTGCTCTTCCACTTCCAGGTCCAGTGGGACACCCCGCTGTGGGAAACCATGGTCTTCATGGTCGTCTTCGGCCTCGGCCTGGGCTCCTGCATGCAGACGCTGGTGCTGGCGGTGCAGAACGCGGTGCCCCCGGGGGACATGGGCGTGGCGACCGCGTCGTCCACCTTCTTCCGTCAGATGGGCGCCACCGCCGGTACCGCGATCTTCCTGTCGCTGCTCTTCAGCACCGTCGGCGACAAGATCGCCTCGGCGTTCCGGACCGCGGCCTCCACCGACCGGTTCCAGGCCGCCCTGCACGACCCGTCGGTCCTGCGCGACCCGGCCAGCAAGCCGGTGCTCGACATGCTCCAGCACCCGGGCGCCGGCGGTTCCTCCTCGGTACTGAGCGACTCCTCGTTCATCCAGAAGCTCGACCCGCGGCTGGCCGAGCCGTTCCAGCGCGGCTTCACCGACTCGATGCACAACGTGTTCCTGGTGGGCGCGATCATCATCGCGGTGGCCTTCGTGCTGGTGCTCTTCGTCAAGGAGGTGCCGCTGCGGCAGATCTCCGGCCTCCAGGCGCGTGCCTCCGAGGAGGCCGCGACGGCCGGTGCGGCGGAGACCGACGCCACGGCCCCGGCGGAGCCCGTGGACATGGTGAAGGACGCGCCGGCCGCGGCACCCGCGGAGCCCGGTCCGGACCTCGCGGCCCGTGCCGAGCCCGTCGCGGGCCCCGGCATCAGCGGGCAGGTGCGCGACGGCCAGGGCCTCCCGCTGGCGGGCGCCGCGGTGACCCTGATCGACATCGGCGGCCGCCAGCTCGGCCACGCCCGTACCGCGCGGGACGGCGGCTACGCGCTCGCCGCACCGGGGGCCGGCACGTACGTGCTGATCGCGTCCTCCGGTACCCGGCAGCCGCAGGCGGCCACCGTGGTGGTGGGCGACGAGGTGGTCCCGTACGACCTCGCGCTCAAGGGCGCGGCCGGGCTGACCGGCCAGGTGCGCGACAGCCGGGGCGCGGCCCCGGTGCCGGGCGCGCTGGTGGTGGCCACGGACCTGCGCGGTGACGTGGTGGCCTCGGCCGTGGCCGGCCAGGACGGCGACTTCGTCTTCGGCGACCTGGTTCCCGGCAGCTACACGCTGGCCGTCAGCGCGGCGGGCCACCGCCCCGCGGCGCTCCAGGCCGAGGTCGGCGGCTCAGGCGAGGCCAACTGGTACGAGGCGCGGCTCGCGCCCTGTGCCCGGATCTGCGGCACCGTACGGACCGGGCAGGGCGAGCCGCTCGGCGACGCCCGGGTGACCCTGCTGGACCCGGCGGGCAACACGGTGCTCTCCGTCATCACCGGTGACGACGGCGCGTACGCCTTCACCGACCTCGACGGCGGTCAGTACACGATCATCGCCAGCGGTTACGCACCGGCGGTCGCGTCGCTGCGGCTGGAGGACGGCGGCCGTACCGGCTTCGACATCGACCTGGCACACGACACCGTGTCCTGACGCGGTGACATCACGGCCCGGCACGCTCCCACGGAACGTGCCGGGCCGCGCGGCTGACCAGGGGAGGCAGCGGAACCGTGTCCGCTCGGCAGCTCCGGCCCGTCAAATCCCGTCATGCGGACGGGAATTGACGGGCCATCAGCATAGGTGCACCATGCCGCAACAAACTGTTGAAGCGGCGGAAGGGGTGCACGGCGATGGGCGAGACACAGCGCGGGGACGGCCGGCTCGACGTTCCGGTGATCGACCTGTCCGGCTGGCGGGACGGGACGGCCGAGGAGCGGACCGCGGTCGCGGCGGCCGTGGACGAGGCGGCCCGCACCGTCGGGTTCATGCAGATCACCGGACACGGCATCCCGCCGAGCGCGGCCGACGGGCTGGCCGGCGCGATGGACGCCTTCTTCGGGCGGCCGGCGGACGAGAAGCGGGCGCTGTGCGCACCGCCCGAGGTCAACCGCGGCTACACCCCGCCGCGGGCGGAGAAGCTCAGCCTCAGTCTCGGGGTGGCCAGTCCGGAGGATCTGTTCGAGGCGTTCAACGTGGGGGTCGAGGCCGGCGCTGCCGGCGGGCCGTACGCCGGGGCCGCGCTGCCAGAGGAGTACTTCCCCGCGAACCGCTGGCCGGACCCGGCGGCCGTCCCCGGATTCCGGGCGGCGGTCGAGGAGTGGTTCGCGCGGGCGGGAGCGCTCGCACGCCGGCTCACCGAGGTGTTCGCGGTGGCACTCGGCCTGGAGCCGGGCTTCTTCACGCCGTACACGCACCGCTCGGTCGACGTGCTGCGGATGAACAACTACGCGCTGCCGCCGGAGGCGACGGTGGTCGACAAGCGGCAGATGGGGATGGGCGCGCACACCGACTACGGCATCGTCACCGTCCTGTGGGCGGACCGCGTGCCCGGCCTCCAGATCCTCGACACCGACGGGGCCTGGCACGACGTCGTACCGGCCGAGGGCGCCGTCCTGGTCAACCTCGGCGACGCGCTGGCCCGGTGGACCAACGACCGGTGGCGCTCCACCCTGCACAGGGTGCTGCCGCCCACCGACGCGGCGGGACGCCTCGTACGGCGCCGCTCGGCCGCGTACTTCCACGACGGCAACCACGACGCCGTCATCAGCGCGCTCCCCGGCTGCGTGGCCCCGGGCGAGCGGGCGCTGTACGAACCGGTCACCATCGGCGAGCACATCGCGGCCAAGCTGGCCGGGTCGCGGGCGCTGCGGCCGCACGAGGGCGCGGGGCGCGAGGCCGCGCGGCTGCGGTCGGCCGCGGAGAGCGCGGGCGCCTGATGGCGGCCCCGAGCGCCGCCACCCGGGAACGGCACCCCGTGGACGAGGTGCCGCCGCTCGGCCGGACGCTCGTCCTGGGCCTCCAGCACGTCCTCGTCATGTACACCGGCTCGCTCGCCGTCCCGCTGCTCTTCGGGTCCGCCGCACACCTGCCGCAGGACACGATCGCCCTGCTCATCACGGCGGACCTGCTGGTCGCCGGGGTGATCACGGTGGTGCAGAGCGTGGGCGCCGGGCGCGTGCTGGGGGTGCGGCTGCCCGTCGTCGCCGGGGCCGGCTTCGCCGCGATCACGCCGATGATCCTGATCTCGCAGCAGTACGGGATGCCGGCCGTCTACGGCTCGATGCTGGCGGGCGGGGTCTTCGGCATGCTGGTCGCGGCGCCGTTCGCACGGCTGGTGCGGTACTTCCCGCCGCTGGTCGGCGGGTGCGTGATCACGGTGATCGGGCTGTCCCTGATGGGCGTGGGGACGCAGCTGGTGGCGGGCGAGGACGCCACGGCACCCGGTTACGCCGCGCCCGAGCGGCTGCTGCTCGCCGCCGGGGTCGTCGTCGTGATCATCGCCCTGACCCGCCTCTTCAAAGGGTTCCTCGGGCAGATCGCGGTGCTGGTGGGGCTGGTGGCCGGCACCGCCGCCGCGGTGCCGCTGGGGCTCACCGACTTCTCGGCGGCCGGCGGGACGCCCTGGGCCGGGGTGCCCGAGCCGTTCCACTTCGGCGCGCCGGAATTCCCGGTGGCCGGGGTGGCGGCCATGTGCGTCGTGATGCTGGTGATCTTCACGGAGTCCACCGCCAGCATGATCGCCGTGGCGGAGATGACGGACCGGCCGCTCGCGCCCGGGGACCTGGCCAGAGGGCTGGCCGCCGACGGCCTCTCCGGGGTGCTGGCCGGCGGCATGAACTCCTTCCCCGACACGCTCTTCGCCGAGAACCTGGGTCTGGTGGAGATGAGCCGGGTCCGCAGCCGCTGGATCACGGCCGTCGCCGGGGCGATCCTGATCGTGCTGGGCTGCCTGCCCCGGCTCGGCGCGGTCGTGGCCGCGCTGCCGGACCCGGTGGTGGGCGCGGCGGCCCTGGTGATGTTCGCGATGGTCGCGGCCGTGGGCCTGCGCATACTGCAGCGGGTGGACTTCCGGGACGGACCCGATCTGCTGATCGTCGCGGTCTCGCTGGCCGCCGGCATGGTCCCGGTCACGGCGCCGCACATCTATGACGGGCTGCCCGCCGGGGTACGGATCGTCTTCGGCTCGGCGATCACCTGTACCGCGGTCACCGCCTTCGTCCTGAACCTGCTCTTCCACCACGTCTCGCCGGGCACCCGGTCTGCTCCCCGGCGACGAGGGAATTGCGCGAAGATCCTGCCTAGGGAGTAGGGACGTGGCTTTGCCAAGCCATTACCCTTGAGGCCAAGGCCGCGCAGGGCGGCC
Organism: Streptomyces sp. NPDC026301; assembly: GCF_055567935.1. NCBI lineage: Bacteria > Bacillati > Actinomycetota > Actinomycetes > Kitasatosporales > Streptomycetaceae > Streptomyces > Streptomyces sp. NPDC026301. Next base: position 13,613 of record NZ_JBVHPN010000008.1, on the reverse strand, counting down.
ATGGAGGAGTGAGATGAGGAGCAGCAACCCGGTCTTCTCGCGACGGGGGTTCAGCCGAAACGGCTACGCCGGCTTCAATGCGCCGCCGCAGGCCGGGGGCGCCGCCAACCCTTACGCGGGGACGAACCCGTACGCCGGAAACGCCCCCTACGCGGACGCGAACCCGTACGCGGGCGGTAGCCCGTACGCCCAGGGTCAGCAGGACGTGACCCAGGCTCCGCCGTACGTCCCGCAGACCCGCCCGATGACCATGGACGACGTCGTCGTCCGTACGGGCCTCACGCTCGGCACCGTCGTCGTCGGCGCCGCCGTGGCATGGATCATGGACCTCTCCATGGGCCTGGCCATCGGCGCCGCGCTCGTCGCGATGGTGCTCGGCCTGGTCCAGTCGTTCAAGCGCAAGCCGTCGCCGCCGCTGATCCTGGCGTACGCCGCCTTCGAGGGCCTCTTCCTGGGCGCGATCAGCAACGCGATCAACCAGTGGGTGGCCCCCGGCGCGCCCATGCAGGCGGTGCTGGGCACCATGGCGGTCTTCGTCGTGATGCTCGTCGCCTACAAGACCCGCATCGTGCGGGTCAACGCGCGGTTCACCCGCTTCGTGATCATCGCCGCCATGGGCTTCCTGCTGCTGCAGGTGGTCAACCTGCTCTTCATGGCCTTCGGCGGCGGTGACGGCCTCGGCTTCCGCAGCGGCGGCCTGGGCATCGTCTTCGGCATCGCCGGCGTGCTGCTCGGCGCGCTCTTCCTCGCCCTGGACTTCAAGCAGGTCGAGGACGGCATCGCCTACGGCGCCCCGCGCGAGGAGTCCTGGCTCGCGGCCTTCGGCCTCACCATGACCCTGGTGTGGATCTACCTGGAGATGCTGCGCCTGGTCGCCATCCTCAACGGCGACGATTAGTACCGCCCGGGTCCCCGGCGCCGACAAGGCCCGGCGGACACAGCGAAGGGCCCGCGGAAGGTTCGCCTCCCGCGGGCCCTTCGGGTTTCCGGCGCGGTCCGGTCACGGGACCGGACCGGACGCGGGAACCGTCCGCTAGAACTTCCGGGCCGCGCGCCGCAGATCGTACTCGTGGACGATCGCCTTGGCGTGACCATAGGCGAGGTCGTGCTCGCCACGGAGCCAGCTGACCTTCTCCTCGAAGCGGAAGAGAGCGGGGCCTTCCTCGACCATGCGAAGCCAGTCGGAGACTTCGCGGCCGGTGCAGTGGGGAATACGGGAGAGCAGGTTCCGGTGGGTCTCTTCGGAGAAGACTTGGGACATCGGCGCCTCCGGACGCGTTCGATGCTGGTCCTTCAGCACACCGTGCCTGAGCGTTCCGGCGTTGGCAACCACCCGGGAGTGGCGCATAGGCTCACGGCGTGCTTGACGTGATGCCTTTGCAGACCGCCGTTGACACCCTCGCCGACCGGCTCAGGGCGCTGCCGCAGAGCGCCCTCGCGCGGGGTGCGGCCGCCGAAGGGCTGGCTCTCGCCAGGGAGTTCGCGCTGCGTGCGCAGCGCCTGGAGGAGCCGGGAACGGAGCCGCGCGAGCTGCCGGACGCCGGGATGTTCGCGGTCGGCGACCAAGTCGCGGTGGCCGGTCATGACATGGCGTACGCCCTGCGGGACGCGGAAACGGCCCGTGCCGAGGACGTGGCACAGGCCGTGGAAGAAGTACGGCGGACCGCGGCGCGCTGCTGAACGGTCCGGGACCGGGCGGGTGCTGGGCCCGGTCCGAAGGAAGTACCGAAGGCGGTCGCCCCAGGTCGCCCCAGGTCGCCTCAGAGGGAGGCGATGACCCGGTCGGCGAGGACGTAGACGCTGTCGTCGCGGCCCTCGCCCCAGGCGAAGGTCAGCGCGTACGCGCCGGAGACGCCCGAGCCGCCGAGCAGCACGGTGGTGTGGCCCTCGCGGAGCGCCTCGGCGACCCGCTCGGCCGTCTCGCGGTGGCCCGGCGTCATACAGACGGTCGTGCCGTCGGCGAAGACGTAGACGTCGAGGGTGCCCAGCGGGCCCGGCCGGACGTCGGCCAGCGGCGTACGGTCCTCGGCCAGCTCCTCCAGGCGCGCCACGGTGCGCTCGTGGTCGCCGATGGCGGGGGACGGCGAGAAGTCCGGGTGCGAGGGGTGGCGCCGGCGGGCGGCGGCCAGCTCGGCTGACTCGGTCTCCTCAAGGGTCTCGGCGGGCGAGGCGTCGACCGGTTCCAGGTCCACCTCGTCCATGCCGAACAGCGGCTCGGAGCCCAGCACGTCGGGGTCCAGGCCCGCGAAGTCGGCCTGCCGCGGCAGGTAGAAGCGGTCGAAGCCGTCGCCGGGCGCGGTGTCGTCGCCCGGCGCCGGGTGGCCCGGCAGCAGCGAGGGCGAGTCGGCGGCGTCTCTCGCCTCCTGCGCGGCCCAGAAGGCACGCGCCTCGGCGAGCTCCCGCTCCCGCTCCTCGGCCAGCGCGTCGGCCACCGCGGCACGTATGTCGTCCAGCGGGGTCTCGGCGGCGGGTGCCGGGCGGGCGGCGGGAATGGCGGCGAGGGCCGCGGCGCCGTCCTCACGGGCGGCGCTGAGTTCGGCGCGCAGCCCGGCGACCTCGCGGCGCAGGGTGCGAGCGGTGTGCAGGGAGGCTGCTCCCAGCGCCACGGCGATGGCCGCGGCCGGCAGCAGTGCATAAGCGATGGCGGTCACTGACGTACTCCCGGTAGCAGAATGTCCCCCGGAGACTTCCTACATCAGCCTGCCGGAGGTCGGCGACCGTTTGCAGTGTGCTGCGTCTCTTGACGACCGGCGGTGGGGGCCCAGGGCGGCCCGACGGCCCCTCGCCGACCTGGGAAAACGTGACTCCCCCAGGGTGTTGGTCACAATCCTGGGGGAGTCGGTACAACGATCTTGTCACGCGGTGACGTGGCTCACCAACGGTCGCTGTGCGTATCGCGCTTGCTGCGCACGGTCCCGAAAAGCCTCAGCTCAGCGGCTCGTGAGTGTGGTCGCGGTCAGCTCAGCCGCTCGATGACCATCGCCATGCCCTGGCCGCCGCCGACGCACATGGTCTCCAGGCCGAACTGCTTGTCGTGCCACTGCAGGGAGTTGATCAGCGTGCCGGTGATGCGGGCGCCGGTCATGCCGAAGGGGTGGCCGACCGCGATCGCGCCGCCGTTGACGTTCAGCTTGTCCTCGTCGATGCCCAGGTCCCGGGCGGACGGGATGACCTGCGCGGCGAACGCCTCGTTGATCTCGACCAGGTCGATGTCGCCGATGGACAGGCCCGCGCGCCGCAGCGCCTGCTTCGACGCCTCGACCGGGCCCAGGCCCATGATCTCGGGGGAGAGGCCGGAGACGCCGGTGGAGACGATGCGGGCCAGCGGGGTCAGGCCCAGCTCGCGCGCCTTGGTGTCGGACATGATCACGAGCGCGGCCGCGCCGTCGTTGAGCGGGCAGCAGTTGCCGGCCGTGACCAGGCCGTCGGGGCGGAAGACGGGCTTGAGGCCCTGCACGCCCTCCAGGGTGACGCCCGCGCGCGGGCCGTCGTCCTTCGAGACGACCGTGCCGTCGGGGAGGGTGACCGGGGTGATCTCCCGCTCCCAGAAGCCGTTCTTGATGGCCTGCTCGGCGAGGTTCTGCGACCGCACGCCGAACTCGTCCATGTCCTGGCGGGTGACGCCCTTGAGCCGGGCGAGGTTCTCCGCGGTCTGGCCCATGGAGATGTACGCGTCCGGGACCAGGCCGTCCTCGCGCGGGTCGTGCCAGGTCGAGCCGGTGGTCTGGGCCACGGCCTCGGTACGGGCCTCGGCCTCGGCGAAGAACGGGTTGTGGGTGTCGGGCAGGCTGTCCGAATTCCCCTTGGCGAAGCGCGAGACCGTCTCGACACCGGCCGAGATGAAGACGTCGCCCTCGCCCGCCTTGATGGCGTGCAGGGCCATCCGTGAGGTCTGCAGCGACGAGGAGCAGTACCGGGTGACGGTACAGCCGGGGAGGTGGTCCATGCCCATCTGCACGGCCACGATGCGGCCCAGGTTGTTGCCCTGCTCGCCGCCGGGCAGGCCGCAGCCGAGCATCAGGTCGTCGATGTCCCTCGGGTCCAGCTCGGGGACCTTGGCCAGCGCGGCCTTGATGATCTCGGAGGTCAGGTCGTCCGGACGCAGGTCCTTCAGCGAGCCCTTGAAGGCGCGGCCGATCGGGGAGCGGGCGGCAGAGACGATCACGGCTTCGGGCATCACGCGGCTCCAGGGGAAGACGACTCAACTGAGGACTGTGAGGGAAGCTACCCGCACGTACAGCGAAGGTCACGGTCCCTGCGCTGTGATGCGGGCCTCTTTTCTAAGCGGCTGCTTACCTCCGTACTGAGCGGATGCTCACCCATCGGGGCGCGATGTGCAAGGGGGCGGCACGCCGCACCGGGCCGCGCCGCCGCCGCACCGGGCCGCGCCGCCCGCACGCGGCGCTCGCGCCCGTCATGACGTCGCCTCCTCCTCCGCTTCCGGCCCGGTGGCCGGGCCCTCCGCGTCGTGCACCGCGATCCGCTGCCGCCTGCGGTGCTTGAGCAGCGCCCACGGCGCCCGGCTGCCCGTGACCTCGGTGCCGCCCTCGGACGCCGCCTGCGCCGCCGCCTCGGCGACCGGCAGGAAGCCCTCGCGCCGCGCCGGCTCCGGGCGCTCCTCCTCTTCCGGCCACAGGCCGAGCGCCGCGCACAGCGTGGGCAGTACGGCCATCGACGCGGTCGCGTAGCCCTCGGCCGAGGGGTGGTAGTTGTCCGGGCCGAACAGCTCCCGCGGATTCGCCTCGAACTCCGGGCCGAGCAGGTCGCCCAGCGACACCGTCCGCCCGCCGTTCTCCACCACCCCGATGGTCTGCGCGGCGGCCAGCTGCCGGCTCAGCCGCCGGGCCACCCAGCGCAGCGGCTGGTACACCGGCTCGATCGTGCCGAGGTCGGGGCAGGTGCCCACCACCACCTCGCAGCCGGCCTCGCGCAGCCGGGCCACGGCCTCGGAGAGCATGCGGACGGAGCGGGCGAGCGGCATCCGGTGCGTGACGTCGTTCGCGCCGATCATGATGACGCAGACGTCCGGCGCCGGACCGTCCGCCAGCAGCAGCGTCACCTGGCGCTCCAGGTCGTCGGACTGGGCGCCGGGCAGCGCGACGTTGCGCAGGTCGACCGGGCGCTCGGCGATCGCCGCCAGGCCGGAGGCCAGCAGCGCCCCGGGCGTCTGGCGGGCCCGTGTAACGCCCTGCCCGGCGGCCGTGGAGTCACCGAGGAAGCCGAGCCGCAGCGCGGGCCGGTCGGTGCGGTACCAGAAGGTGGCGCCGTAGCGGCCGTCGGCGGCCGGCGGCAGCTCGGTGGAGCCGCCGACCGTACGGCGGGCGAGCCGCACCTCGGTCAGGAGCAGGCCCACCGCGGCGACGCCGAGCAGCCCGGCCCCGCCGCCGCCGAGCGCCGCGGCCGTTGCGATCCGGCGTGCCACTCTCGCCCTGGACATGGTCATCGGCATCGGCCGGGCACCTCCCCGCAGTGCGTACACGGGGCGTGCGGAGGGAGTGAATCCCGGCGCGCGCTCCGCGGACTCGCGAAACTCGTGACAAGAACGTCTTGCCCCGCAGGGCCATCGCCGCAACGCGCCCGCCCTGTGGGGTGAGCGCAATAGGCTGGCCGGACGGGTGCAGGACAGCGCGCCCCTTACCGCGGAGACCACCGTGCAGGTTTATGAATCCATGATTGAGCTGGTCGGCAACACCCCGCTCGTGCGGCTCAAGAACGTGACCGAAGGAATCCGGGCCACCGTCCTGGCCAAGGTCGAGTACTTCAACCCGGGCGGGTCCGTGAAGGACCGGATCGCGGTGCGCATGATCGAGGCCGCCGAGCGGTCCGGCGCACTGAAACCGGGCGGCACGATCGTGGAGCCGACCTCGGGAAACACCGGCGTCGGCCTGGCGATCGTGGCCCAGCAGAAGGGCTACAAGTGCATTTTCGTCTGCCCCGACAAGGTGTCGACGGACAAGATCAACGTGCTGCGGGCCTATGGCGCCGAGGTCGTGGTCTGCCCCACGGCCGTCGACCCCGACCACCCCAATTCGTACTACAACGTCTCCGACCGGCTGGTACGCGAGACGCCCGGCGCCTGGAAGCCGGACCAGTACAGCAATCCGGACAACCCGCGGTCGCACTACGAGTCCACGGGCCCCGAACTGTGGGAGCAGACCGACGGCCGAATCACGCATTTCGTGGCGGGCGTGGGCACCGGCGGCACCATCAGCGGGACCGGGCGGTACTTGAAGGACGTCAGTGACGGCAAGGTCAAGGTCATCGGCGCCGACCCGGAGGGCTCGGTCTACAGCGGCGGCTCCGGGCGTCCGTATCTGATCGAGGGCGTCGGCGAGGACTTCTGGCCCACCGCCTACGACCGCTCCGTCGCCGACGAGATCATCGCGGTGTCGGACAAGGACGCCTTCCAGATGACCCGGCGCCTCGCCAAGGAGGAGGGCCTGCTGGTCGGCGGCTCCTGCGGGATGGCCGTGGTCGGCGCGCTGAAGGCGGCCGAGGGGCTCGGCCCGGACGATGTGGTGGTGGTCCTGCTGCCGGACAGCGGCCGCGGCTACCTCTCGAAGATCTTCAACGACGACTGGATGAACGACTACGGCTTCCTGGAGACCGGGGACACCGACCGGGTCGCCGACGTCATGCACAACAAGCACGGCGGCATCCCCGAACTGGTGCACATGCACCCCGAGGAGACCGTCGGCGAGGCCATCGAGGTACTGCGCGAGTACGGCGTCTCCCAGATGCCGATCGTGAAGCCGGGCGCCGGGCACCCCGACGTGATGGCCGCCGAGGTCATCGGCTCGGTGGTCGAACGCGAGCTGCTGGACGCGCTGTTCACGCAGACCGCCTCGCTCACCGACCCGCTGGAGAAGCACATGTCCGCGCCGCTGCCGCAGGTCGGCGCGGGCGAGCCGGTCGCCGACCTGATGGCCGTACTGGAGAGCGCCGACGCCGCGATCGTGCTCGTCGAGGGCAAGCCGACCGGGGTCGTCAGCCGGCAGGACCTGCTGGCCTTCCTGGCCCGCGGTAGCGCGCGGGGCGCGCAGTAGGGCCGAGGAGCCGGGTCAACTCCCCGTCGACGCAAGGTGTACGTAGGTGTCACGCGGAGGCAGCACGGACTTAACACTCGTCAGGCAGATTAATCCGTGCGGCGACAAGGACTTCGGAGCGGCTCCCGGACTCCAGGTCGCCAGGACGCGTCCGACCGGCCCTGACCCGGTCCGCGTCCCCCGCGGGGACCGCCGTCGTCCCGCCCCCGGCGCAAGCCGGGGTGCGGCGGTCCCCGCAAGAACTTCCCTCCACCGCTATGCGGCGTCGCCCGCCGCCCGCTCGCGGCGGGCGCGGCCGAAGGAGTGGCCGGCCTGGACGACGTTCACGCCCACGATGCCGGCCCAGGACACCAGCAGTCCGGTCAGCCCGGCGTTGACCGCGCCGATCGCGGACAGCGGCACCGCCAGTACCAGCGAGAGCGCGGCGAATCCGAAGCGCTCGCCGAACCCGCCGGGCAGGCCCTCCGGGCGCCGTGCGTCCGCGCCCCGGGCGACCTGCAGCCGGCGCTCCGAGAGCTGTCGCCGGACCCGCTGGTCCACGGCCCGGTCCAGCTTCTCCATGAAGGAGTCCAGCAGCTCGGTCTCGTAGTCCGGGCCGAGTTCCCTGCGCGTGTGCAGCGTCGCGTCGAGTTCTTTCCTGAGCTCTGGGTCACCTGTCGCCATATACGAAGGCTAGGGGCGGGGGACCGCCTCGGCAGTGGGGCTGGCACCCGTATCGGCGGCCGGGATCCGGGCGGTGTCGCCGTGGGCGGCCAGCCAGTACAGGGCGGCCGGTACCGCCAGGCCGACCAGCCAGGAGACGTCGGCGCCGCCGAGCGGGGCGACCAGTGGGCCGGTGTAGAAGTGGGTGACCAGGAAGGGCAGCTGGGCCAGTACCCCGATGCCGTAGACGGCCAGCGCCTTGCCGTTCCAGGCGCCGTAGCGGCCGGCCGGGTCGGTCAGGGCCGGGATGTCGTACCGCTCCTTGGAGATCAGGTAGTAGTCGACCAGGTTGATCGCCGACCAGGGCGTGAAGAACGTCAGCAGGAAGAGCAGGAAGTCCTTGAAGGAGGACAGGAAGGAGTCCTTGCCGAGGAGGGCCACCGCGGAGCCGACGACCATGATCCCGGCGAAGTACAGGCTGCGGCCGCGCGGCGAGAGCGTGCGCTGGCCGCGGAAGCCGCTGACGCTGGTCACCATGGACATGAAGCCGCCGTAGGTGTTCAGCACGTTGACGGTCAGCTTGCCGAGCGCGATCACGAAGTACAGCACGGACGCCATCAGGCCCGCGCCGCCCAGCCCGACGATGTAGCTCACCTCGTGGCCGACGAAGGCCGCCGGGGCCGCGGCCGCCGCGAGCGCCCCGAAGACCATCGACCACTGCGCGCCGAGCACCGAGCCGGAGAGCGTCCACCAGAAGGTCGCGCGCGCCGAGGTGTGCCGCGGGAGGTAGCGGGAGTAGTCCGCGACGTACGGGCCGAAGGCCAGCTGCCAGGACGCGGCGAGCGAGACGGCCAGCAGGAAGACCGGGAAGTCGAAGCTGCGGTCGTGCAGCAGGACGGCCAGGTCGGTCCGCTCCAGCAGGCGCACGCCGAGGTAGACGAAGGCCACCGCGCAGACGAGGCCGGCGATCCGGCCGAGGGCGTGGATCAGGCGGTAGCCGACGGCCGCCGCGAAGGCGGTGATCGCGGCGAAGGCGATGATGCCGGTGGTGTCGCCGAGGTGGGTCAGATGGCCGACCGCCTGCCCGGCGAGCACGGTGCCGCTGGCGAAGAAGCCGATGTACATGAGGATGACCAGGGCCAGCGGTACGACGGCGCCGCGCACCCCGAACTGCGCCCGCGAGGAGATCATCTGCGGCAGGCCGAGCCGCGGGCCCTGCGCCGAGTGCAGGGCCATCACCGCGCCGCCCAGCAGGTTGCCGAGGAGCAGCCCGATCAGCGACCAGAAGGCGGTCGCGCCGAACACGACGGCGAGCGCGCCGGTGACCACCGCGGTGATCTGGAGGTTGGCGCCCAGCCAGAGCGTGAACTGGCTGAAGGCGGTGCCGTGCCGTTCGGAATCCGGTACGACGTCGATCGAGCGTTGTTCCACCACGCCTGCCATGGGCTGCCTCTCTCATTGCATGATTCCATTCAGCATCGACGTATGGTGAATGGAAAATCAATAGGTGGGCGCGCAGCGCGTAAAGTCGTCCCGACGCGAGAGCCGGGATCGGACCGAGAGGACACGATGAGCGGGGACAACGGGGGCGAGGGCGCCACCGAGGCGACCGCCGGTGCGGCGGCGCGGCTGCAGAAGCTCTTCGAAGGGCACCGGCTGACGCCGACCCAGCGCCGGATCGCGCACTGCATGGTGCGCCGGGCCGCCGACGCGCCCTTCCTCTCCAGCGTGGAGCTGGCCGAACTGGCCGGCGTCAGCCAGCCCTCGGTGACCCGCTTCGCGGTCGCCCTCGGCTTCGACGGCTACCCGGCGCTCCGCCGGCACCTCCGCGACGTCGCGCCGGACCGCGGCGCGCCGGCCCCCGACTCCCTCAACGAATACCAGCAGGCCGTACAGGAGGAGATCGGCAACCTCCAGGAGCTGGCCGCGGCCCTCGCCGACCCGGCGCCCATAGAGGAGGCCGCCCGGCTGTTCGCCGCGTCCCCGGTGCTGCCGGTCCTCGGCCTGCGCGCCGCCGTCGCCCAGGCCGCCGGCTTCGCGTACTTCGCGCGCAAGGTCCACCCGGACGTGCGGCTGCTGGACGAGGGCGGCTCGATGCTCGCCGACCGGATCGACGGTGCGGTGCGCGCGGGCGCGACCGTCCTGCTCTGCTTCGCGCTGCCCCGCCACCCGCGCGAGGTGATCGACGCGCTGGCCTACGCCCGTTCGGCCGGGCTGACCGTCGTCACCGTCGCCGACAGCGCGTTCGCCCCGGTCGCCCGGCACACCGACCTCATGCTGCCCGCCGCGGTCGGCACGGGGCTGGCCTTCGACACGGTCTGTGCGCCGATGCTCCTCGGCCGCGTCCTGCTGGAGGCCATGTGCGACGCGCTGCCCGACGCCCAGGCCAGCCTGGAGGCGTTCGACGCGAGGGCGGCGGCCCGCGGCCTGTTCGCCGAGTAGCGCGCGAGGGCGCGGGCCGCGTCAGGGGGCGCGGGGCAGGCTCTGAGGGGAGCGCGTACCGTCCTCAGTGCTCCTCGCCGCGCACCTTCATCACCAGTTTGTTGAGTCCCCATAGCGCCACGCCGATCGCCAGCAGGACGCCGGCCCGGATGTAGACCTCGGCGGGGCGGTCGGCCAGCGGGCTGGCGAGGATCAGGGCGGTGAGCGCGCCGAGCACCGGCAGGACCGTCGGCGTACGGAAGTGGGCGTGTGCCACGCGGTCCTTGCGCAGCACCAGTACCGCGACGTTGACCACCGCGAAGACGCAGAGCAGCAGGAACGCCGTGGTGTCGCCGAGCCCTTCGATCTCGCCCGTGGAGACCAGGCCCACGGCCAGCAGGGAGACGAAGACGATGCCGGTGACGGGGGTGCGCCGCTTCGCGAGCACCCGGCCCATCGCCTTGGGCAGGATGCGCTCGTTGGCCATGCCGTAGCAGAGCCGCGAGGCCATCATGATGTTGATCAGCGCCGAGTTGGTGACGGCGAACAGCGCGATCAGCGCGAAGAGCTTCGGCGGGAAGTCCAGCCCGCCGGCCTTGACCACCTCCAGCAGCGGCCCGCTGGACTTCTCCAGCGTGCGGTGGTCCACCAGCAGCGACGAGACGAGCGCGACCAGGACGTAGACGGTGCCCGTGACGCCGACGCCGATGAAGATCGCGCGCGGGAAGGTGCGGACCGGGTCCTGCGTCTCCTCGGCCATGTTCACCGAGTCCTCGAAGCCGACGAAGGCGAAGAAGCCCAGCGCGGTGGCGCCCAGTACGCCGGTGAGCAGGGCGTATCCGCCGCTCCCCGACGCCTCGAAGTCGGCCAGCCGCCCCGGCTCCCCGCCCCCGGTGAGGACCGCGTACGCGCCGATCGCCAGGATCACCAGCAGCCCGGTCACCTCGACCAGCGTCAGCACGACGTTCGCCTTCACCGACTCCGAGACGCCGCGCAGGTTGAGCGCTGCGAGCGCGAGGACGAAGAGGATCGCGACGACGGTCGGCGGCACCGCGTCGGTGAACTCCGCGAGGTAGTCGCCGCCGAACGCGCGGGCCGCCGCGCTCGCCGAGGACAGCCCCGAGCACATCACCATGAAGGCGACGATGAAGGTCAGAAAGGGAACCTTGAACGCCTTCTGGGTGTACAGCGCGGCGCCGGCCGCCTTGGGGTACTTGCCGACCAGCTCCACGTACGAGGCCGCGGTCAGGATCGCCACGACGAAGCCGATCACGAATGGCAGCCAGAGCGCGCCGCCGACCTTGCCCGCGACCTTGCCGGTGGTGGCGTAGATGCCGGTGCCGAGAATGTCGCCGATCACGAAGAGGATCAGCAGTTTCGGGCCGATGGCGCGCTTGAGGCCGGTCTCCTCGGGTGGTGCGGTGGAGCCCGGCGTGGTGGTGTCCGTCATCAGGTACCTCCCCCGAGAGTCGATGTGGGGGAGGTACTGCCCGTACCCGGCGTTCCGAAGCGGGAGTTGAGGAATTTCAGAGCCGCCGGGTTTTCCGGAAGCGGGCGCTCAGAGGCGGCCGAGGGCGTCCCGCTCCGCGCCGCCGCCGGCCTCCGCGACGATCTCCTCCAGCGTCTGGGCCCGGCGGACCGTGGCGAAGCCGACCGAGCCGTCCGCGCCCTCGGCGAAGCCGTGCACGGCAGGCCGGGCCAGGCTGTTGTAGGCGTAGTGGTGGGCGAAGTAGTACGCGCCGGTGTCCAGTACCGCCACGTAGTCGCCCTGCGCCAGCGGCGGCAGCGTGCGGTTCTCGGCGAGCAGATCGCCCGCGAAGCAGGCCGGGCCCGCCACGTCCTGCGCGAGCTCCTCGCCGCTCTTCGGCAGCCCCTTGGCGTCGAACGCGGCGATCCGCAGCGGCCAGGCGGCGGGCGCGTAGACGGTACGCGTGGCGACCTGCACGCCCGCGTGGGTGACCGCGATCGGCCGGCCGCCGGAGGTCTTGGCGTACTCCACCCGCGCCAGCACCGTGCCGTGCTTGGCCAGCAGCGACCGCCCGAACTCGGTGACCAGGCCGTACCGCCCGTCCAGCAGCCCCGGCACCTGCTCCTTCAGGACCCGCGCGTACGCCTCGTGGGTGGGGTCGTCGGCGTCGGAGGCGAAGTTGACCGGCAGGCCGCCGCCGATGTCGACGGTGTCGATCTGCTGCCGGCCCACCGCCTCGTTGATCTCCTCGGCCAGCTCGTACACCGCCCGTACGCCCCGCGCCATCAGCTCCAGCGGCACGCCCTGCGAGCCGGAGTGGGTGTGCAGCCGGGTCAGCCAGGGGCGGGCGCGGTAGGCGTCGATCACCCACTGCCGGGCCCCCTCGTCCCGCAGCGCGACGCCGAACTTCGAGGTCGCGGTCGCCGTGGACAGCGCCTCGATGCTGCCCCCGCCGACCTGCGCGTTCACCCGCAGCCCGAGGGGGGAGCGGGTGGGGGCCGAGGAGACCAGCGCGTCGATGCGGGCCAGCTCCTGCGGGTTGTCGGCGTTGACCGCGATGCCCAGCGCGAGCGCCTCGCGCAGCTCGGCAGGCGTCTTGGCGGGCGAGTCCAGGACCGTGTGCGCGGCGTGCACCCCGGCCGCTCTGACCAGCGCCAGCTCGCCGGGGCTCGCGACCTCGGCGCCGATGCCCGCCTCGTGCAGCAGCCGCAGTACGGGGACCAGCGGGGCCGCCTTGACGGCGAAGGCGTGCAGCACCGGCGCGTCGGTGACCGCGGCGAACGCGGCCCGCAGCGCCTCGGCGCCCGCCCGGATGCCGGCGACGTCCAGCAGCCCGATGATCGGGACGTCGGGGCCGACCAGCCCCTGCGCCACCGCTGCCGCGACGGCGCGTTCCCGGCGTTCGGTCCGTTCTGTACCGCTGCCTGTGGAGCCCGTGAAGGTCATGACGCCACTCCATCATCCGGCGGCCGGGCGCGCCACGGGTGCCGTTGACTAGTCGTATTCACTGGCGTCAATATGTGAATAGTTCGATCCAGTGCCATGCGGGTGCTGGTCACCGCCGAGGCAGGAGGCAGCGCATGTCAGGACCGCGACCCGTGCGAGCACCGCGTGGTACGGAACTGAGCACTCTGGGCTGGCAGCAGGAGGCCGCCCTGCGGATGCTCCAGAACAACCTGGACCCGGAGGTCGCCGAGCACCCGGACAAGCTCGTTGTCTACGGCGGTACCGGCAAGGCCGCGCGTGACTGGCGCTCCTTCGACGCGATGGTGCGGACCCTGCGGACGCTGAAGCAGGACGAGACGATGCTGGTGCAGTCCGGGCGCCCGGTGGGCGTGATGCAGACGCACGAGTGGGCGCCGCGTGTCCTGATCGCCAACTCCAACCTGGTGGGGGACTGGGCGAACTGGGAGGAGTTCCGGCGCCTGGAGCAGCTGGGCTTGACCATGTACGGGCAGATGACGGCCGGTTCGTGGATCTACATCGGCACCCAGGGGATCCTGCAGGGCACGTACGAGACGTTCGCGGCGGTGGCG